>NZ_JBGORN010000002.1:0-680027 GCF_041679625.1 Enterobacter cloacae complex sp. ESBL7
CGGAGTGGACGCATCACTGGTGTTCGGGTTGTCATGCCAATGGCACTGCCCGGTAGCTAAATGCGGAAAAGATAAGTGCTGAAAGCATCTAAGCACGAAACTTGCCCCGAGATGAGTTCTCCCTGACCCTTTAAGGGTCCTGAAGGAACGTTGAAGACTACGACGTTGATAGGTCGGGTGTGTAAGCGCAGCGATGCGTTGAGCTAACCGATACTAATGAACCGTGAGGCTTAACCTTACAACGCCGAAGCTGTTTCGGCGATGAGACAGAGACGATTTTCAGCCTGATACAGATTAACAGAATTTGCCTGGCGGCTTTAGCGCGGTGGTCCCACCTGACCCCATGCCGAACTCAGAAGTGAAACGCCGTAGCGCCGATGGTAGTGTGGGGTCTCCCCATGTGAGAGTAGGGAACTGCCAGGCATCAATTAGAATAACCCCGTACCGTAAGGTATGGGGTTTTTTGCTTTGTGCTTACCCTCTTTGGCATTTCTCTTAATCCCTTATCCTGCTAATGGAATGTGTGATCCCTGTCGCAATGTCATTTATAACAAAATTATAACATTTCATTTACGAGGTAATTGAGTCTCCTGGCTCAATACGCCGCTGTTTATGGCAGGAGCATAATTACAATGACAGAAAGCATTACATCAAACGGGACGCTGGCTAACAGTGATACCCGAAGAAGGGTATGGGCAATCGTCAGCGCCTCTTCAGGGAATCTGGTTGAATGGTTCGACTTTTACGTCTACTCATTCTGTTCACTCTACTTCGCACATATTTTCTTCCCATCCGGAAACACCACAACGCAGCTGCTACAAACGGCGGGGGTATTTGCCGCAGGGTTTTTAATGCGGCCCATCGGGGGCTGGCTGTTTGGCCGCATTGCGGATCGTCGCGGCCGTAAGGCTTCTATGCTGATCTCGGTGTGCATGATGTGCTTTGGTTCTCTGGTGATCGCCTGCTTACCGAGATATGAATCGATTGGTACCTGGGCACCGGCGCTACTATTACTGGCCCGCTTATTCCAGGGATTATCGGTAGGGGGTGAATACGGTACCAGTGCGACCTACATGAGTGAGATTGCCCTGGAAGGCCGTAAAGGTTTTTACGCCTCATTCCAGTACGTCACGCTGATTGGTGGTCAACTGCTGGCCATTCTTGTGGTTGTGATCCTGCAGCAAATTCTGACGGATGAACAACTTCACGCTTGGGGATGGCGAATTCCTTTCGCGATGGGCGCAGTACTGGCGGTGGTCGCACTTTGGCTACGCCGTCAGTTAGATGAAACCTCTCAGAAGGAAGTCAGAACGCTGAAGGAGGCGGGAACATTCAAAGGGTTATGGCGTAACCGCAAAGCTTTCCTCATGGTGCTGGGCTTTACTGCGGGCGGCTCTCTCAGTTTTTACACGTTCACCACCTACATGCAGAAGTACCTGGTGAACACCACCGGCATGCACGCAAACGTCGCCAGCGTAGTCATGACCGTGGCGCTGTTTGTCTTTATGCTCATACAACCCATTATCGGTGCGCTCTCGGATAAAATCGGTCGACGTACGTCGATGCTGATTTTCGGCGGCCTGTCGGCATTATGTACCGTACCTATTCTGTCGGCCCTTCAGCATGTGACTTCGCCGTATGCGGCGTTTGCGCTGGTGATGCTGGCGATGGTGATTGTCAGTTTCTATACCTCTATCAGCGGAATACTGAAAGCTGAAATGTTCCCGGCGCAGGTACGTGCTTTAGGGGTAGGGCTCTCTTATGCGGTAGCTAATGCGTTGTTTGGCGGATCGGCGGAGTACGTTGCGTTGTCGCTTAAATCATGGGGAAGTGAAACGACATTCTTCTGGTACGTAACGATAATGGGCGCACTGGCCTTTATTGTTTCCCTGATGTTGCATCGCAAAGGGAAAGGCATTCGACTTTAATAGCGCGCCATCTGCCACACGGCATAGCCGGTCGTTGCGCCGGCGACATCCCAGGCGAAATCTTTCCAGCTCCAGCCGCTCCCTGCGGGGCGGCTATCCCACAGTTCTTTTGATGCTCCAAGACTGACTGAGAACATCAACCCTATCGCCGCGCTACGATCCCGGCTGTATCCCTGATGCTGCGCATATTCATTGCCGGCTGCGGACAACATCGCGGAAGCGAGGAAATGCTGGGCTTTATCCTGTCCGGACCAGTTATCGTTAGCCATATGGCTACAGCCACTTAGAAAGAAGACGCTCAGTAACAGAGGAATACGCATCAACGGGCTCCATAAAAAAGCCCTGCGGGTGGCAGGGCCTGGACATTACAGAATACGGCTGATAAGTCGGTCGATACGGATACGACGTAAGCGGCGGATAAGCTTGCGGACTTTTACCGGATAATCGGCAATGCTCTGCAGTTCGCGGTAATGATTAACTACAGTGGTATGCGTGCGAATCAGCTCCAGCTCACGTTCACGTTTTGCGGCTAACTCGTGCTGCGGGTCATGGATCAGGATAGCGTTTTCCAGATCCAGTCGCCACGCGCGTGGGTTCAGGTTATTACCGGTCAGCAGCATCCACTCATCGTCGACCCACATTCCTTTCAGATGGTAAGTGTTGTCCTCATCTTTCCAGAGACGCACAACCAGCTGGTCAGTGTTTACGTAATACTGTAAACGGCTCAGGAAACGGCGCAGGTTGATCTCATAGAGATAAGGCAGGGCACCGATGATTTTGAACGGCTGATCTTCAGGAATGAAGAAGTCGTTTGCAGTTTTATCGCCAACGATGATTTCCACTTTTTTACCGTCGCGCAGCAGCTGAATGATATTACGCACCAGCACGGCAGGAAGGTTGAAGTACGGCGTACAGATGGTGAGTTTCTGCTCTGCACACGGCATCAGATGGAAGATCGTTTTGTTCAGCAGGCTTGATTTGCCGAGCCCTACCAGTGGGGTAACGGATAACTCTTCGTTGTTCGCATCACCCTGGAAATGATAGACCGCATCACGCAGCTCCTGGCGGAAGGCGCGAACATCGTTTTTGATTTCCGGGCTTTTAGGACGCTCAGGATCGTCAAGGCGATTAACACCGCGGCCATGGACCAGATTTTTATCAACCCAGTTAAACATGATATCGGCCATCTGCGGATTACGGATCAGATGGTAGCGGTCGTAGCGATATTTATCGAGCTGATGAAGGTAAACATCATTCAGACTTGCGCCGCTGTAAAGCACGCTGTCATCAATGATGAATCCCTTGAAATGAAGGACGCCGAGCGCTTCACGGGTATTTACCGGGACGCCATAAACAGGCACATCAACGCCAGGATTTTCCTGCGCCGTGCGGCAATACCAGTCAGCATTGGTGTTTGAGGCGGCAGCGCCAATACGGCCACGCTGAGCGCGATGCCAGTCTACCAGCACGCGAACATCAAGCTCCGGACGCTGACGTTTGGCTTCATAGAGCGCGTTCAGGATCGCACGCCCACCTTCATCCTGTTCAAGATAGAGCGCTACAATGCAAATGCGTCGCGTGGCGCTGGCAATCTTTTCCAGAAGCGTCTCCCGAAAATGAGCGGGAGCGTAAAAGAACTCTACATCATCAACTGACTGAGAAATCTTCGGTAGTTGAGCAAGGTGTTGTTGATGTTTATTACGCTTAAATTTTGACAACATCACAGTGCGTTTCTTCTCTGTTCATTGAAGGGTTGTCTGTACCATGCAAACAACATAAGCGGACAATGATACCACCAGTCCCGTCCAAAGTGGGTAACATTTCCAGTAGCTTACTCGCGTTTGTCTGCTGATCTCAGACTGAGGGACAAGGCCACAATACCTTCGTCCAGCTGAATATCAACGTCAAACCCAAGTTTTCGCGCCAGGGTCACCATACCGCGATTGTTAGGCATAGTAATGCCATTGAGGCGTAACAATCCGTGATCTCGCGTATAACTGATGAGTTTTTCCAGCAGCCGTCTCCCCAGACCCAGGCCTTTAAGATCGGAGCGCACCAGCACCGCAAACTCCGCATCGACGTTATCCGGGTCAGAAATAGCACGCGTGACGCCGAGGATCTCATCCCCCTTATCGGAGCGACGAACGGCAACAAACGCCATTTCTCGATCGTAGTCGATCTGGGTCATATTGGCTAAATCATCGTGGGTAAATTCGTTGATTTCGCTAAAATAGCGATAATAAAGATCCTCTTTCGTGACCTGAGAGATAAAGGCCCGCAGCTGGGGCTCATCTTCCGGCAGAATAGGGCGGAACAAGGCGCGTTCTCCATTCTTCATCTCAACCCACTCTTCCAGCTGCAGGGGATACGGGCGGATCGCCAGACGGCTCTCTCTGTCTCCTTCGAATGGCGCGATATCCAGGGTCACGTCCAGCGCCGTAAACTCATTGCCCGAGGCGAGCAGCGGATGAATGTCCAGCCGCTGGATTTCGGCACAATCCACAATCAGGTTAGACACCTGCACCAGGAACTGACTTAACCCGGCTATATCAAGCGGGCGCAGCGCACTCCGGCCACGGATCTTTTTACTTTTAATCGCCTGGATGATCAGATAACGCGCCAGGTTCATGTTCAGCGGCGGTAACGCCACCACGGCCTGCTCCTCCGGACGCCACTCAACGCCACCCTCTCCCAGCATGATGAGCGGGCCGAAGACGGGATCGTGTTCAACCACTACCCGTAATTCCTGAGCCCCTGCGCGGTTTGCCATGCTTTGCACCAGCAATCCGTGGATCCTTGCCTGCGGCCAGGCCATTTTTACCCGGTCGAAAATAGCATCAGCTGCCTGCTGCACCTCAGTCGCCGTACGCAGGTATAACATAACCCCCTGAACATCAGACTTATGCGGAATATCCGGGGAGCGGAGCTTCAGGGCCACCGGATAGCCAATCTGTTCGGCTATATGCACGGCCTCTGCGCTGTCGCTGGCGATCCAGGTCGGCAGGGTTTGCATCCCGTAGCTGCCCAGAATGGGCTGGACCTCATGCGTATCAAGCGAGGTCGCGCCTTCTTCAATGGCCTGCTGCAACAGCCGGTGAACGTCGACGGTGTTCGCCGTCAGATTACCCGGCAAAGCCGGCGTCTCACGCAGCTGTTTCTGGTTGCGGCGATATTCCACCATATGCATAAACGCGGTGATGGTGCCTTCCGGCGTGCGGTAGGTTGGCAGCCCGGCCTCGCTGAACAAGCGCCGCGCCTCCTGAGAGGAAAACTCGCCGCACCAGTTGGTGAGCAGGGTAACGTATTTACCTCGCGGATGGTTGCGCACGGCGTCAATGAGCGCGCGCGCGCTTTCACTGCCCGGCGCGACCGCGCTGGGGGAGTGGATAATCATCAGCGCGTCGAAATCCTGGCTATCCAGCAAAATGGAGATCGCCCTGATGTAGCGGTCGCTGCTGGCGTCATCGCGCAAATCAAGCGGATTGCCGGGCGTCACGCTGGTCGGAAGCGCTTCTTTCAGGCGCTGCAGCGTCTCTTCACTCAGCGTTGCCAGCTTGCCGAAGCGCCGCCACAGCTCGTCCAGCGCGAGCGCGGCAGGGGCCGCACCGTTACTGACAATCATTAGCTTCTCACCGCGCAACGGGCGCATATGGCTTAACGTCTCAACGGCGGAAAAAAGCTCGTGCGTATCCTGTACCCGCAGCAACCCCGCGCGCTGAATGGCGGCGTCCCAGGCGGGATCCATGCCGGAATGAGAATGCAGCAGACGCTGTGCCGCAGGGCTGCGTCCGCTTTTGATCACCAGGATCGGCTTATTGCGCGAAGCGCTTCGCGCAGCCGAGACAAAACGACGCGCGTCGCTGAGGTGCTCAAGATAAAGCAGGATCGCGCTGGTTTTGCCGTCACGCGCCAGAAAATCCAGTAGCTCATCAACGTCGATATCCAGGCTGTCGCCCAGGGCAATGAAGTAGGAGAATCCCATTTCACGCTGCTGCGCCCAGTCGAGGATGGTGTTCGATACCGCAGCCGACTGCGAGATAAACGCCAGTTTGCCTTTGCGGATCGGAACCGGGGAGAAACTGGCATTCAGCCCCTGCCAGGGGGCGAGCAGGCCCAGACTGTTTGGCCCAAGAATGCGCATTTGATAGCGGCTGGCGCAGGCCAGAAGCTCGGCTTTCTGTTCAGGCGGAGACGAGAGAATTATGCAGGTTTTACACCCTTTCTTGCCGAGTGATTCCAGCAGTTCCGGGTTGCGCTTCGCGTTTGTACAGAGTACGGCAAGATCCGGCACGAAAGGCAGGCTTTGTACATCAGGCCATGCAAGTACCCCCTGAACGGCCTTATAAGACGGCGTGACGGGCATGACGGGGCCATTAAATCCCCCGGCCAGCAGATTGCGCATCATCAGATAGCCAGCACGATCCGGCTTCATTGATGCGCCGATAACGGCAATGGATTTAGGACGAAGTAGCGCTTCTAACCCTCGCTGGCTCATGCAGGCCTCCTGTGAATGCAAGCGACCTGATGATTTTAAACGCTTTCTGGCTCGGGCGCTGTGACGCTGCCCTTATGAACGGTTTTTCCCGCCAGATAGCGCTCCCGGAAGCATGAGAAATGGTTGCCCAGGGCACCAGCCGCAGCGGTATCTCCCGCTAAATCCAGAAGCGCAATTGCCACTTCGGCGGTGCAGTATTGCCCGTCAGCATGTGCTTCACGCAGGCGGTAGGCGGAGACGCGGGAAAGATCGACAGAAATCACCGGCAGCGCGTCGAGATACGGGCTTTTGCGAAACATTTTTCGCGCTTCGGTCCAGGTACCGTCCAGCATGATAAACAGCGGTGGTTTACCGGATGGCGGCGCTGAAAGCACCTGGCGATCCACACCTGCATATGACGCGGGGAAGACGACCATCGGCTGGTAGTTCTGGCTGGCCACTAAATCGAGCAGGGCCTGAGGTGGCTCCGTACGGGACCACTGAAACGCGGTGGTATCCGGCAGAATATCGGCGATAAGACGCCCCGTATTGCTGGGTTTCATCGGCTCGGTATCGAACATGACCAGACAAAAACGGCTTTCCGCCGTACTCGGAGCGAGCGTCTCGCACAGACAAACCTTCAGCGGCAGCAGGCAGCGCTGACAGCGGCGAATACGGTTGCCTCGTGCGAGGAACGGTCGGGTGGCGCGCGCAAGGCGTTCGGCGCGTAATTTAAGAACGGCGTTATCAGTCATGGGCGAAATGCAGGAAAAACGCTATTTTCGCAGACGCGGGAGCGGGGCACAAGACGTGCCCCGTGAATGTTACAGCGACTCGTTTAACCAGCTTTCAAAAGGTGCTTTTGGAACCGCACCGTTGAGCATATCGATCACTTCGCCATTTTTGAAAATCATAATGGTCGGGATGCTGCGAATACGAAAACGTGCGCTCAGTTCGGGTTCGGCTTCGGTATTGACCTTAACGAACCGCATTTTTCCGCTGCGCTCTTCGGCCACATCTTCGAAAATCGGCGCGAAGCTACGGCATGGGCCGCACCATGGCGCCCAGAAATCGATCACGACAGGAAGATCGTCCTTGAGGAGTTTGTCCAGCGTAGCACCCGTCGCGTTAATGACATCGCCATCAAATAATTCATGGCCACAACGTCCGCATTTCGCACCATCTTCCATCCGATCGTCCGGAATGCGATTAAGAGCCTGACAGTTGGCACATACGGTATTCATAACTAACCTCTGATAGAGCCGTGGGACAGCGGCACAACGCCGATAATGTTTCTAATATGTTACATATTATCAATGAGCCTGTTTGAAACAACAATGCGTTTTATTCAATGAGAACAATAGTCACAGGCTTTTGTACGAAATTATGGCTATGCGCTGGCACATCGGGTAATCTGCGCGCTTCGCGCAGCGCTGGTGGAGAAAAGCATGAACGACGAAATGAAAAACAAAAGCGGCAAGGTCAAAGTGATGTATGTCCGCAGTGATGATGACTCTGATAAACGCACCCAAAATCCGCGTACCGGAAAAGGTGGCGGGCGTCCGGCGTCTTCTCGTGCAGACGGTGGCCGTCGCCCCGCCCGCGATGACAGAAATAACCGCGGTGATGACCGCAAACGTGACGATCGCAAACGCGATGACCGTCCGCGTTCCGACCGCCCACGCAGTGACCGTCCACGCGACGATCGTCCGCGTGATGACTTCTCACGTGATAACGCCTCCCCGTGGCGCACCGTTTCTCGCGCCCCTGGCGATGAGACGCCGGAAAAAGCCGATCACGGCGGTATCAGCGGTAAAAGCTTTATCGACCCGGAAGTGCTGCGCCGTCAGCGTGCGGAAGAGACCCGCGTGTATGGCGAGAACGCCTGCCAGGCGCTGTTCCTGAGCCGTCCTGAGTGTATCGTCCGCGCCTGGTTTATCCAGAGCGTGACCCCGCGCTTTAAAGAAGCGCTGCGCTGGATGGCCGCGAACCGTAAAGCCTACCACGTGGTTGATGATGCCGAGCTGACCAAAGCGTCCGGCACTGAACACCACGGCGGCGTCTGCTTCCTGATCAAAAAGCGTAACGGCACGACCGTGCAGCAGTGGGTCAGCCAGGCGGATGCCGATGACTGCGTGCTGGCCCTGGAAGATGTGGGCAACCCGCACAACCTGGGCGCAATGATGCGTAGCTGCGCGCACTTTGGCGTGAAAGGCGTGCTGTTGCAGGATGCCGCGCTGCTGGAATCCGGTGCCGCGATCCGTACTGCGGAAGGCGGAGCCGAGCACGTACAGCCGATCACCGGCGACAGCGTTCTGGACGCCCTCGAGCAGTTCCGTAAAGCAGGTTATTCCATCGTGACCACCTCGAGCCATGCCGGTACGCCGCTGTTTAAAGCGACGCTGCCGCGCAAAATGGTGCTGGTGCTGGGTCAGGAACGTGATGGTCTGTCTGACGCGGCGCTCTCCAGTGCGGATCTGAGCGTCTCTATCGACGGAACAGGCAATGTGGAAAGTCTGAACGTATCCGTTGCGACCGGCGTACTGCTGGCCGAATGGTGGCGCCAGAATAAGGCATAATCCATTATGCTTTTTGTATGCCCGGTGAGCCGGGCATACAAACTCTAACTACTCGCTCTCTGCCGGTAATACAGGCATCCAGTCAATCGGCTTTTCGCCACGTTTTTCCAGCCATTCATTCGCCAGAACAAAATGATTACTGCCAAAGAAACCGCGATGTGCAGACAGCGGTGACGGGTGCGGTGCCTTGAGCACGTGATGACGCTGACGATCGATAATCGCCCCTTTCTTCTGCGCGTGAGAACCCCAGAGTAAAAACACCACCCCTTCACGATGCTCGTTGATAAGGCTAATGACTTTATCGGTAAACGTCTCCCAGCCCAGACTGGCGTGCGAGTGCGCCTGGCCCGCCCGTACGGTAAGCACCGTATTCAGTAACAGCACGCCCTGGCGCGCCCAGCTTTCCAGGTAACCGTGGTTTGGCCGGGTAAAACCGGGCACGGTTGCTTCAAGCTCTTTATACATGTTGAGCAGAGAAGGGGGGATCGCCACACCCGGACGAACGGAAAACGCCAGCCCATGCGCCTGCCCGGGGCCGTGATAGGGATCCTGGCCCAGAATGACCACTTTCACATCGCTCAGTTCTGTGTAGCGAAAGGCGTTGAACAGGTCTTTCTGCGGCGGGTAAATCGTCTGTCCGGACTGACGCTCAGCGGCAACGGTGCTGAGAGTATTGATAAAATAAGGCTGCTGCTTTTCTTCTGCCAGCACGTCATGCCAGGTTAAAGGTGTCGTCATCTCGCTCTCCTGCGAATCTCAATCTCTGACTAGCTTACCTGTTTCACCCCGGTGAGCAAAATTACGCGCTGAAATACGTGCTAAGTGGCTAAATTTATTTTGAAAAGATATAGGGTAAGTTGAATTGGTAAGGTTGTGAAATTGATCTAAAACAATAAATTCAAACCACACTCTTTATGTGGTTGGTGTTTTTGTTGATTTAAATCAATAAATCGCCGGGGTGTGAATGTTATATATACACACAAGAAACAATGGTTTTACCAATTGGCCGCGAGAGGCCGACACGAGTTAATGTAGCCTAAGGGAGGCAACACATGATTACAGGTATCCAGATTACTAAAGCTGCAAATGACGATCTGCTCAATTCTTTCTGGCTGCTGGACAGCGAGAAGAACGAAGCGCGCTGCGTCGTTGCGAAAGCGGGTTTTGCTGAAGATGAAATCGTACCGGTAAACAAACTGGGCGAAATCGAATACCGTGAAGTTCCTATGGAAGTGCAGCCGGAAGTGCGCGTGGAAGGGGGTCAGCACCTGAACGTAAACGTGCTGCGCCGCGAAACGCTGATGGATGCCGTTGAGCATCCAGAAAAATACCCACAGCTGACTATCCGCGTGTCCGGCTATGCGGTTCGCTTTAACTCACTGACTCCAGAACAGCAGCGCGACGTTATCGCCCGTACCTTTACTGAAAGCCTGTAACGGCTTCAGCAGGGGGGAATAAAAAAGCCGGGGATTTCCCCGGCTTTTTTTACTCTTCAGTTTTCGTCTCTGGTGCGGCAGAGCTTGGCTTACGGCGCTTACCAATATTTTTGGTATCGCGGTGGCGCTGCTTCACGCGCGGTTTCTCTTTTTCTTTCTCTTTTCTCTCAGCACGTTTTGCGAGTGCTTTCTTGGACGGTTTACCCGTCATCTTTTCACTCGGAGCACGCGTGGTCGGGCGGAGTTCGTCAATAACGCGCGCTTTCAGCGGCTCATCAACATAGCGGCCAATCTTCTGCAGCAGCAGGTAGTCATGCGCTTCGACCAGTGAAATCGCAATCCCTTTGCGGCCCGCGCGGCCGGTACGGCCAATACGGTGCAGGTAGGTATCTCCGCTGCGCGGCATATCGAAGTTAATGACGTGGCTGACGTCAGGGATGTCGATCCCGCGTGCGGCAACGTCAGTCGCAACCAGCACGTTAACGCGGCCATCGGTCAGGCGCTTAATGCCTTCGGTACGCTTGATCTGCGCCATCTCGCCTTCAAGATAGCAGTTGTTGATCCCGGCGTTACGCAGCATTTCAGCCAGCTCGTGCACGCGCTCGCGCTTACGCACAAATACGATTGTGCGCAGAGCATCTTCCTGTTTGAGCAGGTGTTTCAGCAATTCGACCTTGTGCTCAAGGTTGTCCGCGCGGTAGTACCACTGGTGGATCTTCTTACGCTCACGGGTGGACGGCGTCGCCGAGACTTCCACCGGATCTTCCAGCAGACGCTCTGCGAAATCTTTGATCGCTTCCCCTTCGAGGGTGGCAGAGAACAGCATCGTCTGGTTACGCCAGCGCGTTTCCCCTGCAATGTGCTCGATATCCTGTGCGAAGCCCATGTCCAGCATGCGGTCGGCTTCGTCGAGGATCAGCGTTTCAACCGCGCGGCAGTCGAAGTTCTCTTCTTTAATGTACTGCAGCAGGCGGCCCGTCGTCGCAACGACGATGTCCTGGTTTTCGCTGAACACTTCGGCGTGGTTCATGTACGCAACGCCGCCGGTGATGGTGGCGATATCCAGATGAGTATTTGCCGCGAGTTCACGCGCGTGATCGGCAACCTGCATTGCCAGTTCGCGCGTAGGCGTCAGGATTAAAATACGCGGCGGGCCAGATTTTTTACGCGGAAAGTCGAGCAGATGCTGCAACACAGGCAGCAAATAGGCTGCTGTCTTCCCCGTGCCGGTTGGCGCAGAACCGAGCACATCGCGGCCCTCAAGCGCAGGCGGAATGGCCGCTGCCTGAATGGCGGTCGGGCGTGTAAAGCCTTTGCTCTCAAGTGCATTGAGCAGGCTTTCATCGAGTTCAAGTTCGGAAAAAGTCGTTACAGTCATGTTCTACCTCTGTGTGGGGCGCTGATTATAGACGTTACGGCTGTAATCTTCATCTGTTTGTATGGATATCGCTTTTCGGCCACTTCGCTTTCCCCTATGCTACTCCAGTTTCACTTAGAAGGTTGCCCTGACATGTCTCAACTCAAAGCGCAGCTGCGCCGCGATGGTTTTACGTTTAAACAATTTTTTGTCGCGCACGATCGCTGTGCCATGAAGGTCGGTACTGACGGTATTTTACTGGGAGTATGGGCGCCTGTCGCAGGTGTTAAGCGTATTCTTGATATCGGTACCGGCAGCGGGCTGGTGGCGCTGATGCTGGCGCAGCGTACGGAAGAACATGTCATCATTGATGCCGTCGAACTGGACGCGCAGGCCGCAGAACAGGCGAGTGACAATATGGCCGAATCTCCCTGGGCAGCCCGAATGAAAGTGGAATGCGCAGATGTGCTCGCCTGGGCGCCTGAACAAACCGCGCGTTACGATCTGATTGTCAGCAACCCTCCCTACTACGAGCCCGGCGTTGAGTGCGGGACACCCGAGCGTGAACAGGCGCGTTATACCGGCTCCCTCGATCATAAAGCGCTGCTCACCAGTGCGGCAGAACTCATCTCCGAAGAAGGTTTTTTCTGTGTGGTCCTGCCAGAGAGTACCGGCAACACGTTCATCGGCATCGCGCAGGAGATCGGCTGGACGTTACGTCTGCGTACCGATATTTCGGATACGGAAGGTCGACTGCCGCACCGCGTGCTGCTGGCTCTGTCGCCAAAAGAGGGTGAATGCTTTAATGACCGAATGGTGATCCGTGGGCCAGACCAGCGCTATTCCGAAGATTACACTGCTCTGACCCAGGCATTTTATCTGTTTATGTAAACCTGCGGGGCGAGTATCGACGGGCCGGATTCAGCAAGCTGATCCGGGTAGTCCAGGGTATAGTGCAGCCCGCGGCTCTCTTTACGCATCATCGCGCAGCGAACAATCAGCTCGGCAACCTGCACCAGATTGCGCAGTTCCAGCAGATTATTGGATACGCGGAAATTAGCATAATACTCATCAATTTCCTGCTGCAGCATGGTGATGCGGCGCAAGGCGCGTTCCAGGCGTTTCGTGGTGCGCACAATCCCCACGTAGTCCCACATAAACAGCCGTAGCTCATGCCAGTTGTGCTGGATAACGACCAGTTCGTCCGGATTATCCACGCGGCTTTCATCCCAGGCAGGCAGGTGCTCTGTCTCGCGGGCGTAAGGCATGCGCTTCGTGATGTCTTCCGCCGCCGACCAGCCGTACACCAGACACTCAAGCAGCGAGTTAGAGGCCATACGGTTCGCGCCGTGAAGTCCGGTATAGCTGACTTCACCGATAGCATACAGACCGTCTACGTCAGTACGTCCATGATCGTCAACCATTACGCCACCGCAGGTATAGTGGGCCGCTGGCACGATGGGCACCGGGCCGCGCGTTAAATCAATGCCAAGATTGAGCAGCTTCTCATAAATCATCGGGAAATGCTGGCGAATGAACTCTGCTGGCTTATGGCTGATATCGAGATACATGCAGTCTACGCCAAGGCGCTTCATTTCATGATCGATGGCGCGGGCAACGATGTCACGCGGGGCCAGTTCACCCCGGGCGTCAAAGTCGGGCATAAAGCGGGAGCCATCAGGGCGCTTCAGATAAGCGCCTTCACCGCGCAGGGCTTCCGTCAGCAGGAAGTTGCGCGCCTGAGGGTGGAACAGGGCGGTGGGGTGAAACTGATTAAACTCGAGGTTTGCCACCCGGCAGCCAGCGCGCCAGGCCATCGCGATTCCGTCTCCGGAGGCAATGTCCGGGTTCGTGGTGTACTGATACACCTTGGAGGCACCGCCCGTCGCCAGCACCACAGCCTTCGCCCGGCAGGTTTCCACCTTCTCTTTATTACGGTTCCAGACCCAGGCACCCACCACGCGACGCGTGCCGGGCAGGCCAATCTTGTCAGAGATAATCAGATCAACGGCATTGCTTCGCTCGAGAACCCGAATATTAGGATGGTTCAGCGCTTTGCTGACCAGCGTGGTTTCCACTTCTTTTCCGGTGGCATCCGCTGCGTGCAGGATGCGGCGGTGGCTATGGCCGCCTTCGCGAGTCAGGTGGTAGCTCTCTTCACCGTTGGGTTGAACCTGAGTATCGAACAAGACGCCCTGGTCGATGAGCCACTGAACGCAGTGACGGGCATTGCTGGCGACAAACTCTGCGGCGTGTGCATCCACGATCCCGGCTCCGGCAATGAGCGTATCTTCGACGTGGGAAGCAATGCTGTCTGTCTCATCAAACACGGCGGCAATGCCGCCCTGGGCATAAAACGTGGAACCTTCACTTATCGGTCCTTTACTCAGAACGATAACGTTTTGATGCTCGGCCAGGCGCAGCGCCAGAGAGAGACCGGCAGCGCCGCTGCCGATGATCAGTACATCACAATGGAGTTCAGGTGTTGTGTTCATGATTGTTGTTTAATTTACTAAACAGTGTTAGGTCAGAATAGCACCTGAATGCGATATATCGCACGTATTTTTTTAGAGGTTGTCGCAATGGCTAAACGCGTAAGCGGAGGTAAACGAAGGGTAAATGAGTGAAATTATTTTGCGAAGCAGATCGTTAGCGTCAGATTTTGTGGTGAAATAAAGCCTGTGTTGCGTTACTCTTCTGGCGGGAAAAAGATGTTTCTTGTCATAAAGTGGTGCGTATCGTGAACAGACTTATAATGAGAGAAAATAAACGGTCTGCGGCGCGATGAACAAAAACAAAGGCGTTACGGAACTTATTGAAGATCAGACACTCTAAATGGTGCTTGCTCAAAGTGCGGTATTTTTAGAGTGGCGTTTCGATAACGCGTGGAATTTAGGTTTGGGGAGACATTACCTCGGATGAGCGAGCAGTTAACGGACCAGGTCCTGGTTGAACGGGTCCAGAAGGGAGATCAGAAAGCCTTTAACCTACTGGTGGTCCGCTACCAGCATAAGGTGGCGAGCCTGGTTTCCCGCTATGTACCGTCAGGCGATGTGCCTGATGTGGTGCAAGAGTCTTTTATTAAGGCCTATCGCGCGCTGGATTCTTTCCGGGGAGATAGTGCTTTTTATACGTGGCTGTACCGTATTGCGGTCAATACGGCAAAGAATTATCTGGTCGCTCAGGGCCGTCGTCCGCCTTCAAGTGATGTGGACGCAATCGACGCCGAAAACTTCGAAAGCGGCGGCGCATTGAAAGAAATTTCGAACCCTGAGAACTTAATGTTGTCAGAAGAACTGAGACAAATCGTTTTTCGCACGATCGAGTCGCTTCCGGAAGATTTACGTATGGCAATTACGTTACGGGAGCTGGATGGTCTGAGCTATGAAGAGATAGCCGCTATCATGGATTGTCCGGTCGGCACGGTACGTTCACGAATTTTCCGTGCGCGAGAAGCTATTGATAATAAAGTTCAACCGCTTATCAGGCGTTGACGATAGCGGGATACTGGAAAAGGTATTAGGCATGCAGAAAGAAAAACTTTCCGCTTTAATGGATGGTGAAACGGTGGATAGTGAGCTGCTCAACGAGCTGTCTCATTCACCCGAAATGCAAGAGACCTGGGAGAGTTACCATCTCATCCGTGACACCCTTCGCGGTGACACCGGCGAGGTTCTCCATTTCGATATCTCAGCCCGCGTCATGGCGGCGATCGAGAATGAGCCTGTTCATCAGACCACTCCGCTGATTCCTGAAGCTCAACCCGCGCCTCACCAGTGGCAGAAAATGCCGTTCTGGCAAAAGGTGCGTCCGTGGGCCAGCCAGCTTACCCAAATGGGTGTGGCTGCATGCGTATCGCTTGCAGTTATTGTTGGCGTCCAGCACTATAATACTCAGTCTGAAACTAATCAGCAGCCAGAAGCGCCAGTGTTTAACACACTGCCGATGATGGGCAAAGCCAGCCCGGTAAGCCTGGGCGTACCGGCTGATGCATCCGCCAGCGGCGGCCAGCAACAGCAGGTTCAGGAGCAGCGCCGTCGCATTAATGCGATGTTGCAGGATTACGAGTTGCAGCGTCGTCTGCACTCCGAACAGCTTCAGTTTGAGCAGGCGCAGACACAGCAAGCTGCTGTGCAGGTGCCCGGAAACCAAACTTTAGGAACGCAATCGCAGTAATGAAGCAACTTTGGTTCGCCATGTCTTTGATGGCGGGTAGCCTGTTCTTCTCTGCCAACGCCTCGGCTGATGTTTCATCCGGGGCGTTGTTGCAGCAAATGAATCTGGCCAGCCAGTCACTCAATTATGAGTTGGCATTTATCAGCATCAATAAGCAGGGCGTCGAGTCGTTACGCTATCGTCATGCCCGTCTTGATAACCAGCCGCTCGCCCAGCTTTTACAGATGGATGGCCCGCGTCGGGAAGTGGTCCAGCGTGGTAATGAAATCAGCTATTTCGAGCCAGGCCTGGAGCCTTTCACGCTGAATGGCGACTATATCGTTGATTCCCTGCCGTCACTCATTTACACCGACTTCAAACGGCTTGCCCCTTACTACGATTTTATTTCGGTAGGGCGTACCCGCATCGCGGACAGACTGTGCGAGGTAATTCGCGTTGTTGCCCGGGACGGAACGCGCTACAGCTATATCGTCTGGATTGATGCCGAAACCAAACTCCCCATGCGTGTTGACCTGCTCGACCGTGACGGTGAAACGCTGGAACAGTTCCGGGTTATCTCCTTCAGCGTGAACAATCAGGTTGGCAACAGCATGCAGAATCTGGCTAAGGCCAGTCTGCCGCCGCTGCTTTCTGTTCCTGCCGGGGATTCCGTTAATTTCAACTGGGTGCCTGCCTGGATCCCGCAAGGGTTTAGCGAAGTGTCCAGCAGCCGTCGTCAGCTGCCAACGATTGAAACGCCGGTAGAATCGCGCCTCTATTCGGATGGTTTGTTCAGCTTCTCGGTGAATATCAATCGCGCAACGGCAAACAGCGCCGAACAAATGCTGCGTACCGGGCGCCGTACGGTGAGTACAACGGTACGCGATAACGCAGAGATCACCATTGTGGGAGAACTCCCTCCGCAGACGGCAAAGCGCATCTCCGACAGCATTAAATTCAGGGCTGCACAATGATCAAAGAGTGGGCGACGGTTGTCTCCTGGCAAAACGGCATTGCGCTGGTGAGCTGCGATGTTAAAGCCTCATGTAATAGCTGCGCATCACGCGCCGGCTGCGGCAGCCGCGTGCTGAATAAGCTCGGGCCACAAACATCGCACACGATTTCTGTGCCAAGCGAACAGCCGCTGATGGCGGGGCAGAAGGTGGAACTGGGCATCGCGGAAGGCAGCCTGCTCAGCTCCGCTATGCTGGTGTATCTCTCTCCGCTGGTCGGCCTGTTTATTATGGGCGGGCTTTTTCAGATGCTGTTTGGTACCGATGTGGCCGCTATGTGCGGTGCCGCATTGGGTGGCGTGGGGGGATTCTGGCTTGCCAAAGGGCTCTCTCCGACGCTCGCCGCACGCGAGGAGTGGCAGCCTGTCATTCTCAGCGTTGGGCTGGCGCCAGACCAGCTTCGTGTTGAAACGTTCTCTTCTGAGGCCCGGTGATCCATCGGGCTTTATCATTTTTTACACCCTAAAACAGAAAACGGCCTTTCTTCACGCTATACCTGCTTCTAAGTGCATTTCCAGGTAGCGAGGATGTAGTGTAGAATGCTGCGTTTTCGCACTGAAAAACGTCAGGCTAAGAACAGCGGCCTCCAGGAATTCGTAAGGCATAATTATTTAACTATATGAAGAACATACGTAACTTTTCGATCATTGCTCACATTGACCACGGTAAGTCGACGCTGTCTGACCGTATTATCCAGATTTGCGGTGGCCTGTCTGATCGTGAAATGGAAGCCCAGGTTCTGGACTCCATGGACCTGGAACGCGAACGCGGTATCACCATTAAAGCGCAGAGCGTTACGCTTGATTACAAAGCGGCTGATGGTGAAACCTATCAACTGAACTTTATCGACACCCCAGGCCACGTTGACTTCTCCTATGAGGTTTCACGCTCGCTCGCGGCCTGTGAAGGCGCGCTGCTGGTGGTGGATGCCGGGCAGGGCGTTGAAGCCCAGACCCTGGCAAACTGCTACACCGCGATGGAAATGGATCTCGAAGTTGTGCCGGTTCTGAACAAGATCGACCTGCCAGCCGCCGATCCTGAACGCGTAGCGGAAGAGATTGAAGATATTGTCGGCATTGACGCGACCGATGCCGTGCGCTGCTCCGCGAAAACCGGTGTGGGCGTGACCGACGTGCTGGAACGCCTGGTGCGTGACATTCCTGCCCCGGAAGGCGATCCGGATGGTCCGCTGCAGGCGCTGATTATCGACTCCTGGTTCGATAACTACCTGGGCGTTGTCTCGTTGGTGCGCATTAAAAACGGCACCATGCGTAAAGGCGACAAAATTAAGGTAATGAGTACCGGACAGGTCTACAACGCAGACCGTCTGGGCATCTTTACGCCAAAACAGGTTGACCGTACCGAGCTGAGATGCGGCGAGGTAGGCTGGCTGGTCTGCGCCATTAAAGACATCCTCGGCGCGCCGGTGGGCGATACCCTGACCGGTGCACGTAACCCGGCAGATAAAGCGCTGCCAGGCTTTAAAAAGGTGAAACCGCAGGTTTACGCGGGTCTGTTCCCGGTCAGCTCTGACGACTACGAAAACTTCCGTGACGCGCTCGGTAAACTGAGCCTGAACGATGCTTCCCTGTTCTACGAGCCAGAAAGCTCAACGGCGCTGGGCTTCGGCTTCCGCTGTGGCTTCCTCGGTCTGCTGCACATGGAGATCATTCAGGAACGTCTGGAGCGTGAATACGATCTGGATCTGATCACCACGGCGCCGACGGTAGTCTATGAAGTTGAAACCACCTCGAAAGAAGTGATCTACGTCGATAGCCCGTCCAAGCTGCCGCCGCTGAACAACATTCAGGAGCTGCGTGAGCCTATTGCAGAGTGTCACATGCTGCTGCCGCAGGAATTCCTGGGGAACGTCATTACGCTGTGTATTGAGAAGCGTGGCGTGCAGACCAACATGGTTTACCACGGTAACCAGGTGGCGCTGACCTATGAGATCCCGATGGCGGAAGTGGTACTCGACTTCTTCGACCGTCTGAAGTCGACCTCCCGTGGCTATGCGTCACTGGATTACAACTTCAAACGCTTCCAGGCCTCCAACATGGTGCGTGTGGACGTGCTGATCAACGGCGAGCGTGTGGATGCGCTGGCGCTGATCACCCACAACGACAATGCGCCGTACCGCGGCCGCGAGCTGGTTGAGAAGATGAAAGATCTGATCCCGCGTCAGCAGTTCGATATCGCGATTCAGGCGGCCATTGGCAACCACATCATCGCGCGTTCCACCGTGAAACAGCTGCGTAAAAACGTTCTGGCCAAGTGCTATGGCGGTGACGTCAGCCGTAAGAAAAAGCTGCTGCAGAAGCAGAAAGAAGGTAAGAAGCGTATGAAGCAGGTCGGTAACGTCGAGCTGCCGCAGGAAGCATTCCTTGCCATCCTTCATGTTGGTAAAGACGGCAAATAACCCTAAGGAGTTGGCATGGCGAACATGTTTGCCCTGATTCTGGTCATTGCTACCCTGGTGACAGGTCTGCTGTGGTGTCTGGATAAGTTTATCTTCGCCCCAAAACGTCGTGAACGTCAGGCTGCCGCTCAGGCAGCCACTGGTGATGAGATTGACGCGAAAACCCTGAAGAAAGTCGGCCCGAAACCGGGCTGGCTGGAAACGGGCGCCTCGGTATTTCCGGTGCTGGCAATTGTGCTGGTGGTACGTTCGTTTATTTACGAGCCGTTCCAAATCCCATCAGGTTCAATGATGCCAACGCTGCTGATTGGTGATTTTATTCTGGTAGAGAAGTTTGCCTACGGCATTAAAGATCCTATCTACCAGAAAACGCTGATCGAAACCGGTCATCCGAAACGTGGCGACATCGTGGTGTTTAAATATCCGGAAGATCCGCGCCTGGACTACATCAAGCGTGCGGTAGGTCTGCCGGGTGATAAAGTCACTTACGATCCGGTTGCGAAAGAAGTCACCGTTCAGCCGGGCTGCAGCTCCGGTACAGCATGTGAAAACGCGCTGCCAATCACTTACTCAAACGTTGAGCCAAGTGATTTTGTGCAGACCTTTGCTCGTCGTAACGGCGGCGAAGCGACCAGCGGATTCTTCCAGGTACCGAAAGGTGAAACCAAAGAGGACGGCATCCGTCTGGTTGAGCGCAAAGAGACGCTGGGCGATGTGACGCACCGAATCCTCACCGTGCCAATCGCGCAGGATCAGCTGGGTATGTACTATCGCCAGCCGGGCCAGCAGCTGGCGAGCTGGATTGTACCGCCAGGACATTACTTCATGATGGGTGATAACCGCGATAACTCTGCGGACAGCCGTTACTGGGGCTTTGTGCCGGAAGCGAATCTGGTCGGTAAAGCCACCGCCATCTGGATGAGTTTTGAGAAGCAGGAAGGCGAATGGCCGACCGGTGTACGCCTGAATCGTATC
This sequence comes from Enterobacter cloacae complex sp. ESBL7, assembly GCF_041679625.1. Classification (NCBI taxonomy): domain Bacteria; kingdom Pseudomonadati; phylum Pseudomonadota; class Gammaproteobacteria; order Enterobacterales; family Enterobacteriaceae; genus Enterobacter; species Enterobacter cloacae complex sp. ESBL7. The sequence continues at coordinate 20,337 of NZ_JBGORN010000002.1, forward strand.
GGCGGAATCCATTAATTCTCAATAAATGAACGCGTAGCCGCTTTAATTAGCGGCTACGTGAATTATTTCCACGATAAATCTCTTCGAACTAACGACATCCCCTGTCGTTGTGTATAGAATATTCCCCCGAAGTTTAAGGTTGGCCCTGCAAGGGTGCCACGGCACACGAAACCGCGTTGGTTTTCTCAGGTCGGTTTCGTGTGCTGCATTTTTGACGCATTCATTTATTGGTATCGCATGAACCCCATCGTAATTAATCGGCTTCAACGGAAGCTGGGCTACACTTTTCATCATCAGGAGTTGTTGCAACAGGCATTAACCCACCGCAGTGCCAGCAGCAAACATAATGAGCGTCTCGAGTTTTTAGGCGACTCTATTTTAAGTTTCGTGATTGCGAATGCGCTTTATCATCGTTTCCCGCGTGTGGACGAGGGTGATATGAGCCGCATGCGTGCCACGCTGGTTCGGGGTAATACCCTTGCGGAAATCGCGCGCGAATTTGAGCTGGGCGAATGTCTGCGTCTTGGACCGGGTGAACTGAAAAGCGGCGGCTTCCGTCGTGAATCTATTCTTGCCGATACGGTCGAAGCATTAATTGGTGGTGTGTTCCTGGACAGCGATATCCAGACCGTAGAAAAGCTGATCCTGAACTGGTATCAGACCCGTCTGGACGAAATCAGCCCGGGCGATAAACAAAAAGATCCGAAAACGCGTCTGCAGGAATATTTGCAGGGTCGTCATCTGCCGCTGCCGTCTTATCTGGTGGTGCAGGTGCGTGGCGAAGCGCACGATCAGGAATTTACCATCCATTGCCAGGTCAGTGGCCTGAGTGAACCGGTGGTGGGCACAGGTTCAAGCCGTCGTAAGGCTGAACAGGCTGCCGCCGAACAGGCGTTAAAAATGCTGGAGCTGGAATGAGCGAAGAGAAAACCTATTGCGGATTTATTGCCATCGTCGGACGTCCGAACGTTGGCAAATCCACCCTGCTGAATAATCTGCTTGGGCAGAAGATTTCAATCACCTCGCGTAAGGCGCAAACCACGCGTCACCGCATCGTCGGCATCCATACTGAAGGCGCGTATCAGGCGATCTACGTCGATACCCCTGGCCTGCACATGGAAGAGAAGCGCGCCATCAACCGCCTGATGAACAAGGCGGCGAGCAGCTCGATCGGCGACGTAGAGCTGGTGATTTTCGTTGTGGAAGGCACCCGCTGGACGCCGGACGACGAGATGGTGCTGAACAAGCTGCGTGACGGCAAAACGCCGGTCATCCTGGCGGTCAACAAAGTGGATAACGTGCAGGAAAAGGCCGACCTGCTGCCGCATCTGCAGTGGCTCGGTAGCCAGATGAACTTCCTTGATATCGTTCCGCTGTCTGCTGAGACCGGCCTGAACGTGGATACCATCGCGGGCATCGTGCGGAAGCATCTGCCGGAAGCGATTCATCACTTCCCGGAAGACTACATCACCGATCGCTCTCAGCGCTTTATGGCGTCTGAAATCATCCGTGAAAAGCTGATGCGTTTCCTGGGTGCTGAACTGCCTTACTCCGTAACGGTAGAGATCGAGCGTTTCCAGACCAACGAGCGCGGTGGTTACGATATCAACGGCCTGATCCTCGTTGAGCGCGAAGGGCAGAAGAAGATGGTGATCGGCAACAAAGGGGCCAAGATCAAAACCATCGGTATCGAAGCCCGTAAGGACATGATGGAGATGTTCGAAGCGCCGGTTCACCTCGAACTGTGGGTGAAAGTGAAATCTGGCTGGGCCGATGATGAGCGTGCTCTGCGCAGCCTCGGTTACGGCGAAGACCAGTAACTTAAGACGACGAGCATATGGATGGATGGCAGCGCGCCTTTGTCCTGCATAGTCGTCCCTGGAGCGAAACCAGCCTCATGCTGGACGTCTTCACGGAAGAGTCGGGCCGCGTGCGCCTTGTTGCGAAAGGCGCACGTTCCAAACGTTCTAACCTGAAAGGTGCCCTACAGCCTTTCACGCCGCTGCTGGTACGCTTCGGTGGGCGAGGGGAAGTGAAAACCCTGCGCAGTGCCGAAGCCGTCTCCCTGGCGCTTCCTCTTTCCGGCATCACGCTCTACAGCGGTCTGTATGTCAACGAACTCATCTCACGCGTTCTTGAACATGAGACCCGCTTCTCTGAACTTTTCTTCGATTATCTGCACTGTATCCAGTCGCTGGCTGGCGCAACCGGCACGCCCGAACCCGCATTGCGTCGTTTTGAACTGGCGCTGCTGGGCCACCTCGGATACGGCGTAGATTTTCTGCACTGCGCGGGCAGCGGTGATGAGATAGAAGACACCATGACCTACCGCTACCGCGAAGAAAAGGGCTTCATTGCCAGTATCGTGATAGACAACAGCACCTTTACCGGGCGCCAGCTCCGGGCGCTGTATGAGCGCGAGTTTCCCGATCTGGACACCCTGCGCGCAGCAAAACGCTTTACCCGGATTGCCCTCAAGCCGTATCTTGGCGGCAAGCCCTTAAAGAGCCGCGAATTATTCAGGCAGTTTGTGCCGAAACGTTAACGTTTTACCCCTCACCCCAGCCCTCTCCCGGAGGGAGAGGGGGAAGAGAAATGAACCAAAATACCGAGGATTGTCATGGCTGAATTACTGTTAGGCGTCAACATCGACCACATCGCCACGCTGCGTAACGCGCGCGGCACGGCGTATCCCGATCCGGTTCAGGCGGCATTTATCGCTGAACAGGCTGGCGCCGACGGCATTACCGTTCACCTGCGTGAAGACCGTCGCCATATCACCGATCGCGACGTGCGCATTCTGCGTCAGACGCTGGACACCCGTATGAATCTGGAGATGGCAGTCACCGAAGAGATGCTGGCGATTGCCTGCGAGACCCAGCCGCATTTCTGCTGCCTGGTGCCGGAAAAACGCCAGGAAGTGACCACCGAAGGCGGTCTGGACGTGGCCGGTCAGCTCGACAAAATGCGCGATGCCTGCAAGCGCCTGGCGGATGCCGGTATCCTGGTTTCTCTGTTTATCGACGCCGATTTCGCCCAGATTAAAGCGGCGGCCGACGTGGGCGCACCGTATATCGAAATTCACACCGGCTGCTATGCCGATGCCAAAAACGATGCCGAACAGGCCAAAGAGCTGGAGCGTATCGCTAAAGCGGCCACGTACGCCTCAAGCCTGGGACTGAAGGTTAACGCCGGTCACGGCCTGACCTACCACAACGTGAAGGCCATTGCCGCCCTGCCGGAAATGCACGAGCTGAACATCGGCCACGCCATCATTGGCCGTGCGGTGATGAGCGGTCTGAAAGAGGCGGTCTCTGAGATGAAACGCCTGATGCAGGAAGCGCGTCAGTAATGGCTATTCTGGGCTTAGGCACCGATATCGTTGAAATAGCCCGTATTGAAGCGGTGATCGCCCGTAGCGGCGATCGCCTCGCAAGACGCGTGCTGAGCGATAACGAGTGGGCCATCTGGGAAGCGCATCAGCAGCCGGTGCGTTTTCTGGCAAAGCGCTTTGCGGTAAAAGAGGCGGCGGCCAAAGCCTTCGGGACCGGCATTCGTAACGGCCTGGCGTTTAATCAGTTCGAAGTGTTTAACGATGAGCTGGGCAAACCGAGCCTGCGTCTGTGGGGAGAAGCGCAAAAGCTGGCGGAAAAGCTGGGGGTGAATCATATGCACGTGACGATCGCGGATGAACGTCACTATGCCAGCGCGACGGTGATCATCGAAAGTTAAAGTTTGTCCGCGTGGTGCATCAGGACAAACTTATCCCATAGCTGCTCTTCGCTCTCGACGTGGGCCGGATCCTTCAGGATGGTATTCGGGATCGGGCACACCTTCTGGCAGGTCGGCGTTTCATAGTGGCCGATGCATTCCGTGCAGCGGTCGCTGTTAATCTCATAAATGCTGTCGCCCATCGAAATCGCCTGGTTTGGGCATTCGGGCTCGCACATATCGCAATTAATGCATTTTTTGGTAATTAACAGCGCCATCAGGAAATTCTCAGAAACAACACAAACCGGGCGGGCATTATACGCGTCAAACCAGTTTCTTTACCAGTTCTTCGCTGTGACGAATGCGCTCGGGCGCGCGCTCCAGATCCTGCTGCACCAGTGCCATAAACAGCAGGTCCGTCAGCATCATTTGCGCGCTGGTGGACGAGATAGCCGCGCTGCGCGTGGCCTGTTCCTCGGCAATGGTATATAAACAGCGCGTTGCCCGCTGCTGGAGGGCATTCGGCGTAAAACCGGTGATCGCCAGAATTTTACCGCCGACGCGCAGCGCTTCATCGGTTGCCATATTGATTTCACGGCGCTCGCCGGAGTAGGAGATGGCCAGCAGCAGATCGTCAGGATCCATTGCCTGTACGGTCGCCAGCAGGGCGTGCATATCCTGCTCGACGATGGCGTTAAGCCCAATTTTCGTCAGCTTCCAGCCAAAGTTACGCGCCACAAGTCCGGACGCGCCGATGCCGGTCAGAATGATCCGCCGCGCGCCGCGCAGCATCGCCACGCTCTCCAGCAGCTTCTCTTCGGTGTTCACATCGAGCGTCGCGTGCATGGCCGCCACGTTCTCTTTGATCAGCTTTTCGCCAACCAGCCGCATCGGGTCATCGCCGCGGATCTGATTATGCACCGGCATGGACTGCGGGTTGGGGTTGCTCACCAGCGCTTCGCTGATCGCCAGCTTGAGGGCGGGGAACCCCTTAAAGCCAATCTTCTGGGCAAACTTCACCACGCTGGACTGGCTCACGCCGGCTTCACTCGCCAGCTGCTGCGAGCTGAGATGGCGTGCATGGTCGGGTTGAGAAAGCAGAAAATCCGCCAGCTTCTTGTCGCTTTGGGCAAAGCCTGCATAGCGCTGGCGAATGCGAATTAAACAGTTCATAGGGTCTCCTGGCGAAAATGTGATTATCTGCGCAAATACGAATTTTGCTCGCCTGAATGAATTTTATATTCCATTATAGTGTGATTATTATGAATTAAAAATTCTTGAGGTACAAAAATGAATCTTGGCTCACTTGTTTCTGAAACGCGTAACCCGCAAACCATGGATCTGGATGCGCTCTCCACCCTGGAGCTGGTTAACCGCTTTAATCAACAGGATACGCTGGTCGCGCAGGCAGTGAAAGAGACATTACCCGAGGTGGCGAAAGCGGTCGATGCGGCGGCGGAAGCCCTTAAGGCCGGCGGTCGCATTATCTACATGGGGGCGGGCACCAGCGGGCGTCTTGGGGTCCTGGATGCGTCAGAATGTCCGCCCACCTTTGGGGTGCCGCACGGTCTGGTCGTTGGGCTGATTGCCGGTGGACCCGGCGCGCTGCTGAAAGCCGTTGAAGGAGCGGAAGACAATGCACATTTGGGCGAGGATGACCTGAAGGAGCTGAATCTGACCGAGAAGGATCTGGTGGTCGGGCTGGCGGCATCCGGGCGCACCCCGTACGTCATTGGCGGGCTGGAATACGCCAACCGGACGGGCTGCACGACGGTGGCCATCTCCTGTAATCCGGGCTCCCCGATTGCGCAGGTGGCCGCTATTGCTATCTCTCCGGTTGTCGGGCCGGAAGCGCTCACCGGCTCCACGCGCCTGAAATCCGGGACCGCGCAAAAGCTGGTGCTTAATATGATCTCCACCGGCGCGATGGTGAAGTTCGGCAAGGTTTATCAGAACCTGATGGTGGATATGCAGGCCACCAACGTCAAGCTGGTGGACAGAGCCTGCCGCATGGTGATGGAGGCGACAGGCGCAGGCCGTGAAGAGGCAGAAGCGGTACTCAAGCAGACCGATCACGATGTTAAACCGGCCATTCTGATGATCCTGAGCGGGCTGGATGCGGCGGCCGCGAGAGCCAAACTCGATGCGCATAGCGGCTTCTTACGGGCGGCATTAGAAAACTAACAGAGGCGTCTATGGACAAAACAGCAGCGCTCGCCAGCGATATCCTGCAGGGGATCGGTGGAGAAAAAAATATTCAGCGTCTCGAAAACTGCATGACGCGCGTGCGCGTCGAGGTGCATAACGACGACCAGCTCGACGTGCCGCGCCTGAAGCAGCTGTCCGGCGTCAGCGGCTACGTTAAACAGGGGCAGCAGCATCAGCTGATCGTCGGGCCGGGGAAAGCGGCGCAGGTTGTTGATGCCATGCGTGCGCTGATGGGCGTAAGCGCGAGCGCGTCGATTGACGATGCGGAACGAACGAGGGCGCAGGCGAAGGCCAAATACAAAGCCCCCATGAGCGATGCGCTGCGTCAGCTGGCAAACGTCTTTATTCCGCTGATCCCGGCGTTTATTGCCTCCGGCCTGATCACCGGGATCATCAATATCCTCAAGCGACCGGATATCGTGGGGGATTTCGCCACGCACTATCCGAACCTGCTGGGGATTCTCGGGATCTTCGGCAGCGCTGTTTTCGCCATTATGAACATTCTGGTCGGGGTGAATACCGCGAAGGTGTTTGGCGGATCGCTGGCCATGGGCGGGGTCATGGCGGGCATCTTGTCCAGCCCGCAGCTGGCGCAGATCACGTTGTTTGGCGAGGCGCTCCAGCCCGGGCGCGGCGGGGTGATCGCCGTGCTGCTGGTGGTCATTCTGATGTGCTGGATCGAGAAAAGGCTGCGCGCGGTTCTGCCTGGCTCGATCGAGCTTATTCTCAACCCGCTGTTGACCACGCTGATTACCGGTAGCGTAGCGATTGTGGCCCTCCAGCCGCTAGGCGGATGGATCTCTGAAGCCATCGCTCACGGCGCGTCTCTGGCTATTGACCGCGGCGGCCTGCTGGTGGGAGCGGTGCTGTCAGGTACCTTCCTGCCGCTGGTGCTGACCGGCCTGCACCAGGGGCTGGTGCCGATCCACGTCGAGCTGGTGCAGGCGCACGGCTATAACGCGCTGCTGCCTATCCTGTCGATGGCGGGCGTGGGGCAGGTCGGCGCGGCGATTGCCGTACTGATGAAAACTCGCAACGCGCGGCTGAAAAAAATGATTAAAGGCGCGCTCCCGGTCGGACTGCTCGGCATCGGCGAGCCGCTGATTTTCGGCGTTACGCTGCCGCTGGGTAAACCGTTTCTCGCCGCCTGTCTGGGGGGGGCGGTAGGCGGGGCGCTGATCAGCTACTGGAAAGTCGCCACCGTGATCACCTTTGGACTTTCCGGTTTACCGCTGGCATTAACCATCGTGACCGGAAAAGTGATGCTCTATCTGTTAGGCTATTTAGTAGCGGTGATCGCCGGGTTCCTGTTTACCTGGCTGTTAGGTTTCAACGACCCAGAGGAGTAAGGTTTGGCAAATCACGCGCGTCGCGTTGTCTTTTTCGACCTGGATGGAACGCTGCATCAGCAGGATATGTTTGGTACGTTTATGCGTTACCTGCTGCGGCGTCAGCCTTTGAATGCGCTGCTCGTGCTGCCGCTCTTACCGGTTATCGGGATCGCGCTGCTGGTGAAAGGCCGGGCGGCGCGATGGCCGATGAGTCTGCTGTTATGGGGATGTACCTTTGGGCACAGCGAAGCGCGGCTTAAGCAGCTCGAAAAGGATTTTGCGCACTGGTTTCGCGGCCACGTCGCCGCCTTTCCGGTGGTGCAGGCGCGCCTGACCAGCTATCTCGACGCGAATGATGCCGACATCTGGCTCATTACCGGCTCCCCGCAGACGCTGGTGGAGCAGGTCTACTTTGATACCCCCTGGCTTCCGCGCGTGAATCTTATCGCCACGCAAATTGCCCGCGGTTACGGCGGCTGGGTGCTGACCCTGCGCTGCCTGGGGCATGAAAAAGTGGTCCAGCTGGAGAAACGCATCGGTACGCCGCTGCGCCTGTACAGCGGCTACAGCGACAGCAAGCAGGACAACCCGCTGCTCTATTTTTGCCAGCACCGCTGGCGCGTCACGCCATCAGGCGAACTTCAGCAACTCGAATAGGCTTATCCATAATGGGCGTGTATAATGCCGCCCGCTTTTCGACTGGAGTATCAGCCTTTGTCCAACCCTGAACACAATCATGAATACTGGATGCGCCACGCGCTGACGCTGGCTCAACGCGCCTGGGAAGAGGGCGAGGTGCCCGTGGGCGCGGTGCTGGTTCATAACAACCAGGTGATTGGCGAAGGGTGGAACCGTCCTATAGGCCGCCACGATCCTACTGCGCATGCCGAAATCATGGCGCTTCGCCAGGGCGGTCTGGTGCTGCAAAACTATCGCCTGCTTGATACCACGCTGTACGTGACGCTGGAGCCGTGCGTGATGTGCTCCGGCGCGATGGTGCACAGCCGGATCGGGACTCTGGTTTTCGGCGCGCGGGATGAAAAAACCGGTGCGGCCGGTTCGCTGATGGACGTGCTGGGTCACCCGGGTATGAACCACCAGGTGAAGACTATCGGTGGGGTGCTTGCACCAGAGTGTTCGGGGCTATTAAGCGATTTCTTTCGAATGCGCCGTCAGCAGAAAAAGCAGCAAAAGGCAGAACTGAAGCTGTTGGGCGATTAAGCTCGTCCGGCGCCACGACCGGGTAGCTTTGAGCCAGCTGTTTGGCCTCCGTCGCCTCTTTCTCTTTCTCCAGCAGATACCCGACCAGGCTAATCTGATATTTACGGATATTTTCCACGTAGGCGTAGGCTTCATGTCCGCGCGCGTAGCCGTATGTCAGCTTGTTATACCATGGCTTTTGGCTCAGCAGCGGCAGGCGCTGCTTAACGTCTGACCAGCTGTCCGGGTTACCTTTCGTTTTTGCCGTCAACGCTCGTGCATCAAGCATATGCGCGTAGCCCATATTGTAGGCCGCCAGCGCAAACCAGATCCGCTCTTCTTCCGGCACCGTTTCCGGTACTTTAGCCATCATGTCCTGCAGATATCTCGCGCCGCCGCTGATGCTCTGTTCGGCGTCGGTACGATCGTTCACGCCCAGGCTCAGCGCGGTATTTTTTGTTAACATCATCAAACCGCGTACGCCCGTGGGCGACGTGGCCTGGGTGTCCCAGTGGGATTCCTGATACGAAATAGCCGCCAGCAGCTTCCAGTCAATCTCCTGGGCGTATTTTTCGAACAGCGGCTGCAGGTCCGGCAGGACGCTGTCTACCGCGCGCAGGAAGCTGCGGGTATCAACGTAGTCAAAGTCATCGCCGTGCCCGAGGTACTTTTCCTCCAGACGCGCCAGGGTACCGTCTTCATTGATGGTGTTGAAGAAATCAAGCATCGCGGCAGAGAAGGTCTGGTCGTCATCAAGCTGGCTAAACCAGGTCACGGGCTGCTCGTCGGTGACGTCCAGCGCCACGGCGATTTCAGGATGCACCCGTTGGAACAGGCTGATCGCGACCGAATCGGCGATGGTGTAGGGCACCTTCTGATCTTTTACCTGCTCCAGCAGCTCCGTCGTGCCGAGTTTTGGATCCACCGTCCAGCTCAGGTCGGGATATTTCTTCTCCTTGAGCTCCCGCAGATCGTCAATCACCACGTGGCCGGGCGCAATCGTCAGCTGCCGATCGTTAATCGTGGACAGCGAGCGCGGGCGCAGGCTCCCGACGCGGTAAACCAGCTGCTGAGAAACGGAGTAGTAGGTCGGGCCTGGCTGGTAGTTCTTGCTGCGCTCGCTGTTATACACCAGCCCGGCGGCGAGCATATCGGCATCGTCGTTATCGAGGTCGTCAAACAGCTGGTTGATATTCTGGCGGACGGTGATTTTAAGCTTCACGCCAAGATAATCGGCGAACTGTTGTGCCAGTTCATAATCCAGGCCAATGATTTTGCCGTTGACGTCGCTGTAAATCAGCGGCGAGTTGAGGGTACTGACGCGCAATTCCCCCCGCTCCTGAATGGCGGCGATACGGTTTTCGGCTTTGCCGAACCAGGGGATGGAAGGCCAGAGGGCCACTGCCAGCAGCAACGTTACAATGCCGATGAGCAGATAATTAATCTTTAATTTTTTCAATTAGTTAATTCTCTGCGACGCCGGTTGCCTCAGTCTGCTGTAGCCATGTTAATCATAAGGTTTGCCATTGAATGAGCGGCATTTTGCGTAAACTTGCGCCACTTGGCAACCAATTAGAGAGACAGGTCACATCTATTGTTAAATCTCTGTGCAAATTTTATTTCGACGCAAACGGTTTCGTCGGCGCTCAGGATTCTCTATAATGACGCCCGTTTTCCCCCCTTGCGCACACTGTAAGCGCCCCGGCGCTTCGAAGACGAGAGACTTATGATGGAAATTCTGCGTGGTTCGCCTGCACTGTCTGCCTTCCGTATCACTAAACTGCTGGCACGTTTTCAGGCGGCCGACCTTCCGGTAAGCAATATTTACGCTGAGTATGTCCATTTTGCTGACCTGAATGCCTCCCTGAATGCAGAGGAGCGCGTACAGCTGGAACGCCTGCTCAAGTATGGTCCAAGCCTGAACAGCCATACGCCAACCGGCAAACTGATCCTTGCTACGCCTCGTCCGGGCACCATCTCCCCCTGGTCTTCCAAAGCCACCGACATCGCCCACAACTGTGGCCTGAACCAGATTAACCGTCTGGAACGCGGCGTGGCGTACTACGTGGAAGCCTCTACCCTGAGCGAGGCGCAGTGGCAGGCGGTTGCGGCTGAACTGCACGATCGCATGATGGAGAGCGTATTTGCCTCTCTCGATGACGCGCAGAAGCTTTTCTCTCACCATCAGCCTGCGCCGGTACAGAGCGTAGACCTGCTGGGGCAGGGCCGTCAGGCGCTGATTGACGCCAACCTGCGTCTCGGCCTGGCGCTGGCAGAAGACGAAATCGACTACCTGCAGGATGCGTTTGTTAAGCTCAACCGTAACCCGAACGACATCGAACTCTACATGTTCGCGCAGGCTAACTCTGAGCACTGCCGCCACAAGATTTTCAACGCCGACTGGATTATTGACGGCGAACAGCAGCCGAAGTCGCTGTTCAAAATGATCAAAAACACCATGGAGCAAACCCCTGACCACGTGCTGTCTGCCTATAAAGACAACGCCGCGGTAATGGAAGGTTCCGAGGTGGGCCGCTTCTTCGCCGATCGCGAAGCAGGGCGCTATGACTTCCATCAGGAGCCCGCGCATATCCTGATGAAAGTGGAAACCCACAACCACCCGACGGCGATCTCCCCGTGGCCGGGTGCGGCGACCGGCTCCGGCGGTGAAATCCGCGACGAAGGCGCGACCGGTCGTGGCGCTAAACCTAAAGCGGGTCTGGTCGGTTTCTCCGTCTCCAACCTGCGTATCCCGGGCTTTGAACAGCCGTGGGAAGAGGATTTTGGCAAGCCAGAGCGCATCGTGACCGCGCTGGATATCATGACCGAAGGCCCGCTGGGCGGCGCGGCGTTTAACAACGAATTTGGTCGTCCGGCGCTGAACGGTTACTTCCGAACCTATGAAGAGAAAGTGGACAGCCACAACGGCGAAGAGCTGCGCGGCTACCACAAGCCGATCATGCTGGCGGGCGGGATCGGCAATATCCGTGCCGATCACGTGCAGAAAGGCGAGATCGTCGTCGGCGCGAAGCTGATCGTACTGGGCGGCCCGGCGATGAACATCGGTCTGGGCGGCGGCGCAGCCTCTTCTATGGCCTCCGGCCAGTCTGATGCGGATCTCGACTTCGCCTCCGTGCAGCGCGACAACCCTGAGATGGAGCGCCGCTGCCAGGAAGTGATCGACCGCTGCTGGCAGCTGGGCGACGCCAACCCGATCCTCTTCATTCACGACGTGGGCGCGGGCGGCCTGTCCAACGCCATGCCGGAGCTGGTGAGCGACGGTGGCCGCGGCGGGCGCTTCAACCTGCGCGACATCCTGAGCGATGAGCCGGGCATGAGCCCGCTGGAAATCTGGTGTAACGAATCCCAGGAGCGCTACGTGCTGGCGGTTGCTGCGGATCAGCTGCCGCTGTTTGACGAGCTGTGCCGCCGCGAGCGCGCGCCGTATGCCGTCATCGGTGAAGCGACCGAAGAGCAGCACCTTTCCTTAAGCGACACCCACTTTGACAACCAGCCGATCGATCTGCCGCTCGACGTTCTGCTCGGTAAAACGCCGAAGATGACCCGCGACGTAACCGCCCGCAAAGCGGCCGGCAAAGCGCTGGATCGCCAGGGCATCACCGTGGCAGAAGCGGTAAACCGCGTGCTGCACCTGCCTGCTGTGGCAGAGAAAACTTTCCTGGTGACCATCGGCGACCGCACCGTGACCGGTATGGTATCGCGCGATCAGATGGTCGGCCCGTGGCAGATCCCGGTCGCGAACTGCGCCGTGACCACCGCGAGCCTCGACAGCTACTACGGCGAAGCGATGGCTCTCGGCGAACGCACCCCGGTGGCGCTGCTGGACTTCGCGGCCTCTGCCCGTCTGGCGGTCGGTGAAGCGCTGACCAACATCGCCGCGACGCAGATTGGCGATATCAAACGTATCAAGCTCTCCGCAAACTGGATGGCCGCAGCCGGTCACCCTGGCGAAGATGCTGGCCTGTATGAAGCCGTGAAAGCGGTGGGCGAGGAGCTGTGTCCAGCCCTTGGCCTGACCATTCCGGTGGGCAAAGACTCCATGTCGATGAAAACCCGCTGGCAGGAAGGCAACGAGCAGCGCGAGATGACCTCTCCGCTGTCGCTGGTTATCACCGCCTTTGCCCGCGTGGAAGACGTGCGCCACACCGTTACGCCGCAGCTTGCGACAGAAGACAACGCCCTGCTGCTGATTGACCTGGGTAAAGGCCACAACGCGCTGGGTGCCACCGCGCTGGCGCAGGTTTACCGCCAGCTCGGCGACAAGCCAGCCGACGTGCGTGACGTGGCGCAGCTGAAAGGCTTCTACGACGCGATCCAGGCGCTGGTGGCGCAGCGTAAGCTGCTGGCCTACCACGACCGTTCCGACGGTGGCCTGCTGGTGACCCTGGCAGAGATGGCCTTCACCGGCCACTGCGGCGTGGAAGCGAACATTGCGACGCTGGGCGAAGACCGTCTGGCGGCGCTGTTCAACGAAGAGCTGGGCGCCGTGATTCAGGTGCGCGCGGCGGATCGCGACGCGGTTGAAGCGATTCTGGCGAAGCACGGTCTGGCAGACTGCGTGCACTATCTGGGTAAAGCCGTTCAGGGCGACCGCTTCGTGATTGAAGCAGACGGTCACGCGGTGTTCAGCGAAAGCCGCACCACGCTGCGCATGTGGTGGGCGGAAACCACCTGGCAGATGCAGCGCCTGCGTGATAACCCGGAATGTGCCGATCAGGAGCATAACGCGAAAGCGAATGACCAGGATCCAGGCCTGAACGTGAAGCTCTCCTTCGACATTAACGAAGACATCGCCGCGCCGTACATTGCGACCGGCGCGCGTCCAAAAGTGGCCGTGCTGCGCGAGCAGGGCGTCAACTCCCACGTTGAGATGGCGGCTGCCTTCCACCGCACGGGCTTTGATGCTATCGATGTCCACATGAGCGATCTGCTGGCCGGACGTACCGGTCTGGAAGATTTCCAGGCGCTGGTGGCGTGCGGCGGCTTCTCCTACGGCGACGTGCTGGGCGCGGGCGAAGGCTGGGCGAAGTCCATCCTGTTCAACAGCCGCGTGCGTGACGAGTTCGAAACCTTCTTCCACCGTCCGCAGACCCTGGCGCTGGGCGTGTGTAACGGCTGCCAGATGATGTCTAACCTGCGCGAGCTGATCCCGGGCAGCGAAGCCTGGCCGCGCTTTGTGCGCAACCAGTCTGACCGCTTCGAGGCGCGCTTCAGCCTGGTGGAAGTGACCCAAAGCCCGTCTCTGCTGCTGCAGGGGATGGTCGGTTCTCAGATGCCAATCGCCGTTTCCCACGGCGAAGGTCAGGTAGAAGTGCGCGACGCTGCGCATCTGGCTCAGCTGGAGAGCAAAGGCCTGGTGGCGCTGCGCTTTGTCGATAACTTCGGCAAGGTGACGGAAACCTACCCGGCTAACCCGAACGGCTCCGCCAACGGTATTACGGCGGTGACCAGCGAAAGCGGTCGCGCGACCATCATGATGCCGCACCCGGAACGCGTATTCCGTACCGTGAGCAACTCCTGGCACCCGGAAAACTGGGGCGAGGACAGCCCGTGGATGCGTATCTTCCGCAACGCGCGTAAGCAACTGGGTTAAGTTTTAGCCCCACACCCTTCCAGGCCCGGTCAGCGAAGCTTGACCGGGCTTTTTTATTTGTGTCGCAATTACGCGACAGACCCGTAATTCAACTGTCTCCAAAAGGCGACATTTAACTCGTTGATTTATATATGGCAGTAAAGGTTCCCGTTAAGGTGTTGCTTAATAGCGACACTTAGCCTGGAAATCATTCAACCGATAATTAACAGGCTAAACGAGTAAAACTCATATATTTCAAACTGTTAATATTTTGTTTTGCATTCTGGCACGGGTGTTGCATAATATTAACCAGTGGCTCATTCACCTTCTTATGTCAGCCCCTTCGGGACGCGCTACATAAACTTCGAATGACGCACAAAAAGGTGCCTGCCGTCCAACTACTGATCATAGCGATGCTTTATCAGGCCAGGGCGAAACGTCGAGTTAGGCACCGCCTCATTCCATGACAAAGCCGGGTTTTTACCCGGCTTTGTTGTATCTGAAGGGCAGACTCAGTTACGCTCTGCGTAAACCCCCATTAAGAGAGTAATGCGTTGAAACGCTGGCCCGTTTTCCCCCGCTCCCTGCGGCAGCTCGTCATGATGGCCTTCCTGCTGATCCTGCTGCCGCTGCTGATCCTTGCCTGGCAGGCGTGGCAAAGCCTGAACGCGCTGAGCGCGCAGGCGGCTTTGACCAACCGTACGACGCTTATCGACGCCAGACGCAGTGAAGCGATGACCAACGCCGCGCTGGAGATGGAGCGTAGCTATCGTCAGTATTGCGTGCTTGACGATCGGACGCTGGAAAAGGTTTATCAGAGCCAGCGTAAACGCTACAGCGAAATGCTGGACGCTCACGCGGGGGTCTTACCTGATGACAAGCTCTATCAGGCGTTACGTCAGGATTTGAACGATCTCGCGCAGCTGCAGTGCAGCAACAGCGGCCCGGATGCCGTTGCCGCCGCGCGCCTCGACGCTTTTGCCAGCGCCAATACCGAGATGGTGCAGTCTACGCGCGCGGTGATTTTCTCTCGCGGCCAGCAGCTCCAGCAGGAGATTGCCGAGCGTGGCCAGTTCTTCGGCTGGCAGGCGCTGGTTCTGTTCCTGGTGAGCCTCGGGCTGGTACTGCTCTTTACCCGCATGATCATCGGCCCGGTGAAGGGCATTCAGCGTATGATCAACCGCCTGGGGGAGGGGAAATCGCTCGGGGATACGGTCGCCTTTAAAGGTCCCCGCGAGCTGCGATCCGTAGGCCAGCGCATTATCTGGCTGTCCGAGCGCCTGGCGTGGCTCGAATCACAGCGCCATCAGTTCCTGCGCCATATTTCTCATGAGCTTAAAACGCCGCTGGCCAGCATGCGCGAAGGGACGGAGCTGCTGGCGGACGAAGTGGCCGGGCCCCTTACGCCAGAGCAGAAAGAAATTGTCGAGATCCTGGATAACAGCAGCCGCAATCTGCAAAAGCTGATTGAGCAACTGCTGGATTACAACCGCAAGCTGGCTGACGGGGCGGTCGTACTGGAAAACGTTGAAATTGAGCCGCTGGTGGATATGGTGATCTCCGCCCACAGCTTGCCAGCAAGAGCTAAAATGATGCATACCGGCGTTGAGCTGAATGCGCCTGCGTGCCTGGCTGAACCCATGCTGCTGATGAGCGTTCTGGATAATCTTTACTCCAATGCGGTGCACTATGGTACTGAATCCGGTAACATTTATATCCGAAGTAATACGAATGGTTCACGGGTGTTTATTGACGTCGCAAACACCGGCACCCCGATCCCCGATGACGAAAAAATCATGATCTTCGAACCCTTTTTCCAGGGGAGTCATCAGCGGAAAGGCGCGGTTAAAGGAAGCGGGCTGGGCTTGAGCATCGCCCGGGACTGCATACGACGCATGCAGGGTGAGCTAAACATTGCCGCGGACGAACGTTCAGATGTTTGCTTCCGTATCGAACTGCCCCTGAGCCGGAAAAATCAATAAAATGAATCTATGTCTGGTGAGTATGTCACACGTCTTTTTCCGCGCCGTACGTGCGGTGTTTTCCAGCAAAACGCTTCGCCTGAGCCTGCCCTGTTTATTTCTGGCAGGGTGTGTTTCCCATGCGCCACAAAGTGCCATTAGCGATAAACAGGAAGATAAATGGCCCGATAACCAGCTGGCAGACTTCCTCTCAACCCGCTGTGACGACATCTGGAACCTGTCAGGACATGACGTTGAAAGCAACCCGCTGTTCTGGCTGCGTGGGATAGATTGCGCCCAGCGTCTGGCGCCGGTAGACGCCCGCTCGAAGGCGGCGATGCTGGATGACGACACCTGGCAGGACGCTTTCAAGCGCGGGATTTTACTCGCAGATGCGAAAATCACCCCCGTTGAACGTCGCGTCAATGTGACCCGACTGGACACGTTTGTGGTCAATCTTCCCGTGCAGGTACGCCCGGTATACCAGCTCTGGCGCGATGGGCAGACATTACAGCTTCAGCTGTCTGAAGAGCGCTCCCGCTACAGCAAGCTGCAACAGTCAACCGACAGCGAGCTTGATACGCTGCGTCAACAGCAGCAACATTTACGTACGCAGCTGGATACCACGACGCGTAAGCTGGAGAACCTGACGGATATCGAAAGGCAGCTCTCGTCGCGCAAATATCAGCCGGGGAGCTCATCCGCTGCACCGGACAGCGATACGCCGAAACAAGAGGATGTGAAGCATGACGAGCCGTAAACCTGCCCATCTTTTACTGGTGGATGACGATCCCGGGCTGTTAAAGCTGCTGGGGATGCGTCTGGTGAGCGAAGGCTACAGCGTCGTGACCGCTGAAAGCGGGCTGGAAGGGCTGAAGATCCTCAGCCGCGAGAAAATCGATCTGGTGATAAGCGACCTGCGGATGGACGAAATGGATGGCCTGCAGCTGTTCGCGGAGATCCAGAAGCAGCAGCCGGGTATGCCCGTGATTATCCTGACGGCGCACGGGTCGATCCCGGATGCGGTTGCCGCGACGCAGCAGGGGGTCTTCAGCTTCCTGACCAAGCCGGTGGACAAAGACGCGCTGTATAAGGCTATCGACAGCGCGCTGGAACATGCTGCCCCGGCGGGGGATGAAGCGTGGCGGGAGTCCATCGTCACCCGCAGCCCCATTATGCTGCGTCTGCTTGAACAGGCCCGGATGGTGGCGCAGTCCGACGTCAGCGTGCTCATCAACGGCCAGAGCGGAACCGGGAAGGAGATCCTGGCGCAGGCGATCCATAACGCCAGCCCGCGCAGTAAAAATGCCTTTATCGCCATTAACTGCGGCGCGCTTCCGGAACAGCTTCTCGAATCTGAACTGTTTGGTCACGCCCGCGGCGCATTCACCGGCGCGGTGAGCAGCCGGGAAGGGCTGTTCCAGGCCGCGGAAGGCGGCACGCTGTTCCTGGACGAGATTGGCGACATGCCCGCACCGCTGCAGGTCAAACTGCTCCGCGTATTGCAGGAGCGAAAAGTTCGCCCGCTGGGCAGCAACCGCGATATCGATATTAATGTGCGCATTATTTCCGCCACCCACCGCGACTTGCCAAAAGTGATGGCGCGCAACGAGTTTCGCGAAGATCTCTACTACCGTCTGAACGTGGTGAATCTGAAGATCCCGGCGCTGGCGGAGCGCGCGGAAGACATTCCGCTGCTGGCGAACCATCTTTTGCGCCAGGCGGCCGATCGCCATAAACCGTTCGTGCGCGCGTTTTCCACCGACGCGATGAAGCGGCTGATGGCCGCAGGCTGGCCGGGTAACGTGCGCCAGCTGGTGAACGTGATTGAGCAGTGCGTGGCGCTGACCTCCTCACCGGTGATCAGCGATGCGCTGGTGGAGCAGGCGCTGGAAGGGGAAAACACGGCCCTGCCGACGTTTGCGGAAGCGCGGAATCAGTTCGAGCTGAACTATCTGCGCAAGCTATTGCAGATTACCAAAGGCAATGTGACCCACGCGGCGCGCATGGCCGGACGCAACCGCACCGAGTTCTACAAGCTGCTGTCGCGCCACGAGCTGGAAGCAAACGATTTTAAAGAGTAATGCCGTATGATACTGTGAGCAATCGATTACGAGGCAGCTTACAGGCAAGAGTTTAAGGACCCACCATGAAAAAGATTGATGCGATTATTAAACCTTTCAAACTGGATGACGTGCGTGAAGCGCTGGCGGAAGTCGGCATCACCGGGATGACCGTAACGGAAGTGAAAGGTTTTGGTCGTCAGAAGGGCCACACCGAGCTTTACCGTGGCGCAGAGTACATGGTCGACTTTCTGCCGAAAGTAAAAATTGAAATCGTGGTCAGCGACGATATCGTCGATACCTGCGTGGATACCATTATCCGCACGGCGCAGACGGGCAAAATCGGCGACGGTAAAATCTTCGTCTTTGACGTGGCGCGCGTGATCCGTATCCGTACCGGCGAAGAAGACGACGCCGCGATTTAAAAATGCCAACGGTTTTGTAGGCCGGGTAAGGTGCAACCACCCGGCGAAAAAAAAGCCCCTCGAACGAGGGGCTTTTTCATTACAGCACCTTATGGGGCCCGAAACATTCGTAGTGAATGTTGTCTTTGTTCACACCCAGCTCCACCAGCTGCTTCGCGGCATACTGCATAAACGCCACCGGCCCGCAGACGTAGAACTGCATGTCCGGCGCGCTAAACGCCCCTTCCATCTGGCTTAAATTCATCAGGCCTTCGCTGTCAAACCGTGCGGCCGCGCGATCTGCATCCGTCGGCAGGCGATACCAGGTGTGCGCGGTGAAGCGCGGCAGGGACGCCCCGAGCGTTTTCACTTCATCCGCAAAGGCGTGCACGTCGCCGTTATCCGCAGCGTGGAACCAGTTTACCTGCGCACCGTGGTTGGCTTTTGCCAGCGTATCGAGCATCGCCAGCATTGGCGTTTGGCCGACGCCCGCAGAGATCAGCGTAACCGGGGTATTCGCTTCAACCGCCATGAAGAAATCGCCCGCCGGCGCGGCCAGATGGACCACGTCGCCCACGTTAGCTTCGTTGTGTAGCCAGTTGGATACCTGACCGCCGTCCTCACGCTTCACGGCAATACGGTAGCCTTTGCCGTTTGGCTTGCGGGTAAGAGAATACTGGCGGATCTCCTGATGCGGGAAGCCTTCAGGCTTCAGCCACACGCCCAGATACTGGCCCGGCTGGTAATCGGCAACCGGCTGTCCGTCCACCGGCTCAAATTCAAAGCTGGTAATCAGCGCGCTGCGCGGCGTTTTCTCGACGATGCGGAAGGCGCGCGTGCCTTCCCAGCCGCCGTTCTTGCTGGCGTTTTCGCTGTAGATCTGCGCTTCGCGGTTGATAAACACGTTTGCCAGCACGCCGTAGGCTTTACCCCACGCGTCCAGCACCTCCTGGCCCGGGCTGAACATCTCGTCCAGCGTCGCCAGCAGGTGGCCACCCACAATGTTGTACTGCTCGGGTTGGATCTGGAAGCTGGTGTGTTTCTGAGCGATTTTTTCCACCGCAGGCAGCAGTGCCGCCAGGTTTTCAATATTGCTGGCGTAGGCCGCGATGGCGTTGAAAAGCGCTTCGCGCTGATCGCCGTTACGCTGGTTGCTCATGTTGAAAATTTCTTTGAGCTCCGGGTTGTGCGTGAACATGCGATCGTAGAAATGGGCGGTGAGTTTAGGGCCGGTTTCCACCAGCAGGGGGATGGTGGCTTTAACGGTAGCGATGGTTTGAGCGTCGAGCATGGGCGCATCCTTCTGATGTGACTTTAATAATGTATTTTAAATGCATCTTATAAAAAATATCCCTGCGTTGTAAATGGTTCTTTGCAAGATGAAAAATATGCATCACAAACCTGAAAAGAAATCCGCTGGAAAGGGCGAGAGCTTTATTCCTCAAACCCTTGCGTGGCGCGTAGGAAAACGTTTGCGTAAAATCGTTTGTCAAGACCTGTTATCACAGAACTAATCAGTTATACTGTTGCCCGTCGTCCAACAGGACTGCCTTTTCAGGCCAAAATTTACTTGTTAGCTGAGTCAGGAGATGCGGATGTTAAAGCGTGAAATGAACATTGCCGATTATGATGCCGAACTGTGGCAGGCTATGGAGCAGGAAAAAGTACGTCAGGAAGAGCACATCGAACTGATCGCCTCCGAAAACTACACCAGCCCGCGCGTCATGCAGGCGCAGGGTTCTCAGCTGACTAACAAATATGCTGAAGGTTACCCGGGCAAACGCTACTACGGCGGTTGCGAGTACGTGGATATCGTTGAGCAGCTGGCTATCGACCGTGCGAAAGAACTCTTTGGCGCTGACTACGCGAACGTGCAGCCACACTCTGGCTCTCAGGCTAACTTCGCGGTCTATACCGCGCTGCTGCAGCCGGGCGATACCGTTCTGGGTATGAACCTGGCGCAGGGCGGCCACCTGACTCACGGCTCCCCGGTTAACTTCTCCGGCAAACTGTACAACATCATCCCTTACGGTATTGATGAGTCCGGTAAAATTGACTACGAAGACATGGCGAAGCAGGCTAAAGAGCACAAACCGAAGATGATCATCGGTGGCTTCTCTGCTTACTCCGGTATCGTTGACTGGGCAAAAATGCGTGAAATCGCAGACAGCATTGGTGCTTACCTGTTCGTCGACATGGCGCACGTTGCGGGCCTGATTGCCGCTGGCGTTTACCCGAACCCGGTTCCACACGCTCACGTTGTGACCACCACCACCCACAAAACCCTGGCGGGTCCACGCGGTGGCCTGATCCTGGCGAAAGGCGGTGACGAAGAGCTGTACAAAAAACTGAACTCCGCTGTATTCCCAAGCGCGCAGGGCGGCCCGCTGATGCACGTTATCGCGGCTAAAGCCGTTGCGCTGAAAGAAGCGATGGAGCCAGAATTCAAGGTTTATCAGCAGCAGGTTGCTAAGAACGCCAAAGCGATGGTGGAAGTGTTCCTGAACCGTGGCTACAAAGTGGTCTCCGGCGGTACTGAAAACCACCTGTTCCTGCTGGATCTGGTTGATAAGAACCTGACCGGTAAAGAAGCTGACGCAGCCCTGGGCCGCGCCAACATCACCGTGAACAAAAACAGCGTGCCAAACGATCCGAAGAGCCCCTTCGTGACCTCCGGTATCCGTATCGGTTCTCCGGCCGTGACTCGCCGCGGCTTCAAAGAAGCGGAAGTGAAAGAGCTGGCTGGCTGGATGTGTGACGTTCTGGACAACATCAATGACGAAGCGGTTATCGAGCGCGTCAAAGGTAAAGTTCTGGATATCTGCGCACGCTTCCCGGTATACGCATAATTCCTCTGCCTGGCAGAAATAAAAAAGGCCGCGCTTGCGGCCTTTTTTTATGGCTTAACGCCGGTCGAGGGAAATGGCTCCAGGTCCGACAATCGCCAGCAAAATAAAGGCGCCAGCAATACTGACGTTCTTATAGAAGTTAATCATATTCGGCACGACCGCATCACCGGTCATATCCCAGTAGTGGTGCCCAATCACTGCGGTTCCGAGGGTATAGAATACAAACAGTACCGCGAGAGGACGGGTGAAAAAGCCCAGCACGATCAGGATGGCAGCAGGGACTTCCATCACCACCGCAATAATGGCCGCCAGCATGGGCATCGGCGTACCCAGCGAGGTCATATATTGTACGGTGCCGCTAAACCCCGTCAGTTTTGGATAGCCAAAGATGATAAACAGCACGACAAGCGCGATGCGGCCAATCAGCAGCAGTAGGTGGCGTGACTGACCGAAATCGAAATAACGTAGTGAGTTCATGGCAGAAAAACCTCTGCAAGTGGAGTAATTTAAACGTAATACATATTTTCATTCCCTGCCATAAGCCAGACGACTGCACAAGATGTTAATTTTTCGTTAATTTATAGCAGGCTATCTACTTGCTTAATTTTTATATTCTCGCCAGACTATGGCCTCGATTTCGGGAGGGATTCATGGTCTTGCATTCCACGCGCTGGCTGGCGCTCAGTTATTTCACCTATTTCTTTAGCTACGGTATTTTTCTGCCCTTCTGGAGCGTCTGGCTCAAGGGTATCGGCCTGACTCCTGAGACTATCGGTGTCCTGCTGGGGGCCGGGCTGGTGGCGCGTTTCCTCGGCAGCCTGCTGATTGCCCCGCGCGTCAGCGATCCCTCCTTGCTGATCAAGGCCGTGCGCATTCTTGCTCTGCTGACGCTGGTCTTTGTTGCCTGCTTCTGGGTCAGCCACCAGTTTGCCTGGCTGATGGTGGTGATGGTCGGCTTTAACCTGTTCTTCTCACCGCTGGTACCGCTGACGGATGCCCTGGCGAACACCTGGCAAAAGCAGATCACCATGGACTACGGCCGCGTGCGCCTGTGGGGCTCAATTGCCTTTGTGATTGGCTCCGCGCTGGTGGGCAAACTGGTCAGCCTTTACGATTACCGCGCCATTCTCGCCCTGCTGAGTATCGGTATTGCCTCTATGCTGCTGGGTATGCTGCTGCGTCCGTCGGTGATGCCGCAAGGGGAAAGCCGCCATCAGGAGAGCGCAGGCTGGCCCGCCTGGCGGAGCCTGGTGGCACAAAGCTGGCGTTTTCTGGCGTGTGTATGTCTGCTTCAGGGGGCGCATGCGGCGTACTATGGCTTCAGCGCCATCTACTGGCAGGGGGCGGGATATTCTGCTTCCGCAGTGGGCTATCTGTGGTCGCTGGGGGTAGTGGCCGAAGTCATTATCTTTGCCCTTAGCAAAAAGCTGTTCCGTCGCTTTGGCGCGCGAGACCTTCTGCTGCTTTCCGCCGTGTGCGGCGTGGCGCGCTGGGGGATTATGGGCTGGACGACCGATCTGCCATGGCTGATAGTGGCGCAAATCCTTCACTGCGGCACCTTTACCGTGTGCCATCTGGCGGCCATGCGCTACATCGCAGCGCGCGAGGGCGGAGACGTTATTCGCCTGCAGGCCGTCTATTCGGCGGTCGCGATGGGGGGCAGTATCGCGATCATGACGGTCTTTGCAGGATTCCTCTACCAGCACCTGGGGCATGGCGTCTTCTGGGTGATGGCGCTGGTCGCCTTACCCGCCATCGTTGTTCGCCCTAAAGTGGCCGCTCGCGCCTCGCTATGATTCCAGCATGGCGCGAATATGTTCTTGCTGCTGCGCGTTCAATGTCTCAACGGCATGTATCAGCGGCGGCGAGAACAGCGGCAGGACGGTAGGGTAGGGGGTGATAACCAGTGCGGCCTCGCGCGGTGCCCCCTCTTTCTGGAAAGCCTGAAGCGTCAGATAGCGAATGTTGAGCGGCAGCAGCGTCAGCTCGCGAAGCTGCTGTTCAATCAGGTCCTCGGTGGCTTTATCGTCTCCCGTCAGCAGGATCACCTGTTTTTCGTGCAGATCGGTCTCCTGCATCAGCCAGGCACCGAAAATCACCGCGACAAGACTCATCTCTTCATCTGAAAAACGCAGCCCAAACTCCGCCTCCAGCTCAAACAGCGCTTCCTTTGTGGTGCGTAACAGCCGGGGATAGAGGCGATGGATCTCCTCCGGCAGGCTATTGTCGATGCCGATCTCAAACAGCGAGCGGTCCAGCGCCTGAGCAAGATGGATATATAGCTGATCGGTCAGCCCTTGTTCATCGCTGAAGTTCATCCCGGTCTGCGAGCGAAAACGGGCGACCATGCGCACGATGGCCCGACGCAGGCGCTGATCCTGCTGGTGTTTATCGAGCACCGGATCGGGCGTGCGGAGCATCATAAACAGCAGCGCCAGAAACAGCTGTTCATCCCCGTGCGCACCCTGCGGCACGCGACGTCTCCAGTGACGCACGATCTCCTGGGCCGTAAAATACTCCCCTCTCGACTGGGTCCAGCTGCGCTGAACGTGAGAAAACTGCGGCGTATTCCCGAGCTGGTGCTGAATAAGACAGTATTGCAGATAGAGCTGTAAAAACTGGACGTCGCGGCATTCAAACTGGCGCTGCAGCTTGCGGGAGCAGAAGCCGATCAGCGCCCGCAGGTTCGCATCATCGTAAAGCGGCCGCGCAATGCCGTGTTGTTTAAGCGCGGTTTTTAATGCGGGGGTAAACTGGTGCGAGACAAACTGCGGGCAAAGCCGCAGCGCCCGGCGCAGCCAGTGCAGCAGGCATAAACGCTGATTCAGGGCTGTGCCTTCAATCCGGTAGCTGCCGTCGTGGTGCGTAACGATGTCCAGCCGGTGATAGCGCTGGATTTCATCGCGCGTCTCGGCTATATCTTGCCGTGCCATCGCGTCGTCCACCCCGTTGGCAGCGATTATGCTCTCTGCGGTGACGGCAGCATCGGGCAGGTATAGCATCAAAAGCACCTGGCAGCGGCGCTGCGAACTGGAAAGCACAGATGGAATTTCAAGCGTCGTCATCATCTGTCGGGTATCCAGTGTGAATGTTTGATAAGAATAGCTAAAGGATGAGCGCTGAAAAGCGCGCCGGCAGGCCTTTCACTCAGGATTGCTGGGGAACATCACAGAATTTTTGACGTGAGGAATTGATGCAAACAGTTAAACAAAGTGCGATGGCGTTATTTTTGGCGGTTATCAGCTTCACCGCCAGCGCACACCCTCACAGTTTTATTGACCTCCAGACCGAGCTGGTTACCGACGGCACGCAGCTGAGCGGCCTGAAGATGCGCTGGACGATGGATGAAATCACCTCGGCCGATCTGCTCTATGATGCGGGAAACGCGAAGCCCGGCGATGAAATCTGGAAAAAGCTGGCGGCGGAAGTGATGGCCAACGTGCTCGGCCAGCACTACTTCACGGAATTCTGGCACAACGGGCAAAAGGTCAAATTTCTGAACCGGCCAACGGAATACGGGATGACGCGTGACGGGCATCAGGCGGTGCTGACGTTTGTGCTCCCGCTGGCGCATCCGCAGCCGCTGGCGGGGCAAACGTACACATTTTCCACTTTTGACCCTACCTACTATGTCGATATGCGCTATGACAAAGACGGCGACGTACGATTGCCGGACGCTCTGCAAAAAAGCTGCAAAATTGGCGTTCACACCCCGAAACCCAGCGAAGAGATGCTGAACTTTGCGGTCTCGCTTGATAAGGAAGATGCACCGCCTGAGGACATGGAATTGGGTAAACAGTTCGCGCAGGAGGTGACGTTACAATGTCAGTGATCTCCTCTCCGGTTCGGAAACCGCGCCGCTGGCTGCACCTCTGGCCGCTGGCGCTTTTTCTCCTGCTGGCCGTTTGCGGCTCGCTCTGGCTTTGGCAGGCCTGGCCGCAGGTCATGATGAAAAGCATCGTCTGGCAGCGTGAGGTCAATCAGCAGATGAGCGGTCTGCTGAAGGCTGTGGCCGAGAACCCGACCAAAGCGGGTGGTTCCCTGCTGGCGTTCAGCTTTATCTATGGCGTTCTGCACGCGCTGGGGCCGGGGCACGGCAAAATCGTGATAACGACCTGGCTCGCCACCCATCCGTCGAAGCTGAAATCGAGTATCGGGCTGACGCTGGCCTCCTCGCTGCTTCAGGGCAGCGTGGCGATTGCGCTCGTCGTAGTCGTGCTTTCGCTGTTGCAGCTTCCCGCGCGCCAGCTGCACATGAGCAGTTTCTGGCTGGAGAAGGGGAGCTACGCGCTGGTGGGCGTGCTGGGGCTGATCCTCTGCTGGCGGGCGCTGAAAAAGCTGCGCGTGCTGCTGCAAAAACCGAAATTCAAAACCTTCACGCCGCACCACGTTCATGATGCAAACTGCGGCTGCGGGCATCAGCATTTGCCCACGCAGGAACAATTGCAGAACGGCGACGACTGGCGCGCGCGGCTGATGATTGTTCTTTCGATGGGCATGCGCCCGTGTTCGGGGGCCATCATGGTGCTGCTGTTCAGCAAGGTGATAGGCGTGTTTGGCTGGGGAATGCTCTCCGCGCTGGCGATGGCGGCAGGGACGTCTCTCACCATTTCGTCTTTAGCGCTGCTGGTTCACAGCTTCCGTCAGCTTGCGGTCAGACTCAGCGGCAATAAAACACCGGTGCTGTGGCGGCAGGTAGGGTGGACAACGCTTGCGCTGGCGGGCGGGGTGATTCTGCTGGTTGCGGCGGTGACGATGTGGATGAGCGCGATGCCGGTGGGAAGAGGATTGCGGCCGTTTTAGTTGGGATTCCCTCTCCCACGGGGAGAGGGAATGACCGGGATTAACGCTTCAGCGCATCGCTCAGTTCATCACGCATGTTGGCCAGCATGGCTTTAACAACGCGTGGGTTACCTGCAACGACGTTGCCGGTAGACATATAGTTATGGCCGCCGGTGAAATCACACACGATGGCGCCTGCTTCACGTGCGATCAGCTCGCCCGCAGCAAAGTCCCACGGCTTCAGTGACAGCTCGAAGTAACCGTCAACGCGGCCTGTTGCTACATAGGCCAGATCCAGCGCGGCAGAACCGGTGCGGCGGAAGTCAGCGCATTCGGTAAACAGTTTGCCCAGGATATTCATATAGGTGGTCGCGTGCTGTTTCGCCTTGAACGGGAAACCGGTAGCCAGAATGGTGCCGTCCAGATCGCGTGCGTTGCTGCAGCGCAGACGGTAGCCGTTCAGCTGTGCGCCCTGACCGCGGGTAGCGGTGAACAGTTCGTTACGCATTGGATCGTAAACAACGGCGACTTCAGTACGGCCTTTAATACGTACTGCGATAGACACAGAGAAGTGTGGCAGGCGTTTGACGAAGTTGGTGGTGCCATCCAGTGGATCGATAACCCATTGAACATCCTGATCGGTACCTTCATGTTCACCGCTTTCTTCGGTGATGATGGTGTGCTGCGGGTAAGATTTGCGGATCGTTTCGATAATAATCGCTTCTGCGGCTTTATCGACGTTAGTCACGAAATCATTGCTGCCTTTCTGGCTGGTTTCTACGGAGTCTGGCGTTTCGTAGTGTTTGGCAATTACATTACCCGCCTTGCGCGCTGCGCGCACGGCGATGGTCAGCATCGGATGCATCGGTCTCTCTCACTGGATGTTAAAGAACAGGAAAATCGGCGCAGAGTATAGCAGTGGGATCGGATTATGTCTCCCGTTTATGATAATATGCCGGAATATTCTTCAGACGCTGAATTCAGACATTAAAAATTATGCTGCAAAACATTCGAATCGTGCTGGTCGAAACATCGCACACCGGCAACATGGGCTCCGTTGCCCGCGCTATGAAAACCATGGGCTTAACGAACCTGTGGCTGGTTAACCCGCTGGTCAAACCTGACTCGCAGGCTATCGCCCTGGCGGCCGGTGCCAGCGACGTGATCGGCAACGCTCAGATCGTCGATACCCTTGACGAAGCGCTGGCCGGCTGCAGCCTCGTTGTTGGCACCAGCGCGCGTTCACGCACGCTGCCGTGGCCGATGCTGGACCCGCGCGAATGCGGCCTGAAAAGCGTCTCAGAAGCGGAACAGGCTCCGGTTGCGCTGGTGTTTGGCCGCGAGCGCGTTGGCCTGACCAACGACGAGCTGCAGAAGTGCCATTATCACGTCGCCATCGCGGCTAACCCGGAATATAGCTCGCTGAACCTGGCGATGGCGGTGCAGGTTATCGCCTATGAGGTGCGTATGGCGTGGCTGGCGACGCAGGAGAAACAGGTAGAGCCTAAAGAAGAAACGGCCTACCCGCTGGTGGACGACCTTGAGCGCTTCTACGGTCACCTGGAGCAGACGCTGCTCTCAACCGGCTTTATTCGTGAAGGCCACCCGGGCCAGGTGATGAACAAGCTGCGCCGCATGTTTACCCGCGCGCGCCCGGAAAGCCAGGAGCTGAACATCCTGCGCGGGATTCTGGCGTCGATTGAGCAGAAGAATAAAGAGTAGTGTCGATTTCCCCTCTCCCCGTGGGAGAGGGCTGAGGTGAGGGCATCAGGCCGCACCGGGATTTTGAAGGCACGGAACGTTAAATACCTGACTAAAACAGTCAAGTAAATAGTTGACCATTTTAGTCAGGAATGTCAGACTTGGCCCTGCTATGCAATACCCCCATTTTACAATAAAAAACCCCGGGCAGGGGCGAGTTTGAGGTTAAGTAAGACATGAGACTGACATCTAAAGGGCGTTATGCCGTGACCGCGATGCTGGACGTTGCGCTCAACTCCGAAGCGGGCCCGGTTCCGTTGGCTGATATTTCTGAACGACAAGGGATCTCCCTCTCTTACCTGGAACAGCTGTTCTCCAGACTGCGTAAAAATGGACTGGTTTCCAGCGTTCGTGGCCCAGGCGGCGGTTATCTGCTGGGTAAAGACGCGGGCAGTATTGCAGTTGGTGAAGTGATTAGCGCAGTTGACGAATCCGTTGACGCGACCCGTTGCCAGGGTAAAGGCGGCTGCCAGGGCGGCGATAAATGCCTGACCCACGCGCTGTGGCGCGATCTGAGCGACCGTCTCACCGGCTTCCTGAACAACATCACCCTGGGTGAACTGGTCAATAACCAGGAAGTTCTGGATGTCTCTGGTCGTCAGCACGGTCAGGATTCCCAACGCAGCACCCGCGCGCAGGACGCTATCGACGTCAAACTGCGCGCGTAATAAAACGATAAAGATTTCAGAATCAGGCCGGGGCGGCACGCCCCGCGTACTCGGTCGTACATCCAGCCGGTTGCCTGATTCCTTGCATTGAAGCGATGTACGGAGTTTAAAGAGCAATGAAATTACCGATTTATCTCGATTACTCCGCAACCACGCCGGTGGACCCGCGTGTTGCCGAGAAAATGATGCAGTGTCTGACCCTGGACGGAAACTTTGGTAACCCAGCTTCCCGTTCACACCGTTTTGGCTGGCATGCTGAAGAGGCGGTTGATATCGCCCGTAATCAGATTGCCGACCTGGTGGGTGCCGACCCGCGTGAGATTGTTTTCACCTCCGGTGCGACCGAATCCGACAACCTGGCGATCAAAGGTGCAGCCAACTTTTATCAGAAAAAAGGCAAGCACATCATCACCAGCAAAACCGAACACAAAGCCGTGCTGGATACCTGCCGCCAGCTGGAGCGTGAAGGTTACGAAGTGACTTACCTGGCGCCACAGAGCAACGGGATCATCGACCTGAAAGAGCTCGAAGCGGCCATGCGTGATGACACCATTCTGGTTTCCATCATGCACGTTAACAACGAAATCGGCGTCGTTCAGGACATCGCGACCATCGGGGAAATGTGCCGCGCGCGCGGTATCATCTATCACGTTGACGCGACCCAGAGCGTGGGCAAACTGCCTATCGATCTGAGCCAGCTGAAAGTGGACCTGATGTCCTTCTCCGGCCACAAAATTTATGGCCCGAAAGGGATCGGCGCGCTGTACGTTCGTCGTAAACCGCGTATCCGCATCGAAGCACAGATGCACGGCGGCGGTCACGAGCGCGGCATGCGTTCCGGCACGCTGCCTGTTCACCAGATCGTGGGCATGGGCGAAGCGTACCGCATTGCGAAAGAAGAGATGGAAACCGAGATGGCGCGCCTGCGCACGCTGCGTAACCGTCTGTGGGACGGCGTGAAAGATATGGAAGAAGTGTATCTGAACGGCGATCTCGAGCAGGGCGCTCCGAACATCCTCAACGTCAGCTTCAACTATGTTGAAGGCGAATCGCTGATCATGGCGCTGAAAGACCTGGCCGTTTCTTCCGGTTCTGCCTGTACGTCTGCAAGCCTGGAGCCATCCTACGTGCTGCGCGCGCTGGGCATGACCGACGAGCTGGCGCACAGCTCTATCCGTTTCTCTTTAGGTCGTTTCACTACCGAAGAAGAGATTGACTACACCATCAAGCTGGTTCGCAACTCCATCGGCCGTCTGCGCGACCTTTCTCCACTGTGGGAAATGTTCAAGCAGGGCGTGGATCTGAACAGCATTGAATGGTCACATCACTAATCGGTACATAAGGAGAATTCAATCATGGCATACAGCGAAAAAGTCATCGATCATTACGAGAACCCGCGCAACGTTGGCTCTTTTGACAACAGCGACGAATCTGTCGGTAGCGGCATGGTTGGCGCACCGGCGTGTGGCGACGTGATGAAGTTGCAGATTAAAGTCAACAATGAAGGTATCATTGAAGACGCGCGCTTCAAGACCTACGGCTGCGGTTCTGCTATCGCGTCCAGCTCCCTGGTTACCGAATGGGTGAAGGGCAAGTCTCTGGACGAAGCACAGGCAATCAAGAACACGGATATTGCTGAAGAACTCGAACTGCCACCGGTGAAAATTCACTGTTCAATTCTGGCAGAAGACGCGATCAAAGCCGCCATTGCGGATTACAAAAGCAAACGTGAAGCAAAATAATTGAGGTTTGAGTATGTCGATTACCCTTAGCGACAGCGCTGCCGCGCGAGTAAGCTCTTTTCTGGCGAACCGTGGTAAAGGCTTTGGCCTGCGACTGGGCGTACGTACCTCCGGCTGTTCTGGTATGGCTTACGTACTGGAGTTTGTTGACGAGCCGGCGTCTGACGACACCGTGTTTGAAGACAAGGGCGTGAAGGTGGTGGTCGATGGCAAAAGCCTGCAATTCCTCAACGGCACTCAGCTGGACTTCGTTAAAGAAGGCCTGAACGAAGGGTTCAAATTCACGAACCCGAACGTCAAAGACGAGTGTGGTTGCGGCGAAAGCTTCCACGTTTAACCGCGCGTCATCCGAAACCCCACCGTGGCTTACCTGCTGCGCGTGGGGTTTGTTCTAATAGGCTACCCCTGAGATTGTTATGGATTACTTCACTCTCTTCGGACTACCCGCTCAATACCCGATTGATCTCCAGGCGCTGACGATTCGTTTTCAGGATCTTCAGCGTCAGTATCACCCGGATAAATTCGCCAGTGGTACTCAGGCAGAACAGCTGGCCGCGGTATCGCACTCTGCGACCATCAACCAGGCCTGGCAGACGCTGCGCCATCCGCTGGCGCGTGCAGAATATCTGCTCTCGCTCCACGGTTTCGATCTGGCGAGCGAACAGCATACCGTACGCGACACCGCTTTTCTGATGGAACAGCTGGAGCTTCGCGAAGAGCTGGATGAGATTGAACAGGCCAAAGACGAAGCGCGTCTGGAAAGCTTCATCACGCGCGTGAAGGGCATGTTCGATACCCGCCATCAGCAGATGGTGGAGCAACTGAACAACGAGACCTGGGACGTGGCGGCAGACACTGTGCGCAAACTCCGTTTTCTCGATAAACTGCGAAGCAGTGCTGAACAACTCGAAGAAAAGCTGCTCGATTTTTAATTTCGGAAGCAATTATGGCCTTATTACAAATTAGTGAGCCTGGCTTAAGTGCCGCACCGCACCAGCGTCGTCTGGCGGTGGGTATCGATCTGGGCACCACCAATTCCCTCGTGGCGACCGTGCGCAGCGGCCAGGCGGAAACGCTGGCTGACGAGCAGGACCGCCATCTGCTGCCTTCCGTGGTCCACTACCAGCAGCAGGGTCACGCGGTCGGCTATGACGCCCGCGCCAACGCCGCGCGCGATCCGGCCAACACCATCAGCTCCGTAAAGCGCATGATGGGCCGCTCTCTGGCCGATATTCAGACCCGCTATCCGCATCTGCCGTATCAGCTGCAGGCCAGTGAAAACGGCCTGCCGATGATTGCGACCGCGGCCGGTCTGCTGAACCCGATTCGCGTTTCCTCCGACATCCTCAAAGCGCTGGCGGCGCGCGCGACGGCGACGCTTGGCGGCGATCTGGACGGCGTAGTCATCACCGTTCCGGCCTATTTTGACGATGCACAGCGTCAGGGCACCAAAGACGCCGCGCGTCTGGCAGGCCTGCACGTGCTGCGCCTGCTGAACGAACCGACGGCGGCGGCGATTGCCTACGGCCTCGACTCCGGTCAGGAAGGGGTGATCGCGGTTTACGATCTCGGCGGCGGTACCTTTGATATCTCGATCCTTCGCTTGAGCCGCGGGGTGTTTGAAGTGCTGGCGACCGGCGGGGATTCCGCGCTGGGCGGCGATGACTTCGACCATCTGCTGGCGGATTATATTCGCGAGCAGGCGGGCATCAGCGATCGCAGCGATGCCCGCGTGCAGCGTGAATTGCTTGATGCGGCTATCGACGCCAAAATCGCCCTGAGCGATGCGCAGACGGTTAGCGTAAACGTTGCGGGCTGGCAGGGTGAGATCGCCCGCGACCAGTTCAGCGATCTGATTGCCCCGCTGGTGAAACGCACCCTGCTGGCCTGCCGTCGCGCACTGAAAGATGCGGGCGTTGAGGCGAACGAGGTGCTGGAAGTGGTCATGGTGGGCGGTTCGACCCGCGTGCCGCTGGTGCGCGAGCGCGTGGGCGAATTCTTTGGACGCACGCCGCTGACCTCCATCGACCCGGACAAAGTGGTTGCCGTGGGCGCCGCAATCCAGGCCGATATTCTGGTCGGCAACAAGCCGGACAGCGAAATGCTGCTGCTGGACGTCATCCCGCTGTCGCTCGGGTTAGAAACCATGGGCGGCCTGGTAGAGAAAGTGATCCCGCGTAATACCACCATTCCGGTGGCGCGCGCGCAGGAGTTCACCACCTTCAAAGACGGCCAGACCGCGATGTCCATCCACGTGATGCAGGGCGAGCGCGAGCTGGTACAGGACTGCCGCTCTCTGGCGCGCTTTGCGCTGCGCGGTATCCCGGCGCTGCCTGCGGGCGGGGCGCATATTCGCGTCACCTTCCAGGTGGATGCGGACGGCCTTCTGAGCGTCACGGCGATGGAAAAATCGACCGGCGTGGAATCGTCCATTCAGGTGAAGCCGTCCTACGGCCTGACCGATGGCGAAATCGCCTCCATGATTCAGGACTCAATGAGCTACGCCGAACAGGATGTGAAGGCGCGTATGCTGGCTGAACAAAAAGTTGAAGCCGCCCGCGTGCTGGAGAGCTTGAACGGCGCGCTCGCTGCCGATGCCGCGCTGTTAAGCGCCGCTGAGCGCCAGGTGATTGACGACGCTGCCGCGCATTTAAGCGCAGTAGCAGAAGGCAATGACGCTGACGCAATAGAAGAAGCCATTAAAAACGTTGATAAACAAACCCAGGACTTTGCTGCTCGCCGCATGGACAAATCTGTCCGCGTCGCGCTGAAAGGCCAGTCCGTGGACGAGGTTTAATATGCCAAAGATTGTTATTTTGCCTCATGCGGACCTCTGTCCGGATGGCGCTGTTCTGGAAGCGAAGACCGGTGAAACCATTCTCGATGTTGCCCTGCGTGCAGGTATCGAAGTGGAACACGCCTGTGAAAAATCCTGTGCCTGCACCACCTGCCACTGCATCGTGCGTGAAGGTTTTGACTCTCTCGCCGAGAGCACCGAAGACGAAGACGACATGCTGGATAAAGCATGGGGTCTGGAGCCAGACAGCCGCCTGAGCTGCCAGGCCGCGGTGACCGATGAAGATCTGGTCGTGGAATTCCCACGCTACACCATCAACCACGCACGCGAGCATTGATATGGGACTGAAGTGGACAGACAGCCGTGAAATCGGCGAAGCGCTCTACGACGCGAACCCGGATCTCGATCCGAAGACCGTACGATTCACCGACATGCACCAGTGGATCTGCGATTTAGAGGATTTCGACGACGATCCAAACGCATCCAATGAAAAAATTCTGGAGGCGATTCTGTTAGTCTGGTTAGATGAAGCAGAATAATTTCCACGTCATGCTTCACGTTGCCGATGCGTTGGCTGCGCTTGTTCACCCCGGTCACAGAGTTATCTCTGCTCCCGGGGATTCACTCGCTTGCCGCCTTCCTGCAACGCGAATCATTTAGTGGAAAGAGACTCTATGGGCTGCCTTCAGGCGGCCCGTTTGCTAATAAGGATAAATAAAATGACCGAAGCGATGAAGATTACGCTCTCGAATCAGCCTGCTGACGCACGCTGGGGCGAGAAAGCCACCTACAGCATTAATAACGACGGCATTACCCTGCACCTGACGGGCAAAGATGATACCGGCCTGATCCAGCGCGCTGCGCGTAAAATTGACGGCCTGGGCATTAAGCATGTCTCCCTGGAAGGCGAAGGCTGGGACACCGACCGAAGCTGGGCATTCTGGGCAGGCTACAAAGGCCCGAAAGGCACCCGCAAAATCGAGTGGGCTAACCTCGACGAAGCCGGTCAGAAAGAGCTGGAAAGCCGCCTGCAAATCATCGACTGGGTGCGCGACACCATCAACGCCCCGGCGGAAGAGCTCGGTCCTGAGCAGCTGGCGCAGCGCGCGGTTGACCTGCTGTGCGGCGTGGCGGGCGAGAAAATGTCCTACCGCATCACCAAAGGTGAAGACCTGCGCGAGCAGAATTACATGGGCATCCACACCGTGGGCCGTGGTTCCGAGCGCCCTCCGGTCCTGCTGGCGCTGGATTACAACCCAACCGGCGATAAAGCGGCGCCGGTCTTTGCCTGCCTGGTCGGGAAAGGCATCACCTTCGACACCGGCGGCTACAGCCTGAAGCAGAGCGCGTTCATGGACTCAATGAAGTCCGACATGGGCGGCGCGGCAACCATCACCGGCGCGCTGGCGTTCGCCATTACCCGCGGTCTGAACAAGCGCGTGAAGCTGTATCTGTGCTGCGCGGACAACATGGTGAGCGGTAACGCCTTCAAGCTGGGCGACATCATTCGCTATCGCAACGGCAAAAACGTCGAAGTGATGAACACCGACGCCGAAGGCCGCCTGGTGCTGGCCGATGGCCTGATCGACGCCTCCGCCCAGAAGCCGGAGCTGATTATCGACATGGCAACCCTGACCGGCGCGGCGAAAACGGCGCTGGGTAACGACTACCACGCGCTGTTCAGCTTTGACGACAAGCTGGCCGCTCGCCTCCTGGCAAGCGCCGCTGCGGAAAACGAACCGTTCTGGCGTCTGCCGCTGGCCGAGTTCCACCGCAGCCAGCTGCCGTCCAACTTTGCCGAGCTGAACAACACCGCGAGCGCGGCGTACCCGGCGGGTGCAAGCACGGCGGCAGGCTTCCTGTCCCACTTCGTTGAGAACTACCACGAAGGCTGGCTGCACATCGACTGCTCCGCAACCTACCGTAAAGCGGCGGTTGAGCAGTGGTCCGCTGGCGCGACCGGTCTGGGCGTGCGTACCGTGGCGAACCTGCTGACGGCTGAGTAATCTTTATTGCCCTCACCCTAACCCTCTCCCAAGGGGAGAGGGGAGTTTGCTCCCTCTCCCTTGAGGGAGAGGGCTGGGGTGAGGGGAAATGCATCATCTGGAATTGTTATGTCCGAAACCAAAAACGAATTAGAAACCCTGCTGGAGCAGGCGGCGACCGAGCCCGCCCACCGTCCGGCATTTTTCCGCACGCTGCTGGAATCCACCGTCTGGGTGCCGGGCACCGCGGCGGAAGGTGAGCAGGTTGTCGAAGACAGCGCGCTGGATCTGCTGCACTGGGAGAAAGACGACGGCACGTCGGTGATCCCGTTCTTTACTTCGCTGGAAGCTCTGCAGGAAGCGGTAGAAGACGAACAGGCGTTCGTGGTGATGCCGGTGCGTACCCTGTTCGAAATGACGCTGGGCCAGACGCTGTTCCTTAACGCGAAGCTGCCGACCGGGAAAGAGTTTACCCCGCGTGAAATCAGCCATCTGATAGGTGAAGAGGGCAACCCGCTCAGCACCCAGGAAGTGCTGGAAGGGGGCGAAACGCTGCTACTTTCTGAAGTGGCCGAGCCGCCCGCGCAGATGATTGATTCCCTGACGACGCTGTTCAAAACCCTGAAACCGGTTAGACGCGCGTTTCTCTGCTCCATTAAAGAGCGTGCGGACGAGCATCCGGTTCTGCTGATTGGTATTGAGGCGGACGGCGATATCGACGATATCATTCAGGCCGCGGGAAGCGTGGCGACCGACACGCTGCCTGGCGATGAGCCAATTGATATCTGCCAGGTGAAGAACGGCGAGAAGGGCATCAGCCACTTTATTACCGAGCACATCACCCCGTTCTACGAGCGTCGCTGGGGCGGCTTCCTGCGCGATCTCAAAACCAACCGCATCATCTGATTACGGCGGGGTGAATATCACCCCGTTGCTTCCAGCAGCAGTAAATCCATCAGCAGCACCAGATTCGACTCAAACGACGTCACCCCCGCGGCTTCAGCGGCAAAGTGCACCGCTTCGTCATAGAGGGCAAAGTGCACGTCCGCCATCCCCGCCAGCGTGTTGGCCGAGGCGCGGGTAAACGCGACGATCGTCATGCCGACGTTTTTGGCAATCCGCGCTTTATCCAGCACCTGCTCCGTTTCGCCGCTGCGCGAGACGGCAATAAACACCTGATAGCGGGCGGCGTTGCTGAGGAAAATATTCCGGCTGTCCCCCGGCCCGGAGATAAACGCCGTTTTGCCCAGCACCTGCAGCTTCTTGGTCAGGTACTCCGCAAACAGATAGGAAAACCCGGCCCCGTAGAGAAAGAAGCTCTCTTTCTCGCGCAGCAGGTCGGCAAACTGCTGGCGCTTCTCCTGCGTGACCCACTGGAAGGTGTGCTGATAGTTGGCGATAAACTGATTAAACAGCGCCGGAAGTTCAGGAAGCGACTGCCCCTGGGCGGCAATATGCGGCGTGTCGGAGAGCAGCTGCTTGCAGTGCCAGATAAACTCGCTAAAGCCGCTGAACCCCAGCTTCTGACACAGCCGCATGATGGTGGCGGTAGAAACAAACGTCGCCTGCGCCAGCTCGCGTACCGTGATGTTGCCCACCAGCAGCGGGTGCTCCGTGAGGTGGGCGAGGACGCGATACTCCGCGCGGGTCAGCGACGCCCCGCGCGTTAACAGCGTGGCCAGGCGGTTATCCATTATTTCGCGGGTTCGACAGGCAGATCGTCTCGCGCACCCCATTCGCTCCAGGCGCCGTCGTATAGCGTGACGTCGTTCGCGCCGAGCGTGGCGAGCGCCAGGATCACCACGCAGGCGGTTACGCCGGAGCCGCAGCTGGCAATAATCGGACGATGTAAATCCACGCCAGCACGGTCAAAAATGGCCCGCAGCTCGTCGGTGGTTTTCAGCTCGCCCTCAAACACCAGATCGCCCCACGGCACGTTCAGCGCGCCCGGAATATGTCCGCGCTTCAGCCCCGGACGCGGTTCATCCGCTTCGGCATTGAAGCGCGGTGCAGGACGGGCATCGACGATTTGCGCCGTTTTTTCATGGCTCACGACCAGCACGTCGGTCAGGCGTTTCACCACGTGCGCGTCGAACGTGGCATCGAATTCGCCTTCCGGCAGCGTCACGTTGCCCTGCTGTAGCGGCAGCTCGTCACGCTTCCAGCCCGCCAGCCCGCCCGCCAGAATCGACACTTTTTCCACGCCGAAGTTTTTCAGCATCCACCACGCGCGCGGTGCGGAGAAGAGGTTACCTTCATCATAAACAACGAGGTGTTTGTCTTTGCTGACGCCCAGCTCGCGCATCGCCACGGAAAACGCTTCCGGGCGCGGCAGCATGTGCGGCAGGGGAGAGTTGCGATCGGAGAGGGCTTCGATATCAAAAAATACCGCGCCAGGCAGATGTCCGGCACGGTATTCCGCGACCATATCGCGAAGGTGTTCCTGCCCGGCCGGGGCCATACGCGCGTCAATAATCTGAACTTCCGGATCGTCACCGTGCTCAATCAGCCAGTCGGCAGCGACAAAATATGAGGTGGACATGGGTTGCCTCCATTCTTTTCCGTAAAAAAGGATTGTCGGTGTTTTTTCTGACACCGACAAGCAAACCACGTTCAACTCGCGAGCAAGCCCCTATTTTTTCACCGTTTCGCCGTCCTGCCAGGCTTTTTGCAGCGCAGGCCAGTAGTCGCGGTTGGCCTCGATCATCTCATCCAGAATCGCTTTCGCGTGTTCCATGGTCGGCACGGTGCGGTTGAGGGTAAACGCCTGCAGGGCTTTCTCATAGCTGCCCTCGATGGTGGCCTCTACCAGCAGCTGTTCAGAGGCGAGCTGCTGTTGCAAAAGGGTTTGATGGAACAGCGGCACCTGACCGACGCGAATCGGTTCTGGCCCTTCGGAGGTGATATAAGCGGGCACTTCCACCACGGCATCGTAAGGCAGGTTGGTAATCGCCCCGCGGTTTTCCACCATCACCAGATGGCGGCTTCGCAGGTTAAAGGCCAGCGAGCAGGCGACATCGACGATAAACTCGCCGTGAACGCCCACGTGGAAGGCGTCCGGCAGGATCCCGGTGCGCTTGTATTCTTCGGCAGCGGCGAACAGCTTTTTCTCGCGCCCGTCCATCACTTCATTGGCGCGGGTATAGTCCGGGTTCTGATGCTCGACGATCTGGTTCGGCATCAGGTAGTACTGCAGATACGGGTTCGGCAGATACTCCGGGAAGCTGTCCATGATCGGCTTAATGTTGCGCCAGGTTTTTACCCACGAAGGATCGGAATGCTGCGGATCGGTTTTAGCCGCATCTTCCGTCAGCAGGCCAAACTTCGCGATATGCTTACGCAGCTCGGGAAGCTTGTCTTCGCCGTCCACCAGCACGCGGGTAAACCAGCCGAAGTGGTTCAGGCCGAAGTAGTCCACCTCCAGCCTGCGGCGATCGACACCCAGAATCGCCCCCATATTGCGCATCGCGGCGACAGGCATATCGCAGATGTTCAGCACCCGCGCATCTGGCCGCAGCCGGCGCACGCCCTCCGCAACGATCGCCGCCGGGTTGGAGTAGTTCACGATCCAGGCTTTTTCGTGCGCGTAGCGATCCACCAGATCGATAAGCTCCACCATCGGCAGGATCGTGCGCAGCCCGTAGGCCAGCCCGCCGGGTCCGCACGTTTCCTGGCCGACCACGCCGTGGCGCAGCGGGATCTTTTCATCCTGCTCGCGCATTTTATACTGGCCGACGCGCATCTGGGCGAAGACGAAATGCGCGCCGCTGAAGGCCACTTCCGGGTCACTGGTGACGGTAAATTTGATGCTCTGGCTGTGGTCGCGAATGACCTTTTCGACGACGGGCGCAATCGTGTTCTGACGCGCCTCGTCGATGTCATAAAGGCGGATTTCGGCCAGCGGGAAATCCTGCAGGCGCACCATCAGGCTTTTCACAATGCCCGGCGTGTAGGTGCTGCCGCCGCCGGCAATCGACAGAATAAATGGGGGTGTAAACATCTTTAGCTCCTTTCAGAGAAACGTCTCAACGGCTTCTCGCATTTTTTTGACGTGCAGCCCGTAGACCACCTGAACGTTGTTACCTTGTTTGATAATCCCTTTCGCGCCGGTCGCCTTGAGCCGCGGCTCGTCGATAATGGCGACGTCCTTCACCGTGACGCGTAAGCGGGTGTAGCAGTTGTCCACCACCTCAATGTTTTCCCTGCCGCCCAGACCCGTCACGATGGATTCGCCCAGCCCGTCGTTATTGCCCTTCGCCTGGTACTCCTGCTTGCTGTAGAGGCGCGTCTCCCGATCGTCATCCTCACGGCCCGGCGTTTTCATGTTGAAGCGCAGGATCAGGAAGCGGAACACCACGAAGTAGAGGGCGAACATGATCAGCCCGACCACGATGTACATCGGCCAGTTGGACTTCTCCGTGCCGAGCGGCAGGTTGTAGAGGATGAAGTCGATAATCCCGTTGGCGCCGATGGCGTGAACGCCCAGCAGCGAGAACAGCATCATGCCGATGCCGGTCAGCACCGCGTGCACCACGAAGAGCAGGGGGGCGACGAACAGGAAGGAGAACTCTATCGGCTCGGTCACGCCGACCAGCAGCGAGGTCAGCGCCGCCGGGATCAGAATGGCTTTCGCAATGGCTTTACGCTCCGGCTTTGCGGTCACGTACATCGCCAGGGCTGCGGCAGGCAGGCCGAACATCTTGCTGATGCCGCGCGCGTCCCACACCACGGTGCTGCTGAGCTGCTTCACGTCCGGGCAGGCCATCTCGGCGAAATAGATATTGCGCGCGCCCTGATAGGTTGCGCCGCACACCTCCTGCGTGCCGCCCAGCTCGGTATAGAGGAACGGGGTATAAACCAGATGGTGCAGGCCGGTAGGGACCAGAATACGTTCCAGGAAACCGTAGATTGCCACGCCCAACGGCCCGGAGCCTTTGATGGCCAGCGCCAGGGCGCTAATGCCGTGCTGGGCATACGGCCACAGCTCACTCATCACCACGCCGAGCAGCATTGAGACGGGAAGCATGACGATGGCGACAAAACAGTGGCCGGAGTAAATCGCCATCGCGCCGTTAAACTGTACGCTGGAGTATTTGTTGTACAGATATCCGGAGAGCGCCCCGGTCAGGATCCCGGCAAAAACGCCCATCTCCAGCACCTGCACGCCCAGTACCATGGTCTGCCCGGCCGCTTTCATCTGGGCCGCTGGCGCCAGCGCGCCCTGCAGCTGTAGCGTGACGTTCATGGCGTTGATGAACACGACGAAGGTCACCAGACCAATTAGCGCGGCATAGCCTTTATCACGCGTCGCCAGACCAATCGGGATCCCGACGGCAAACACCAGCGCCAGGTTGACCAGCACCGACACGGCAGATTTCGCGATAAGCTGGCCAAGATGCTGAATCAGCGGATGGCCCAGAAACGGCAGGTATTCAGCGAGATTACCGTTACCCAGCACGTTACCAAAGGCGATAAACAGACCGACGATCGGTAAGATAAGTACCGGTCCGTACAATGATTTTCCGAAATTTTGTAGGGCGTTCACGGCTCGTTTCATGGCTTTCTCTCTTTTTGAACCGCGCACTCGGGGTGCGTCATGGTCATAAAACTAGCAGCCTTCGGGCGAGCTTAGCCAGCTATCTTCTTGTTTTAAAAACAAATGACTTGAAAGGTAACATGTGACGTTATGTGCTGTGATCGCGGTTCCATCACGGCGTAGCGGCGTGATGCCGTTCTGCGAGGCGCTTTCAAGATTTTAAAATTGGCCTTTTTGAATTAATGAAACTTGCGGATAATACTTATCCGGACGACGACCAACAGGCTCCTTGGGCCAGGGACAAAGGATGAAACCGTTTCGCTTAGCCGCGCTCTCTCTTGCGCTGCTCACCACGTTTACGCTTGTCGGCTGTGATAACAGCGACGATAAAACTCAGGCTGCGGCTCCCGCGGCATCCACCGCATCCACATCGAAAGCTGCAGAAAAGCCCAATGCTGAAACGCTGGCTAAACTGGCTGCCCAGACTCAGGGAAAAGCGCTGACGTTGCTGGATACCTCAGAAGTTCAGCTCGACGGTGCCGCCACGCTGGTGCTGACCTTTTCTGTTCCGCTGAATCCCGATCAGGATTTCGCCAAAACGGTGCATGTCGTGGACAAGAAAAGCGGCAAGGTTGACGGGGCGTGGGAACTTGCGCCTAACCTGAAAGAGCTTCGCCTGCGTCATCTGGAGCCTAACCGCAACCTGGTCGTCACCGTTGAACGTGACCTGCAGGCGCTGAACAAGGCGACGTTCGGCATTGATTATGAAAAAGCCCTGACCACCCGGGACATTGAACCCACCGTTGGTTTTGCCAGCCGCGGCTCGCTGCTGCCGGGCAAAGTGGTGGAAGGTCTGCCGGTGATGGCGCTCAACGTCAACAATGTTGATGTCAACTTTTACCGCGTGAAGCCGGAATCGCTGGCCTCCCTTGTCAGCCAGTGGGAGTACCGTAACTCGCTGACCAACTGGGAATCCGATAACCTGCTGAAGATGGCGGAGCTGGTTTACACCGGTCGATTCGATCTTAATCCGGCGCGCAACACGCGCGAAAAATTGCTGTTGCCCCTGAAGGATATTAAACCGCTCCAGCAGTCTGGCGTTTATATCGCGGTCATGAACCAGGCTGGACACTACAACTACAGCAACGCCGCAACGCTCTTTACCCTAAGCGATATTGGCCTGTCCGCTCACCGTTACCATAACCGCCTGGATATTTTCACTCAGAGTCTGGAAAACGGTGCGGCGCAGTCCGGCGTGACCGTCACGCTGCTGAACGATAAAGGCCAGACTCTCGCCGAGGAGAAGAGCGATGCCGATGGTCATGCGAAGCTTGAAACGGACAAAGAAGCCGCGCTTATTCTGGCGAGCAAAGACGGCCAGACCACGCTGCTTGACCTCAAGCTTCCGGCGCTGGATCTGGCGGAGTTCGATATTGCCGGTAGCCCCGGCTACAGCAAGCAATTCTTCATGTT
The DNA here is from genome assembly GCF_041679625.1 of Enterobacter cloacae complex sp. ESBL7. Lineage (NCBI taxonomy): Bacteria > Pseudomonadati > Pseudomonadota > Gammaproteobacteria > Enterobacterales > Enterobacteriaceae > Enterobacter > Enterobacter cloacae complex sp. ESBL7. The sequence continues at coordinate 62,401 of NZ_JBGORN010000002.1, forward strand.
TGGCCCGCGCGATCTCTATCGTCCGGGTGAAACGGTGATCCTCAACGGCTTACTGCGCGACAGTGACGGTAAGCCGCTTCCCGATCAGCCCGTCAAGCTTGACGTGCTGCGCCCGGATGGACAGGTTGCGCGTACAATTGTCGTCAAGCCAGAGAATGGGCTCTATCGCTTTAACTATCCGCTGGACAGCGGAGCGCAGACCGGTATGTGGCATATCCGTGCCAACACGGGCGATAACCTGCAGCGCCTGTGGGACTTCCACGTCGAAGACTTCATGCCCGAGCGTATGGCGCTCAACCTGAGCGGACAAAAAACGCCGGTTTCACCGCAGGATAACGTGGACTTTAACGTGGTGGGCTATTACCTGTATGGCGCACCGGCCAACGGTAATTCTCTGCAGGGCCAGCTTTTCCTGCGTCCGCTGCGTGACGCGGTAGCTGCGCTGCCGGGCTTCCAGTTTGGCGATATCGCTGAGGAGAACCTGAGCCGCAGTCTGGATGAAGTGCAGCTTACGCTGGATGAGCAGGGGCGTGGGCAGGTAACCACCGAAAGCCAGTGGAAAGAGGTCCACTCTCCGCTACAGCTGATCCTGCAGGCCAGCCTGCTGGAGTCGGGCGGCCGTCCGGTGACGCGTCGCGCTGAGCAGGCCATCTGGCCAGCGGCTGAGCTGCCGGGTATCCGCCCTCAGTTCGCCAGTAAAGCCGTTTACGACTACCGCACCGATACCACCGTCAACCAACCGATTGTTGACGAGAACGGCAACGCCAGCTTCGACATCGTTTATGCCGATGCCAGCGGAGCGAAAAAGGCGGTTTCCGGTTTACAGGTACGCCTGATCCGTGAGCGCCGCGACTACTTCTGGAACTGGTCTGAGAGCGAAGGCTGGCAGTCTCAGTTCGATCAGAAAGATCTGGTTGAAGGCGAGCAGGAGCTGACTCTCAAGGCCGACGAGACGGGTAAAGTCACCTTCCCGGTGGAGTGGGGCTCATACCGTCTGGAAGTTAAAGCGCCTGATGAGATGGTCAGCAGCGTGCGCTTCTGGGCAGGCTACAGCTGGCAGGATAACAGCGACGGCACCGGGGCTGCACGTCCTGACCGCGTGACGCTGAAACTGGATAAGCCAGCCTATCAGCCAGGCGATACCATTAACCTGCACATTGCAGCGCCGGCAGCAGGTAAGGGCTATGCGATGATCGAGTCCAGCGAAGGGCCGCTGTGGTGGAAAGAGATCGACGTACCGGCAAACGGGCTTGATCTCGCTATCCCGGTCGACAAAGCCTGGAAACGTCACGATCTCTACCTGAGTACGCTGGTGGTGCGTCCTGGTGATAAATCCAAATCCGCCACGCCGAAACGCGCGGTCGGCCTGCTGCATCTGCCGATGGGCGATGAAAATCGCCGTCTGAACATTGCGCTCGATAACCCGCAGAAAATGCGTCCAAACCAGACGCTCTCAGTGAAGGTGAAAGCCAGCGTGAAAGAGGGGGCGGTGCCGCAGAAAGTGAACGTCCTGGTCTCGGCGGTTGACAGCGGCGTGCTGAACATCACCGATTACGTTACGCCCGATCCGTGGCAGGCTTTCTTCGGTCAGAAACGCTACGGTGCGGATATCTACGATATCTACGGCCAGGTCATCGAAGGGCAGGGCCGCCTGGCCGCGCTGCGCTTTGGTGGTGACGGTGATGAGCTGAAGCGCGGCGGTAAGCCGCCGGTGAACCACGTCACCATTATTGCCCAGCAGGCACAGCCGGTTACGCTGGATGCCAACGGAGAAGGCACGATTACGCTGCCGATTGGTGATTTCAACGGCGAGCTGCGTCTGATGGCGCAGGCCTGGACGGAAGACGATTTCGGCAGCAGCGAAAGCAAGGTTGTGGTGGCTGCGCCGGTCATTACCGAGCTTAACACGCCGCGCTTCCTGGCAAGCGGGGACACCTCACGGCTGACGCTGGACCTCACCAACCTGACGGACAAGCCGCAAACGCTGAATGTCGCCCTGACCGCGACAGGAAAACTGTCGCTGGAAGGCTCGCAGCCGCAGCCGGTTCAGTTGTCTCCTGGCGCGCGCAGTACCCTGTTTATTCCGGTGCGGGCGCTGGAGGGTTATGGTGATGGTGAGGTGACGGCACAGGTTACGGGCCTGCAGCTTCCGGGCGAGACCTTTGCGCCGCAGCAGAAGAGCTGGAAAATCGGCGTGCGGCCGGCATTCCCGGCGCAGACGGTGACTACCGGTACCATGCTGAACCCCGGCGAGTCCTGGACCGCACCGGCGCAGCACAGCAACGGTTTCTCTCCTGCTACCCTGCAGGGGCAACTGCTGCTGAGCGGCAAACCACCGCTTAACCTGGCGCGCTATATTCGCGAACTGCAGGCGTACCCGTATGGCTGCCTGGAACAGACCACCAGTGGCCTGTTCCCGTCGCTCTACACCAACGCGGCGCAGCTGACTGCACTTGGCATCAAGGGCGACACCGATGACAAGCGCCGTGCAGCGATTGATATTGGCATCTCCCGTCTGCTGCAGATGCAGCGTGAAGACGGTGGTTTTGCGCTATGGGATAAAAACGGTCCGGAAGAGTACTGGCTGACGGCCTACGTGACCGACTTCCTGGTGCGCGCGGGCGAGCAGGGTTACAGCGTACCTGCCGATGCAGTGAATAACGCCAATAACCGCCTGCTGCGCTACCTGCAGGATCCGGGCATGATGTCCATTCGCTACAGCGACGATACTCAGGCCAGCAAGTTTGCCGTGCAGGCCTATGCCGCGCTGGTGCTGGCACGTCAGCAAAAAGCGCCGCTGGGCGCGCTGCGTGAAATCTGGGATCGCCACGGGCAGGCGGCTTCCGGGCTTCCGCTGATGCAGCTGGGCATGGCGCTCAAACTGATGGGCGATGCACCGCGCAGCCAGCAGGCGCTGGATCTGGCGCTCAAAACCCCGCGCAACGACAGCAAAACCTGGATGGCCGATTACGGCAGCCAGCTTCGCGATAACGCGCTGATGCTCTCTCTTCTGGAGGAGTACAAGCTGCTGCCGGATGCGCAAAATACGCTGCTGAATGCTCTGTCTGAACAGGCCTTCAGCCAGCGCTGGCTGTCAACGCAGGAGAGCAATGCGCTGTTCCTGGCCGGACGCTCGCTGCAAACCCTGTCTGGTACGTGGCAGGCGAAAACTTCGCTGTCTGAGACCGCATCAGGCGGCGATAAGTCACTGGTGCAAAACGCGAGCGGCGACCAGCTTGGCGCGCTGCAGGTGACTAACACCGGTACAACACCGCTGTGGGTACGCCTGGACAGCACCGGTTATCCGGAATATGCCCCTCAGCCAAGCTCGAACGTGCTGCAGGTTGAACGTCATATCCTGGCAACCGACGGCAGCAGTAAATCGCTCTCCTCGCTGAAGAGCGGTGAGCTGGTGCTGGTGTGGCTGGACGTTAAAGCCAGCCAGAACGTGCCGGATGCGCTGGTGGTGGATCTGCTCCCTGCGGGTCTGGAGCTGGAAAACCAGAACCTGGCGAGCAGCAGCGCCAGCCTGCAGGACAGCGGCAGTGAGGTACAGAACCTGCTCAGCCAGATGCAGCAGGCGGACATTCAGCATATGGAATTCCGTGACGACCGCTTTGTGGCTGCCGTGCCGATAAACGAAGGTCAGCCGGTCACGCTGGTCTATCTGGCCCGCGCCGTGACGCCGGGAACTTATCAGGTGCCGGTCCCGATGGTGGAGTCTATGTACGTTCCGCAGTGGCGGGCAACGGGGGCGGCCAGCGGCCCGCTGATTGTTGTTCCGTAATATGCGAATGGCACGTCTGACACGCTCCCGCTGGCTATGGCTGGCGGGAGCGCTTCTCGTTTTATGGGGGCTGATTGTCGCCGCCGACCGCCTGTGGCCGTTGCCTCTGAAAGAGGTTAATCCCGCCCGGGTGGTGGTAGATGAGAAGGGCACGCCGCTCTGGCGTTTTGCCGATAGCGACGGGATCTGGCGCTATCCGGTTACCATTGAAGAGGTCTCTCCCCGCTACCTTGAGGCGCTGATCCAGTATGAAGATCGCTGGTTCTGGGATCACCCAGGCGTAAACCCGCTCTCTGTCCTGCGCGCTGCCTGGCAGGATCTCAGTTCTGGCAAAGTCGTCTCTGGCGGAAGCACGCTCACCATGCAGGTGGCACGCCTGCTGGACCCGCATCCGCGCACCTTTGGCGGCAAAGTTCGTCAGCTCTGGCGGGCGATGCAGCTGGAGTGGCATCTTTCCAAACGCGACATTCTCACCCTTTACCTCAACCGCGCTCCGTTTGGCGGCACGCTGCAGGGCGTCGGGGCGGCGAGCTGGACCTATCTCGGCAAACCGCCGTCGCAGCTCAGCTATTCCGAAGCGGCGCTGCTGGCTGTGCTACCTCAGGCACCCAGCCGCTTACGTCCGGACCGCTGGCCTGAACGGGCCGAGGCGGCGCGCAACAAAGTGCTCGACCGCATGGTCACGCAGGGCGTCTGGTCCGCGAAGCAGGTCAAGGAATCGCGGGAAGAATCGGTATGGCTGGCGCCCCGACAGATGCCGCAGCTGGCGCCGCTCTTTGCGCGCATGATGCTCGGCAAAAGCCGCGACGCAAAAATTGTCACCACGCTGGATGCCGGGCTACAGCGGCAGCTGGAAGAGCTGGCGATGAACTGGAAGTCCCGACTTCCTGCGCGCAGCTCGCTGGCGATGATCGTCGTGGATCACACCGATATGAAAGTGCGCGGCTGGGTCGGATCGGTGGATATTAACGATGACAGTCGTTTTAGCCACGTGGATATGGTCAATGCGATCCGATCCCCCGGATCGGTCTTAAAGCCCTTTATTTACGGTATGGCGCTGGACGATGGCCTGATCCATCCCGCCTCGCTGCTCCAGGACGTACCCAGAAAAACCGGTGATTATCGCCCCGGGAATTTTGACAGTGGGTTCCACGGACCGGTCAGCATGAGTGAAGCGCTGGTGCGCTCCCTCAACCTGCCCGCGGTACAGGTACTGGAAGCCTACGGGCCAAAACGTTTTGCCGGGATGTTGAGCAACGCAGGCTTGCCGCTGATCCTGCCTGCGGGGGCGCAGCCAAATCTGTCCCTGATCCTCGGAGGGGCAGGCGCCCGGCTGGCCGATATCGCCGCGGCCTACAGCGCGTTTGCCCGACACGGTAAGGCGGGGAGGCTGCGGTTACAGCCGGGCGATCCGCTCATTGAACGTCCGCTGCTGTCGCAAGGCTCGGCGTGGATTATTCGCCGTATTCTGGCGAACGAGGCGCAGCCGCTGCCGGATAATGCATTACCGCAGATCGCGCCGCTGGCATGGAAAACCGGCACCAGCTACGGCTACCGTGATGCATGGGCTATTGGTCTTAATGCCCGCTACGTAATAGGCATCTGGACAGGCCGACCGGACGGCACGCCCGTAGCGGGGCAGTTTGGTTTCGCCAGCGCGGTTCCACTGTTAAATCAGGTAAATAACCTGCTTCAGTCACGCTCAACGGTAGACGAAGCCCGCCTGCCGCGCGACCCGCGTCCGGAGAGCGTCGGGCGGGGCGTGATCTGCTGGCCGGGCGGCCAGTCGCTGCCGGAAGGGAGTGAAAACTGTCGGCGTCGCCTGTCGACCTGGCTGCTGGAAGGGAGTGAACCGCCCACGCTGCTATTGCCCGAACAGGAAGGGATACGCGGCATTCGCTTCCCGGTCTGGCTGGATAAAACGGGTAAACGCGTGGCGGCAGATTGCCCTGATGCAACTGAAAAAGTCCTGGATGTCTGGCCGCTGCCGCTGGAGCCGTGGCTGCCGGCGAGCGAGCGTCGCGCGGTACGGGTCCCTTCGTCATCAACCACCTGTCCTCCGCTGTCGCAGGACGCACCTGCGCCACTCATCCTGACAGGCGTGCGTGAAGGGGCCGTCATCAAACGTCTGCCGGGCGAATCCCGCGTTTCGCTGCCGCTTCAGGCGACCGGCAATAGCGGCGAGCGCTGGTGGTTTTTGAACGGTGAACCGCTGAATGTGAAGGGAAGAGTTTACACATTACAGCTTGATAAATCGGGCGATTATCAGTTGCTCGTTATGGATGAGACCGGTCAGGTCGCGACGGTGAATTTTACGCTGCAGTGACCTGAAAATAGCTTTCTGATGTGAGCTGTTGCTAAAACTCGTCTTATTTTAAAAAAATGTTACCTGAATCCATAGGCAATGGCGCTATTGCTCATTATAATCCGCGCCACACCATACTCAGGTATGCAAAACAACAGAACATTGACAGAGGTTATCATGGCTATTGAACGTACTTTTTCCATCATCAAACCAAACGCGGTGGCAAAAAACGTTATTGGCAGCATCTTCGCTCGCTTTGAATCTGCAGGGTTCAAAATTGTTGGCACCAAAATGCTGCACCTGACCGTTGAGCAGGCTCGCGGTTTCTACGCTGAGCACGAAGGTCGCCCATTCTTTGACGGCCTGGTTGAGTTCATGACCTCCGGCCCAATCGTGGTATCCGTGCTGGAAGGCGAAAACGCAGTACAGCGTCACCGTGACCTGCTGGGCGCAACCAACCCGGACAACGCGCTGGCAGGTACTCTGCGCGCTGACTACGCAGACAGCTTCACCGAGAACGGTACCCACGGTTCTGACTCTGTTGAATCTGCTGCACGCGAAATCGCTTTCTTCTTCGCAGAAGGCGAAGTGTGTCCACGTACCCGTTAATTTAACGGTTTCGTTTACACATTATTTTCGTAAATGCCGCGTCCAGACGTGGCATCCCTGCGCCAGACTTTGTACAATGCAACGCCCCGGACGAGCAGACTGCTTTCCGGGGCGTTTCTATTCAACCCTCCATGGGCCATAACGTGTAACAACGAGGCCGGAAAATATTATGTCTGAATTAGTGAATACCTCCGAAGTCGCCATTCCTGCGGTTCCCAATAAAAATGGAAAAATCAACCTGCTGGATCTGAACCGTCAGCAGATGCGCGAGTTCTTTAAAGAGATGGGCGAAAAGCCGTTTCGTGCCGATCAGGTCATGAAGTGGATGTACCATTACTGCAGCGACAATTTTGATGACATGACTGACATCAACAAGGTCCTGCGCAACAAGCTCAAGGAAGTGGCTGAAATCCGCGCACCGGAAGTGGTGGAAGAACAGCGCTCCGCAGATGGCACCATCAAATGGGCGATTGCGGTAGGCGATCAGCGCGTTGAGACCGTCTACATCCCGGAAGAAGACCGCGCCACGCTGTGTGTCTCCTCTCAGGTAGGCTGTGCGCTGGAGTGCAAATTCTGCTCAACCGCGCAGCAAGGCTTTAACCGTAACCTGCGGGTGTCAGAAATTATCGGCCAGGTCTGGCGTGCCGCGAAAATCGTCGGTGCGGCAAAAGTAACCGGTACGCGTCCTATCACCAACGTGGTGATGATGGGGATGGGTGAGCCGCTGCTGAACCTGACCAACGTCGTTCCGGCGATGGAAATCATGCTGGATGACTTCGGTTTTGGTCTGTCCAAGCGTCGTGTAACGCTGTCTACCTCAGGCGTTGTGCCTGCGCTGGACAAGCTGGGCGACATGATTGACGTTGCGCTGGCGATCTCCCTGCACGCACCAAACGACGAAATTCGTGACGAAATTGTGCCGATCAACAAAAAGTACAATATCGAAACCTTCCTCGCTGCGGTGCGTCGCTATCTGGAGAAATCCAACGCCAACCAGGGCCGCGTCACCATCGAGTACGTGATGCTTGACCACGTCAACGACGGTACCGAACATGCGCATCAGCTGGCTGAACTGCTGAAAGATACGCCATGCAAAATCAACCTGATCCCATGGAACCCGTTCCCGGGCGCGCCGTATGGCCGTAGCTCGAACAGCCGTATCGACCGTTTCTCCAAGGTGCTGATGGAGTATGGTTTCACCACTATCGTGCGTAAAACCCGTGGTGATGACATTGATGCAGCATGCGGACAGCTGGCTGGTGATGTTATTGACCGTACCAAACGTACCCTGCGTAAACGCATGCAGGGCGAGACGATCGCGGTTAAAGCTGTTTGATTATTATGCACTCACGGCGCATTATCTGCGCCGTGAAGCCTGGTCTTACTGAATAATCAGTCAGATTCGTGATGACTGAACAATAATTACGGTGCGTTTCATCCGACTTTCGGGCAGTATGTAACGACGTAACAACAGTTTAGCCGTACGGGCAGGGCTGTACTGTCATCTCCGGGCTGACAGTCTTATACTCTCTGTTCAAGGTTAACTGACCAGAAGTTTCGCGGTGCGGGTGGCATTGTGACTCACCGGCACCTGAACCCTTATTTTTCACGTACCAGTAGTTGTAGCGAATGAATACTGAAGCCACTCACGACCAACATGAAGCACTCTCCACTGGCGTTCGTCTTCGCAACGCCCGTGAACAACTCGGACTCAGCCAGCAAGCCGTTGCGGAACGCTTGTGCCTGAAGGTTTCCACGGTTCGCGATATTGAAGAAGATAAGGCGCCTGCCGATCTGGCTTCAACGTTCTTGCGCGGTTATATCCGCTCTTACGCAAAACTGGTCCATATCCCCGAAAACGAATTACTGCCAATGATGGAGAAGCAGGCGCCGGTCCGTGCAGCAAAAGTTGCGCCGATGCAGACCTTCTCCCTGGGGAAACGTCGTAAAAAACGCGATGGCTGGCTGATGAGCTTTACCTGGCTGGTACTGTTTGTGGTGATCGGTCTGACCGGCGCATGGTGGTGGCAAAACCACAAGGCGCAGCAGGAAGAGATTACCACCATGGCCGATCAATCCTCCGCTGAACTCAACCAGGCCGGAAGTGAGAATGCCCAGAACGTGCCGCTGAATACTGACGGCGCAGCTTCCTCCAGCGAGCCACAGACCGCAGCGCCAGACGCGTCGGCGACCGATACAACACAGGCTCCGGCAGCAACGGCTAACACCGCAGCGCCGCAGGCTCAGGATCAAAACGCGGTTATTGCCCCTTCTCAGGCGAATGTTGATACTGCGGCGAACGCGCCTGCGGCTACTCAGCCTGCAGACAATAGCGCAGCGTCTCTGCCAACCAGCCCGGCGGGTACGGCAACAGCAGCCGATCCCAACGCACTGGTGATGAACTTCAGCGCCGACTGCTGGCTGGAAGTGACTGACGCGACAGGTAAAAAACTGTTCAGCGGCCTGCAGCGTAAAGATGGCACGTTAAACCTAACCGGCCAGGCTCCCTATAAACTTAAAATCGGCGCTCCGGCAGCGGTACAGATCCAGTATCAAGGAAAACCTGTCGACCTGAGCCGATTTATCAGAACTAACCAGGTTGCACGTCTTACCGTTAATGCCGAACAATCAGCAGCACAGTAACAGACGGGCAACGCGGGAGATTTTTCATGCATAACCAGGCTCCGATTCAACGTAGAAAATCGAAACGGATTTACGTTGGGAATGTGCCAATCGGCGATGGGGCACCTATCGCCGTTCAGTCGATGACCAATACGCGCACCACTGATGTGGAAGCGACGGTCAATCAAATCAAAGCATTAGAACGTGTAGGCGCGGACATTGTTCGCGTTTCCGTCCCAACCATGGATGCCGCTGAGGCGTTCAAACTGATCAAACAGCAGGTCAGCGTTCCGCTGGTGGCTGATATCCACTTCGACTACCGCATCGCACTGAAAGTGGCCGAATACGGCGTCGATTGCCTGCGCATTAACCCGGGCAACATCGGTAACGAAGAGCGTATCCGCATGGTCGTGGACTGCGCCCGCGATAAAAATATTCCTATCCGTATCGGCGTTAACGCCGGTTCCCTGGAAAAAGACCTGCAGGAAAAATACGGCGAGCCGACGCCACAGGCGCTGCTCGAATCCGCGATGCGTCATGTCGATCATCTCGATCGTCTTAACTTCGATCAGTTCAAAGTCAGCGTAAAAGCGTCCGACGTGTTCCTGGCGGTGGAGTCTTATCGTCTGCTGGCAAAACAGATCGACCAGCCTCTGCACCTCGGGATAACCGAAGCGGGCGGCCTGCGCAGCGGCTCTGTAAAATCTGCGATCGGTCTGGGGCTGCTGCTCTCTGAAGGGATTGGTGACACCCTGCGCGTCTCGCTGGCGGCCGATCCGGTCGAAGAGATCAAAGTCGGTTTCGATATCCTGAAGTCGCTGCGCATTCGCGCTCGTGGGATCAACTTCATTGCCTGCCCAACCTGCTCGCGTCAGGAGTTTGATGTGATCGGCACGGTGAATGCCCTGGAGCAGCGTCTGGAAGACATTATCACCCCGATGGACGTCTCCATCATCGGCTGCGTGGTAAACGGTCCGGGTGAAGCACTGGTGTCAACCCTGGGCGTAACCGGCGGTAACAAGAAAAGTGGTCTCTATGAAGATGGCGTTCGTAAAGATCGTCTGGATAATAGCGACATGATCGACCAGCTTGAAGCCCGCATCCGCGCCAAAGCCGCCATGATGGACGAAACACAGCGTATCAGCGTTCAGCAGGTTGAAAAATAACGTGATGGGAAGCGTGCCGCTTCCCATGTATGATTGAACCCATTCTTTGGGTTTTTTTTGTATATAGAAAGAGAATAAACGTGGCAAAAAACATTCAAGCCATCCGCGGCATGAACGATTATCTGCCTGGCGAAACCGCCATCTGGCAGCGCATTGAAGGCACACTGAAGCAGGTGCTCGGCAGCTACGGTTACAGCGAAATCCGTTTGCCGATTGTAGAGCAGACCCCGTTATTCAAACGCGCGATCGGTGAAGTCACCGACGTGGTTGAAAAAGAGATGTACACCTTTGAGGACCGCAACGGCGACAGCCTGACCCTGCGTCCGGAAGGTACGGCGGGCTGCGTACGCGCCGGCATCGAACATGGTCTTCTGTACAATCAGGAGCAGCGCCTGTGGTATATCGGCCCGATGTTCCGCCACGAACGTCCTCAGAAAGGTCGTTATCGCCAGTTCAATCAGCTGGGGGTGGAAGTCTTTGGCCTGCAGGGTCCGGACATTGACGCCGAACTGATTATGCTGACCGCCCGCTGGTGGCGCGCCCTCGGTATCGCCGATCACGTTTCCCTTGAGCTGAACTCTATCGGTTCTCTGGAAGCACGCGCTAACTACCGCGATGCGCTGGTGGCGTTCCTGGAACAGCATAAAGAGAAGCTGGACGAAGACTGCAAACGTCGCATGTACAGTAACCCGCTGCGCGTTCTAGATTCCAAAAACGCGGATGTTCAGGCACTGCTGAACGATGCGCCTGCGCTGGGTGACTACCTGGATGAAGAATCTCGCGAACACTTCGCGGGCCTGTGCAAGCTGCTTGAAGCGGCAGGTATCGCCTATACCGTGAACCAGCGCCTGGTGCGTGGTCTGGACTACTACAACCGCACCGTGTTTGAGTGGGTGACCACCAGCCTCGGTTCTCAGGGCACCGTATGTGCGGGCGGCCGTTATGACGGTCTGGTTGAGCAACTTGGCGGTCGCGCAGCCCCGGCTGTTGGCTTCGCGATGGGCCTTGAGCGACTTGTTTTGCTGGTTCAGGCAGTTAATCCGGAATTTAAAGCAGATTCCGTTGTCGATATATACCTGGTGGCTTCAGGCGCGGAAACGCAGTCTGCGGCGATGCAGCTTGCCGAACGCGTGCGCGATGCGCTGCCGGGCATTAAGCTGATGACCAACCATGGCGGCGGCAACTTTAAAAAACAGTTTGCTCGTGCCGATAAGTGGGGCGCAAGTATTGCACTGGTGCTGGGTGAGTCCGAAGTGGCTAACGGCGAAGTGGTGGTGAAGGACCTGCGCTCTGGTGAGCAGACAACGGTAACGCAGGACGGCGTTGCGGCGCACTTGCGCACTCTATTGGGCTAAGGAGAAGGACTGCGTGGAAATTTACGAGAACGAACACGATCAGGTCGACGCGATTAAGCGCTTCTTTGTTGAAAACGGCAAAGCGCTGGTTGTTGGGGTTGTTTTAGGTATCGGTGCGCTGGTGGGCTGGCGTTACTGGAACAATCATCAGGCGGATTCCGCGCGCGGCGCGTCTCTGTCCTATGAAAATACCGTGAGCGCCATTCGTGCCGATCAGCCGCAAACGCTGACTGCGGCAGAAAAATTTGCGGCTGACAACAAAAACACCTACGGTGCACTGGCTGCGCTGGAAGTGGCTCAGCAGTACGTTGATAAGAACGAACTGGATAAAGCCGCTGCACAGCTCTCTCAGAGCCTTGCTGCGGCCAGCGATGAGAACCTGAAAGCGGTGATCAATCTGCGCCTGGCACGTATTCAGGTTCAGCAGAAAAAAGCTGACGATGCGCTGAAAACGCTCGATACCATCAAAGGCGAAGGTTTTGCTGCCATCGTTGCCGATCTGCGCGGTGAAGCACTGCTGAGCAAAGGTGACAAAGCGGGCGCGCGTAAAGCGTGGCAAGCTGGCGTAGAGAGCAATGCTTCACCTGCGCTGAGCGAAATGATGCAGATGAAAATAAATAATTTGTCCGTCTGAGAGGGACCCGATGCAATTGCGTAAATTACTTCTGCCAGGACTGCTTTCTGTTACGTTATTGAGTGGTTGTTCACTGTTCAGTGGCGAAGAAGACGTTGTGAAAATGTCCCCACTGCCGACGGTTGAAAACCAGTTTACCCCATCCACCGCGTGGGATGTCTCCGTGGGCAATGGGATTGGTGATTTCTATTCCAACCTTCATCCTGCGTATGCAGACAGCGTTGTCTATGCCGCTGACCGCAAAGGTACCGTGAAAGCGGTGAACGCCGATGACGGGAAAGAAGTATGGTCCGTTAACCTGGCGGAAAAAGACGGCTGGTTCTCCCGTAAACCTGCACTGCTCTCTGGCGGTCTAACCGTTGCCGGTGGCCATGTTTACGTGGGCAGCGAAAAAGCGCAGGTTTATGCGCTGAACAGCAGCGACGGCTCTATTGCCTGGCAAACAACCGTAGCGGGTGAATCCCTGTCTCGTCCGGTGGTGAGCGACGGTCTGGTGCTGATTCATACCAGCAACGGCCAGCTGCAGGCGCTGAACGAAGCTGACGGTCTGGTGAAATGGACCGTTAACCTGGATATGCCTGCGCTCTCTCTGCGCGGCGAATCAGCACCGGCTACCGCATTTGGTGCTGCCATTGTGGGCGGTGACAACGGTCGCGTGAGCGCCGTGCTGATGCAGCAGGGTCAGATGATCTGGCAGCAGCGTATCTCTCAGGCCACCGGCTCAACGGAAATTGACCGTCTGAGCGACGTAGACACAACGCCGGTCATTGTTAACGGTGTGGTTTACGCGCTGGCCTATAACGGCAACCTGACCGCGCTGGATCTGCGCAGCGGCCAGATCATGTGGAAACGTGAGCTGGGCTCTGTGAACGATTTCATCGTTGAGGGTAACCGCATCTATATGGTCGATCAGAACGACCGTCTGCTGGCGCTGAGCACCGAAGGCGGCGTGACGCTGTGGACGCAAAGCGATCTGCTGCACCGTCTGCTGACTGCTCCGGCACTGTACAACGGTAGCCTGGTGGTTGGCGACAGCGAAGGGTATATGCACTGGATCGATCCGGATAACGGCCGCTTTGTTGCACAGCAAAAAGTCGACAGCTCTGGCTTCCTGACCGATCCGGTTGTGGCCGACGGCAAACTGCTGATTCAGGCAAAAGACGGCACGCTGTACGCGATCACGCGTTAATTACCCGGCGGTTGTAGTATACTAAACGGCTCCTGTTCACTCAGGAGCCGTTTTGACATTTTTAAAAACGCCGCGAAAGCGACGTTATTTTGAATTTTATGAGGCTTCAAACATGGTACCTGTGGTCGCGCTTGTCGGGCGCCCTAACGTTGGAAAATCCACTCTTTTTAACCGTTTAACACGCACCCGTGATGCGCTGGTTGCGGATTTCCCGGGGCTGACGCGTGACCGTAAGTACGGTCGTGCAGAGGTGGAAGGACGCGAGTTCATCTGTATTGATACCGGTGGTATTGACGGCACAGAAGACGGCGTTGAAACCCGCATGGCGGAACAGTCGCTGCTGGCGATTGAAGAAGCGGATGTGGTGCTGTTTATGGTGGATGCGCGCGCTGGCCTGATGCCGGCGGATTCCGCTATTGCCAAGCATCTGCGTTCACGCGAAAAGCCGACCTTCCTGGTGGCGAACAAAACTGACGGCATCGATGCCGATCAGGCCGTCGCGGATTTCTGGTCTCTGGGCCTGGGTGAAATCTACCCGATTGCGGCATCGCATGGCCGTGGCGTCACCAGCCTTTTGGAAACCGTTCTGCTGCCGTGGGTTGACGAAGTAAACCCGCCGGAAGAAGTAGACGAAGACGCTGAATACTGGGCGCAGTTCGAAGACGGAGAAGAGGGCGAAGAAGAGCCTGAAGACGACTTCAACCCGCAGGATCTGCCGATCAAGCTGGCCATCGTGGGTCGTCCAAACGTAGGTAAGTCTACGCTTACTAACCGTATTCTGGGTGAAGAGCGCGTGGTCGTTTACGACATGCCGGGCACCACCCGTGACAGTATCTACATTCCTATGCAGCGCGATGAGCGTGAGTATGTCCTCATCGACACCGCCGGGGTGCGTAAGCGCGGGAAAATCACCGATGTGGTGGAAAAATTCTCCGTTATCAAAACCCTGCAGGCGATCGAAGATGCCAACGTAGTGCTGCTGGTCATCGACGCACGCGAAGGTATCTCCGATCAGGATCTCTCTCTGCTCGGCTTTATCCTCAATAGTGGGCGCTCACTGGTTATCGTGGTCAACAAGTGGGATGGCCTGAGCAATGAAGTGCGCGAGCAGGTGAAAGAGACTCTCGACTTCCGTCTGGGCTTTATCGACTTCGCCCGCGTGCACTTTATCTCTGCGCTGCACGGCAGCGGTGTGGGTAACCTGTTCGAATCCGTGCGTGAAGCGTACGACAGCTCCACCCGTCGTCAGAGCACCGCGATGCTGACCCGCATCATGAACATGGCTGCAGAAGACCATCAGCCGCCGCTGGTGCGCGGCCGTCGCGTGAAGCTGAAATATGCCCACGCCGGTGGTTATAACCCGCCAATCGTAGTTATTCACGGTAACCAGGTGAAAGACCTGCCGGATTCCTACAAGCGCTATCTGATGAACTACTTCCGTAAATCGCTGGACGTGATGGGCACGCCTATCCGTATCCAGTTCAAGGAAGGGGAAAACCCGTTTGCCAACAAGCGCAACACCCTGACGCCAAACCAGATGCGTAAGCGTAAGCGCTTGATTAAGCACATTAAGAAAAGCAAATAAGCTTTACCCGCTTCACGAAAGCCCGCGTTTATCGCGGGCTTTTTTTTGTCCAATCATACCGCCGGTTTTCTCTGTGTGAAGTCAATCACTATTCACTTTTAACCAAGTTTAAATCTAAGAAAGTAGACAATCGTCGAATTTTCATCTTAAAGTCCAGGGTCTGGTACTAGACAAAACTAGCGCCTGGTTATCAAATGGTTAACTAACTTTTCGCCGCATGTAAAAAATCGGCCAGATACGTAACTGGCCGGCGTACCTGCTGGTGTTTACAAGCACGACGACATACCTTTCGGGAGAATTATGCAATCCACTGTTAATCAAAGAGAGAGCCGAACGTTCTTCGGCCATCCGTATCCGCTCGGTTCCCTGTTCTTCACCGAGATGTGGGAGCGTTTCTCGTTTTACGGCATTCGTCCGTTACTGATCCTGTTTATGGCCGCCACCGTCTATGACGGCGGGATGGGCCTGGCGCGTGAAAACGCCTCGGCGATTGTCGGTATCTTTGCCGGTACCATGTACCTGGCCGCGCTGCCGGGCGGCTGGCTGGCGGATAACTGGCTCGGTCAGCAGAGAGCCGTCTGGTACGGTTCGATCCTGATTGCGCTCGGCCACCTGTCGATCGCGCTCTCAGCGGTGATGGGGAACAACCTGTTCTTTATCGGCCTGATGTTCATTGTGCTTGGCTCCGGGCTGTTCAAAACCTGTATCTCGGTGATGGTCGGCACCCTTTATAAAAAAGGCGACGCGCGTCGTGACGGCGGTTTCTCGCTGTTCTATATGGGCATCAACATGGGCTCGTTCATCGCGCCGCTGATTTCCGGCTGGCTGATTAAAACCCACGGCTGGCACTGGGGCTTTGGTATTGGCGGCATCGGGATGCTGGTGGCGCTGATTATCTTCCGCGTGTTTGCCGTTCCGGCAATGAAACGCTATGACGGCGAAGTCGGCCTCGACTCTACCTGGAACAGCCCGGTGGTGAAGCGTAACGGCGTGGGCGTATGGCTGCTGGCGCTGGCGGCAGGCGTGGCAACGATCGTGACGCTGATTGCGCAGGGCGTGATTGTGATTAACCCGGTCGCGGTAGCCAGCGTGCTGGTCTACGTGATTGCGGCGTCCGTAGCCCTCTACTTTATTTATCTGTTTGTCTTTGCGGGGCTGAACCGTAAAGAGCGCGCCAGGCTGTTGGTCTGCTTTATTCTGCTGATTTCCGCGGCGTTCTTCTGGTCCGCGTTTGAGCAGAAGCCAACCTCGTTCAACCTGTTTGCCAACGACTACACTAACCGCATGATTGGTGATTTTGAAATCCCGGCGGTGTGGTTCCAGTCAATCAACGCCCTGTTCATCATCCTGCTGGCACCAGTGTTTAGCTGGGCATGGCCGAAGCTCGCGAGCAAAAACATTCGTCCGAGCAGCATCACCAAGTTTGTTATTGGTATTCTGTGCGCGGCGGCAGGCTTTGGCCTGATGATGCTGGCGGCACAGAACGTGCTGAGCAGCGGTGGAGCGGGCGTGTCGCCGTTCTGGCTGGTGGGCAGTATCCTGATGCTGACGCTCGGCGAACTGTGCCTGAGTCCGATTGGCCTTGCGACCATGACGCTGCTTGCGCCGGAAAGAATGCGCGGCCAGATGATGGGGCTGTGGTTCTGCGCCAGCGCGCTGGGTAACCTGGCGGCGGGCCTGATCGGCGGCCACGTGAAGGCCGATCAGCTGGATATGCTGCCGGATCTCTTCGCGCGCTGCTCCATCGCGCTGCTGATTTGTGCCGCGGTACTGATCGTCCTTATTGTTCCGGTGCGACGCATGCTGGAAAATGCGCAGACTAAACCGGCAGCTGAAGCCTGATAATGTTCAGCCTACCGGGGCAGTTATCCTGTCCCGGTAAAACCCAACAGGAGAGAATATGTCGATTACCTGCCCGGAATGCCAGGCACCGCTGGAGCCCCAGAACGGCGTAGCGCACTGCGACAGCTGTAATAAAGATATTGCGCTTGAAGCCCGCTGCCCGGAGTGTCATCAGCCGCTCCAGGTATTAAAGGCCTGCGGGGCGGTGGACTATTTCTGCCAGAACGGCCACGGTCTTATCTCTAAAAAACGCGTGGAGTTTGTTCGGGCCGAAGGTTAATCGCAGACGCAGCATTCGCCTTTCTTCCACAGCTCGACCAGCGACTCGGGCGCTTCCTGCTCGGGCACCAGCACGATGATATCGGCGTAGTGCGCCTGATTTTGCCCGGTCCAGACAATCTGGATGCGGAAATAGCGCTGGTCGCCGCTGCCGGGTGAAGAGGCTTGCCCGGGCGGCTGACCGCGTGGAAAAGCCTGCTCCAGGATGCTCACCAGCCGCTGGCGCTGGGCCTCATTGAGCGAGGAGAGAGCGATGGTGCGCTGTCCGCTCAGCTTGGGAATAAAAGCGACGCCGCCTTCCCGGGCCAGCTCAACCACGGCGTCATCCGTCAGTTCCGGAACCTGCATTTACAACACTCCCACCTGTTCCCAGGCTTGTTTAATGGCCGCACCAGCGTCGCTGCCGGAGCGTTTCTCTCCGTGCGCGATCGTCAGTTTTGCGAAGGCCTCAAAATCCGCATCCTGCGCCAGTTTGCGATCGCAAACCGTGTCGTACCAGGCATAACCCGCTTTTTCCCAGGCGTAGCCGCCGATCGCCGTCGCGGCAAGATAAAATGCCCGGTTGGGAATGCCGGAGTTCAGATGCACGCCGCCGTTATCCTCGCGCGTTTTAATGAAATCTTTCATGTGCGCAGGCTGCGGGTCTTTGCCGAGCAGAGGATCGTCATAGGCGGTGCCGGGTTCAGACATTGAGCGCAGCCCTTTGCCGTTGATCCCTTTCGCCAGCAGCCCTTCACCAATGAGCCAGTCAGCTTTATCGGCGGTTTGCTTCAGATGGTACTGTTTGACCAGCGAGCCAAACACGTCCGACAGAGACTCGTTCAGCGCGCCCGACTGTTCAAAATAGATAAGCCCGGCTTCGGTCTCGGTCACGCCGTGGCTCAGCTCGTGCGCCACCACGTCGATGGCGATGGTAAAGCGGTTAAATATTTCCCCGTCGCCGTCGCCAAATACCATCTGCTGACCGTTCCAGAAGGCGTTCTGATATTCCCGGCCGTAATGCACGGTGCCGGTCAAAATAAGCCCTTTATTATCGAGCGAATCACGCTGATATTCTTTCCAGAAGAAATCATGGGTAATACCTAAATAATCGTAGGCTTCATCCACCGCCACATCGTCGTTCGACGGCTGGCCTTCGTAACGCACCTGCGTACCCGGCAGCTCCTGGGTTTGCTTCGCGTCGTAAATATCGCGTTCCAGCTGTCCGGCTTTATTCACGTGCGGCGCGGCGGGTTTGCCGGGCATGTGGGCCATCAGCGTCTGGACGTGGGTTAAGGTCTGACGGGCACAGCGCTGCTGCGGCTCGGAACCGCTTTCGATAATACGACGAAGAATATAAGGGGGAATAACGCTATGAAGATGGGGCATGCTGCTCTCCTTATTAAAAAAGGGAATAGCAGCAGTATAGTAAGTAACCGGCGAGGAATTATCCGGTTTTACGCTGACGCGTCTTTTTCACCGGTTTAATTGATTTCACTTCGCTTTCTACCCAGCCGTCTGAAAGACGCGTCGTCAGCACATCGCCGGTATTCACCTGTTTGGTCTGCTTCAGCACTTTGCCGTCCGTCGCCGTCGTCACGCTATAGCCGCGCGCCAGCGTGGAGAGGGGGCTGACCGCTTCAAGATGGGTCACCGCATTGCCAAAACGCTCGCGGGTGGTGCTCAGGCGCGCCCGGACAGTTTCCGCCAGACGATACTCCAGCTGCTGGATCCGCGTTTGCGCGCGATAAATTTTCGGCTGCGGGTTCTGCTGATTCAGGCGCTGGGTTACGCGCTGCTGGCGCGATACCGCGCGCTTGAGCTGCGCGTCCACCGCAAAGCTCATGCGCTGACGCAGGCGCTCCAGCACGGTCTGCTGACGCGCCAGACGCAGCTGCGGGTGCTGCTGCTGAAGACGATGATGAAGCTGGGTAAAGCGGCGGGTACGGTTGGCAAGGAAGTAGTCCATCGCCATCTCAAGACGCTGCTGGCCGTTCTGAATCTGACGCAGCAGCTCCAGCTGGTTCCGGCTGACCACTTCCGCCGCCGCGGACGGCGTAGGCGCGCGCAGATCCGCGACAAAATCGGCTATCGTTACGTCCGTTTCGTGGCCGACGGCGCTTACCACGGGGATCAGGCTTGCAAAGATTGCCCGCGCCACGCGCTCGTCGTTAAAGCTCCACAAGTCTTCCAGCGAGCCGCCGCCGCGCCCGACGATTAATACGTCGCACTCCTGACGGGCGTTCGCCAGCTCAATGGCGCGAACTATCTGGCCCGGAGCATCGTCACCCTGAACGGCGGTCGGGTAGATGATGACGGGCAGGGAAGGATCGCGACGCTTCAGCACGTGCAAAATATCGTGCAGTGCCGCACCGGTTTTCGAGGTGATGACCCCAACGCAGTGGGCGGGGGAGGGCAGCGGTTTTTTGTACTGCTGGTCGAACAGCCCTTCGGCAGAGAGCCTGGCTTTTAGCTGTTCATACTTCTGCTGCAGCAGGCCTTCGCCCGCAGGCTGCATGCTCTCGACGATGATCTGATAATCGCCGCGCGGTTCATACAGAGTGATATTGGCGCGAACCAGAACCTGCTGGCCGTGCTGAGGACGAAACGTCACGCGACGGTTGCTGTTGCGGAACATCGCGCAGCGCACCTGGGCGGTGTCGTCTTTTAAGGTAAAGTACCAGTGACCGGAGGACGGCTGCGTGAAGTTAGAGATCTCACCGCTGATCCAGACCTGCCCCATTTCCTGCTCAAGCAGCAAACGCACCGTCTGATTCAGGCGGCTGACGGTATAAATTGAGGGGGATTGAGAGGATAACATGTGAGCGGGATCAAATTCTAAATCAGCAAGTTATTCAGTCGATAGTAACCTGCTGAGAGGCAATCGCAAGCTTTTTTATAAAAAAGTGTAGATGCAATCGGTTACGCTCTGTATAATGCCACGGCAATATTTAACCACCCAGGTCAGAGATATTGCCCATGCTACGTATCGCTAAAGAAGCACTGACGTTTGACGACGTCCTCCTCGTTCCCGCTCACTCCACTGTTCTGCCGAATACTGCCGATCTCAGCACGCAGTTGACGAAAACCATTCGCCTGAACATTCCTATGCTCTCTGCGGCAATGGACACCGTGACTGAAGCGCGCCTGGCTATCGCCCTGGCACAGGAAGGTGGCATTGGCTTTATTCACAAAAACATGTCTATCGAACGTCAGGCGGAAGAAGTTCGCCGCGTGAAGAAACATGAATCCGGCATCGTGTCTGACCCACAGACCGTTCTGCCAACCACCACGCTGCACGAAGTGAAAGCCCTGACCGAACGTAACGGCTTCGCCGGTTACCCGGTGGTGACCGAAGAGAACGAACTGGTCGGTATCATCACCGGTCGTGACGTGCGTTTCGTGACTGACCTGAACCAGCCTGTCAGCGTGTACATGACGCCAAAAGAGCGTCTGGTCACCGTTCGCGAAGGTGAAACCCGCGACGTGGTGCTGGCAAAAATGCACGAAAAACGCGTTGAAAAAGCGCTGGTTGTTGACAGCAACTTCCACCTGCGCGGCATGATCACCGTTAAAGATTTCCAGAAAGCAGAACGTAAGCCTAACGCCTGTAAAGACGAGCATGGCCGTCTGCGCGTTGGCGCTGCGGTTGGCGCGGGCGCTGGTAACGAAGAGCGCGTTGACGCGCTGGTCGCTGCGGGCGTTGACGTCCTGCTGATTGACTCCTCTCACGGCCACTCCGAAGGCGTTCTGCAACGTATTCGTGATACCCGTGCCAAATACCCTGATCTGCAGATCATCGGCGGTAACGTGGCCACTGGCGCAGGCGCTCGCGCGCTGGCTGACGCTGGCTGCAGCGCGGTGAAAGTGGGTATCGGCCCTGGCTCCATCTGTACTACCCGTATCGTGACCGGCGTGGGCGTTCCGCAGATCACCGCCGTGTCTGACGCGGTTGAAGCGCTGGAAGGCACCGGTATTCCGGTTATCGCTGACGGCGGTATCCGCTTCTCAGGCGACATCGCCAAAGCGATCGCCGCGGGCGCAGCTGCCGTAATGGTAGGCTCCATGCTGGCCGGTACCGAAGAATCCCCGGGTGAAATCGAACTCTACCAGGGCCGTTCTTACAAATCTTACCGCGGTATGGGCTCCCTGGGCGCGATGTCCAAAGGCTCCTCTGACCGTTACTTCCAGACCGATAACGCCGCTGACAAACTGGTGCCGGAAGGTATCGAAGGTCGCGTTGCCTATAAAGGCCGTCTGAAAGAGATCATTCACCAGCAGATGGGCGGCCTGCGTTCCTGTATGGGTCTGACCGGCTGTGGTACCATTGACCTGCTGCGTACTAAAGCGGAATTCGTACGCATCAGCGGTGCGGGTATCCAGGAGAGCCACGTTCACGACGTGACGATCACCAAAGAGTCCCCGAACTACCGTCTGGGCTCCTGATAAGTTTCCGCGCCCGGCTTCTGCCGGGCGCTCTGTTTTTGTTTCACTTGCCTCGGAATTAGCGTCAATGACGGAAAACATTCATAAACATCGCATTCTCATCCTGGACTTCGGTTCTCAGTACACTCAGCTGGTGGCGCGTCGCGTACGTGAACTGGGCGTTTACTGTGAGCTGTGGGCGTGGGATGTCACGGAAGCACAGATTCGCGAATTCAATCCAAGCGGCATCATCCTGTCCGGCGGCCCGGAAAGCACCACCGAAGAGAACAGCCCGCGCGCGCCGCAGTACGTGTTCGAAGCTGGCGTGCCGGTATTCGGCGTTTGCTACGGTATGCAGACTATGGCAATGCAGCTGGGCGGCCACGTAGAAGGCTCTAACGAGCGCGAGTTTGGCTACGCACAGGTAGAAGTCGTCACCGACAGCGCGCTGGTGCGCGGTATCGAAGACTCCCTGACCGCAGACGGCAAACCGCTGCTGGACGTGTGGATGAGCCACGGCGACAAAGTCACCGCCATCCCGTCTGACTTCGTGACCGTTGCCAGCACCGAAAGCTGCCCGTTTGCCATCATGGCGAACGAAGAAAAACGCTTCTACGGCGTACAGTTCCACCCGGAAGTGACCCACACCCGTCAGGGTATGCGCATGCTGGAGCGCTTCGTTCGCGACATCTGTCAGTGTGAAGCTCTGTGGACCCCGGCAAAAATCATCGACGACGCCGTTGAGCGTATCCGCCAGCAGGTTGGCGATGACAAAGTGATCCTCGGCCTCTCCGGCGGCGTGGACTCCTCCGTGACCGCGATGCTGCTGCACCGCGCCATCGGTAAAAACCTGACCTGCGTCTTCGTGGACAACGGTCTGCTGCGTCTGAACGAAGCCCAGCAGGTCATGGACATGTTCGGCGACCACTTCGGTCTGAACATCGTTCACGTGGAAGGCGAGCAGCGCTTCCTGGACGCGCTGAAAGGCGAGAACGATCCGGAAGCCAAACGTAAGATCATCGGCCGCGTGTTCGTGGAAGTGTTCGACGAAGAAGCGCTGAAGCTGGAAGACGTGAAGTGGCTGGCGCAGGGCACCATCTACCCTGACGTGATCGAGTCTGCGGCCTCCGCAACAGGTAAAGCACACGTCATCAAATCTCACCACAACGTGGGCGGCCTGCCGAAAGAGATGAAGATGGGCCTGGTTGAACCGCTGCGCGAGCTGTTCAAAGACGAAGTGCGCAAGATCGGTCTGGAACTGGGTCTGCCGTACGACATGCTCTACCGTCACCCGTTCCCGGGTCCGGGTCTGGGCGTGCGCGTGCTGGGCGAAGTGAAGAAAGAGTACTGCGACCTGCTGCGTCGCGCGGACGCGATCTTCATCGAAGAGCTGCACAAAGCTGACCTGTACAACAAGGTAAGCCAGGCGTTCACCGTGTTCCTGCCGGTTCGCTCCGTCGGCGTAATGGGCGATGGCCGTAAGTACGACTGGGTTGTCTCCCTGCGTGCGGTGGAAACCATCGACTTCATGACCGCGCACTGGGCGCACCTGCCGTATGACTTCCTGGGCCGTGTGTCTAACCGCATCATCAACGAAGTGAACGGTATTTCCCGCGTGGTGTATGACATCAGCGGTAAGCCACCGGCTACGATTGAGTGGGAATGATTTAACGACTGGCAATAGCCAGCGCGTAAAAACAGTAAAGTACTCTTAGCCCGCGTAACTGCGGGCTTTTTTGTACATATAGTTGGACATTTACATTTTGAATAATGATAGCTGACCCGAAGAGCCAGTTCGGTTTTTGTGCGCTGGCTAAAATGATCACGGTTTCGTGCCATTTCGTCTAATCATCTTTACTTATTTTACTTGCACCGTATTAGGAGGGCGTTTTATTTCTTTGCAGAAAGTTTTTTACGCAGAGTGGTTGCCCGGCGCAATACACCCACTTTAGGATTCATTGCAAGTGCCTGTTCATAGGCTTCCAAAGCGTCAGATAACTGCCCAAGCGATTCAAACGACTCCCCTCTGATCCTGTGAGCTAGCGCTCCCCAGTCATATCGTTCTCGGGCTCCCTGCGTAAGAGCTGTATCAGCGACGCTCAGAGCTTTCCTGGCGCTTTCCTCGGTGGTATCCGTCTTAAGCAACTCCTGCGCGGCCATAATCTTTGTGGTGTAATCACCTTTGTCCAACTGGGCTATCTGTAGTGATTCAGCATCAAGGAACTCACCAGCGGTGGAATAACGGAAGTATCCAAGATCACGAAGATTGACGCGTAGTTGGCATAACTCTCCGTCAGCGTTTGTATCGAATAAATAGCAATCTGCCCAGGTCCCGACGGGGCGAACTGTAAACATTTGCTGTCTTTTTTGAAGATCGAGAACCTCCAAAATATTACTGTCTTTATTATCTGCATTTGCTGTCTGGACAGCTGCGTACCTGCCACATTGGGACAAACCAATATTAAAGATATTGGCGCAGTAATGCCGACGGTAGATTTCATCACCGCTGGTGTTGATAGCGATGACATCCCCGCTAAGTGCACTACCGAAACCACAATCGTGGACTATGAAACTACCGGAATCAGAAACAGCGGCATCGACAGGGCGTGCAAAACATTTTAGCTCATACACAATCCTGTCAGAGGGGTAATCGACAAGAATGACACGGCCATTGCCCTTCATCCTGTGGCCGCCAAGGCTGCCACCATCCGAATCATCGCAGCCCACCACCCAGCGCTTATCCGGCGAAATATTTGCGTGACCGAAGAAGTAAGGGTGATCCACGGTAAGCCATTTACCCTCCAGTTCCGTGTTGCGTTCATACGTAGATGAAGGTTCTCTCTTGCCAGATTGATGTCCTAAAATACTGCGTAGTTTTCTAATTAAACCCATCGCCCTGTTTCCTGTTAGCCCTGCCTGGTAGCAATATAAGCCAGGTTTGTAATAATCGTAACGGACTAACCAGAATTTATTTGACGCGCCTCGAATTCCATCATAAAAAATTCACAAGAGATATGTTTAAAAAATAAAATATTCGTGTCATGAATATTTTACCGAAATATTTAGACCATGCTCCTATTTGCGGTTGATATCACCACAAATAAAGGAGTAGCTTGTAGTAGAGAAAAAGTTATATCCAATGGAGAATGACCATGAGCACATATGAACTTGTACGCAAAGCAAAAATCGATGGTGACTTCGAAGGGTTTGATGACGAGGTTTTATTCAGGTTTGTTGACGGGACATACTGGATACAGGCGCAATACATGTACTGGTATCATTATGCCTATCGACCTGATGTCAATCTCTTACGAGCGAATGGGCGGTTTTATCTGCAGATAGATGGGAAAGACAAAGTTGTACCCGTCAGACAAATCACTGATGTCATCCAATCACGAATTGATGGCGAATTTAAAGGATGGGAAGGCGAAACCGTTTACACTCTCACTAACGGGCAGGTGTGGAAGCAATGCACCTACCACTATGAATACAAGTATTCATACAGACCGGAGGCATTAATTTACAATAGCGGAACAGGTTACAAAATGCAGGTTGAAGGTACTACAGCAGATGTGCGAAGAGTTAAGTAAAGCAATCACTGTGCACAGAGCCAGCTTATGCAAATAATAAATGTCCAGCGGCATTTAACGCCTCTGTCGCTATTCCTGGCAGAGCGAATAATCAGCCACCGTTAACAACAAGGTTAATCTAATGTTTCAGTACAAAATGGTCCAGGTTCCACCCAACATTTCAGTCAGGGCTAAAGACAACAAAATCGGTATTGCTGCGCAATACCTTGAGGACGTGGTCAACGAGTGGGCAGCGCAGGGCTGGGAATTTCAGCGAGTTGATACTATCGGTATTGAAGAACGACCGGGCTGTTTTGGCGGCAGTAAGGTCAAATTTATGCAGTACTATGTTATTACCTTCAGGAAAGAGGTGTAACTGTGCTGCGTAGTCTGAGCTTCTGGCTGATACTGCTTTACCGCAAACATGCACCAGACAGCGTCAGACGGCGCTGTCGCTATCACCCTTCATGTTCAAAATATACGTTTGTCAGCATCAAGCGCTTTGGTTTCTGCCGGGGATGGAAAATTGCATTCAAGCGTTTTCAGCGCTGCAGGCCGCCGAACGGTGGAATCGATTATCCACCACACCGTTGTCACTGAGTGAGCTAGCTTTCGGATGTCCTGCTAAGCGTCACGTCTGGTCACAATGAATAATGCTGTACCAGAACGATTAAGAATAAAATAAGTTCTCCCGCAGCCTTATGGCGCTGGCGGTGATTACTTAGACGGATGATTTATCTACCTCATAAGTGCTGCCATTGCATTCACCGGTAATCAACAAAGCCGGGCTAAAGTGGATAGGCAATATGCAAAGTTATTTAGATACAGGAATGCATTTCCTGCGCCTCGCTGCGTAAAGTAGAGCAGAGTTCCTAGATAAGAATTCAGCCAAACATTATGGTGGCCTGATGAATCTGGTTCCCCAATAACATGGAGTCTCTATGGAATATTTTGAAGCTAAATTATATTTATTAGGAAAGTGGCGAATTATTGCATTATTACTTAATGCTATGCTTTTCCTTGGTAGTTGCTACGGTTTGTACCTCACGGGGATCTTTACAAGGTCATGGTATAATGAAGGTAATGCTGCGGTGTGCTTATTGATTATGTTTACCTCGGCATTAAGCATCATGTCTATCAATCAGCCAGTCATTATGGATAAGACTGATGACGAGGCATCTTCATTGCTATCTTTATGGTGGAAACGAAAGAAGCTCGAACATTTATCAAAAATAAAAGAATATAAAAAATAACGTAAAGTCTGCGGCCCGGCGTGCCGGGCCGGAGGCGTGAACTATTTTCCGCTGTTATCCCGGCGATACGCCAGCGCCACCACCAGCGACTGCACCAGGCACAGCGTTGCCGACTGAGACCGGAACGCATCCACCTGTGCCTCTTTCACCACAAAGCAGAGATCGCTGAACGTCGCCAGCGGGCTGATCTGGCTGTCCGTAATCACGATCTGCCGCGCGCCGACGCTGGCGGCGGTTTCGCTGACCATCACCGTCTCTTCCGCGTACGGCGAGAAGCTGATCGACACCACGATGTCGCGCGCCTTAATGCGGCTAATCTGCTCGCGCAGCATCCCGCCCATGCCGTCGAGCAGGATAGGGCGGCACTCGAGGTGACTCAGGGCGTAGGTCAGATACGCGGCGACGCTAAAGGAGCGGCGCAGTCCGGCGATGTAGATGGTGTCGGCGTCGGCCAGCAGCTGTACCGCGCGCTCCAGCATTTCCGGCTCGGCGCGGGCGGCCAGCTGCTGCAGCGCCTGCGCGTTCGAGCGGGCGAACTCCTGCAGAATATCGAGCGGCGTTTCCGGCACTGCCTCGCTCTCCATCTCGCGGAACAGCCGGGCGCGGTCGCTGTAGCTGGCGGTCTCCTCCACCAGGTTCATGCGAAACAGCTGTTTCATTTCGTTGAAGCCGGTGAAGTCAAAGGCGTTGGCAAAGCGGATCAGCGTCGAGGGCGGCACGTCGGCGCGCTCGGCAATGACGGCAACCGTATCAAAGGCCACGCTGTTGGTGTTATCCAGCACGTAGCGGGAGACCTGCTGCAGCCTCTTGCTCAGGCTATCGTAGCGATCGCGGATTTGCTGCTGCAGTTCGTTCAGGCTGGTTGCTGTCGTCATCTTATCCCCCAAATACAGTCTTATGATTCTAAACGCAAAACCGCGTCTTTTAAATGTCGGCCATCCATCTGGCAGCAAAAATGAAACAGAAACTTCAGTCATTTCCTCGCCCGAAATCCCTTAATAGCGCACGCTGCGTCAGTGTTGTTGGCTGTTAACATAAAAATCCATCCTTGATCACAATAATCATCATTTATTTTATTTCAACTTAAAATGGAATATTTGTTTCATATATAGTGTTCAGTACACAGTGTTCAGTTAACAGTCACGTATCAACAGCGAGAGGTTAAGGATGGAGACGGTAGCGAATTTTATTCACGGCGAATGTGTCACCGGTTCAGGCCAGCGCGTTCAGGCGATCTTCAACCCGGCCACCGGCGAGCAGATCCGCCAGGTGGTGATGAGTACGGCGCAGGAAACCGAACAGGCGATTGCCGCCGCGCAGCAGGCGTTTCCGGCGTGGGCGCGTCATGCTCCGCTGAAGCGCGCGCGCGTGATGTTCCGCTTCAAGGCGCTACTGGAAGAGAACATGGAGCGCCTGGCCCGCATCATCAGCGAAGAGCACGGCAAGGTCTTCTCCGACGCGGTGGGCGAACTGACCCGCGGCCTGGAGGTGGTGGAATTTGCCTGCGGCATCCCGCACCTGCAAAAGGGTGAACACTCTGCGAACGTCGGCACGGGCGTCGACAGCCACTCGCTGATGCAGCCGCTCGGCGTCTGCGCCGGGATCACGCCGTTTAACTTCCCGGCGATGGTGCCGATGTGGATGTTCCCGGTTGCGCTGGCGACCGGCAACACCTTCGTGCTGAAACCGTCGGAAAAAGATCCTTCTCTGGCGCTGGCGCTGGCGCAGCTGCTGAAAGAGGCCGGCCTGCCGGACGGCGTGTTCAACGTGGTGCAGGGCGATAAGGAGTCTGTTGACGTGCTCCTGACCGACCCACGCGTGCAGGCGGTGAGCTTTGTCGGCTCCACGCCGATTGCGGAATACATTTACCAGACCGCGTCCGCCCACGGAAAGCGCTGCCAGGCGCTGGGCGGCGCGAAAAACCACTGCATCCTGATGCCGGATGCCGACATGGAGATGGCGACCAACGCCATCATGGGCGCGGCCTACGGCGCGGCGGGGGAACGCTGCATGGCGCTCTCGGTGGTGCTGGCGGTGGGGGATAAAACCGCCGATGACCTCTGCGCCCGGCTGGAAAAACAGATTGCCGCGCTGCGCGTCGGGCCGGGCCTGGACCAGTCGCCGGAAAACGAAATGGGGCCGCTCATCTCCTCCGTACACCGCAGCAAGGTGCTGGGCTACATCGACAGCGGCGAGTCGCAGGGAGCGAAACTTCGCGTGGACGGTCGCGGCTTCAGCGTGAAGGGGCACGAGCAGGGCTACTTCGTCGGGCCGACGCTGTTCGATAACGTCACCCCGGAGATGACCATCTATAAAGAAGAGATTTTTGGCCCGGTGCTTTCTGTGGTGCGCGTAGCAGATTACGCCAGCGCGGTGGCTCTGATTAACCGCCATGAATATGGTAATGGTTCGGCGATCTTCACCCGTGACGGCGGCTGCGCGCGCCGCTTCTGCGAAGAGGTGCAGGCGGGCATGGTGGGGGTCAACGTGCCGATCCCGGTGCCGATGGCATTCCACAGCTTCGGCGGCTGGAAGCGTTCCATCTTTGGCGCGCTCAACGTTCACGGCAGCGACGGCGTGCGCTTCTACACCCGAATGAAAACCATCACCGCGCGCTGGCCGGAAATGCAGCAGGAGACAGGCGCTGCGTTCTCTATGCCAACGCTGGGCTGACAGGAGGTTTTATGCAAACCGAACGTATGACCATGGCCCAGGCGCTGGTCCGGTTCCTTAATCAACAGTACGTCAGCGTGGACGGTGACGAAACGCCCTTCGTGGAGGGCGTGGCGACCATCTTTGGGCACGGCAACGTGCTCGGTATCGGCCAGGCGCTGGAGCAGGACCCGGGCCATCTGCAGGTGATGCAGGGCTGCAACGAGCAGGGTATCGCCCATATGGCGACGGGATTCGCCAAACAGCACCGCCGTCAGCGCATTTTTGCCGTCACCTCCTCCGTCGGGCCGGGCGCCGCCAATATGGTCACGGCGGCGGCCACCGCCACGGCGAACCGCATCCCGCTCCTGCTGCTGCCGGGCGATATCTACGCCAGCCGCCAGCCGGACCCGGTGCTGCAGCAGATCGAGCAGTATCACGATCTCAGCATCAGCACCAACGACTGCTTCCGTCCGGTCTCCCGCTACTGGGACCGCATCAACCGCCCCGAGCAGCTGATGAGCGCGATGCTAAGCGCGATGCGAACGCTTACTGACCCCGCCAATACCGGCGCGGTGACCATCTGCCTGCCGCAGGACGTGCAGGGAGAGGCCTGGGACTACCCGCTGAGCTTCTTCGCGCGTCGCGTGCACCACATCGAACGCCGTCCGCCCGATCCGCAGCGTCTGGCGCAGGCGCGGGCGCTGATCGCCCGCAAGCGTCGTCCGCTGGTGGTGTGCGGCGGCGGCGTGCGCTATTCCGGCGCGCATGAGGCGTTTCGCGAATTTGTCGAAACGCTGCGGCTGCCGTTTGCCGAAACCCAGGCCGGAAAGGGAGCGCTGGTAAGTGACCACCCACTTAACCTGGGCGGCATAGGTGTGACGGGCGGAATGGCCGCCAACCAGCTCGCGCCGCAGGCCGATTTAGTGATTGGCGTCGGCACGCGCCTTACCGACTTTACTACCGGCTCCAAGGCGCTCTTTTCCCATCCGGACGTCGAATTCCTGCTGCTGAACGTGGCCGAGTTTGACGCCCTGAAGCTGGACGCCACCGCGCTGATTGCCGATGCCCAAACCGGGCTCCAGGCCTTGACCCACGCGCTCGGGGATTACCGCAGCGGCTGGGGAGAGGCGATCGCTCAGGCGAAGTCTGCCTGGCGCGACGAGTGCCGCCGCCTGTGGGATCGCCAGTGGCGTCCTGACGACGCGCCCGAAGTGGCGGGGCACCTGGATGCGCAGCTGGCGGAATACGGCGAGGCGCTTAACACCCGCCTGACCCAGACGCGGGTGCTGGGGCTGATCAACCAGCATGTTGAAGATAACGCCATCGTGGTGGGCGCGGCCGGTTCGCTGCCGGGGGATTTACAGCGCCTCTGGCAGGTCAAAATGCCGGACAGCTATCACCTGGAGTACGGCTACTCCTGCATGGGCTACGAGATTGCGGCGGCCATCGGCGCGAAGCTCGCCAGACCCGAGCAGCCGGTGTACGCCATGGTGGGGGATGGCTCCTACATGATGCTGCACTCCGAGCTGCAAACCGCCGTTCAGGAGGGCATTAAGGTCACCGTTCTGCTGTTTGATAACGCCAGCTTCGGCTGCATTAATAACCTGCAGATGGGGCACGGCATGGGCAGCTTTGGCACCGAAAACCGCCACCGCAACCCGGAAACCGGGCGTCTCGACGGGCCGCTGGTGAAGGTCGACTTTGCGCAAAACGCGGAGAGCTACGGCTGCCGCGCGTGGCGGGTGAACGATGAGCAAAGCCTGCTGGCGGCGCTTGTGGCGTCGCGGGCGCATCCGGGCCCGACGCTGCTGGACATCAAGGTGCTGCCGAAGACCATGACCCACGACTACGCCTCGTGGTGGCGAACCGGTGACGCGCAGGTGGCGGCGTCGTCTGCCGTGCGTGAGGCCGCTGAGCAAACGCAGGCGCAGGTGAAAAAAGCCCGTCAGTATTAAGTTTTCCTGCCGTAACGAAATTTTCATTTCATTTTTGTTTTCCCCTCACCCTAACCCTCTCCCGCAGGGAGAGGGGACGGATCGGTGCGGTTTTTTACTCCCTCTCCCTGAGGGAGAGGGCCGGGGTGAGGGGAGTTGCCGCATGTCCACTCATGTTGTGAGATTGATAACAAAATTTATCTCATTCATCTCAAAAGTGTTAACCCGCACTCAAAAACATAATTTTCACTATTTATAAAAATGAAATAAATGTTTTATTTATAGAGTCGTTAGTTCACAGCATTCACCAACACCGGGAGCCGTTATGTTTAACATTGCTTTACTGGGCGCTGGCCGAATCGGCCAGGTACATGCAGCTAACATCGCCAGCCACGGCGCGACCACGCTCTGGTCCGTGGTTGACCCGAATCAGGAATTTGCCACCCGTCTCGCCGCGCAGTATCAGGCCCGCCAGCAGAGCCTGAACGAGGCGATGACCGACCCTAACGTTCACGCCGTGCTGATCGCCTCCGCCACCGACACCCACGCGGATCTGATTGAAATGGCCGCCCGCCACGGCAAGGCCATCTTCTGCGAAAAGCCGGTACACCTTGACCTCGCCCGCGTGCGCGACTGCCTGAAGGTAGTCAAAGAGTACGACGTGCCGCTGTTCATTGGCTTTAACCGCCGCTTTGACCCGCAGTTTCGCCGCGTGAAAACCGACGCGCAGGCCGGGCGCATAGGCAAACCGGAATCGCTGCTCATCATCTCCCGCGATCCGTCTCCGCCGCCTGCTGAGTACGTGCGCGTCTCCGGCGGCATGTTCCGCGATATGACTATTCACGACTTTGACATGGCGCGCTTCATCATGGGCGAAGAGCCGGTGTCGGTGTATGCCCAGGGCAGCAACCTGGTGGATCCGGCGATTGGCGAGGCGGGGGATATCGATACCGCGTTTATCGTTCTGAAATATGCCTCCGGCGCGATGGCGACCATCGTCAACAGCCGCCGTTCATCTTACGGCTACGACCAGCGCCTGGAGCTGCACGGCTCCGAAGGGCTGCTGTGCGCGGGCAACATTCTGGAAAACCAGGTGCAGCACTACGGCAAACAGGGCTGCACCAGCGCGCTGCCGGAACACTTCTTCCTGCAGCGCTACAAATCCGCCTACGCCGCGGAATGGGAACACTTTGTTGCGGTCCTGCGCGGCGAAGCGGTGCCTGACTGCAGCGGCGATGATGGTGAACGTGCGCTGTACCTTGCGGATAAAGCGCTGGAGTCACTGCGCAGCCAGCGCGAGATCGTCCTCTAAACACAACAACCCTACACAGAGAGACATAATAATGAAAAAACTGATCGTAGCCGCCCTCATCGCCATGACGTCCGGGGCCGCCCTCGCCGAAAACGAGCAAATCGTTTTCAGTACGCCAAACCTGGCCATGCCGTTTGAAGTTCACATGCAGCGCACGGCGGTGAAAGCCGCAAAAGAGATGGGCGTGAAGCTTCAGGTGCTGGACGGGCAGGGCAGCTCGCCGAAGCAGGTAGCTGACCTGGAAAACGCCATCACCCGCGGGGCGCAGGGCTTTATCGTCTCCCCGAACGACGTGAACGCGGTCTCCAGCGCGGTGGATGAGATTCAGGATGCGAAGCTGCCGATCGTCACCCTTGACCGCTCCGTCGACAGCCAGAAGAAAGTGCCGCACTTCGGCGCCAACAACTACAAGGGCGGCCAGGCGGTTGGCGACTTCGTTAAAACCAAATTCCCCGACGGCGCGGACATCATTCTCCTCACCGGCCAGCCGGGCTCCTCTTCCAACATTGAACGCACCAAAGGGATCCGCGACAGCCTGAAGGCGGGCGGGGATAAGTACAAGATCGTCGCCGATCAGACCGGCAACTGGATGCGTTCTGAAGGGATGCGCATCGTTGAAAGCGTGCTGCCTTCGCTGCCGAAGCGCCCGCAGGTGATCCTCTCCGCCAACGACGATATGGCGCTGGGCGCGATTGAAGCGCTGCAGAGCCAGGGCGTGAAGCCGGGCGAAATCCTCGTGACCGGGTTTGATGCGGTGCCGGAAGCGCTGGCCCGCGTGCGCGACGGCTGGCTGGCGGTAACGGCGGATCAGCGTCCGGGCTTTGCGGTGCAGACGGCGATGAGCCAGCTGGTGGCCAACGTGCGCGAGAAGAAAGCCATCACCGGGGCCGACTACCCGCCGACGCTGATCACCAAAGAGAACCTGCAGCAGGCTGAGCGTATCGGTGAGGCCGGTAACTAATATGTCCCGAGCCGCCTCTGGCGGCTCATCATGAGGAGGAGCAGACTGATGTCGCAACCCTTACTGAAAGTGACCGACCTGGCAAAAAGCTTTTCCGGCGTCTGGGCGCTGAGCAGCGCTCAGCTGACCGTCGGCAGCGGCGAAATTCACGCCCTGCTGGGGGAAAACGGGGCGGGAAAATCCACGCTGCTGAAGGCGCTCGCGGGCGCGCAGCCGCAAACGCGCGGGGATATCTGGTTCAACGGCGAAACGCTGCCGGTGGACGACTCCCCGGTGGCGCGCCAGAACAAGGGCATTATCACCATCTATCAGGAATTCAACCTGCTGCCCAACATGACCGTCGCGGAAAACATGTTTCTCGGTCGCGAGCCGCGCAGGCGTAACCTGATCGTCGACGAAAGGGCGGTCAACCAGGAGGCGCAGGTCATTCTCGATTACCTCCAGCTGAACGTTGCGCCGACCACGCCTGTCGCCCGCCTGAGCGTCGCCCAGCAGCAGATGGTGGAGATCGCCCGGGCGCTGACCCTCAATGCCCGGTTAATCATTATGGACGAACCTTCCGCCGCGCTGAGCGACAGCGAGGTGGAAAGCCTGCACCGCGTGGTGCGGGAGCTTAAAAACCGCGGCGTGAGCATTATTTACGTTACCCACCGTCTGCACGAAGTTTTCCAGCTCTGCGATCGCTTCACCGTTTTCCAGGACGGCCGCTTTACCGGCACCGGCGCGGTGGCGGAGACCAACGTCGAACAGCTGATCCGTCTGATGGTCGGGCGCGACGTGGCCTTTAACCGCCGTCCGGCCAGCGAAACCCATCATGAAGACAAACCCGTCCGCCTGGCGGTGAAGGGGCTGAGCCGCGAAAAGCCGCCGCTGGATCCGCACGGCATCGCCCTGCACGACATCAGCTTCCACGTCCATGCCGGGGAAGTTCTGGGCATTGCCGGGCTGGTGGGCGCGGGACGTACCGAGGTGGCGCGCTGTCTGTTTGGCGCAGACGCCTTTACCTCCGGGAGCTTTGAGCTGGACGGCGTGCCGTACCAGCCGCGCGACCCGCTGTATGCCCTCGATCAGGGCGTGGCGCTGGTGCCGGAAGACCGCAAAAAAGAGGGGGCGGTGCTGGGGCTGTCGATCCGCGACAACCTGTCGCTCTCCTGTCTCTCCTCGCTGCTGCAGTGGTGCTGGTTCGTGAACACCCGCAGAGAGGACGATCTGATTGAGTCCTACCGCAAGGCGCTGCAGATCAAAATGGTCAACAGCGCGCAGGAGGTGCGCAAGCTCTCCGGCGGCAACCAGCAAAAGGTGATCCTCGCGCGCTGCATGGCGCTCAACCCGCGGGTGCTGATCGTCGATGAGCCGACGCGCGGCATCGACGTGGGGACCAAATCGGAAGTGCACCAGGTGCTGTTTGACATGGCGAAAAAGGGCGTGGCGGTGATCGTGATCTCCTCCGATCTGCCTGAGGTGATGGCGGTGTCTGACCGGATCATCACCCTCAGCGAAGGCCGGGTGACCGGCGAGATCCACGGCGACGACGCTAACGAAGAACGGCTGATGACGATGATGGCCATCAACCACAACGCCCTGAACGCGGCATAACGGAGTTTCTCATGACGCAGATGATTTCTAAAACGCAGGCCCCGGTAAAACGCGCCGGACGCATCGATCCCATCGCCTTTTTCGAGCGCTTCGGGGTGCTGATTTTCATGATCCTGCTGCTGATCTTCTTCCAGTCGCAGAACAGCAACTTTTTCTCTGAACGCAATATTTTCAACATCCTGACCGAAGTGTCCATCTACGGGATCATGGCCGTGGGGATGACCTTCGTCATTCTCACCGCCGGGATCGACCTCTCCGTGGGCTCCATTCTGGCGGTGTGCGCCATGACCGCGGCGTACGTGATTAAAGGCGATAACTTCACCACCGTCGACCCGAACGCCTGGGGCGGCATGAGCTGGCTGATCGGGCTGGGAATTTGTCTGGCGATGGGTACGGCGATTGGCTTCCTGCACGGCCTGGGCGTCACCCGCCTGCGCCTGCCGCCGTTCATCGTCACCCTCGGCGGGATGACCATCTGGCGCGGCCTGACGCTGGTGATTAACGACGGTGCGCCGATTGCCGGTTTCGACCCTGGCTACCGCTGGTGGGGACGCGGGGAGCTGCTCGGCATATCTATTCCTATCTGGATCTTCGCCATCGTCGCCGTCGGCGGCTATCTGGCGCTGCATAAAACCCGCTGGGGCCGCTTTGTCTACGCCATCGGCGGCAACCCGGAGGCGGCGCGGCTGGCGGGGGTGAACGTCAAACGCGTGCTGGTCAGCGTCTACGTGCTGATTGGCTGTCTGGCGGGGCTGGCGGGCTTCATCCTGAGCGCACGTCTGGGAAGCGCCGAGGCGGTGGCCGGGATCTCCTTTGAGCTGCGCGTCATCGCCTCGGTGGTGATCGGCGGCACCTCGCTGATGGGCGGCTACGGGCGCATCGGCGGCACCATTATCGGCTCCATCATTATGGGCATTCTGATTAACGGCCTGGTGCTGATGAACGTCTCGGCCTACTACCAGCAGATTATCACCGGATTAATTATCGTTCTGGCGGTGGCATTCGATACCTATGCCAAAAGCCGTCGCGGCGCACTGTGAGGATCACGATGAAAGAGGTTCGTATTGGATTAATTGGCACCGGGTATATCGGCAAGGCGCACGCTATCGCCTATGCCCAGGCCCCGACGGTGTTCAACCTGCGCGGCAGGCTGGTGCGCGAGATGGTGGCGGAAGTCACGCCGGAGCTGGCGGCAGCGCGCGCGCAGGCGTTTGGCTTCAGCCGCTCCACCGGGGACTGGCGGGCGCTGGTGGCCGACCCGGCCATTGACGTGGTGGATATTTGTTCCCCCAACCATCTGCATAAGGAGATGGCGCTGGAGGCGATCCGCCACGGCAAGCATGTGTACTCGGAAAAGCCGCTGGCGCTGAACGCCCACGACGCGCGTGAAATGGTTGAGGCTGCACAGCGGGCAGGAGTGAAAACGCTGGTGGGGTTCAACTACATGAAGAACCCGACGGCGCAGCTGGCGAAGGAGATTATCGCGCGAGGCGAAATTGGCGAGGTGATCCACTTCTACGGCACCCACAACGAAGACTATATGGCCGACCCGCTTTCGCCCATTCACTGGCACTGCTTCAAAGAGACCGCCGGGCTGGGGGCGCTGGGCGACCTCGCGGCGCATATCGTCAACATGGCCCAGTACCTGGTCGGGGAGATCGAGCAGGTCTGCGGCGATCTGAAGATCGTGGTCCCGGCGCGCCCGGCGAAGGCCGGATCGTCAGAGATGATCGCCGTCGAAAACGAGGATCAGGCTCACGCGATGGTGCGTTTTGCGGGCGGGGCGCAGGGCGTGATTGAAACCTCCCGCGTTGCCTGCGGCCGCAAGATGGGGCTGTCGTACGTTATCACCGGAACGAAAGGCGCCATCAGCTTCACCCAGGAGCGCATGGCCGAGCTGAAGCTTTATCTGCATGACGATCCGGTGAACCGCCAGGGGTTCCGCACCCTACTCGTCGGCCCCGCGCACCCGGACTACGCCGCGTTCTGCATGGGCGCGGGCCACGGGATTGGCTTTAACGATCAAAAAACGGTGGAGGTGCGCGACCTGGTGGACGGGATTGCCGCCGATGCGCCGATGTGGCCGGACTTCGAAGAGGGCTGGAAGGTGTCGCGCGTGCTGGACGCGATTGCGCTCTCGCACCGGGAAGGCCGCTGGCTGAACGTGAACGACATTGTCTGATGAGGTATCAACGTGGAAAAGCAGTTTGATGTGATATGCATGGGCCGCGTGGCGGTAGACCTCTACAGTCAGCAGATTGGTGCGCGTCTGGAGGATGTATCGAGCTTCGCCAAATATCTCGGCGGGTCGTCCGGCAACGTGGCGTACGGCACCGCGCGTCAGGGTTTACGTTCGTCGATGCTGGCGCGCGTCGGCGATGAACATATGGGCCGCTTCCTGCGGGAAGAGCTCAACCAGGTGGGCTGCGATACCAGCCATCTGATTACCGATAAACAACGCCTCACGGCGCTGGTGCTCCTCGGCATTAAAGACCGGGACACCTTTCCACTGATTTTTTATCGCGATAACTGCGCGGACATGGCGATTACCGCCAGCGATGTGGACGAAAGCTACATTGCCTCCGCACGTTGTCTTGCCATCACCGGGACTCACCTTTCTCATCCGCAGACCCGCGAGGCGGTGCTGACGGCGCTGGGCTATGCCCGCCGTCATGGCGTGCGCACGGTGCTGGACATCGACTATCGTCCGGTGCTGTGGGGGCTAACCTCCTTAGGCGACGGCGAAACGCGTTTTATCGCCGCCGAGAAGGTCACCCGCGAGCTGCAGGAGGTGCTGCACCTCTTCGACGTCATTGTCGGCACCGAAGAGGAGTTTCACATTGCGGGCGGCAGCACGGATACCCTGCAGGCGCTGGGGCAGGTGCGTGCCGTCAGTGACGCAGCGCTGGTCTGCAAGCGCGGCGCACTCGGCTGCTCGGTCTATACCGACGCTATTCCGTCCCGGCTGGACGACGGCCTGACGGTGACCGGCGTGCGCGTGGAGGTGCTGAACGTCCTCGGGGCGGGGGACGCGTTTATGTCCGGCCTGCTGCGCGGCTACCTGAACGACGAAGGCTGGGAGCAGGCGTGCCGCTACGCCAACGCCTGCGGCGCGCTGGTGGTTTCGCGCCACGGCTGCGCCCCGGCGATGCCGAGCAAAATCGAGCTGGATGACTATCTTTCCCGCGCCGCGAACGTGCCGCGCCCGGATCTCGACCCGCGTCTTAACCATCTCCACCGGGTGACCACCCGCCGCCGCGAATGGCCGGAGCTGTGTGTGATGGCCTTCGACCACCGCAGCCAGCTTGAGGATATGGCGATGCAGTGCGGCGCGTCGCTTAAGCGCATTCCGGCGCTGAAGCAGCTGATCCTGCAGGCCAGCCGCGAGGCGGCGAGCCGCGCCGGGCTGGAGGGCAAAGCCGGTCTTCTGTGCGACGGCACCTTTGGTCAGGACGCGCTGAACGCCATCACCGGGGAAGGGTGGTGGATTGGTCGTCCCATCGAGCTGCCGGGTTCCCGGCCGCTGGAGATGGAGCACGGCAACATCGGCACCCAGCTTATCAGCTGGCCGCAGGAGCACGTGGTGAAGTGCCTGGTCTTTTTCCACCCGGAAGATGCCCACGGCCTGCGCCTGGAGCAGGAGCAGAAAATCGCCGAGGTGTACCACGCCTGCTGCCGGTCCGGGCACGAGCTGCTGCTTGAGGTGATCCTGCCTGCGACCATGCCGCGCAGCGACGAGCTCTACCTGCGCGCCATCTCCCGCTTCTACAACCTCGGCATTTACCCGGACTGGTGGAAGCTGCCGCCGCTCTCCGCCGACGGCTGGACGGCGCTGAGCGAGATTATCGAACGCCGGGACCCGCACTGCCGCGGGGTGGTGATCCTCGGCCTGGACGCCCCGGCGGAACAGCTGCGCGCCGACTTCAAAGCCGCAGCGGGGCAGACGGTAGTGAAAGGCTTCGCCGTGGGGCGCACGCTGTTTGGCGATGCCTCCCGCGCGTGGCTGAAGCACGATATTGACGATGCGCAGCTGGTGGCGCGCATCCGGGACAACTACCTGCAGCTTATCGCCTGGTGGCGCGAGCGCGGACACGCATAATGGAGACGACAATGAGTGTGCAATTAGGCATTAACCCGCTGACGTGGACGAACGACGATCTGCCTTCTCTCGGCGCGGAAACCTCGCTGGAAACCTGTCTGAGCGAAGGTAAAGAGGCCGGTTTTACCGGCTTCGAGCTGGGCAATAAATTCCCGCGCGAAGCGCGCCTGCTTGGCCCCATCCTGCAGCGTCACGACCTGCAGCTGGTCTCAGGCTGGTACTCCGGCCGCCTGCTGGAGCGCAGCGTGGAGGAGGAGATCGCCGCCGTGCAGCCGCACCTGACGCTGCTGCGCGAGCTGGGAGCGAAGGTGCTGGTGTTTGCGGAAGTGAGCGGCTGCATTCACGGCGAGCAGCAGACCCCGGTGCATCTGCGCCCGCGCTTCCCGCAGGAACGCTGGAAGGAGTACGGCGAGAAGCTCACCGAATTTGCCCGCTATACGCAGCAGCAGGGCGTGCAGATTGCCTACCATCACCATATGGGCACGGTGATTGAGTCTGCCGAGGACGTGGACAACCTGATGACTCACACCGGGGAGGCGGTCGGACTGCTGCTGGATACCGGCCATCTGACCTTTGCCGGGGCCGATCCGCTGGCGGTGGCGCAGCGCTGGGCGTCGCGCATCAATCACGTTCACTGCAAAGACGTGCGCGCCGACGTGCTGGCGGACGTCAAAAACCGCAAAACCAGCTTCCTCGATGCGGTGCTGAGCGGCGTGTTTACCGTGCCGGGCGACGGCTGCGTCGATTACCCGCCGATTATGCGGCTGCTGAAGGCGCAGGATTATCACGGCTGGCTGGTGGTCGAGGCCGAGCAGGATCCGGCGATTGCCCATCCGCTGACCTACGCCCGTCTGGGGTATAACAACCTGAGCCGCCTGGCGCGCGACGCCGGACTGATTTGAGGAGGGAACATGTCACGTCTGTTATCACGCTGGCAACAGCCGAACGCGGAGGGGCGCACCCAGTGTGTTACACCGGAAAGCGCAGGGTGGGGCTACGTCGGCTTTGAGGCGTATGAGCTGCAGGAGGGGCAGACGCTGACGCTGCCCGCCGTCAGCGAAGAGCGCTGCCTGGTGCTGGTCGCCGGACGCGCCTCCATCCGCACCCCTTCCGCGCAGTTTAACGATATCGGCGAGCGGATGAGCCCCTTCGAGCGCATTAAACCGTGGGCGGTGTACGTCGCCTCGCAGGAGTCGGTGCAGGTGAAGGCGCTGACGACGCTGGAGCTGGCGGTCTGCGCCGCGCCGGGCAAAGGCACGTATCCGACGCGGCTGATTGCCCCGCAGGATATCGACGGTGAAGCGCGCGGCAAAGGTCATAACCAGCGCTACGTGCATAATATTTTGCCGGAAGACAGGCCCGCCGACAGCCTGCTGGTGGTGGAGGTGTGGACCAGTGAAGGCTGCACCAGCTCGTACCCGAGCCACAAGCACGACACGGATAACCCGCCGCAGGAGACCTATCTGGAGGAGACCTACTACCATCGCCTCAACCCGGAGCAGGGGTTCTGCATGCAGCGCGTCTACACCGATGACAGAACGCTGGATGAGTGTATGGCGGTCTATAACCGTGACGTGGTGATGGTGCCGAAGGGCTACCACCCGGTCGCGACGATGGCCGGGTATGACAGCTACTACCTCAACGTGATGGCGGGGCCGGTGCGCAAATGGATGTTCACCTGGGAAGAGGACCACGCGTGGATTAATCGGGATTATCCCGCGGACAGCCGTGGCTAGCGCGGGTTAGCCACCAGAACACCAGTGCCAGCAGGCTGACCGAGGCGCCAAGCAGGCAGACGCCCGGCCAGCCGGCACAGGCATACGTCATCGTTGTGCCGAGCGCACCGAGCCCGCTGCCGACGGCATAAAACAGCATGTACAGCCCGACCAGCCGGCTGTGCGCCTCGGGACGGGTGCGGAAAATCATGCTCTGATTAGTGACGTGCAGCGCCTGACCGCCCAAGTCGAGCAGTATGATGCCGATAAGCAAGATCCCGAGTGAACGGTCCATCAGCGACAAGGGCCACCAGGCTAACAGTAAGATACTCAGCGCCGCCGCGCTGGTGCGTTGGGCATATCCCCGATCGGCCCAGCGTCCTGCCCGGCCAGCCGCCAGCGCGCCCACCGCGCCAGCCAGTCCAAACGCGCCAATCGCTGTATGCGAAAAGTTAAACGGCGGTGCGCTCAGCGGCAGCACCAGCGCGCTCCAGAAAATGTTGAACGATGCAAACATCAGCAGCGCCAGCACGCCGCGTATCTGCAGCACTTTTTCCTGCCGCAGCAGCGTGAGCATTGAACCAATCAGGCGCGGATAGCTCATCGTGGCAGTGACGGCTGGCAGGGCGGGGAGTCGCCACCACAGAGGTAACGCAATCATGAGCATCAGCGCGGCAGCACAAAGATAGACCCCGCGCCAGCCCGCGATATCGCTGATGCCACCGGCAAAGACGCGAGCGAGCAGCAAACCTGTGAACACGCCGCCCTGTGCCGCACCGACAACGCGTCCCTGTTCATGGGGCGACGCGGCGCTGGCGGCGTAGGCGATCAGCCCCTGCGTCATGGCCGTGCCCAACATACCTGTCGCAAGCATACCGATAAGCAGCGCTGAAGAGGACTGTGCCATGCTGACGGAAACCAGCGCCACCACCAGAGCAATCAGCTGTACTGCCATGAGTCGTCGACGATCCACTTTGTCACCCAGAGGAACGAGGAGCAAAAGAGCCAGCGCGCAGCCAATTTGTGTCGCGGTCACCACGCCCCCCACGGCCGCATGGCTGATGCCGAAATCGTTCGCCAGCGCGTCAAGCAAAGGCTGGGCGTAATAGACGTTTGCCACGCTTAGGCCGCTGGCGGTGGCGAACAGCCAGACCATGCTGCGCGGCATGTCGGCTGAAGGAAGGGCTGACGTCAGTGACATATTCAAAATCCTCGTCTGTGATAACCTGGTTTTAAAATGAAACTGGTTGAATGCTAGGCTAAGCAGTTTTAAAATGCAACCAGTTATAGGGTGGCCTTTGCGAGGAAAACAGGTGATGTCCCGAAATACGGTAAAAGAGGAATATTGTCCCGTTGCCCGCAGCGTTGACCTGCTCGGGGATCGCTGGTCGCTTCTTATTGTGCGTAATGCGTTTGACGGCATGACGCGCTTCGGGGATTTTCAGCGCAGCCTTGGGGTGGCGCGCAACATCCTTTCTGACCGGCTTCGCAAGCTGGTTGAGGCAGAAATCCTGACGTTACAGGGAGCATCGGACGGCACGGCTTATCAGGAATATGTTCTGACCGACAAAGGCGAACGTCTTTTCCCGGTGATCGTGGCGCTGCGTCAGTGGGGAGAGCAAAATCTGTTTGCGCAGGGCGAGCGTCACTCGCTGCTGGTCGACAGGCGGACGGGCAGGCCGGTTCCCTTTATGGCGCCAGCAGCGCATGACGGCACTGCGCTGCTGCCGGTGGATACGGAAGTGCAGAAGATCGAATGAGTCACTACGGTTAATTACCGCTTATCGCCTGCTCAATCGTCCGGGCGACGATCTGCGGCTGGCTCACCATAGACACGTGGCTTGCCGCCACCTCGGCGGTTTTCGCATGGATCGTCTTCGCCATCGCCCGTTCAAGATCGGGGTTGATCATTCGGTCATTCTTGCTGACCACATACCAGCTCGGTTTGTCATGCCACGCCGCGTGGGCAACCTTTTCACCAAACGCCTCGGCCTTAATTGGCCCCTGCGTGGCTGCAATCGTGTTTTGAATGTCTGGCTTCACGTCAGGCGCGAAGTCCTTTCTGACAGCTCCTGTCGGCAGGTATAAATAGCCGTCCGCCGTTTTAGC
The DNA here is from genome assembly GCF_041679625.1 of Enterobacter cloacae complex sp. ESBL7. Taxonomy (NCBI): domain Bacteria; kingdom Pseudomonadati; phylum Pseudomonadota; class Gammaproteobacteria; order Enterobacterales; family Enterobacteriaceae; genus Enterobacter; species Enterobacter cloacae complex sp. ESBL7. The sequence goes on from NZ_JBGORN010000002.1 coordinate 105,381, forward strand.
AATGCCCGCGCTGCCCGGCGGGGCAGGGAAACTTCCTGCCAGATCCGCCGTCGACTGGCCGGAATCCGGCGCGAACGCCGCCACGTACACCAGCGATTTTACCCGCGCATCGTTGCCCGCCTCGCTAATCACGGTGCCGCCCCAGGAGTGGCCCACCAGCACCACCTCACCCTCGGCGCGGGCGATGGCCCGCCGCGTGGCCGCAACGTCATCCTTAAGCGACGTGAGCGGGAGCTGGACGGCAATGACCTCGGCGTGCTGCTTCTGCAACAGGGTAATCACCTTATTCCAGCTGCTGCCGTCGGCAAACGCGCCGTGCACCAGCACGACGCTGGTTTTACTCTGCGCAAAGGCGCTGGCGGAAACCGCCAGCAGGCCTGCCGTCACTACAGACAGTGCTTTCATCTTCAGACTCCTTAAAAGTGGTGGACCGTCGCGTGGGGCGGGACGGTGAATTCAACGGTTTTGTGGTCGAGCGGCTTGTGCGTCGGGTCGGCCAGAATAATCGTCACCTTGTGTTTACCGGCGGGTAGCCCCACGAGGATCACCGGCTCTCCGCTGGCGTCAGCCCAGTGCCACGGCGCGTCATCCACCACCACGTGAATGTGACCGATGCGCGGGGTGACCTTGAGCGCCTCGGGGCCGAATACCGGCTCGATGCGCAGGTTTTCGGCACGGTACTGGATAAACACCGCGCCTTTGCTCAGCGGCCCGGCAAGCGGGGGATCGACTATCAGCTTTGCGGGCGGCTGCGGCTGCGCCGGCGGCGCAACGGCGGCGGGGCCGTTAACGTCCTCTGCGCTCAGGTTGTCCAGCGGCGTGGTCCGGGCATGGGCTACAGAGGCCAGGACTAGCAGGGGGAAAAGTGCAAAGCGACGAATCATGGGTTCTCTCCTCATCGGTTGTGAATGACGACAGGGAAAGAAAACCATTTTTATGTATCGGAGATATTTGCCGGAGGCGGCGTTTTGTACCCGTTTGTCAGCGTGGCGCTCTGGATACAGTGCGATACAGTTTGCCTGCCTGGACGACGCACAATCGCTATCGCCAGCCCGGCAATCACCAGCGTCAATCCCGTTGATACCCACATTGCACCTGCGATCCCCAGCGTTTTATTCAGCCACGCATAGGCAAACGGTGAGGCTGCCGCCATCAGCTGGCCGGGGATAAGCAGCATGCCGGTGCGGCGGGCATAGCTTTCGGGGCTAAACAGCTCCAGCGGCAGGGTGGCTTTTACGATGGTGACCAGCCCGTTGATGGCGCCGTAGCCCAGCGCAAACCCGGCCGCACACCACGCAAACAGGGCGCTGCTCATCCCCAGAAGAAAGCAGAGCGGCATGGCGAGCGCGGTAAAAAGCGTCAGTTTGAAGGGGGTTAAGCGGGCACCCGCCAGCACTTCCAGCGAGCGGGCGCCCGTCTGGCCGACTCCCCACAGCATCCCGATGGCGACCGGCAGGCCGAAGTGGGCAATAAACTCCGGCAGATGGGTGGAGGTGCCGTTAGAGACAAAGGTGATGAGGGCAATGAAGGCGGCATAAAGCCAGCCGTTGCGTCGTTCATTGCGTTGAGGCGGCGCGGTGGTTTTCGCGGTTACCGTCAACCGCTGGTGGGGAAGCGAGAGTATCAGCGTCGCGCTCAGCAGGCCGAAAAGAGCATAGACGTGTAGCGCCTCCTGCCAGCTCATCACCCGAAGCAGAGCATCGCCCAGCGGCCAGAAGACGGCGGAGGCCAGCCCGCCCGCCAGCGTGACGCGTGAGATCGTTCGTCGCGCCTGCTGCCCGTAGAGATTCACCAGCGCGGCGAACAGCGCGTCGTACAGCGACAGGCGCATCCCTACGCCGCCGATAAGCCAGGCGCAGTACCAGCCAAAAAGCGTCTGGGTATAGGCCATCCCTGCGCAGCTTGCGGCGATCAGCAACGTGCCGCTCATCACCACTTTCTGACCGCCAAAGCGTGCCAGCAGGAGGGCGACAAACGGAGAAACCGCCGCCATCACCAGCATCGCCAGCGTCAGGCCGAGGTAAATCTGCGGTGATGACCATCCCCGGTCGGCTGAAATCGCCAGCGCAAAGGTGCCGGGCATATAAAACGAGATCCCCCAGTTGATAAGCTGATTACATCCCGCCGTGAGGGCGAGGCGGCGTGGCAGGGCGGGTGTTTCCATTGTTTTTCATTCCGTTATGCAGTTGTCCTGAGCATAACTCGCGCGCTATTGTGCTGGCAGGGCAGCAACCTTATGCGCGGTATAAGAGAAACTTTGAATGACAACGCTTAATCTGGGCTATCTCGCCACCTTTCGTCTGGTGATCCAGCGCGGCAGCTTTTCAGCGGCAGCGGATGCGCTGGGTATTTCCCAGCCCGCCGTCAGCCTGCAAATACGTCAGCTGGAGCAGTTTCTGCAAACGCGGCTGGTGGAGCGTACCGGGCGGGGGATTAAGGCTACGGCTGCCGGGCAGGCGTTGCTGGCGCATGGGGAGCGTATTCAGCAGGCGGTGGATGACGCCATCCGGTCCGTGAGCGCATTCAGCCACGATGTGAGCGGCACCATTACGCTTGGCACGGGGGCAACGGCCTGCATCCATCTTCTGCCGCCGCTGCTGGAGAAGCTGCGTCGAGACTATCCGCTCCTGAGCGTGGGGGTGACGACGGGCAACACCCTCGACATCGTCAGGGCCATCGAAGAGAACCGGCTCGATATGGGGCTGGTGACGCTGCCGGTGAGCGGCAGAGCGCTGGACGTCATGCCGGTAATGGACGAAGAGTTTGTTTTTATCGCGTCGCGGGAGCAGCAGGATGCTTTCAGGGATTTTACCCCGGAGGCGCTGCACGCTCAGCCGCTGATTGCCTTTGAATCAGGCAGCGGTACCCGGGCGCTGATCGAGGGCTGGTTTGCGGCTAATGGATTAGCGATCGCACCGGTGATGCAGCTTGGCAGCATCGAGGCGATCAAACGCATGGTTCGCGCGGGGCTGGGCTACAGTATTGTGCCGCGAATGGCGGTCGAACAGGATGCCGATCGCGAAGGGCTACGCGTGATGTCGCTTACGCCCATGCTGCAGCGGCAGCTGGCGGTGGTAATGCGGCAGGATAAAATCCTCAGCAAAGGGATCGCGGCCATTATTCGGCTCGTGCAAGATCCTACGGCTGTTTAGCGATCGGCGGTGTCGACGGTCAGGCTGGATTGCTGCGACTGGGTTTTGTCCTGATGGTGGTACCAGGCGCCAATTGAAGAGTAAACGAAGCGGCCAAAGAAAAACAGGAAGCTGATGAGCAGTATGATGCGGGTCATTCGGGTATTAAATTGATGTCGTTTTCGCATACGCGTGACCTGACTCACTCTGTTTTTCCTGGATAAGCCCTTTTGGGCGACAAGGATATTAAGGCACAGCGGGAAGACGGGGTCAATTCTGCTGTGTGTAAATAACCGTCAATGTTTACATTGATTAATGTTATTGAAATTAATTAATGCATTTACCATATTGATAATACGAAGAAAATAATTTCAAAAAATCGCCGCAAAAAGTTATTTGCGTAAAGTAGTTTGATTTAAGTCAACGGCTTCCCGGCCCTGATATTTAAAATCCTTCCTCCATACAGTTCGCCCCGCACGCCGCCGGGCGGCGCGTACGTCAGGTTGGATGCCTGTCTTTATTTTCCCTCTGGAGCGAAAGGGGTTTAACCGGGCATCTATGAACATTCTCGCTTTCCTGAAAAAATATGAAAATCGCTGGTGGGCATTGCCGCTTATTTTGCCTGTGGTTTTACTTCCCGTGCTGAGCATTGCGAATACGTTCACGCAGCTGGGCGACGGCATTGCGGCACTCTATTATTTACCCCTCTCATTTTTGCTTTCGCTGATGATGTTCTTTGGTCTGGAAGCGCTGCCCGGGATCGTATTGTCGCTGTTTATCCGCTATTACCCGTCGGTCGGTATGTTTGAAACCGTCGCGGGGATCCTCCATTTTGTCGTCCCTTTAGTGCTCAGCTGGGGTGGCTACCGGGTGTTTGCGCCCAGACGGAATATGACCGCGTACGGCGACGTGCGGCTGATGGCGCAGCGCATCTTCTGGCAGGCGTTCTGCCCCGCGACGCTGTTTCTGGTGCTGTTTCAGTTTGCGGTGTATTTAGGCGTGTATGAGAGCCGTCAGAGCCTTGCGGGATTAAATCCCCTCAATATTCGCACGCTCATCAACTATCAGACGCTGCTGGTCAGCGGGCTGACGGGCGTGCCGCTGAGCTATCTGCTGATCCGCCTGCTTCGTCATCCGCGCTATATCAAAAGCCTTCTCTCGCAAATCCGTTCCGAGATAGACAAAAAGGTGACGGTCGTTGAGTTGTTGGTGTGGGCTATCGCGCTAGGCGGGCTGCTTTCGCTGCTGCTGCTTCCGATGAATGAGAACAGCTCCATTTTCACCACCAACTACACCCTTTCCCTGCTGATGCCGGTGATGCTCTGGGGCGCGATGCGTTTTGGCTATAAGCTGATCTCGCTTATCTGGACGCCGATACTGCTGGTGTCTATTCACTATTTTTACCGCTATATCCCGGTGAACCCGGGGTATGACATTCAGCTGGCGATCACCTCTTCCAGTTACCTGGTCTTCTCCTTCGTGGTGATTTATATGTCGATGCTGGCGACACGGCAGCGCGCGGCGAACAAACGCTCCCGCAGGCTGGCGCTGCTCGACCCGGTCGTCCATATGCCTAACCTGCGGGCGCTGTCGCGCGATCTGGCGAAAAACCCGTGGTCGGCGCTCTGCCTGCTGCGCATTCCGGAGCTGGAAATTCTGGGCCGAAATTACGGCGTGTTGCTGCGGATTCAGTACAAGCAGCAGCTGGCGCAGTGGGTGAATGGCATTCTCCAGCCCAATGAGCTGGTGTATCACCTGACCGGGTATGACCTGGCGGTACGGCTTAACGCGGAATCGCACCAGCAGCGGATTGAAGCCCTGGACGAGCACATCAAGCAGTTCCGCTTTGTCTGGGACGGCATGCCGCTGCAGCCGCAGGTGGGCGTGAGCTATTGCTATGTCCGGTCCCCGGTCAACCATCTTTATCTGGTGCTGGGCGAGCTGGGCGTGGTTGCCGACCTGTCGCTCTCCTCCAACCATCCGGAAAACCTTCAGCAGCGTGGGGCCGTCCATTTGCAGCGCAACCTGAAGGATAAAGTCGCGATGATGAGCCGCCTGCAAAAGGCGCTTGATAACGACGAATTCACCCTGCTGGTTCAACCCGTTTGCGGCATGCGTGGCGATTGCTATCACGAAGTCCTGCTCCGGATGCCGGATGTAAACGGGCTATTGATCTCCCCCGACCAGTTCCTGCCCGTCGCGCAGGAGTTTGGTCTCTCTTCGCGGGTAGATTTGTGGGTGCTCGAGCACACCCTGCGTTTCCTGGCCGCGCATCGCGAAAGACTCCCCGGCCAGCGCTTTGCCATTAATCTTGCCCCGTCGACCGTGTGTCGGGTGCAGTTTCCGCTTGAGGTGAGTCGCCTGCTGGCGAAATACGCCATTGAGCCGTGGCAACTGATCTTTGAAGTGACGGAGTGCAGCACCTTTTGCAATGCGGAGCAGGCGCTACACATCCTCCGGCAGCTGCAGAAAATGGGGGTACGTATTGCAATTGATGATTTTGGCACCGGCTATGCGAGCTATGCGCGGCTGAAAAGCGTGGACGCGGATATTCTCAAGATTGACGGCAGCTTTATTCGCAATATCGTCAACAACAGCCTGGATTATCAGATTGTGGCGTCTATCTGCCATCTGGCGCGCATGAAAAAGATGCTGGTGGTAGCGGAGTATGTCGAAAGCGAAGAGATACGTAGCGCGGTTCACGCGCTAGGCATCGATTATGTGCAGGGTTATCTGATTGGCAGACCGGCACCGCTTGAGTCACTGCTGGAAGCAGAGGCGTCCACCGCGGACGCCTGAGCCGTTACGCGGCGACGTCGGCGCTCTCTTCTTCAATTTTGAGCAGCCAGCCGGTGACCGCTTCCCAGTACTGCTGCTCTTTTTCCAGGTCCAGCAGGACCAGCGCGTTCTGGCTGAACCAGTCGTGCGGGAAGCTCAGCGTCCAGTGGTGGTCGTCGGTTTTAAGCTTCAGCGTAGGCGGCGTGGTGGTGGCCTGACGCTGGTTATTGAGCAGCACGCCCAGACGCAGCAGTTGAATAAGCGGCAGGAACTGTTTTTTCTTGAACAGCGTAAAGCGCGGCAGGTCGTCGAGCTTGATGGCCTTGCGGTGATAACGCACCAGGGTCGCCATCATGGTTTGCTGCTCCTGGTTGAAGCCAGGCAGATCGCTGTTTTGCAGAATGTAGGCCGAATGGCGGTGCATCCCGCTGTGGTTGATGTTCAGCCCCACCTCGTGCAGCATCGCGGCCCATTTCAACAGCGCGGCAAGCTGCGGGTGCGCGAGCTTCGGATTCTGCTCCTGCCACTGTTCGTACATCTGCACCGTGGTGTCCAGCACGCGCTTCGCCTGTTCACGGTCGATGTTGTACTGATTGGCGAGACTTTGCGCGGTGCGGCTGCGAATATCCTGATGGCGGAAGCGGCCTTCCATCTCATACAGCACGCCTTCACGCAGCGCGCCGTCCGACAGACGCAGCTCTTTTATGGCGAGGGCATCAAACACGCCGCAGAGAATAGCCAGCCCCGGCACGAATACCGCTTTACGCTCGTCGGAAAGACCCGGCAGGCTTAAGGCGTCAAAACTTTTATGCTTCAGCACTTCTTCGGTCAGCAACGTCAGGCGTTCGGGCGTAATAAACCCGTCTTTTTCACCCATCGCCAGCAGCACTTCATGCGCCGCCTTGATGGTGCCCGACGCGCCCAGCGCCACGTTCCAGCCCTGAATACGGTACTGCCAGGCCAGATTTTCCAGCTTCTGGACAGCCGCCATACGCGCGCGCTGGAAGTTCTCGCGGGTAATGGTGCCGCCCGGGAAATACATCTGCGCGAAGCTGACGCAGCCCATACGGCGGCTTTCCACCAGGCGCGGCTCAAAATCTTCGCCGATCACCAGCTCCGTTGAGCCACCGCCGATATCGATAACCAGCTTGCGTCCTTTTTCCGGCTGGGTGTGCTCAACGCCCATGAAAATCAGACGCGCTTCCTCGTTACCGGAGATGATCTCAATCGGGTAGGGGATCACTTTTTCGGCCCGCTTGAGGAACTCCGGGGCGTTCAGGGCCTGGCGCAGGGTGTGAGTGCCCACGATGCACACGCTGGAGGGCGAGAAGCCCTGCAGGCGTTCAGCAAACAGCGACAGGCAGTTTAACCCGCGCTCCATCGCCTCTTCGCTGAGCATGCTGCGTTCATCAAGACCATCCGCCAGGTGTACGCGCTGCTTCAGACGACCGATGATCTGCAGCGCGCCATCCACCTCACGGGCGATGACCATGTGGAAACTGTTAGAGCCAAGGTCGACCGCGGCGAATTCCTGCGGGCGTGGGGTCTTATCATTTATCGGCATAGGTTAATCGGGTTGCTCGAGTGATTTGATATAGTCGTAAATCGCCAGTTGCGACCGCACTTTGCGGCGGTTGCCGCGCGGTACATAGCGGTTACTGAGTTCTTTGTCGATATAGCGTGCTTTCACGGTATCGCTGAACAGAATCTCGATGATGTCGAGGATCTGCTGCTTCAGACGCGGATCCAGCAGCGGTGCCGCGACTTCAATACGGTAGTCAATATTGCGCGTCATCCAGTCTGCCGAAGAGAGATAGACCTGTTTATCACCCGCATTATCAAAAATATAGATCCGATCGTGTTCCAGGTAACGGTCAACGATGCTGATCACACGAATATTGTCGCTGATGCCTTCCAGTTCCGGGATCAGCGAGCACATGCCGCGGATTAGCAGGTTAACCGGCACGCCGGAGCTGGACGCTGCATACAGCCTGTCCACCAGCCCTTTGTCGACCAGGTTGTTAAGCTTCAGCGTGATGCCGGACGACAGCCCTTTCTGGGCATTGGCGATCTCTTTATCGATCATATCGTACAGCAGGCGACGCGAGTTCTGCGGCGAGACCAGCAGATAGTCAAAGCTCACCGGACGGTACGGGTTTTCGATAAAGTTAAAGACCCGGCGCACTTCGTTAGTGATGCGGGCGTCGGCGGTTAAGAGCGAGTAGTCGGTATAAATTCGCGCCGTTTTCTCGTTAAAGTTCCCGGTACCGATGTGGGCATAGCGCACTACATCGTCACCCTCTTTACGGGAGATGAGGAACAGCTTGGCGTGAATTTTCAGCCCCGGCGCGGAGAAGATGACGTGCACACCGGCTTCCGTCAGACGGCGCGCCCAGTGAATATTGGCCTCTTCGTCGAAGCGCGCCTGCAGCTCAACCACCACGGTGACCTTTTTGGCGTTGTGCGCCGCGTGGATCATTGCGTCGATGATGCGGGAATCTTTTGCCACGCGGTAGATGTTGATTTTGATCGCCAGCACGCTCGGATCGAACGAGGCCTGACGCAGCAGTTCGAGCACGTGCTCAAACGTGTGATACGGATAGTAGAGCAGGACGTCGCGTTCGCGAATGGCGTCGAATCCGTTGCGGAATTTATCGAACCACAGATGGCGCAGGCGCGGCAGCGGCTTGTTCACCAGATTGGCTTTGCCGACGTTCGGGAAGCCAATAAAGTCTTTAAAGTTGTGGTAACGACCGCCCGGCACGATGGAGTCATAGCGCGAAATGGTCAGTTTATCGCGCAGCATCTCCACCATGGCGTCCGGCATATCGCGCTGATAGACAAAGCGCACCGGCTCGGCCGTCAGGCGCTGTTTCAGGCTGGAGGACATCAGCTCCATCAGGCTGGCTTCCATCTCGTGCACCAGGTCATATTCGGCGTCACGGGTCATTTTCATCGAGTAGGCGTTTAACGCATCGTAATCGAAGAAGCCTTTGAAGATGTCGTCCAGACAGTAGCGCAGGATGTTATCCAGCAGGATCATCGGCTTGCGTCTGCGCGGGGTTTCCGGCGGCAGGTTCACAAAGCGCGGCACCTTGTCGGACGGGATCTCCAGCAGCGCGTAACGGATAGACTCACCGCGAATAATTTCCACCGCCAGGTAGGTGTAATCATCCTTCAGGAACTGAACCAGATCGGTTTCGCGGTTGATCAGAATCGGGGTAATGTGCTGGCGCAGATAGTGTTTGAAGTAGTGGCGCAGCCAGTTTTGTTGGTTAACGGAAAGCTGGCGTTCGTTAATCAGGAAGATTTGATTGCGCGCCATCTCCAGCAGCAGTTCGTTATACAGGCCGTCAAATTCCTGATCGGCTTTCAGTACGCGGGACTGGATTTTGCCCAGCAGATGCCGCGAGTGCGAGTTTAAGCCCTGTTCTTCGCTGATGATGATGCGTCTTTTCAGCTCGGCAAAGCGAACCTTGTAGAACTCATCCAGGTTGTTGGAATAAATGCCCAAAAAACGCATGCGCTCGATCAGCGGGTTACTTTTGTCTGCCGCTTCCTGGAGTACACGTTCGTTAAATGCTAACCAGCTTAGCTCTTTCTCGATATATAACTTTTCCTGACCCATTACAGCTCACACTCCAGTTCAATCACAGGACGTGGTAAATCCGTCTCGTCCTTATTATGGCGAGCATTTCCACGATATGTCCAACAGTGCCAGAAAAGTATGACAGTTATTTTTTTTGTTGGGGATTTTAGAAGGTTGGAGAAGGGAATATCGGGTAATGCAATGAACAGGTCGGGTAAGCGCAGCAGCGCCACCCGACGTAACAAACTACTCTTCCGCCGCATAACCCTGCGGGGGTAACTTCACGCCGTCCAGCCAGGCTGCGCCGTCGCGCATCTCGAGACGCCCGTCGACAAACCAGCTGACCACCAGCGGGTAAATGGCGTGTTCCTGGGTCTGCACGCGTTCGGTCACGTCTTCTTCGCTGTCGCCGTCAAAGACCGGAACTTTCGCCTGCAGGATCACCGGACCGCCGTCCAGCTCGTCGGTAACGAAATGCACGGAGGTGCCGTGCTCCTCATCGCCGTTTTCCAGAACCTGACGATGGGTGTGCAGGCCGGGATATTTCGGCAGCAGGGAAGGGTGGATATTCAGCAGACGACCAGCGAAGTGTTTGACGAAGGCCGGGCTCAGAATACGCATATAGCCCGCCAGCACGACCACGTCCGGCGCGTAGGCATCAATCTCATGCACCAGCTCGCGGTCAAAGGCTTCACGCCCGGCGAACTGGCTGGCTTCCAGCGCGTGCGCGGGAATGTTCGCTTCCCGCGCGCGCTCAAGGCCGAACGCGTCGGCCTTGTTGCTGAAAACTGCCCGAATGGTGCCATTGATTTTCTTCTGCTTGCAGGCGTCTATGATGGCCTGCAAATTGCTTCCGTTGCCGGAAATGAGCACCACGATGTTTTTCATTCAATGACCACACGCTGTTCGGAATCGGAGGCTTTAATCGTACCGATTTTCCACGCGTTTTCACCTTTTTCAGTCAGCAGCTTAACCGCTTTATCCGCTTCGCTTGCCGGCAGGGCGATAACCATGCCCACGCCGCAGTTAAAGGTGCGGTACATTTCGTGAGAGCTCACGTTGCCTGCGGTCTGCAGCCAGTTAAACACGGCTGGCCACTGCCATGAGGATTCGTCGATCACCGCCTGGGTGTTGTCCGGCAGGACGCGCGGGATGTTTTCCCAGAAGCCGCCGCCGGTCAGGTGAGCGATAGCGTGAACGTCGACGTTCTCGATAAGCTCAAGCACGTTTTTCACGTAGATGCGGGTCGGCGCCAGCAGATGGTCAGCCAGCGGTTTACCGTCGAGTTCGGTGGTCAGCGGGTCACAGCCGCTCACTTCGAGGATTTTACGCACCAGGGAGTAGCCGTTGGAGTGCGGGCCGCTCGAGGCGAGCGCGATCAGCACATCGCCATCGGCCACTTTGCTGCCGTCGATAATTTCTGATTTTTCTACTACGCCAACGCAGAAGCCCGCGACGTCATAATCTTCGCCGTGATACATGCCCGGCATTTCTGCGGTTTCACCACCGACCAGCGCACAGCCGGACTGCAGACAGCCTTCGGCGATACCGTTAATCACGCTGGCAGCGGTATCCACGTCCAGTTTGCCGGTTGCGTAGTAATCGAGGAAGAACAGCGGCTCTGCGCCCTGTACCACCAGGTCATTCACGCACATCGCGACCAGATCGATACCGATCGTGTCATGACGTTTTAAATCCATCGCCAGGCGCAGTTTGGTGCCTACACCGTCAGTACCCGAGACCAGAACAGGTTCACGATATTTTTGCGGCAGCGCGCACAGTGCGCCGAATCCACCCAGACCACCCATCACTTCCGGGCGGCGGGTTTTTTTCACCACACCTTTGATTCGGTCAACCAGCGCATTACCTGCGTCAATATCAACACCGGCATCTTTGTAGCTGAGAGAAGTTTTGTTGGTCACGGCTTAAATCCCCACGCGATTGCATAGCTAGTAAGAAAAATCGGCGCAATTCTAACAGTCCAGGCAAACGTTTGCGAGCCTATTCTGGACGTGGGGATCTTTTTTTCTGTGTACCTCGTGAATGTAGCCAAACTTGACTCTGTTCACGAAAATGAAACCGGTTTCTGAGAACTGCTTGCAACAGCTATGCCCTTTGCACATCATCGAAATGAAACCGGTTTCTGTAATTGTTTTTGCAGAAAATAACGCAGAATGAGGGAAAGCGAATGTCGGGATTTAAAGCAGATTTTCTGTGGGGCGGGGCCGTTGCGGCGCACCAGCTGGAAGGCGGCTGGAAAGAGGGCGGCAAGGGCGTAAGCGTTGCCGATGTCATGACCGCGGGGGCGCACGGCGTGCCGCGTGAAATCACCAACGGCGTGCTGGAGGGGAAAAATTATCCTAACCATGAAGCCATCGATTTCTACCACCGCTATAAAGAAGACATCAGACTCTTTGCCGAAATGGGGTTCAAATGCTTCCGCACCTCTATTGCCTGGACGCGGATCTTCCCGAAAGGCGACGAGCTTGAGCCTAACGAGGCTGGCCTGAAATTCTATGACGATCTGTTCGACGAATGCCTGAAGTACGGCATCGAGCCGGTTATCACCCTGTCTCACTTCGAGATGCCTTTCCATCTGGTCACCGAATACGGCGGCTGGCGCAACCGTAAGCTGATCGACTTCTTCGTTCGTTTTGCAAAAGTGGTGTTCCAGCGCTACCAGCATAAGGTGAAGTACTGGATGACCTTCAACGAGATCAACAACCAGGCTAACTTCCACGAAGACTTTGCGCCGTTCACGAACTCCGGGCTGAAGTACGCGCCGGGTGAAGACCGTGAACCGGTGATGTTCCAGGCGGCGCACTACGAGCTCGTGGCCAGCGCCCTGGCGGTGAAGGCGGGGCGCGAGATTAACCCGTCGCTGCAGATTGGCTGCATGATTGCCATGTGTCCTATCTACCCGCTGACCTGCGCGCCGGACGATATGATGATGGCGATGAACGCCATGCACCGCCGCTACTGGTTCACCGACGTACACGTGCGCGGCAGGTACCCACAGCACCTGCTCAACTACTTCGAACGTCGCGGCTTCGCGCTGGATATCACCGAAGAGGATAAAGCCGCGCTGAAGCAGGGCTGCGTGGACTATATCGGGTTCAGCTACTATATGTCCTTCGCCACCAAAGCGACGGCGGACAACCCGCAGCTGGATTACGACGAAAGCAAGAGCCTGGTCTCTAACCCGTACGTGCAGAAATCCGACTGGGGCTGGCAGATTGACCCGGTCGGGCTGCGTTACTCCCTGAACTGGTTCTGGGATCACTACCAGCTGCCGCTGTTTATCGTTGAGAACGGCTTTGGCGCGATCGACGTGCAGGAGAGCGACGGCACGGTGAACGACCAGTACCGTATTGATTATCTGGCCGCCCATATCCGCGAGATGAAAAAAGCGGTGGTGGAAGATGGCGTGGATCTGATGGGCTACACCCCGTGGGGCTGTATCGACCTGGTGTCTGCCGGCACGGGCGAAATGAAAAAACGCTACGGCTTTATCTTTGTGGATAAAGACAATGAAGGGAACGGCACGCTGAACCGCAGTAAGAAGAAATCGTTCGACTGGTATAAGCAGGTGATTGCGAGCAACGGCGAGAACCTGTAATTGTCGGGTGGCGCTAACGCTTACCCGACCTACACTACACGTAGGCCCGCGTAAGCGCAGCGCCACCGGGCAGAACCCCGCACCCAAGCCGGAGTCTCGCCTCCGGTTTTTTTGTCTCTAAATCACTTTGCTTGATATACGTCAAGCAACATGGGTATGGCCTAATCCGAAAAAAGCGGTATAATCCCGCGATTTTTTTGCGGACGCCACCTCAGAGGAGAAAGAGAATGAAGATTGTGGAAGTGAAACACCCACTCGTTAAACACAAGTTGGGCCTGATGCGTGAGCATGACATCAGCACGAAGCGTTTTCGCGAACTGGCATCTGAAGTCGGCAGCCTGCTGACCTACGAAGCGACCTCTGATCTGGAAACAGAAAAAGTCACCATCGAAGGCTGGAACGGCCCGGTGCAGGTTGAGCAGATCAAAGGTAAGAAAATTACCGTGGTGCCAATCCTGCGTGCCGGTCTCGGCATGATGGAAGGCGTGCTGGAGCACGTGCCAAGCGCGCGTATCAGCGTGGTGGGTATCTACCGTAACGAAGAAACCCTTGAGCCGGTTCCTTACTTCCAGAAGCTGGTCTCTAACATCGACGAGCGTATGGCGCTGGTGGTTGACCCAATGCTCGCGACCGGTGGCTCTATGATCGCTACCATCGACCTGCTGAAAAACGCGGGCTGTAACAGCATTAAGGTGCTGGTACTGGTTGCCGCTCCGGAAGGGATCGCGGCGCTGGAAAAAGCGCACCCGGACGTTGAGCTGTATACCGCCTCTATCGACCAGGGGCTGAACGAGCACGGGTACATCATCCCGGGGCTCGGCGATGCCGGCGATAAGATCTTTGGTACGAAATAATCGAATAACGATAAATAAGCCGACTTTGATAGTCGGCTTTTTTTTGAATAAAACACCAACAATACTACACAGAGGAAAACACTATGACGCGCCGTGCTATCGGGGTGAGTGAAAGACCGCCGCTTTTACAGACTATCCCGCTTAGTTTGCAGCACCTGTTCGCCATGTTTGGCGCAACCGTGCTGGTGCCAATCCTGTTCCACATTAACCCGGCCACCGTGCTGCTGTTCAACGGCATCGGTACGCTGCTGTACCTTTTTATCTGTAAAGGCAAAATCCCGGCGTATCTCGGGTCGAGCTTCGCCTTTATCTCGCCGGTGTTGCTGCTGCTGCCGCTGGGTTATGAAGTCGCGCTGGGCGGCTTTATCATGTGTGGCGTCCTGTTCTGCGTGGTGTCCTTCATTGTGAAGAAAGCCGGTACCGGCTGGCTGGACGTGATGTTCCCCCCTGCGGCGATGGGCGCAATCGTTGCCGTCATCGGTCTTGAGCTGGCGGGCGTCGCGGCGAATATGGCCGGTCTGCTGCCTGCTGACGGTCAGTCACCGGATTCCAAAACCATTATCATCTCGCTGGTAACGCTGGGCGTAACGGTGTTTGGCTCCGTGCTGTTCCGCGGCTTCATGGCGATTATCCCGATCCTGATCGGCGTGCTGGCGGGCTATGCGCTCTCCTTCGCGATGGGCGTGGTGGACACAACCCCGATCGCTCAGGCGCACTGGTTCGCCCTGCCAACCTTCTATACGCCACGCTTCGAATGGTTTGCTATTTTCACCATTCTGCCTGCGGCGCTGGTGGTGATTGCGGAGCACGTCGGCCACCTGGTGGTGACGGCGAACATCGTTAAGCGCGATTTAATCCGCGACCCGGGTCTGCACCGCTCCATGTTTGCGAACGGTTTCTCCACCATCATCTCCGGTTTCTTCGGTTCGACGCCAAACACCACCTACGGTGAGAACATCGGCGTGATGGCGATTACCCGCGTCTACAGTACCTGGGTTATCGGCGGCGCGGCGATCATCGCCATTCTGCTCTCCTGCGTCGGCAAGCTGGCGGCAGCGATTCAGATCATTCCTGTGCCGGTAATGGGCGGCGTTTCTCTGCTGCTGTACGGCGTGATCGGCGCCTCCGGTATTCGCGTGCTGATTGAATCCAAAGTGGATTACAGCAAGGCGCAAAACCTGATCCTGACCTCCGTTATCCTGATCATCGGCGTGAGCGGCGCGAAGGTACACATCGGTGCGGCCGAGCTGAAGGGCATGGCGCTGGCGACCATCGTCGGCGTGGGCCTGAGCCTGATCTTCAAGCTGATCTCGGTCATCCGCCCGGAAGAAGAAATTCTGGACGCTGACGACAGCGAAAAAGCGTCACATTGATCGTATTACCGGGCGAGGGATCGCCCGGTTCTCTCCTTGCAGGTTCCGTGTTAAACTCCATTCCGATTTTACGTAGGATCTCTGGTTGAGGTATTTCTGAACGGACCGGCACAGCTCTCTCTGCCACTCTATCTCCCTGACGACGAAACTTTCGCGAGTTTCTGGCCGGGTGATAACCCCTCTTTACTGGCTGCACTGCAAAACGTGCTGCGCCAGGATCACAGCGGATACATCTATATCTGGTCACGCGAAGGCGCGGGGCGCAGCCATCTGCTGCATGCCGCCTGCGCGGAGCTTTCGGCGCGCGGTGATGCGGTAGGCTACGTGCCGCTGGATAAACGTACCTGGTTCGTGCCTGAGGTGCTGGAGGGAATGGAACATCTCTCGCTGGTCTGCATCGATAATATCGAATGCGTGGCGGGGGACGAGCCGTGGGAAATGGCGATCTTTAACCTCTACAACCGCATTCTGGAGTCGGGCAAAACCCGGCTGCTGATCACCGGCGATCGTCCGCCGAGACAGCTCAATCTGGGGCTGCCGGATCTGGCGTCTCGTCTGGACTGGGGGCAAATCTACAAGCTCCAGCCGCTGTCGGATGAAGATAAGCTTCAGGCGTTACAGCTGCGCGCAAAGCAGCGCGGGTTTGAGCTGCCGGAGGACGTGGGGCGCTTCCTGCTCAAGCGGCTGGATCGCGAAATGCGCACGCTGTTTGACACGCTCGATCAGCTCGATCGCGCCTCCATTACCGCCCAGCGCAAGCTGACCATTCCGTTTGTGAAAGATATTCTCAAGCTTTGAGTTTGTTCGCCCGGTGGCGGCTGCGCCTTACCGGGCCTACGAAAACTAGACATCCCCCAGCAGGTGTTCAACCAAAAGTGGAATTGGTCTTCCCGATGCCACGCTCTTTCCGCTCTCTCGCCACAGCGCCGTACCGCTAATATCCAGATGCGCCCACGGAATGGTCGGCGGGCAAAAGTGGTGCAGCAGCCACGCCGCCGACGCACTGATTGCCGCATTGTTGGTCGGCGTGTTGCACAGATCGGCGATGGCGCTGTCGGTCTGTTTTTTCAGCCGCGCATCCAGCGGCAGGGACCACACTTCATCGCCACTCTGCTTACCTGCCAGCGTCAGCGCCGCACGCAGCGGTTCATCCTGCGTCATCAGCCCGCTCAGCTCATACCCCAGCGCCTTCACGACCGCACCGGTTAAGGTCGCCATATCAATAATATAGCGCGCCTGCGGATGACGAAGGCTGGCCCAGGCGATGGCGTCCGCCAGCACCAGCCGGCCTTCGGCATCGGTGTTGTTGATTTCAACCGTGGTGCCGTTGCAGGCCGTCGCCACCGTTCCGGGCTGCATGGCGTCCGGGCCGATGGCGTTTTCCGCCAGCGCCAGCACGCCCATGATGCGCACGGACAGCGCCAGCTCTGCCACGGTCAGCATCAGGCCCAGCACGTTAGCCGCACCGCACATGTCGTATTTCATGGTGTACATGCCCGCGCCTTCCTTCAGCCACAGGCCGCCGGTATCGAAGGTAATGCCTTTTCCCACATAGCAGCGCACCGGGCCGTCGTTGACGCCGTCATAATGGATCGCCAGCAGGCGCGGCGGACAGGTCGCCCCTTTGCCAACGGCGTGCAGCAGCCCCAGACCCTGCTCAGCAATAGCCTTTTCGTTTAGCACTTCGCAGCGCAGGGCGGGGAAGGCGGCACAGAGCCTTTGCGCCTCTTCCACCACAAACTGCGGCGTGCATCGGTCGGACGGCATATCCGACAGACGTCGCGCCGCGACCATGCCGCGGGAGATGGCCTGCTGCTGGCGGAAGACACCCTCCAGTTTTGCCTGCTGTTCCGGCAGGCAGAGGGCGGTGATGTGCGTAAGGCGCACCGTGGATTCATCCGTTTTCTTCAGCTTCAGGTCGCTTAGCCTGTGCGCCTGATTAAAGAGAAAACGCAGCACCTGCGCCAGCACCACATCGTTGATATCGGTAACGTCCAGTATCAGCCCGGGGCTGACGGGCGAGGCCAGCAGCGGGCGCAGCGCCGTCAGTAATCCTTCGGTCAGGCTGTCCTGCCAGAGCGCATCCGGCAGCAGGGTGATCCGGGCAAAAGGCGCGCAGCCAAAGCGGGTGTCAGCGATGCTGGCAGACTCGCGCATTTCCGCGACAAGCGCTGTTTCGGGCAAATGCGTACAGGAGGCGGAGGCAATTAAATGGCTTTGCGGAGCCGCGTCAGAAAGCGCGGTGATAAACTGATACGTAATCATCATGACTCCTCAATCGGCGCGCGGATCCGCGCGGCATAGGCCTGCATCCATTCATCGTCTACGGAGTGATAATACGTTTTCTCCCGCAGGCGTTCGGTACGAAAAACGGTGAGGGGCTGGCGAGCCGTCGCCACCACAAACGAGAAGGTTTTGATGTTGGTGGCGGCCCCGAATTCGCCCCTGTTGTTCATGCACACCACGGAAAGATCGCCCGCACGGCCAAAGCGCGACATCAGCTTGTCTTCCAGCTCGAACACCACCGAATCCGCCGCCTGCTGAGGCGTCATACCCTGCGCCATGCGGCGGACAATTTCGTAGCTGGTGCAGCCTTTCATCAGATCTTCACCGACGCCCGTGGCGGTGGCCGCGCCGGTTTCACTGTCGCAGTAAAAGCCGGAACCAATAATGGGCGAATCCCCGAGTCGACCGCGTTTTTTCATGAACAGGCCGCTGGTGGAGGTGGCGACGCTCATTGACCCTTGTTTATCAAGGCCGATAATGCCGACGGTGTCATGCCCGTCGTAAGGGCTTAAGCCCTTATCCAGCGTTTCGCGGCAGCGTTTGCGGTAGTGCTGCATGGCGCGGTCAGTGAGCATGGTTTTGTCGGCGAAGCCCTGGCTCAGCGCCCATTCGCGCGCGCCCTGGCCGACAAGCAGGCTGTTGTAGCGCTGGCGGCTTAACGCATGCGCCACGCGCACCGGATTGGCGATATCCACCAGGTTGCCCACGGCACCAAACGCCAGCGTATCGCCGTCCATGTAGGCGGCGTCCAGCTCCACTTCGCCATTTTCGGTGGGCAGCCCGCCGTAGCCGACGGATTTATAAAACGGAAAGTCTTCGACGGCGGCGACGGCATCCACAACCGCTGCAGAGACCGGTTTACCCGCAGCCAGCGCAGACGCAGACTCCGTAACGCCTTCAAGCGCCATTCTCCAGGTCGCGATAATTCCCCACATGCTTTACTCCTGTTTTGCAAGGGTGGTGTCGGTTTGCGTAACGGTGGCCATTTCCGCCGCGCGGTACTGTTTGTCCACGATACGCATAAAAGGCAGGTACAGCATGGCGCCAATCAGCAGGTTGATAAGCTGCATGACGCTGCCGCTCAGGTGTCCGGTAACGATAAAGCCGCTGATAACCGGCGGCAGCGTCCAGGGAATAAACACCCCGGTGGTGACGGCAACCGCGCCAATCTTCATCGCTACATACTGCACGGTGACCAGCACCAGCGGCACCAGGTTGAACGGGATAAGCATGATCGGGTTCATGATCACCGGCAGGCCAAACAGGATCGGTTCGTTGATGTTAAACACCGATGCCCCGGCGCCGAGGCGCGCCACTTCACGCATGTTTTTGCTGCGGGCGAAAATCAGCATCGCAATCACCAGCGACAGCGTGGCCCCCGCGCCGCCCATCCAGATCATGTCAAAAAACTGTTCGGTGATAATGTGCGGCGGCGTCGTGCCTGCCTGAATCGCGGCGATGTTGTCGGTCTGGTTCTCCATCCACAGCGGGCGAATGATGCCGTTGATCATCGAGCCGGAGTTAATGCCCACTGACCACAGAATGGTGATGCTGAACACCGTCATCAGCGCGCCAAAGTAAGAGGTGCCGTAGTGGCGCACCGGCGTGGCAACCACTTCGTAAATAAACTGGTGGATGGTGTTGTAGTGGGTGTTTTCAAAAACGATGCGGATACCCAGCACCAGAATCATCACCAGCAGGGCCGGGATCAGCGCGGCGAACGACTCCTGCACCGCCGGAGGCACGCCGTCCGGCATTTTGATCACCAGTTTTTTGCGCTTGAGCCAGCAGAACAGTTCCGTCCACAGCAGGGAACCGATCATCGCCACGAACAGCCCTTTGCTGCCAATCCACTCCACCGGAATGACGGTAATACCGCCGTTTTCCGCCACTTTGATAAAGGGCGTCAGGATGAGAAAGGCGACCAGCGCCAGGATACCGCAGGAGATGCGGTCTTCACCGTAGTGTTCCGCCAGGCGGAAGGCGACCAGGAAGCTGATGAACAGCGACATGGTGGAGAACACCGCGTTGAACGGGATTTCGATAATGGCGCTCCAGCTCTCACCAAAGGCCTGAGACATAAACTGCTGATAGGCTTGATTCGGGAACGACGAGATCACCAGCAGAATAGAGCCGACGATGATAAACGGCATGAAGGAGACGTAGGCGCCGCGAATGGCCCCGAGGTGACGCTGCTGGGCCGTTTTGGCCGCCAGCGGCATCAGTTTTGCTTCAAGAAATCCCAGAACATTGTTCATTGTGAACTCCGTACAAGATTGAGGGGTGTTGTTTGTGTTATGTCTGGGGATTATCAGTGAAGCGCGGCGAGCGAAAGGTGAAATCGGTCACAAAGCAATCGCTGGTGTAGTATAAATCTCATGAGATTGGTTTTAAGGATTCTGCGATGGAAATTAAACTGCATGCTAATGCCACCACGACGCCGCGCATCCGTCGCTATCTACAGCAGTCAGATAAAAGCGACAGGGAGCTGGCTACCGAGCTGGGTATTTCGGTCACTACCGTCAGGCGCTGGCGCAACCGCGAGCAGGTTTCGGATAATCACACGATGCCAAAAGTGATACACAAAGCATTGAGACAGGAGCAGGTTGCGCTGGTCAATGCCCTGCGGGATATCACTGGCGCCCCGCTGGACGAACTACTGCAGATGGTCAATAGCGAACTCGGGATCGCCGTGTCCCGCGCGACCCTGAACCGCTATCTCAAACCGGCTTCGGTAAGGCAGAAGGGCGCGACGTTGCAGGGAAAAAAGGCGCTGAAGGCAGGTATCGTGCCGCAAAAACTCCTGTTACATCATCAGCCTCTGTCGCTGCATATGGACGATGGCGGGGAACAGCATCTGCTCTGCGCGCGTGAACCCGTGAGCGGCTGGTGCTACGCCCGGCTGTACGCGGGCATTTCTCCGCAGCTGCTGGCCCACTGGACGAATGACGCGCTGGCAGCCTGTCCGGCTGATATTCAATCTGTTGAGACTTTTGGTTTCGAGGTGAAGCTTGAGGAGCGTAATACCACCGTAACGGTGCATCCACAGCAATACCGCGCCGTTCAGGTTGATCTACCGCTATGTGAAATCATCCCACGTCTGAACAGTGAACCGGCAGGCGAGCTGTTGATCCAGCTGTGCGAATTTTACAACCGGGGAAAAGCGCAGAAAAAGCTGGGAGAGAGTACGCCGCAGGCCTTTCTGGAAGCGCTGCGGCATAAGGACTAGAGGATCTCGAGCACGTCTTCCGGCGGGCGTCCAATGCGCGCCTGGCCGTTCGCCACCACAATCGGGCGCTCAATCAGCTTTGGATTTTCAACCATCGCCTGGATCAGCTCAGCCTCGGTGAGACGGCTGTCATCCAGGTTAAGCGACTTATACAAATCTTCTTTCTGACGCATCAGCTCTCTTGCACTGCCCATTCCCAGCATGTGCAGCAGCTGGCGGAGGGTTTGCGCGTCAGGTGGGGTGTCGAGGTACAGCACGACTTCCGGCTCAACGCCGTTAGACTTCAGCAGGCTAAGGGTATCGCGGCTCTTGGAGCAGCGAGGGTTGTGATAAATTTTTACGGCGTCTGTCATGACGTGAATTCTCCTTTATTACATCTTTTCGTACGGCTTAAAGCGCTGCTGCAGGCCGCGCAGCTGATCGATACGCGCGTCGTAACGGGCCTGCTGGAGGCTGCCGAGCTTGACCTGCGCGCTGGCGCTGCTGAGCGTGGAAATCGCCTGATCGAGGCGGCCCACCAGGGCAAAACCTTCGGCACGCGCCGCCAGCTCCTGATCGCGGTTGCCGAGCTGGGCTTCCGCCTGAGCGAGCAGATCCCAGCCGTTTTGATCGTCTTTATTGTTAAAGGTATAGCGGTTCAGAATGGTCGCCGCTTCGCCAGGCTGACCGCCCTGTAAGTAAGCGTTCGCCAGGTTAAGCTGCAGCACCGGGTTGGTACGGACGTCTTTCGCCCCCTTCAGACGGTTGATCGCATCGGCCGTTTTCTTCTGGCCCAGATCGATATCCGTCGACAGATCGAGGTACCACGGGTTGTTCGGGTCTGCAGCCAGAAGCGGTTGCAGCGCTTTGCGCGCCTCGTCGTATTTGCTGGCTTCCATCGCCTGGAGCGCCTGACCATACTGCGCGGCGTTTTTCTCACGCACGTTGCCTTTCGCCAGGGTATCCAGCAGGTCGCTGGTGAGCTGGTTACGCCCGGAATTGTACATCCCCAGGGTTCTCACCTTCGCCATGTAGAAATCCTGCGAAGACTGGACCACCACCGGACGCATCTGGTTAGCACGGTTACGCGCGTCCGACAGGCGGCTTTCGGGTAATGGGTGCGTCAGCAGGATTTCCGGCGGACGGGAAGAGTAACGCGCCTGATCGAGCAGTTTTTCGAGGAAGCTCGGCATGGCCTGCGGGTCAAAGCCCGAACGCTGCAGCACCTGAATCCCGATGCGGTCCGCTTCCTGTTCGTTTTGCTGGGTAAAGCTGATCATCCCCTGGCGCGTTCCCGCCAGCGTACCGGTCAGGGCTGCCATCCCGGCCTGCGGGCTGGCCATCGCCAGCAGAATGGAGCCCAGCGCGCCCACCCAGGTGAGGGGGGCGTTACGTTTCTGGTCTTCCATGGCGCGCGCCAGGTGGCGCTGGGTGACGTGCGAAATTTCGTGCGCCATTACCGAGGCCAGCTGGCTTTCGTTGTCGGAATAACGGAATAATGCCGAATGCAGCACCACGTTTCCGCCAAAGAAGGCGAAGGCGTTGATTTCGTCATTATTGATTAAATAGAAATGGAAGGGCGTTTTTACCGAGTCGGCGTGCGAAACCAGACGCATCCCCAGCCCGTTAATGTACTGTACCAGCAAAGGGTCGTTGATCAGCGGGGCGCTGCCGCGCAGCTGGCGAACATAGTAATCCCCCATTTGCATCTCTTGCCCAATAGAGAGCGTGCTTCCTGCTGTGGTGCCCATGTCCGGCAATGAATCGGACGAGTCAGCAAAAGCGGGCAACACCTGACCGACCGTCACCGCGGCAATCAGTGTTGCAACCAGTGTTTTTCTCAACTGCCTGAACATAACCACTGTCCTGTATGTTGGATGTGCTAATTTGACCGATGAACCGGCATATCGTTCATCTCTGCTGCTCTGCGAGTGTAGCCGTGTTGCAGCATGAAGAAAATCCCATTCATCAGGCTTTTGCGGATTGCGATCGGGATACAAAAAGCGAAAGTCTTTTTTGTGACAGTTAGATACAATTCACCGTCTCACTCCCGCCATTCGATTCAGGGAAGGGTTGTATGCTCGAAATGTTAATGCAGTGGTACCGGCGTCGGTTCAGCGACCCGGAAGCCATTGCTTTGTTGGTTATTCTGGTTGCCGGGTTCGGTATTCTGTTTTTCTTCAGCGGCCTGCTCGCTCCCCTGCTGGTGGCGATTGTGCTGGCGTACCTGCTGGAGTGGCCGACGGCGCGCCTGGAACACATCGGCTGTTCCCGCCGCTGGGCGACTAGCATCGTGCTGGTGCTGTTTGTCGGCATCCTGCTGTTGATGGCTTTTGTGGTGATGCCGGTCGCCTGGCAGCAGGGAATTAACCTGATCCGCGACATGCCCGGCATGTTGAACAAGCTGTCTGATTTTGCCGCCACGCTACCGCGCCGTTACCCGGCCCTGATGGATGCCGGGATTATCGACGCGATGGCCGAAAATATGCGCGCCCGCATCATGACGATGGGCGATTCGGTAGTGAAGTACTCTCTGGCCTCGCTGGTCGGGCTGCTGACGCTGGCGGTTTACCTTGTGCTCGTGCCGCTGATGGTTTTCTTCCTGGTGAAAGATAAAGATCAGATGCTCAACGCCGTGCGCCGAATTCTGCCGCGCAACCGCGGGCTGGCAGGGCAGGTCTGGGAAGAGATGAACCAGCAGATCACCAACTACATTCGCGGCAAGGTGCTGGAGATGATTGTCGTGGGGGTAGCCACCTGGATTGGCTTCCTGATCTTCGGCCTGAACTACTCGCTGCTGCTGGCGGTGCTGGTGGGGCTGTCGGTCCTGATTCCGTACATCGGCGCGTTTGTGGTGACCATTCCGGTTGTTGGCGTCGCGCTGTTCCAGTTTGGGCTGGGGACAGAGTTCTGGAGCTGCTTTGCGGTGTACCTGATTATTCAGGGCCTGGACGGTAACCTGCTGGTACCAGTGCTGTTCTCCGAAGCGGTGAACCTGCATCCGCTGGTGATTATCTTGTCCGTGGTGATTTTCGGCGGGCTGTGGGGATTCTGGGGCGTGTTCTTTGCGATTCCGCTGGCGACGCTGATTAAGGCCGTGGTCCACGCGTGGCCGGATGTGCCGGCGGTGGAAGAGAAGTAGTTTTTGTGCGGCCTGATGCCCTCACTCCGACCCTCTCCCACGGGGAGAGGGGGAAAACATTAAAAACGGCAACCTGGGTTGCCGTTTTGCTGTTTATCAGGCGCTTGCTTTCAGCCAGTTCAAC
Source organism: Enterobacter cloacae complex sp. ESBL7 (assembly GCF_041679625.1). NCBI lineage: Bacteria > Pseudomonadati > Pseudomonadota > Gammaproteobacteria > Enterobacterales > Enterobacteriaceae > Enterobacter > Enterobacter cloacae complex sp. ESBL7. The sequence goes on from NZ_JBGORN010000002.1 coordinate 129,485, forward strand.
ACCACGTCGTGGTGGTTGCTGGTTTTGAAGTCGTCAAACACATGTTCAACTTTACCGTCAGCGTCAATCAGGAAGCTAATGCGGTGAATGCCGTCGTAGGTTTTACCCATAAACGTCTTCTCGCCCCAGACGCCGAACTGCTCGCATACCTGATGATCTTCATCAGAAAGCAGCGTGAAGTTCAGCAGCTCTTTTTCAGCAAATCGTGACAGCTTTTCTGGTTTATCCGTGCTGATACCCAGCACTTCCACACCGACTTTTTTCAACTCGTCCATGTTGTCGCGTAAGCCGCAGGCCTGTACGGTGCAGCCGGGGGTCATGGCTTTCGGGTAGAAATAGACCAGAACACGCTGTCCCTGGAAGTCGGTCAAATTTACTTGCTCGCCGTCTTGATCCGGTAAGCTAAATTTCGGTGCGATGTCACCGGCTTTCAGTGGGTTCATTACTCAACTCCATCCTGTTCGTGCTGCGAATAATTGACGACGCTTATACTGCCCTGCGCGTTTAATTCTGTACAGAGGGCTTTGAATGCTTGCTCGATATTTGACGCATCCTGTGAGGCAGGGCTGTGCGCGGTAATTTGAATAAACAGCACCGGAAGACCCTGGTCATCGCTTGTCTGCGTACGGGAAACCAGTTCGGCAATATTCATCTGATGATTGTCAAAAAGCGCGGTGAAACGCTCAATCAGATGCGGTGAATCAGGCACTTCAACCTGCACCCAGACGGTAGAAGGCAGTGCCGGACGCGGACGCGCGGTGGTGCGCTTCATGACAATCAGCAAATCCAGTTCGGCCCCCTTCAGCGGCAGGGTCGATTCAATCAACGTAATGGCGTTCCATGTCCCGGAAAGCAACATAATAAATGTGAACTCTTCGCCAAGCATCGCCAGACGGCTGTCTTCGATATTACAGCCGCAGCTGCTTACGTGACGGGTGATGGTGTTCACGATACCCGGCCTGTCGGCACCCAGCGCAGTGATAACCAGGTAATGTTGTGATGAGGTTGTCAAACCTGTTCTTCCTTTGCATGGTTAAGTCTTCCTAAGGAAAGCATAAAAAAAACATGCATACAACCGCCTGCGAGCCTCAGGTCGCTTGCTTTTATTACAGTTCCAAACGTAACATTGAGGCTCTTGTTCGCACAGAGGATGGCTCATGTTCACGGGAAGTATTGTCGCGCTTGTTACACCGATGGATGAAAAAGGTAATGTCTGCCGGTCAAGCATGAAGAAGCTCATTGATTACCATGTCGCCAACGGAACCTCGGCGATCGTTTCGGTAGGGACTACCGGTGAATCCGCAACGCTGAGCCACGACGAGCACGGCGATGTGGTGATGCTGACCCTGGAACTGGCTGACGGACGTATTCCGGTCATCGCGGGGACAGGGGCTAATGCAACCGCAGAAGCTATCAGCCTGACCAAGCGTTTTAACGACAGCGGCATCGTGGGCTGTCTGACGGTGACCCCTTATTACAACCGTCCTACTCAGGAAGGTTTGTTCCAGCACTTCAAAGCCATCGCTGAACATACTGACTTGCCACAAATTCTGTATAATGTGCCGTCCCGTACCGGTTGCGATATGCTGCCGGAAACCGTTGGTCGTCTCTCGGAAGTAAAAAATATTATCGGTATTAAAGAGGCGACAGGGAACTTAAGCCGCGTTCATCAGATCAAAGAGCTGGTTTCAGACGACTTTATCCTGTTGAGTGGTGATGATGCGACCGCGCTGGACTTTATGCAGCTCGGTGGTCATGGCGTGATCTCCGTAACGTCAAACGTTGCGGCGCGCGATATGGCTGAAATGTGCAAACTGGCCGCAGCCGGTCACTTTGATGAAGCGCGCGTCATTAATCAGCGTCTGATGCCGCTGCACAATAAATTATTTGTCGAACCCAATCCGATCCCAGTGAAATGGGCATGTAAGGAGTTGGGGCTTGTAGCAACCGATACGCTGCGTCTGCCAATGACACCGATTACCGACCACGGTCGTGACATCGTCAGGGCGGCGCTGAAGCATGCCGGTTTGCTGTAGAGTTTAGGGAGATTTGATGGCTTATTCAGTACAGAAGTCGCGCCTGGCGAAGGTTGCGAGTGTTTCGCTTGTTATGCTGCTCGCTGCCTGTAGTTCAGATTCGCGCTACAAGCGCCAGGTGAGCGGTGATGAATCCTATCTGGATGCGACCCCGCTTGCTGAACTTCACGCACCGGCTGGTATGATCCTGCCGATTCAGAACGGCGATTATAATATTCCCGTGACCAACGGCAGCGGCCTGGTCGGTAAAGCGCTTGATATTCGTCCGCCAGCACAGCCTCTGGCGCTGGTCAGCGGGGCGCGTACCCAGTTCACCGGTGATACGGCGTCTCTGATGGTTGAGAGCGCGCGCGGTAGCACGCTGTGGCCGCAGGTTGTCAGCGTCATTCAGTCGAAGAACTACACCATCGATAAACGCGATGACGCCAGCCAGACGTTAACCACCGACTGGATCGAATGGAACCGTCTGGATGAAGACCAGCAGTACCGCGGTCGTTATCAAGTCTCCGTTAAACCACAGGGTTACCAGCAGGCGGTTAACGTTAAGCTGTTGAACCTGGAGCAGGCGGGTAAACCGGTTGCGGATGCCGCGTCCCTGCAGCGTTACAGCACCGAAATGCTGAACGTGATTGCCGCGGGTCTGGATAAGACCGCTACCGATGCCGCCAACGCCGCGCAGAGCCGCAACGGCGCGACCTTCGATGTGCAAAGCGGTGCGGATGATACCGGCCTGCCAATGCTGGTGGTGCGTGCACCGTTTAACCAGACCTGGCAGCGTCTGCCAGCGACGCTGGAAAAAGTGGGCATGAAAGTGACCGACAGCACGCGTTCAACCGGCAGCATGACGGCAACGTATAAGCCGCTCTCCGACAGCGCATGGCAGGAACTGGGCGCGAAAGATCCTCAGCTTGCCTCCGGTGACTACAAGATTCAGGTAGGTGACCTTGATAACCGCAGCAGTCTGCAGTTTATCGATCCAAAAGGTCATACGCTGACCCAGTCGCAGAACGATGCGCTGGTCGCTGTCTTCCAGGCAGCATTCAGCAAATAAATACGAGGGCTGGTGAATCCAGCCCTTTTTATTTTAGTGCTACGCAAACGTGTGCGTGGCATAATATCCCCAGTTTTGAACACAAATCATCACACCAGGAGTAATGAAGATGCAGAAGCAAGCTGAGTTGTATCGTGGCAAAGCGAAGACCGTATACAGCACGGAAAACCCGGATCTGTTGGTGCTCGAGTTCCGCAATGATACGTCAGCAGGGGATGGCGCACGCATTGAGCAGTTCGATCGTAAAGGCATGGTGAACAACAAGTTCAACCACTTCATTATGACCAAACTGGCCGAAGCGGGCATCCCGACCCAGATGGAAGCGTTGCTGTCCGATACGGAATGTCTGGTGAAAAAACTGGATATGGTTCCGGTTGAGTGCGTTATTCGTAACCGTGCGGCGGGCTCCCTGGTGAAGCGTCTGGGCATTGAAGAAGGTATCGAACTGAATCCACCGCTGTTCGACCTGTTCCTGAAAAACGATGCCATGCACGACCCGATGGTCAACGAATCCTACTGCGAAACCTTCGGCTGGGTGAGCAAAGAGAACCTGGCGCGTATGCAGGAGCTGACCTACAAAGCCAACGACGTGCTTAAAAAACTGTTTGATGACGCGGGCCTGATCCTCGTCGACTTCAAGCTGGAGTTTGGTCTGTTCAAAGGCGAAGTGGTGCTGGGCGATGAGTTCTCACCAGACGGTAGCCGCCTGTGGGATAAAGAAACCCTGGATAAAATGGACAAAGACCGTTTCCGTCAGAGCCTGGGTGGCCTGATTGAAGCGTACGAAGCGGTTGCTCACCGTTTAGGCGTTAAGCTCGACTAACTCCCTCACTTGCCAAAGGATGTTCCCATCCTTTGGCGTCTTACCTTTGTTTCCTATGGTAATCTTGCCGTTAACCGCCTACGATCATAGCTATTATAAATGGAATAGTTCGAGGTGGTTATGCGCTGGCAAGGGCGTCGTGAAAGTGACAATGTAGAAGACAGACGCAGTGATGGCGGCGGCGGTCCTTCAATGGGAGGACCAGGCTTCCGGTTACCCAGCGGCAAGGGCGGGATAATCCTGCTGATTGTCGTGCTGGTTGCGGGGTATTACGGCGTTGACCTCACCGGGTTGATGACCGGTCAGCCGCTGCAGCAGCAGGAGCATTCTCAGCGCTCCATCAGCCCGAATGAAGATGAAGCGGCCAAATTTACCTCCGTTATTCTCGCCACAACAGAAGACACCTGGAGTCAGCTGTTTGAGAAAATGGGGCGTACCTACCAGCAGCCGAAGCTGGTGATGTACCGGGGGGCAACCCGCACCGGATGCGGTACCGGGCAATCTGTGATGGGGCCGTTCTACTGCCCGGCAGACGGCACCGTCTATATCGATCTCTCTTTTTACGATGACATGAAACGCAAGCTTGGCGCTGACGGTGATTTTGCCCAGGGCTACGTGATCGCGCATGAAGTCGGCCATCACGTGCAAAAACTGCTGGGGATTGAGCCCAAAGTGCGCCAGCTTCAGCAAAATGCGTCTCAGGCTGACGTGAACCGCCTTTCCGTTAAAATGGAGCTGCAGGCAGACTGCTTCGCGGGCGTCTGGGGCCACAGCATGCAGCAGCAGGGCGTGCTGGAATCCGGCGATCTTGAAGAGGCGTTAAATGCCGCTCAGGCTATCGGTGACGACCGCCTTCAGCAGCAGAGCCAGGGGCGCGTTGTGCCGGACAGCTTCACTCACGGTACTTCACAGCAGCGCTATAGCTGGTTCAAACGCGGCTTCGACAGCGGCGATCCGGCGCAGTGTAATACCTTCGGCAAAGCGATGTAATGCTGCAGTTTGAAGAGCTGATAAGCGAGCTTGAGCGCACCGGCCATCGTCGGCTGGTGGTGCTCAGCGGTGAGGCGCAGTGGACGTTAACCCAGGCGCTGACCCTGCGTGACGCCTTGCCCGGAGACTGGGTAAGGCTTGACGAACACCCTTCAAAAGCCATCGGCGGCGTGCTGGGACGCGAGTACCGGCACGCCGTTTTTGACGCCAGCGCCGGGTTTGATGTCGCCGCATTTGCCGCCCTGAGCGGAACGCTGAGCGCCGGAAGCCTTCTGGTGCTGCGGGTTCCGCCGCTCGATGCGTGGCCCGGGTTGCCTGACAGCGATTCACTGCGCTGGAGCGACAGCGCCGAAGCGATAGCCACGCCGCATTTTGTCCACCATTTCTGCCGGACGATTGCCGCCGATCCCGACGCGATTGTCTGGCTTCAGGGCTGCGGGTTATCCCTTCCGCCTTTACCCGACGCGCCAGACTGGCAGCCTGCCAGCGGCGCCCCGCAGCGCGAGCAGGCTGAGATCCTGGATGTGCTGCTGGGGATGCCGGAGGGCATCGTGGCCGTCACCGCCGCGCGCGGGCGCGGAAAATCAGCCCTGGCGGGCATGTTGCTAAACCGCATTGCGGGCAGCGCCGTGGTTACCGCGCCGTCGAAGGGGGCGACGGATATCATCGCCCGCTTTGCCGGAGAGCGTTTTCATTTTATGGCCCCGGACGCGCTGCTTGCCTCTTCACACCGGGCTGACTGGCTAATTGTCGATGAAGCCGCTGCGATCCCCGGACCTCTGCTTGAAAAGCTAGTTGCCCGTTTCCCTCGCGTGCTGTTGACCACCACGGTGCAGGGATATGAGGGGACGGGCCGGGGATTCTTGCTTAAATTCTGCGGTCGGTTTGCCGGGCTGCAGCGCTACAGCTTATCTACACCGGTACGCTGGGCGGCGGGCTGCCCGCTTGAGCGGGTTGTTGCCAGCGCGCTGCTGTTTGACGATACGCTGATTGACCGACGCCCGGAAGGGGAGGTGCGTTTAACGTCTCTGACGTCGACGGCATGGGAAAGCCGCCCGGCGCTTGCAGCGAGCATATACGAGCTTCTCTGCGCGGCGCATTATCGTACCTCGCCGCTCGATTTACGCCGCATGATGGACGCGCCCGGGCAGCAGTTTGCCGTTGCCGAAACGGACCCGGATATCGCCGGGGCGCTCTGGCTGGTGGAGGAGGGCGGGCTCTCCCCCGAGCTTAGCCGCGCCGTATGGGCAGGATATCGGCGTCCGCGCGGTAACCTGGTGGCGCAGTCTCTTGCGGCGCACGGCGGCTCTCCGCTGGCGGCGACGCTGAGAGGACGACGGGTGACCCGCATTGCCGTACATCCTCACCGTCAGCGGGAAGGGATTGGCCAGGCGCTTGTTCGCGGCGCCAGCGGCGAAGACTATCTGTCGGTGAGCTTTGGTTATACCGATGAGCTGTGGCGTTTCTGGCAGCAATGTGGGTTTGTGCTGGTGCGGATGGGCAGCCATCGTGAAGCCAGCAGCGGCTGCTACACCGCGATGGCCTTGCTGCCCCAGAGCGAGGCCGGGCGTCAGCTGTGTGAACAGGCGCAGCGTCGTCTGAAGCGCGATGCGCGGGTGCTATCGGCCTGGAACGGTGAAAAGATCCCCGTGGAAGACGGCTGGGAAGCTACCCTTAATAATGACGACTGGCTGGAGCTGGCGGGGTTTGCTTTTGCTCATCGGGCGTTTTCAACCTCGGTTGCCGCACTGACGCGGCTGTTGTTAACCGTGGATATGCCGCTTCCGGCCCTGCGCGGGAAAATGGACGGAAAAACGGAAGACGTCGGGCGAAAAGCGTTGCTGGCAACGTTGCGAAATGAAACCGCGCAAGCGATTGAAAGTCTTGATTATCTCCGTAGCCAGCAGTTGAAAGAAGACATTTTGCAATGGCAATTTTTTCAATGACTTCTTCAGTAAAGTGGCATGGTCATTCACGTCGGGAGGCGTAGAATCCAGGTCATCTATTAAGGAGACCACCATGAAACACGACCATTTTGTTGTTCAAAGCCCTGACAAACCGGCTAAACAGTTACTGCTTCTGTTTCATGGCGTTGGCGATAATGCCGTCAATATGGGTCAGATTGGCAGCTGGTTTGCGCCCGTGTTTCCGGAGGCATTGATTGTCAGCATCGGTGGCGTAGAGCCATGTGGTCCGAACGGACGCCAGTGGTTCTCTGTTCAGGGCGTGACGGAAGAGAATCGTCAGGCTCGCATCGACGCCATCATGCCTACCTTTATCGACATCATCCGCTACTGGCAGCAGCAGAGCGGCGTGGGTGCTGACGCGACCGCGCTGATTGGCTTCTCGCAGGGGTCAATCATGTCGCTGGAAAGCGTAAAAGCGCAGCCGGGTCTGACGTCACGCGTCATTGCGTTTAACGGCCGTTTTGCGACGTTACCGACAAGCGCGACCACGCAGACCACGATCCACCTGATCCACGGTGGTGAAGACCGGGTGATTGAGCTATCGCATGCGGTTGCCGCTCAGGAAGCGCTGATTCGCGAAGGTGGGGACGTGACGCTGGATATCGTTGACGAGCTGGGCCACGCGATTGACGACCGTAGCATGCAGTTCGCGGTCGATCGTTTGCGCTATACCGTACCGAAGCACTACTTTGATGAAGCGCTCAGCGGCGGCAAGCCGGATAACGATGATATTGTAGAGTTTATGTGAGGTTTCCCCCTCTCCCGGGGAGAGGGGAAACTTAACGATTACTTCTTCTGGTCCTTCTTCGGCCAGTCGTCGTCATCGTCCCACTTGTCGTTAAAATCACGGTGCGGGGGAAGATCCGGTTTATTGGCGAGAAATTTTTTATGGTCAACGCGCTTAAGATCTTTAATCACGTTAAGCAATACGCCAACCAGAAAAACTAACACCAGAATCCACCAGTACTTTGAAAGCCAATCCATTCGCTATTCCTCTCAGAGCGTTCGTCAGGCGACGAGTTGCTCCATAATACGTTGATACATACGGGCCAGCAGTTGCAAATCTGCCGCATTGACACACTCATTGATTTTATGAATGGTTGCGTTCACTGGACCCAGTTCGACAACCTGGGCGCCCATACGGGCGATAAAGCGTCCGTCTGAGGTGCCACCCGTTGTCAGCAGCTGTGGCTTAATTTCATTATAGTGCTCGATGGCGTTCACCACCGCATCCACCAGTTTGCCGCGCTGCGTCAGGAACGGCTGGCCGGAAAGCCACCACTCCACGGTGTAGCGCAGGTGATATTTTTCCAGCAGTGCGACGACGCGCGCCTTGATCATCTCATCGGTCAGTTCGGTGCTGAAGCGGAAGTTAAACTGGACGAAGTAATCGCCCGGGATCACGTTGTTGCTGCCGGTCCCGGCCTTGACGTTCGCGATCTGCATGCTGGTTGGCGGGAAGAATTCGTTGCCTTTATCCCACTCGATGCCCACCAGCTCGCTCAGCATCGGCGCAGCGCGATGGACCGGGTTATCGGCCAGATGCGGGTAAGCCACGTGCCCCTGAACGCCGTGAATGGTCAGGTTACAGGTCAGCGAGCCGCGGCGCCCGTTTTTGACGACATCACCCACCACTTCGGTACTGGACGGCTCACCGACCAGACAGTAGTCGAGACGCTCGTTACGCGCCATCAGCGCTTCAACGACCTTCACGGTACCGTTATGGGCGCTGGCTTCTTCGTCGGAGGTGATTAAAAACGCCAGACGGTTTTTGTGGTTTGGATGCTGAGCCACAAAGCGCTCTGCCGCCACGACCATCGCCGCCAGCGAGCCTTTCATGTCTGCCGCGCCGCGACCAAACAGCATGCCGTCGCGGATGGTCGGTTCAAACGGCGGGTTGATCCAGCGATCCGCGTCACCGGCGGGAACGACGTCAGTATGCCCGGCAAAGGCCAGCGTTTCGCCCTGTCCGCGCCACGCCCAGAAGTTCTGGGTATCGCCAAAATCCATGCGTTCAACGGTAAAACCGATGGCACGCAGGCGCTCAATCATAAGTGCCTGACAACCTGCGTCGTCCGGGCTAAGGGAAGGACGGCGAATAAGCTGCTGAGTCAGCTCAATGACCGGGCATGACATAAACTACACCTCAACGAAAAAAGTCGGAATAAAGGGTTTCACTGAAACCCAGCAGCATAGGCTGCCCTGGCGCGCAGAGCAATGGGCGTTTGATAATTGCCGGCATGTCGAGCATCAGTTTTGCCGCGCTGTCGGCGTTGTTGATGCTGGCGCGCAGAGATTCGTCCAGCTTACGCCAGGTGGTGCCGCGGGTGTTCAGCAGGGCTTCCCACCCCAGCTCGCCGATCGCGCTATGCAGAAATTCTGCATCAAGCCCGTCGGCTCGGTAATCGTGAAAGCGATACTCCACGTCGTTTGCTTCCAGCCAGCGGCGGGCTTTTTTGATGGTGTCGCAATTTTTAATGCCGTACATCACAACCATGGTGAATCCTTTTGACCTAATGATGATTAAATGTTCAGTAAATTCGAAGATATATCCTTAAGTGGAATATAACACATTCAGGAATCGTCTGGATTTACGCTTCTTCTTAATTCAACTCACATCTGTACGCTGAATATTCTTTCATCCTTTAAGCATAGATGTCCATAAAGTTTAAATTTCGAATAAACTCAGCGGGTAAAATAAAACTCACCCGTTCGGAGGGTTATTTCAAAATATTGCTAGCCGTCACAAAAAATTGAGGCCTCTCCGTTCATATTTATCATAAATCCCCGCAGGACGTGGGGTACAATCACAGCAATTGGTTAAATAGTCTTCACAATGATGGTCCGTTTTTGTAGAATGCGCATAATAATAAGAGAGGTTGTTATGATTGAACGTGAACTGGGGAACTGGAAAGATTTTATCGAAGGCATGCTTCGTAAATGACATTCAGTAAGAATTGCAAGAGCACTAAAATAAGTAAAATAACCATAGTGTGAATTAATCACACAATAAAAAGGCGGCCGATAAAACCGCCTTTTTTTATTTCAATCACTTACTCAGCCCGTTCCTTTAGCGGGAAGCGACGACGCACCAGCACAAAGAACAACGGCACGAAGTAAATGGCCAGGATGGTGGCCGAAATCATGCCGCCCATCACTCCCGTCCCGACGGCATGCTGGCTGCTGGAGCCTGCACCCGTACTGGTTGCCATCGGCAGTACGCCAAAGACAAACGCCAGCGACGTCATCAGGATCGGGCGTAAGCGCTGACGGCAGGCGTGCAGCGTGGCGGCCATCAGCTCGTGGCCTTTGGCATTCATCTCGTTGGCAAATTCAACGATCAGAATGGCGTTTTTCGCCGATAGCCCAATCACGGTGAGCAGACCCACCTGGAAGTAAACATCGTTCTCGAGGCCGCGCATCCAGGTCGCCAGCAGCGCACCGATGACGCCAAGCGGCACGACCAGCATGACCGAGAACGGGACTGACCAGCTTTCATACAGTGCGGCTAGGCAGAGGAAGACCACCAGCAGAGAGAGCGCGTAAAGTGCGGGAGCCTGTGCCCCGGAGAGTCGCTCCTGGTAGGACATGGCCGTCCACTCCAGACCAAAACCGGCGGGCAGCTGCTGGACCAGTTTTTCCATGGTATCCATAGCGGTACCGGTACTGACGCCCGGCGCAGCTTCCCCGACGATTTCAACCGCAGAGTAGCCGTTATAGCGCTCCAGACGCGGCGAACCGCTCTCCCAGTGCGAGGTGGCAAACGCGGAGAACGGCACCATGCCGCCAGCGTTATTCCTGACAAACCAGCGGTTTATATCATCCGGCAGCATGCGGAACGGCGCGGCGGACTGGACATACACTTTTTTCACGCGGCCGCGATCCATAAAGTCATTCACATAGCTCGAGCCCCACGCCGTCTGCAGGGTATCGTTGATATCGTTGATCGACACGCCCAGCGCCTGCGCCTTACGCTGATCGATATCCACCTGGAGCTGCGGGCTGTCGTCAAGACCGTTATGGCGAACGCGGGTCAGGCCAGGATCGTTGCCCGCCAGCGCTAACAGCTTATCGCGTGCCGCCATCAGCGCCGTGTGGCCCGCACCGGCGTGATCCTGCAGCTCCATGTCAAACCCGGCAGAACTGCCCAGGCCGCTTATCGCCGGCGGGCTGCTGGCGAAGACGCGCGCCTCTTTAATATGCGCAAAGGCTTTGGTCGCGCGCTCAATAATGGCAAATGACGTTCCCGTTCGGGTATCGCGCTCGTCCCAGTCCTTCAGGCGGACGAACATGCGGGCGACGTTCTGCCCGTTTCCGCCCGGGCCAGAGCCCACGGTGGAGAAGACCGACACAACGTTATCTTTCTCTTTGGTGAAGAAGTACTGCTCCACTTTCTGGACCACTTTCAGCGTCTGCTGCTGCGTTGCGCCGCTCGGGAGCTGCACCGAGGTGGTGAACATGCCCCGGTCTTCCATAGGCAGGAACGAGGTGGGGAGATGCATAAACAGCCAGACCATGCCGCCCAGCAGCACAACGTAAATCATCATCCAGCGCAGGCTGCGATGGAGCACGCCACCGACGGCAGATTCATACCGCGCGGCATTGCGGTTGAACATCCGGTTAAACCAGCCGAAGAACCCTTTTTGCCCGTGCTGCTCCCCTTTGTGCAGCGGTTTCAGAATGGTGGCGCACAGCGCGGGGGTGAGGATCAGCGCCACCAGCACGGAGAGCACCATCGCCGAGACGATGGTTATCGAGAACTGACGGTAAATCGCCCCGGTGGTGCCGCCAAAGAAGGCCATCGGGATAAAGACGGCCGACAGCACCATCGCGATACCGACCAGCGCCCCCTGAATTTGCCCCATGGATTTGCGCGTCGCCTGGCGCGGCGAGAGTCCTTCTTCGCTCATGATGCGCTCGACGTTTTCAACCACCACGATGGCATCATCCACCAGAAGGCCAATCGCCAGCACCATCGCAAACATCGTCAGGGTATTAATGCTGTACCCGAACGCGTAAAGCACCGCAAAGGTCCCCAGCAGCACCACGGGAACGGCAATGGTTGGGATCAGCGTCGCGCGGAAGTTTTGCAGGAACAGATACATCACCAGGAACACCAGCGCGATGGCTTCCAGCAGGGTCTTCACCACGTCCTCGATCGACGCTTTAACGAAGGAGGTGGTTTCGTAGGCGACTTTGTACTCCAGCCCGTGCGGAAAATACTGTGAAAGCTCGTCCAGACGGTCTAACACCAGTTTTGCCGTGGCCATTTCGTTTGCGCCGGAGGCAAGCTTTATCCCCAGACCGGAGGCCTGGTTGCCGTTAAAGCGGCTCAGGTAGTCATATTTTTCCGCCCCCATTTCCACCGTGGCGACATCGCCCAGACGCACTTCCGACCCATCCTGATTCACGCGCAGGGTGATGTTGCGGAACTGGTCCGGCGTCTGCAGCAGGGATTGCGAATTGATGGTGGCGTTCAGGGCCTGCTTATCGACGGACGGTGTTCCCCCCAGCTGCCCCACCGCAATCTGGGCGTTCTGGGCCTTGATGGCATTCGTCACGTCGGTTGCCGTCATCTGGACGCTGTTCAGCTTGTTGGGATCGAGCCAGATGCGCATAGAGTACTGTGAGCCGTAAGCGTCGATATCGCCGACGCCGTTGATACGGCTGATGGGATCCTGAATATTACTGGCGACGTAGTCCGCAATGTCCTGTTTATCCATCGAGCCATCTGTCGAGACAAACGCGATGGTCAAAATGTTGGTATCACCGGTTTTACGCACGGTCACGCCCTGATTCTGCACCGCCTGGGGCAGCTTGCGCATGGCCGACTGCAGCTGGTTTTGCACCTGCTGCACCGCTTCGTCCGGGTCCGTGCCCGCCTTAAAGCTCAGGGTAACCGTCGCCTGGCCCGTGGCGCTACTTTGTGAGGACATGTACATCAGGTTATCCAGACCCGTCATGTTCTGCTCGATAACCTGCGTCACGGTGTTTTCCAGCGTTTGTGCGGAAGCGCCGGGGTAGTTTGCCGTTACGCGCACGTTAGGCGGTGCCAGATCGGGGTATTGCTCAACAGGAAGTGAAGTAATCGCCAGGACACCTGTCAGACACAACAGGATGGCAAGCACCCAGGCAAAAATGGGGCGATCGATGAAAAAATTCGCCATGAAAGAGTGACCTCGTTTTGCTGCACGTCATTATTGTTTATTGCCCGCATAACTTTAGCGGTAAGGCCCAGGCCAAACGTGGAGAAATAAAGGAGATAATGTAAATTATCATGCGCTTTTTCCTGCGCGTCCTCCTTTACCGTTATTTACCCGTTAACGGCGCGGGCGCCGGGAACGTCACGCTGACCAGCGTGCCGCCGTTTTGCGGCTGCGAGAAGTGCAGCATTCCTCCGAGCCGTTGCGCGCGTTCGCGCATAATGTTCAGGCCGTAGTGTCCCGGCGGCTCGCTGGCTTCGCCAATCCCGATGCCGTTATCGCGTATGCTGACGCTGTGCGTACCGTCCACGGCGGTCACGCAGCTTACGGTGATCTCGCTGGCCTGCGCGTGCTTAATGGCGTTCAGCACGGCCTCACGCACGATCTGCAGCAAATGCACCTGCTTTTGCGCGTCCAGCGCCAGCGAGGAAAGACGGCAGTCGAGATGCAGCTTCGCCTGCGTCTGGCTCTGCAGGACGTCGAGGGACTCCTGCAGCGCTGCGGGTAAGTTCGCGTGGTTCAGCGTCAGGCGGAAGGTGGTGAGCAGCTCGCGCAGCTGCTGCCAGGCATTGTTCAGCTCGCGGGAGAAGTCGGTGATGATGGTCTGCGCCGGGATATTTTCCTCGGGCACGGCGCGTTTGAGCAGCGCAAGCTGAATGCGCAGATACGACAGCACCTGCGCCAGCGAATCGTGCAGCTCGCGTGCAATGGTGGCGCGCTCTTCCATCAGCAGCAGCTGCTGGTAATGTTTTTGCGCCTGGTTAAAGTACAGCCCGCGCCCGAGCATGGTCGCCACGCTTCTCATCAGCGGAAGGGGAACGCTGTCCGTCTCGCTTTGCCAGCGCAGCTCGCCATAAAGGGTGTCCTGCATCAGTACCGGGAGGTGCTGCAAAGGAATGCCATGTGACTCCGTCCCTTCAGACAGCCGCCAGTCGTCGCTGGTGCGCAGTTCGAGATAATTCATTTGCGTATAGTCATGGACAATCTGCAGGATATGCCGAAAGCAGTGGCTGTCTATCTGGCCGGTATTCAGCGCCTGAGAGCATTTGAACAGCATGTCGAGCTGCTGGTGGGCTTCATGCAGATGCCGCGTCTTTTCAGCGACCGAGGCTTCGAGAGAACGGTAGAGCGTAGCCAGCTCGGCGGACATGTGGTTGAAGGCGCGGGAGAGTTGGCCCAGCTCGTTCGGCAGGGCGGTATCGGGCGCCGGGGTTGCAAATTCCCCTCGCTCAACCCGTTCGCTGGCCGCTACCAGATTGTTAAGCGGCAACACCACCTGGCGACGGATGCGTCGCAGCGTAAACAGCGTCAGCAGCAGGATCCCGAGGGCGCCCGCCAGCGAGAGCAGGGTCACCGTCTGAATTTTATGTTCAGTGTAGTGCTGGAGGGCGAGCACAAAGGCATCAATGCGGCCAACAAAATCCTCAATGTGGGTTTGATACCACGCGCTGTCGCCGCGGGCGATGTGTGCATCCATCTCCAGCCAGGCCACGTGCAGCTGCTGGTAGCGCGCTTTAACATTGTCCGGGACGTACCAGCGGTTCAGCTTCTGCAGGGCAGGCGCGCTCAGCGTCCGTTGCCAGCTGTCGCGATGCGCGGCAAGGGCAGGGCTGTTGCGCTGCATCTCGTAGCCCAGACGATAGCTCTGCATGCGCAGCGAACCCGCGATATTAATGGCTTCGGCGTCACGCTGGCTGCTGGCTAGCGTCAGCAGCGCGACGGTACTGGTCAGCACCGATAAGGCAATTATCGAAAAGAAAGCCCAGGCAAGGCTTCCGGAAACGGGTCGTTTGACGGTCACAGAACGGCTCTCTGAATAAAATTGATCTGCTACAGGTTCACTGTAAATAATTCGGCATTCCGGGCATTTGAACATTGCCCGATCGCGCCGTGATGCGTAAATACCATATTCATACAAAGAATAAGGTTATTGAACCAAAAACAGGTGTGGTTATGAATCGTTTTATTATGGCTAACAGCCAGCAGTGCATCGGGTGTCGCGCCTGCGAAGTGGCCTGCGTGATGGCGCACAACGATGAGCAGCACGTCCTGAGCGAGCGCCATTTTCATCCCCGCATTACGGTCCTGCGAGCCGGCGAGAAGAGTAGCCCCGTCACCTGCCATCACTGTGAAAACGCGCCCTGCGCGCAAAGCTGTCTGAACGGCGCCATCAGCAAATGCGATGACAGCGTACAGGTGAATCAACAAAAATGCATCGGCTGTAAGGCCTGCGTGGTGGCCTGCCCGTTTGGCACGATGGAGATTATCGTCACCCCGCTCGACAGCGGCGGCGTGAAGGCCTCGGCGAATAAATGCGATCTCTGTCTGACGCGGCTACACGGCCCGGCCTGTATCGAAAATTGCCCGGCAGATGTCCTCTCACTGGCGACGCCTGCTGTCCTTGATACTCTGGCGAAATCGCGCCGCCAGCGCACGGCCTGCCTGGAAGCGCAGCCCTGGCATGCGGAAGCCGTCAGAGAGGACGCTTCGCGCACCAAACTGCATCAGATGCAAACAACCCCGCCACGCGGCGAGCCCGACAAGCTGGCTGCCGCAGAACGCGTGGGCCATTTTAACGAAATTTACCTGCCGTTCCGGGACGAGCAGGCCGCCCGCGAGGCGTCGCGCTGCCTGAAATGCGGCGAGCACAGCATTTGCGAATGGACCTGCCCGCTGCATAACCACATCCCGCAGTGGATCGAGCGCCTCAACGCGGGGGATATCGCCGGCGCGGTCGAGCTTTCACATCAGACCAACTGTTTACCTGAAATTACCGGCCGCGTCTGTCCGCAGGACCGATTATGCGAAGGTGCCTGCACAATACGTGAAGAGGCGGGATCCGTGACCATCGGTAACATCGAGCGCTATATCTCCGATCGGGCGCTGGCGATGGGCTGGCGGCCGGATATGTCCGCCGTCACGCCGACAGGTAAACGTGTTGCGATCGTCGGCGCAGGGCCCGCCGGGCTGGCGTGCGCCGACGTGCTGGCGCGCAGCGGCGCGAGTGTGACGGTCTATGACCGGCATCCGGAAATTGGCGGATTGCTGACCTTTGGCATCCCGGCATTCAAGCTGGACAAATCGCTGCTCGCGCGGCGCAGAGAGATATTTACCGCGATGGGGATCCGCTTTGAGCTGAACTGCGAGGTGGGCCAGGACGTGTCGATGTCGCAGTTAAAGCAGGATTACGACGCCCTGTTTATTGGCGTGGGAACCTATCGCTCGATGAAGGCGGGTATCCCGCACGAGGACGCGCCTGGAGTTTATGACGCGCTGCCTTTCCTGGTGGGCAACACGCGACACGTTATGGGGCTGGAGGCGACGGCCAGCGAACCGTTCATCGACACCCAGGGCTTAAACGTGGTGGTGCTTGGCGGGGGCGATACCGCGATGGACTGCGTCCGCACCGCGTTACGCCACGGCGCGGCAAAGGTGACCTGCGCCTATCGTCGGGATGAGGCCAATATGCCTGGCTCGAAGAAAGAGGTGAAGAACGCCCGAGAAGAGGGTGCGGCGTTTGAATTTAACGTCCAGCCGGTTGAGCTGACGCTGGATCCGAACGGTAAGGTCAACGGTATCCGAATGCTGCGTACCGAGCTCGGTGAGCCGGACGCGCAGGGACGGCGTCGACCGGTTCCCGTGGCGGGCAGCGAGTTCGTGATGGCCGCTGATGCGGTCATCATGGCGTTTGGTTTTAACCCGCACGCGATGCCGTGGCTGCAGGCGCAGGGTGTCGAAACGGACGACCGGGGGCGGATCGTTGCCTCCGTCGAGAGCCGCTACCGTTACCAGACGACTAACCCACAGATCTTCGCCGGGGGCGATGCGGTTCGCGGCGCGGATCTGGTGGTGACCGCAATGGCGGAAGGGCGTCATGCGGCGCAGGGGATACTCGACTGGCTTGGGGTTAACGCCCCAAAACATCATTAAACCGGCGGGCGACAAAGCGGGATTCACGGCGTAGTATAGGACGACTCATTGTGTTGTGGAGCCCGTATGACCCTGAAAATTGACGTTATCAAAGACAAAATTCTCTCTGAAAACTACTTTGTCCTGCGTAACATCACCTATGACCTTACGCGTAACAACGGTGAGGTTATCCGCCACAAACGCGAGGTCTACGACCGCGGCAACGGGGCAACCATTCTGCTCTATAACCGTGAAAAGCAGAGCGTGGTGCTGATCCGTCAGTTCAGGGTGGCGACATGGGTTAATGGCAACCCTGACGGACGTTTGATTGAAACCTGCGCGGGCCTGCTCGATGATGATGAGCCGGAAGTTTGTATCCGCAAAGAGGCCGTGGAAGAGACCGGCTTCGAAGTGGGCGAGGTCAAAAAGGTCTTCGAGCTGTTTATGTCGCCGGGCGGCGTAACGGAAATTGTGCATTTCTTCATCGCGGAATACAGCGACGCGCAGCGCACTCACCGCGGCGGTGGCGTGGAGGATGAAGATATCGAAGTGCTGGAGCTTCCTTTTGCCCGGGCGCTGGAGATGGTGCGTTCAGGCGAAATCAGGGATGGTAAAGCGGTGATATTACTGCAGTATTTACAGACAACCGGGCTGATGAGCACCACTTTCGAACGGATATAGCCTGTTTTTCGGGTATATCTGATAAATCCGATTGAGCAACCCCGGCGGGAACACGAAGATACTGCCCAGTTAAGCGTTTTCGTTCCGGGATTGTGTCATTCATGCGCTACAGCGTCTTTTTGTTTTACCTGTTTTGTGTGCTCCTCGCGCCGCAGGTGCGGGCTGCACCTGCCCAGCAAGCCTTCTCCGACTGGCAGGTAACCTGCAACAACCAGAATTTTTGCCTCGCACGCAACACGGGTGAACACCGTGGTCTGGTCATGACGCTCACCCGTAGCGCCGGGGCGAAAACGGACGCCACGCTGCGTATCGATCTCGGCGGCCTTGATACGCCCTCGGTAAAAGAGCCAGAGATTGCCCCCCGGCTGCTGCTGGATAACGTTCCCCTGAAGCTGGACAAACAGCGCTGGCAGCTCACGCCCTGGCATCTTAAAACGGACGATGCGGCCACCATAACCGCCTTTCTGAAAAACATCCAGGAAGGGAAGGCACTGACCCTGCGCGACGGTAAGCAGGTTATTTCACTGAGCGGTCTGAAAGCCGCGCTGCTGTTCATTGATGCGCAGCAAAAGCGCGTCGGCAGTGAAACCGCGTGGATCAAGAAAGGTGACGATCCGCCGTTAAGCGTTCCGCCTGCTCCTGCCCTTAAAAAGGTGGCGGTCGTCAACCCGACCCCGACGCCGCTCTCCCACGCCGAACTGAACGACCTGCTGGACTATGGTACCGGACGGATGAACACCAGCCAGTGCTCGCTGGATCCTAACCGTCGGGAAGTGCGCGTCACCGCGTTAACCGATGACAAAGCGCTGCTGATCGTCAGTTGCGAGGCGGGGGCCTATAACACGGTCGATCTGGCGTGGCTGGTATCACGTAAAAAACCGTTCACCGCGCGCAGCGTCAGGCTGCGTCTGCCGTTTACGCCGTCAGGCGACGGGAGCGAAATGGAGTTGATGAACGCCAGCTTCGATGAAAAGACGCGCGAGCTGACAACGCTCGCGCTGGGGCGCGGTTTGGGCGATTGCGGGATCCAGACGCGCTGGCGTTTTGACGGCCAGCGCTTCCGCCTGGTGCGCTACGCCGAGGAGCCCAGCTGCGACAGCTGGAACGGGCCAGATGCCTGGCCCACGCTGTGGATCACGCGGTAGTTTTATGCCGGGTGGCGCTGTTGCTTACCCGGCCTACGGTTTGGCGGTTTTAGTAGGCCGGGTAAGGCGTAGCCGCCACCCGGCAACGCAGACCCCACTAGATCACGCTCAGCGCCTTCTCCACCACGTTCTCAACGGTAAAGCCGAAGTACGGGAACAGCTTGTCGGCAGGGGCGGACTCGCCGTAGCCTCGCATGCCGACAATCGCCCCTTTGAGCCCGACATATTTGTACCAGTAGTCGGCAATACCGGCTTCCACCGCCACGCGAGCCGCGACGCTGGACGGCAGGACCGATTCCCGGTACGCCTCGTCCTGGGCGTCAAAAATATCCGTTGAGGGTAGGGACACCACGCGCACCGCGTGACCTTCGGCAGTCAGTTTCTCCGCCGCTTTCACCGTGATTTCCACCTCGGAGCCGGTCGCAATCAGGATCACGTCCGGCTTGCCGCCGCTGTCCTTCAGGATGTAGCCGCCGCGGGCGATGTTTTTCACCTGCTCCGGGGTTCGCTCAATCTGCGCCAGGTTCTGGCGTGACAGGATCAGTGCCGTTGGGCCGTTGTGGCGTTCCACCGCCAGCTTCCAGCCCACCGCCGCTTCGACCTGATCGCACGGACGCCAGGTGCTGAAGTTGGGCGTCAGGCGCAGGCTTGCCAGCTGTTCAACCGCCTGGTGAGTAGGCCCGTCTTCCCCCAGCCCGATGGAGTCATGGGTGTAAACCATAATCTGCCGCGCCTTCATTAAGGCCGCCATGCGCGCCGCGTTACGGGCATACTCGACGAACATCAGGAAGGTGGCGGTGTACGGCACAAACCCGCCGTGATGGGCGATGCCGTTGGCAATCGCGGTCATCCCGAACTCGCGCACACCGTAGTGGATGTAGTTCCCGGCAATGTCCTCTTTCAGCGATTTTGAGCCCGACCAGATGGTCAGGTTGCTGGGCGCCAGATCCGCCGAGCCGCCGAGCAGTTCGGGCAGGAGAGGGCCGATTGCGTTCAGGGTATTTTGCGACGCCTTGCGGGTGGCGATTTTCGCCGGGTTGGACTGCAGGTTTTCGATCAGCGCCTGGGTTCTGTCGTCCCAGTCCTCCGGCAGGCCACCGCTCATGCGGCGGGAAAACTCGGCGGCGAGATCCGGGTGCGCTTTTTTGTAGGCGGCGAACTTCTCGTTCCAGGACTGCTGGGCCTTTTCACCCGCCTCACGGGCATCCCAGGCTCTGTAGATCTCTTTCGGGATCTCAAACGGCGGATGTTTCCACCCCAGCTTTTGCCGGGTCAGCGCGACTTCCTCCTCGCCCAGCGCCGCGCCGTGCGCCTCCTCTTTGCCCGCCTTATTCGGCGAGCCGAAGCCGATGACCGTACGGCAGATAATCAGGGACGGTTTATCCTTCACGCTCTGCGCTTCCTGAATCGCTTTTTTCACCGCCTCAGGATCGTGGCCGTCGATCTCGTGCACCACGTGCCAGTGGTAGGCTTCAAAGCGTTTTGCCGTGTCGTCGGTAAACCAGCCTTCGGTCTCCCCGTCGATGGAGATGCCGTTGTGATCGTAGAAGCCAATCAGCTTGCCGAGCCCCAGCGTGCCCGCCAGGGAGCAGACCTCATGGGAAATCCCCTCCATAAGGCAGCCGTCGCCCATAAACACGTAGGTGTAGTGGTCGACAATCTCGTGGTCCGGCTGGTTAAACTGTGCCGCCAGCGTGCGTTCAGCAATCGCCAGCCCGACCGCATTGGCCAGCCCCTGACCGAGTGGCCCGGTCGTTGTTTCCACGCCCGGCGTATAGCCAATTTCCGGGTGCCCCGGCGTTTTGGAGTGCAGCTGGCGGAAGTTTTTCAGCTCCTCAAGCGGCAGATCGTAGCCGGAAAGGTGCAGCAGGCTGTAGAGCAGCATTGAGGCGTGACCGTTGGAGAGAATAAAGCGGTCGCGATCGTACCAGGTCGGGTCATTGGGGTTGTGCTTCAGAAAGTCGTTCCACAGCACTTCGGCAATATCAGCCATGCCCATCGGCGCGCCGGGGTGGCCGGAATTGGCTTTTTGCACGGCATCCATGCTGAGGGCGCGAATGGCATTGGCTAGCTCTTTACGGGACATAGTTCACTCCGTGGCAAGGTTAAAGTTTGGCGGCGAGAAGATCTTCAAGTTTGCGCTGGTCGACGGCGAACTGGCGGATGCCGTCCGCCAGTTTTTCCACGGCCATGGCGTCCTGATTGTGCTCCCAGCGGAACTCCGCTTCGGTCATGGCTTTCGGTTTTGGCAGAACGGTGGAGGTCGGCACCAGCTTGCGGATCACCATTTCTTCTTTGTCCTGGAGCTCCTGGAGCAGGTTAGGGGAGATGGTCAGACGGTCGCAGCCTGCCAGGGCGAGGATCTGCTCGGTACGCCGGAAGCTGGCCCCCATCACGATGGTTTCATAGCGGTGCTGTTTGTAGTAGTCGTAGATATTACGGACCGATTTCACGCCCGGATCCTCATCCACCACGTACGGATCCATCGGCTGTTTCGCCTGATACCAGTCGTAGATGCGCCCGACAAACGGCGAGACGAGGAACACGCCCGCTTCAGCGCAGGCGCGCGCCTGGGCAAACGAGAACAGCAGCGTCAGGTTGCAGTGGATGCCTTCTTTTTCCAGCACCTCTGCCGCGCGGATGCCTTCCCAGGTGGAGGCCAGCTTGATCAGAATGCGCGATTTATCGATCCCCTGCTCCTCGTACAGTTCCACCAGGCGACGCGCCTTATTAATGCTCTTTTCTTTATCGAACGAGAGGCGGGCGTCGACTTCGGTCGAGACGCGGCCCGGGATGCTTTTAAGAATTTCCGCACCAAAATTAACCGCCAGCTTATCGCTGGCTTCGGCAACCTGCTGCTCCTGCGTTTTCCCGCGCTGTTTACCGTAGGCAATGGCGTCATCAATCAGATGGCTAAAATGGGCAAGCCCTGCAGCTTTGAGCAGTAGCGAAGGGTTAGTGGTCGCGTCCTCCGGCTGATAGTGGCGAATCGACTCGATATCGCCGCTGTCTGCAACCACGGTGGTGAATTTTTTGATGCCGTCTAGCTGGTTCATAAATAATTACTCCTTGTAAATAAAAGAGTTAGATGAGTGCGTTAGTTCACACTTCTGGAAAAATCATGATGGACTTAACAAAAAAGCATAGCAGACGGGGGAGGCATTGCTTTTGAGACGGGTAACATGGCTGTTATAAATTGATAACAATTTTTAATGTGTGATGGTGAGAGTTTGGCTGCCTTCAAAGTTTAGGAGGCGGCCTGAGGCGATACTAGGCGGCACACCAGGGTGTGCATCAGGATCGCTTACGTCACCCTTTTGACCGATACGTGAAAGGAAAAATAAGATGGATGAGCAGTTGAAACAGAGTGCCCTCGATTTTCACGAGTTCCCTGTCCCGGGCAAAATCCAGGTCTCCCCAACCAAGCCGCTGGCAACCCAGCGCGATCTGGCGCTGGCCTATTCGCCGGGCGTCGCAGCCCCGTGTCTGGAAATCGAAAAAGACCCGCTGGCGGCCTACAAATATACCGCGCGCGGCAACCTTGTCGCCGTGATCTCTAACGGCACGGCGGTGCTGGGGCTGGGCAACATCGGCGCGCTGGCCGGTAAGCCGGTGATGGAAGGGAAGGGGGTGCTGTTCAAGAAATTCGCCGGTATCGACGTGTTCGATATCGAGGTGGATGAACTCGATCCTGACAAATTCATCAACGTGGTGGCCGCGCTGGAGCCGACCTTCGGCGGGATCAACCTGGAAGACATCAAAGCGCCGGAATGTTTCTATATCGAGCAGAAGCTGCGCGAGCGTATGAACATTCCCGTGTTCCATGATGACCAGCACGGAACCGCGATTATCAGCACCGCCGCGATTCTGAACGGCCTGCGCGTGGTAGAGAAAAATCTCTCCGACGTGCGCATGGTGGTTTCTGGCGCAGGCGCCGCGGCCATCGCCTGTATGAACCTGCTGGTGGCGCTGGGTATGCAGAAACACAACATTGTGGTCTGCGACTCCAAGGGCGTTATCTATAAAGACCGCGAGCCGAACATGGCGGAAACCAAAGCGGCGTATGCGGTGGACGACGACGGTAAACGCACCCTGGACGACGTGATCGACGGCGCGGATATCTTCCTCGGCTGCTCTGGTCCGAAAGTGTTGACCCAGGAGATGGTGAAGAAGATGGCGCGTGCGCCAATGATCCTGGCCCTGGCGAACCCGGAACCGGAAATCCTGCCGCCGCTGGCGAAAGCGGTGCGTGAAGACGCCATCATCTGTACCGGCCGTTCGGACTACCCGAACCAGGTCAACAACGTGCTCTGCTTCCCGTTCATCTTCCGCGGCGCGCTGGACGTCGGCGCAACGGCGATCAACGAAGAGATGAAGCTTGCCGCCGTTCATGCCATCGCGGAGCTGGCGCACGCCGAGCAGAGCGAAGTGGTTGCGTCCGCGTACGGCGATCAGGATCTGAGCTTCGGCCCGGACTACATCATTCCAAAACCGTTCGACCCGCGTCTGATTGTTAAAATTGCCCCTGCGGTGGCCAAAGCGGCGATGGACTCCGGCGTAGCGACGCGTCCGATTCACGATTTCGACGCTTACGTCGATAAGCTCACCGAGTTTGTCTATAAAACGAACCTGTTCATGAAGCCGATCTTCTCTCAGGCCCGCGCCGACGCGAAGCGCGTGGTGCTGGCGGAAGGGGAAGAGGCGCGCGTGCTGCACGCCACCCAGGAGCTGATCACCTTAGGCCTGGCGAAGCCGATCCTGATTGGTCGTCCGAGCGTGATTGAAATGCGTATCCAGAAGCTGGGCCTGCAGATCAAGCCGGGCGTCGACTTCGAGATCGTGAACAACGAATCCGATCCGCGCTTCAAAGAGTACTGGAGCGAATACTACGCGATCATGAAGCGCCGGGGGATCACCCAGGAACAGGCGCAGAAAGCGGTGATCAGCAACACGACGGTGATCGGCGCGATCATGGTGCATCGCGGCGAGGCGGACGCGCTGATCTGCGGCACTATCGGCGACTACCACGAGCACTTTAGCGTGGTGCAGGAGATCTTCGGCTATCGCGACGGCGTCCATACCGCCGGGGCGATGAACGCGCTGCTGCTGCCGAGCGGCAACACCTTTATTGCGGACACCTACGTTAACGACGATCCGACCCCGGACGAGCTAGCGGAAATCACCGTGATGGCCGCCGAGACCGTGCGTCGCTTTGGTATTGAGCCGAAGGTGGCGCTGCTGTCGCACTCTAACTTTGGTTCGTCTAAATCCGCGGCGGCCTGCAAAATGCGTCAGACGCTGGAGCTGGTGCGCGAGCGTGCGCCGGAGCTGATGATTGACGGGGAAATGCACGGCGATGCCGCGCTGGTGGAAAGCATCCGTAACGAACGTATGCCGGACAGCCCGCTGAAGGGATCGGCCAACATACTGATTATGCCGAACGTGGAAGCGGCGCGTATCAGCTACAACCTGCTGCGCGTCTCCAGCTCTGAAGGGGTGACCGTAGGGCCTGTACTGATGGGCGTGGCGAAACCGGTGCACGTGTTAACGCCGATTGCCTCCGTGCGTCGTATCGTGAACATGGTGGCGCTGGCGGTGGTTGAGGCGCAGACGCAGCCGCTATAATTTTTACCCTCACCCTAACCCTCTCCCTTTGGGAGAGGGCCGGGGTGAGGGGAGGGTTACACCCAGTCCCGAACCTGAATAAACTCACGCAAGGCAGCCTCCGGGCTGCCTTCTTTTGGTTCGTAGCAGTACTCCCAGCGCACCAGCGGCGGCATCGACATCAGAATCGACTCCGTGCGCCCGCCGGTCTGCAGGCCGAACAGCGTCCCGCGATCCCACACCAGGTTGAACTCCACGTAGCGCCCGCGGCGGTAAAGCTGGAACTCGCGCTCGCGCACGCCGTAGTCGGTATTTTTACGGCGCTCGACAATCGGCAGATAAGCGTCGGTATAGCCTTCGCCTACCGCGCGCATAAAGCTGAACGCGGTATCAAAATCAGGCGCGTTGAGATCGTCAAAGAACAGCCCGCCGATGCCGCGCTGCTCGTCGCGGTGCTTCAGGTAAAAGTAGTCATCGCACCACTTTTTAAATTTCGGGTAGACGTCTTCGCCAAACGGCAGGCAAAGATCCCGCGCGGTGGTGTGCCAGTGCACGGCATCTTCTTCGAAGCCGTAGTAGGGCGTTAAATCGAAACCGCCGCCGAACCACCAGACCGGGTCGGCGCCCGGTTTTTCCGCAATGAAAAAGCGCACGTTGGCGTGGCTGGCGGGCACGAACGGGTTGTGCGGGTGCACTACCAGCGAAACGCCCATCGCCTCGAAGCTGCGTCCCGCCAGCTCAGGACGATGCGCCGTCGCAGATGCGGGCATGGCGTCGCCGTGAACGTGGGAAAAATTCACGCCTGCCTGTTCGAAGATGCCGCCGTTTCGCAGCACGCGGCTGCGCCCGCCGCCTCCGGCCTCGCGCTGCCAGTTATCTTCCTGAAATTCACCGCCGTCTGCGGCAGCCAGTTTCTGGCAGATCTCATCCTGCAGCTGCAGCAGGAAGGTTTTGACCAGTTGAGCATCGGGTTTCATCAACGTTTCCTGGAGTGCGCTTTTTGGTTATCGAACCAGTTGAAGTAACTGATAATGCCGGAGGCGATAGCGTTGGCGATCTTCTGACGAAACGCCGTGGTGCCGAGGAGCCGCTCTTCTTCCGGGTTGGTTATGAAGGACGTTTCCACCAGCACGGACGGGATGGACGGCGACTTCAGCACCACGAATGCCGCCTGCTCGGTGCCTTTGCTGTGCAGACGATGCACCGGCTTAATCTTCTTCAGAATATGCGAGCCGAGCGTCAGGCTGTTTTTAATCGTATCCGTCTGCACGAGGTCGAACAGCACCTGCTGTAGCAGATGATCTTTGTCGGTGGCTTTTTTCCCGGCGACTTCATCCGCCCGGTTTTCGCGGTCGGAGAGGTATTTTGCCATGGCGCTACTGGCGCCCCGGTTAGAGAGTGCAAACACCGAGGCGCCGGCCGCAGAAGGGTTGGTAAAGCCGTCGGCGTGAATCGACATAAACAGATCTGCACCGTGCTGGTGGGCGATCTCAACGCGGTCATACAGCGGAATAAAGGTGTCGCCAGAGCGCGTCAGACGGGCGTCAATGCCGTTGCTGCGTAAAATTGCGCGCACATTTTTTGCAATTGCCAGCACGACGTGTTTTTCTTTCGACCCGTTTTTGCCGATGGCGCCGGTATCAATACCGCCGTGGCCCGGGTCGAGCATTACCAGACGCTTCGCGCCCGGCTTTTTGGTTTTCGGTTTGCTGTGTCCGTTACTGGTTTTGAGCGTGCTCTCGTCTTTCGCCTGAGCCTGCTTTGCGATGCCCGTTAACGTTAAGGCCGCCAGCCCCGCTTTGAGAACCTGACGACGCGATGTGAGTGCTTTTAATGGTTTGAATGTGCTCATGCGGCCTGAATACTAAAAAATGGGGTCCTGGTGTTATATCGTATCGTGTTTCCCGTTACGACAGTCCATGTTGAGAATTGTTTTACTTTTCATTTCAATACGTGACAAAGTGACATTATGCCAAATTTTGGCGAGATTTTCCCCGGTTATTGGCGAAAGGCGAGCTTCGCGCCATAATCACTGTTTTTAAACCCGAAAAGGCGGTTAATACCATGGAGATACGCGTTTTTCGCCAGGAAGATTTCGAAGAGGTGATCACCCTTTGGGAGCGCTGCGATCTGCTGCGTCCGTGGAACGATCCGGAAATGGATATCGAACGTAAGGTGAATCACGACGTCAGTCTGTTTCTGGTCGCGGAAGTCAATGGCGAGGTTGTGGGGACGGTAATGGGCGGTTACGACGGCCACCGCGGCTCGGCCTATTATCTGGGCGTCCACCCGGAATACCGTGGCCGCGGCATTGCCAATGCGCTGCTGAACCGGCTCGAGAAGAAGCTGATCGCCCGCGGCTGCCCGAAAATCCAGATCATGGTGCGGGAAGATAACGACGTGGTGCTGGGCATGTATGAGCGTCTGGGCTACGAGCATTCCGACGTGCTGAGTTTAGGAAAGCGTCTGATCGAAGATGAAGAGTACTGAGATCCATCCGGCAGACTATGACGCGCAGGGCCGCGTCAGGCTGCCCTTTTTATTCTGGTGCGTTCTGCTGCTCCAGGCCCGAACTTGGGTGCTGTTTGTGATGGCCGCCGCGTCTCGCGGGCAGGGCGACACGCTGCTGAATCTCTTTTATCCCGATCATGACGCCTTCTGGCTCGGCTTGCTGCCGGGCGTACCGGCGGTGATCGCTTTTTTGTGCAGCGGACGACGGCATGCGATCCCACGTTTCTGGCGCGCGCTTCGCTGGCTGCTGATCCTCGCCCAGGTTGCGCTGCTCTTCTGGCAGCCGGTACTCTGGTGGTACGGTGAACCGCTGACGGGCACCGGCGTTGCGCTGGTGGTTGCCGATATTGTGGCGCTGCTGTGGCTGCTGACCAACCCGCGTCTTCGCGCCTGTTTTGCGCATCAGGATGATTAATCCGGCACTTTTTGCCGATGTCGCACTCCAACAAGCGTTGATTTAACAAGAAAGGACGTTTCAATGAAATCGCTGCGTTTACTTTTATGCGCTCTCCCGCTGGCGTTGACCGGCTGTTCGACGCTCTCCTCCATTAACTGGTCCGCCGCGTATCCGTGGAACTGGTTTGGCTCATCAACGGAAGTCACCGAGCAGGGCGTGGGGAAAATTACCGCCGCGACGGCGCTGGATCAGGACGCTATTCAGGATGCGCTCAGCAGCGATTACCGCCTGCGCAGCGGCATGAAAACGGAGAATGGCAATATTGTTCGCTATTACGAAGCGCTGAAGGGCGACAAGCTGGCGCTGGTGATTAACGGTGACAAAGGCACCGTAAACCGAATTGCCGTGATGGATGAAGATATCCCGACGGCGAGCGGTGTGAAGGTGGGTACGCCGTTCAGCGACCTTTATAAGCAGGCCTTTGGCAACTGCACCAGCCTGCCGTCTGACGACAAGGTCGCGGTGGAATGTAAGGCTGAAGGCAGCCAGCACATCAGCTATGTCTTCACAGGAACCTGGAGCGGCCCGGAAGGTCTGATGCCGTCTGACGACACGCTCAGGAGCTGGAAAGTGAGCAAAATACTCTGGAAGCAGTAATTTGCGCCTGAACAAACCGCCTCGCTGAAATCCGGGTATAATAGCCGCCATCAATGCCACGCTGACGTGGCATCTTTATTTCAGGAGGAGCGATGTCTCAGGTTCAGAGTGGCATTTTGCCAGAACATTGCCGCGCGGCGATTTGGATTGAAGCCAATGTTAAAGGGGACGTGGATGCCCTGCGTGCGGCCAGTAAAGCGTTTGTTGATAAGCTGGCCACCTTCCAGGCCAAATTCCCGGAAGCGCACCTCGGCGCCGTTGTTGCCTTTGGCAATAACGTCTGGCGTCAGCTGAGCGGTGGAGAAGGGGCGGAAGAGCTGAAAGACTTCATCCCTTACGGCAAAGGTCTGGCTCCGGCGACTCAGTACGACGTGCTGATCCACATTCTCTCCCTGCGTCACGACGTGAACTTCTCCGTTGCCCAGGCGGCAGTAGCGGCCTTTGGCGACAGCATTGAGGTGCAGGAAGAGGTTCACGGCTTCCGCTGGGTGGAAGAGCGCGATCTGAGCGGCTTCGTCGACGGCACCGAAAACCCGGCGGGCGAAGAGACGCGTCGCGACGTGGCGGTGATCAAAGACGGCGTGGACGCTGGCGGCAGCTATGTGTTCGTGCAGCGCTGGGAGCACAACCTCAAGCAGCTTAACCGCATGAGCGTGCACGACCAGGAGATGATGATTGGCCGCACTAAAGAAGCCAACGAAGAGATCGACGGCGACGACCGTCCTGTAACTTCTCACCTGACCCGCGTTGACCTGAAAGAAGACGGCAAAGGGCTGAAGATTGTCCGCCAGAGCCTGCCGTACGGCACGGCAAGCGGCACGCACGGCCTCTACTTCTGCGCCTACTGCGCGCGGCTGCATAACATTGAGCAGCAGCTGCTGAGCATGTTCGGTGATACCGACGGCAAGCGCGACGCCATGTTGCGCTTCACCAAACCGGTGACCGGCGGCTACTACTTTGCGCCGTCCGTTGAGCGTCTGCTGGCGCTGTAATGTCCTTTCTCCCTCTCCCTGTGGGAGAGGGCCGGGGTGAGGGCATCAGGCCTCCCCCTTATTCCCTTTTCTGCTTCTAAATCACCAAACGGTATATAAAACCGTTACTCCTTTCATCCCCGTTATAAATATTATGACTATAAGATAGTCATCACATTTATAAGGGTGCGCAATGGCCGTTACTGTACTGAAAAAAGGAACTCTGGCGCTGGCAGGTTTACTGCTGGTGGCACAGGCGCAGGCGACTGAACTGTTGAACAGTTCGTATGACGTCTCCCGCGAGCTGTTTGCCGCCCTTAATCCACCGTTCGAACAGCAGTGGGCGAAAGATAATAACGGCGACAAGCTGACCATCAAACAGTCCCACGCCGGGTCGTCCAAGCAGGCGCTGGCGATTTTGCAGGGCCTGAAAGCAGATG
The DNA here is from genome assembly GCF_041679625.1 of Enterobacter cloacae complex sp. ESBL7. Taxonomy (NCBI): domain Bacteria; kingdom Pseudomonadati; phylum Pseudomonadota; class Gammaproteobacteria; order Enterobacterales; family Enterobacteriaceae; genus Enterobacter; species Enterobacter cloacae complex sp. ESBL7. Next base: position 158,870 of record NZ_JBGORN010000002.1, read on the forward strand.
TGGTGACTTACAACCAGGTGACTGACGTGCAGATCCTGCACGACAAAGGCAAGCTGATCCCAGCGGATTGGCAGAGCCGACTGCCGAACAACAGCTCCCCGTTCTATTCCACCATGGGCTTCCTGGTGCGTAAGGGCAACCCGAAGAATATCCACGACTGGAGCGATCTGGTGCGTTCCGACGTGAAGCTGATTTTCCCGAACCCAAAAACCTCCGGTAACGCGCGTTATACCTATTTAGCCGCGTGGGGCGCGGCGGACAAGGCTGACGGTAACGATAAAGCCAAAACCGAGCAGTTCATGACCCAGTTCCTGAAAAACGTCGAAGTGTTTGATACCGGCGGCCGCGGGGCGACAACGACCTTCGCGGAGCGCGGTCTCGGCGACGTGCTGATCAGCTTTGAATCGGAAGTGAATAACATCCGCAAACAGTACGAAGCGCAGGGCTTCGAAGTCGTTATCCCGAAAACCAACATCCTGGCCGAGTTCCCGGTGGCGTGGGTGGATAAAAACGTGCAGGCAAACGGTACCGAGAAAGCGGCAAAAGCCTATCTCAACTACCTGTACAGCCCGCAGGCGCAGACCATCATTACCGATTACTACTACCGCGTGAATAACCCGGATGTGATGAACAAGCTGAAAGATAAGTTCCCGCAGACCGATTTGTTCCGCGTGGAAGATCATTTCGGCTCCTGGCCTGATGTGATGAAAACGCATTTTGCCAGCGGTGGTGAGTTAGACAAACTGCTGGCGGCGGGGCATAAGTAATGTTTGCAGTCTCGACAAAACGCGTGCTGCCGGGCTTTACCTTAAGCCTCGGGACCAGCCTGCTGTTCGTCTGCCTGATCCTGCTGTTGCCGCTCAGCGCGCTGGTGATGCAGCTTGCTCAGATGAGCTGGGCGCAGTACTGGGACGTGGTCACCAACCCGCAGGTGGTGGCGGCCTATAAGGTGACGCTGCTGTCGGCGTTTGTCGCCTCCATTTTTAACGGCGTGTTTGGCCTGCTGATGGCGTGGATCTTAACCCGCTATCGCTTCCCGGGCCGCACGCTGCTTGACGCCCTGATGGATCTGCCGTTTGCGCTGCCGACGGCGGTGGCGGGCTTAACCCTCGCGTCGCTCTTCTCCGTGAACGGGCTGTACGGCGAGTGGCTGGCGAAATTCGACATCAAAGTAACCTACACCTGGCTCGGTATCGCGGTGGCGATGGCTTTTACCAGCATCCCGTTTGTGGTCCGTACCGTGCAGCCGGTGCTGGAAGAGTTGGGTCCGGAATACGAAGAAGCGGCGGAAACGCTGGGCGCCACGCGCTGGCAGAGCTTCCGCAAGGTGGTTCTGCCGGAGCTCTCTCCGGCGCTGATGGCGGGCGTCGCGCTGTCGTTTACCCGCAGCCTCGGTGAGTTCGGCGCGGTGATTTTTATCGCCGGGAACATCGCCTGGAAAACAGAAGTCACCTCGCTGATGATTTTCATCCGTTTGCAGGAGTTTGATTATCCGGCGGCGAGCGCGATTGCCTCGGTGATCCTGGCGGCGTCGCTGCTGCTGCTGTACTCAATTAACACTCTGCAAAGTCGCTTTGGTCGACGTGTGGTAGGTCACTGATGGCGGAAGTTACGCAATTGAAGCGATACGATGCACCCCGCATTAACTGGGGTAAATGGTTTCTGATTGGGGCGGGCGTGCTGGTTTCCGCCCTCATTCTCGTCGTGCCGACGGTTTATATCTTCGTTCAGGCATTCAGCAAGGGCCTGATGCCCGCGCTGGAAAACCTGGCGAACCCGGATATGCTGCATGCCATCTGGCTGACCGTGCTGATTGCGCTGATCACCGTGCCGGTGAACCTCGTGTTCGGGACCCTGCTGGCCTGGCTGGTAACCCGCTTTAACTTCCCGGGACGTCAGCTGCTGCTGACCCTGCTGGACATTCCTTTCGCCGTATCGCCGGTGGTGGCGGGTCTGGTGTACCTGCTCTTTTACGGCTCCAACGGCCCGTTGGGCGGCTGGCTGGACGAGCATAACCTGCAGATCATGTTCGCCTGGCCGGGCATGGTGCTGGTCACCATCTTTGTGACCTGTCCGTTTGTGGTGCGTGAGCTGGTGCCGGTGATGTTAAGCCAGGGGAGCAACGAAGACGAAGCGGCGGTGCTGCTGGGCGCTTCCGGCTGGCAGATGTTCCGTCGCGTGACGCTGCCGAATATCCGCTGGGCGCTGCTTTACGGCGTGGTGCTGACCAACGCCCGCGCGATTGGTGAGTTCGGTGCCGTTTCCGTCGTCTCCGGCTCCATCCGGGGTGAAACCCTGTCGCTGCCGCTACAGATTGAGCTGCTGCAACAGGACTACAACACCATCGGCGCGTTTACTGCCGCAGCGTTGCTGACGCTGATGGCCATCTTGACCCTGTTTTTGAAGAGTGTGGTGCAGTGGCGTTTAGAAAATCAGGAAAAACGTCAGCATCAGGAGGGAAATCATGAGCATTGAGATTGCCAATATTAAGAAGTCTTTTGGTCGCACCCAGGTGCTGAATGATATCTCGCTGGATATCCCTTCCGGACAAATGGTGGCGCTGCTGGGGCCGTCCGGCTCGGGCAAAACCACGCTGCTGCGTATTATCGCCGGGCTTGAGCATCAGACCAGCGGGCACATCCGCTTCCACGGCACCGACGTGAGCCGCCTGCACGCCCGCGATCGTAAAGTAGGCTTTGTGTTCCAGCACTACGCGCTGTTCCGCCACATGACCGTGTTCGACAACATCGCGTTTGGCCTGACCGTGCTGCCGCGTCGCGAACGTCCGGATGCGGCAACCATTAAGGCGAAAGTGACCAAACTGCTGGAGATGGTGCAGCTGGCTCACCTGGCGGATCGTTTCCCGGCCCAGCTGTCCGGCGGACAGAAACAGCGCGTGGCGCTGGCGCGCGCGCTGGCCGTTGAGCCGCAAATTCTGCTGCTGGATGAACCCTTCGGCGCGCTGGATGCGCAGGTGCGTAAAGAGCTGCGCCGCTGGCTGCGTCAGCTGCATGAAGAGCTGAAATTCACCAGCGTCTTCGTGACCCACGATCAGGAAGAGGCGATGGAAGTTGCGGATCGCGTGGTGGTCATGAGCCAGGGCAACATTGAACAGGTTGACGAGCCGGAGCAGCTCTGGCGTGAGCCGGCGACCCGCTTCGTGCTGGAGTTTATGGGCGAAGTAAACCGTCTGCAGGGCACTATTCGCGGCGGACAGTTCCACGTTGGCGCTCATCGCTGGCCGCTGGGCTATACCTCCGCGCATCAGGGGCCGGTCGATCTGTTCCTGCGTCCGTGGGAAGTGGACGTGAGCCGCCGAACCAGCCTGGATTCACCGCTGCCGGTGCAGGTGCTGGAAGCTAGCCCTAAAGGTCACTACACCCAATTGGTGGTACAGCCGCTGGGCTGGTATACCGAGCCGCTGACCGTGGTCATGCGCGACGACGTGCCGCCGCACCGGGGTGAGCGCCTGTTTGTTGGTTTGCAGCACGCCCGTATTTATCACGGGAAGGAGCGCATCGAGACGCGCGAGGATATTGCTCTGGCGGAGTCAGCCTGATAGGTTAGGATTACGTAGTTTTGCCGGGTGGCGCTGCGCTTACCCGGCCTACAATATGACGTCTGTAGGCCCGGTAAGCGAAGCGCCACCGGGCTTTTTATTGGACAGCGATCATGAATACATTAGAACACACCATCGGCAACACTCCTCTGGTCAAGCTTCAGCGCATGGGGCCGGACAACGGCAGCGAAATCTGGGTCAAACTCGAAGGCAATAACCCGGCGGGCTCGGTGAAAGACCGCGCGGCGCTGTCGATGATTGTCCAGGCCGAAAAACGCGGAGAAATTAAGCCAGGCGACGTGCTGATAGAGGCCACCAGCGGCAACACCGGTATCGCCCTGGCGATGATTGCTGCGCTGAAAGGCTACCGCATGAAGCTGCTGATGCCGGACAACATGAGCCAGGAGCGCCGCGCCGCGATGCGTGCCTACGGGGCCGAGCTGATTCTGGTGACCAAAGAGCAGGGAATGGAAGGCGCGCGCGACTTAGCGCTGGAGATGGCCGGGCGCGGTGAAGGTAAACTGCTGGATCAGTTCAACAATCCGGACAACCCGTACGCGCACTACACCACCACCGGCCCGGAAATCTGGCAGCAAACCGACGGGCGTATCACCCATTTTGTCTCTAGTATGGGCACCACCGGCACCATTACCGGGGTATCGCGTTTTCTGCGCGAGCAGGAAAAAACCGTCACCATCGTTGGCCTCCAGCCGGAAGAGGGGAGCAGCATTCCGGGGATTCGCCGCTGGCCGGCGGAGTATATGCCCGGCATCTTTAATGCGCAGCTGGTGGATCAGGTGCTGGATCTTCACCAGCGCGAGGCGGAAAATACCATGCGTGAGCTGGCCGTGCGCGAAGGTATCTTCTGCGGCGTCAGCTCGGGCGGCGCGGTAGCGGGGGCGATTCGGGTAGCGCAGGCAAACCCGGGGGCGGTAGTGGTGGCGATTATTTGCGATCGCGGCGATCGCTATCTGTCTACCGGCGTCTTTGGTGAAGAGAGTTATTCGCAGGGGGCGGGGATTTAAGCGTCATGGAGATGATTCTATTCCGGGATAACACCCGGGCGCAGCAAACCGACATTGTCGCCGTGCAGTCGCAGGTGGTTTACGGCAGCGTGGGGAACAGCATTGCGGTACCGAATATTCGTACCCACAGGCTGAACGTCACCGCCGTGCCGACGGTACTGTTTAGCAACACGCCGCACTACGACACGTTTTATGGTGGGGTGATCCCCGACGAGTGGTTCAGCGGCTATCTTAGGGCACTGGAAGAACGCGAGATCCTGCGCGAGCTTAAAGCGGTCACCACCGGCTATATGGGCAGCGCCAGCCAGATCGTCCTGCTGGCTCAATGGCTGAAGGCGGTCAAAGCGCAGCATCCAGACCTGCTGGTGCTGGTCGACCCGGTTATCGGCGATATCGACAGCGGAATGTACGTCAAGCCCGAGATCCCGCAGGCATATCGGGAACACCTGCTGCCGATGGCGCAGGGGATCACACCAAACGTCTATGAGCTGGAAGTGTTAAGCGGCAAACCGTGCCGTACGCCTGAAAGCGCCATCGCGGCGGCGCAGGGACTGCTCTCCGATAGCCTGAAATGGGTGGCGATCACCAGCGCGCCGGTGGCCGATGACCCGGAAAACATCCACGTGGTGCTGGTGACGAATGAAGGCGTGACCGTCAGCGCGCATCCGCGCGTAGAAACCGATCTGAAAGGGACGGGCGACCTGTTCTGTTCAGAACTGGTGAGCGGAATTGTTGAGGGGAAAACCGTTGCCGACGCCATTCGCATGGCCGGCGATCGGGTGACTGACGTGATGCTCTATACCCAGTCGAAGGGCTACGACGAGCTTATCCTACCGGCATAAACAAAAATGGCGCCCGAAGGCGCCATTTTTCTGTGCGGCAAGAATTACTTCTTGATGCGGATAACCGGGGTTTCACCCACGGTGACGCTGCCAGACAGTTTGATCAGTTCTTTGATTTCGTCCATGTTGGAGATAACAACCGGCGTCAGGGTAGACTTGGCTTTTTCTTCCAGCAGTGGCAGATCGAATTCAATTACCGGGTCGCCAACTTTAACACGCTGGCCTTCTTCCGCGATACGTTTGAAGCCTTCGCCTTTCAGTTCAACGGTGTCGATACCGAAGTGAACGAACAGTTCGATACCGCTATCAGATTCGATAGAGAACGCATGGTTGGTTTCAAAAATTTTACCGATGGTGCCGTCAACTGGAGCAACCATTTTGTTGCCAGTTGGTTTGATAGCAATGCCATCACCAACGATTTTCTCAGCAAACACTACATCCGGCACGTCTTCGATGTTGACGATCTCGCCGGAGAGCGGAGCAACAATCTCAATAGTTCCGGAGTCTTTCTTATCATCAGAAACCAGAGATTTCAGTTTATCGAACAAACCCATGATCTTCTCCTAAGCAGTAATTTGGGCCGCATCTCGTGGATTAGCAGATTGTTTTTTCTTCAATGAACTTGTTAACCAGCGTCATTAACTCGTCCGTTGTCGGTTGAGCAAGAGCCTGCTCTGCTAACACCTTCGCATCTTCGAAGTTCGTGTTACGGATAATCTTCTTAATGCGCGGGATGGAAATGGCGCTCATAGAGAATTCGTCCAGACCCATACCCAGCAACAGAAGTGTAGCACGTTCGTCGCCTGCAAGCTCACCACACATGCCAGTCCATTTACCTTCTGCATGAGAAGCATCAATAACTTGCTTGATCAAGTTCAGTACGGACGGTGACATTGGCTGGTAGAGATGTGAAATCATATCATTACCACGGTCAACTGCCAGGGTGTACTGCGTTAAATCATTGGTGCCGATACTAAAGAAATCAACTTCTTTGGCTAAATGACGCGCAATGGTCGCCGCCGCAGGTGTTTCCACCATCACGCCGATCTCGATTGACTCGTCAAACGCTTTACCTTCGTCGCGCAGTTCCTGCTTGTAGATTTCGATCTCTTTCTTCAGTGCACGCACTTCTTCAACAGAGATGATCATCGGGAACATGATGCGCAGTTTACCGAAAGCAGAGGCACGCAGGATCGCGCGAACCTGGTCACGCAGGATCTCTTTACGATCCATCGCGATACGGATTGCACGCCAGCCCAGGAACGGGTTCTCTTCTTTCGGGAAGTTCATGTACGGCAGCTCTTTGTCGCCGCCGATGTCCATGGTACGGACGATAACCGCCTGAGAGCCACACGCTTCAGCCACGGCTTTATAAGCAGCAAACTGCTCTTCTTCCGTTGGCAGCGCGTCGCGGTCCATGAACAGGAATTCTGTACGATAGAGACCTACGCCTTCCGCGCCGTTGCGCTCAGCGCCATCAACGTCGCGGACGGTACCGATGTTTGCGCATACTTCTACCTGATGGCCGTCCAGGGTGATGGCTGGCAGGTCTTTCAGCTTAGCGAGTTCGGCTTTTTCAGTCGCAACCTGCTCCTGAACCGCGCGCAGTTTATCGATCTCTTCATTGGTTGGGTTGACGTAAACCAGATTGTTTACGGCATCCAGAATCAGATAGTCGCCGTTTTTCACCTGAGAGGTGACGCTACCGGTACCCACGATGGCAGGCAGTTCCAGAGAGCGCGCCATGATAGAGGTGTGGGAGGTACGGCCACCCGCGTCGGTGATGAAACCGAGGACCTTTTTCAGGTTCAGCTGTGCAGTTTCAGACGGGGTGAGGTCAGCGGCAACCAGGATAACTTCATCCTGAATCGCGCTCAGGTCGATAATGGCCAGATCCAGAATGTTGCGCAGCAGGCGCTTACCGATGTCACGTACGTCAGCCGCACGCTCTTTCAGGTATTCATCATCCAGTTCTTCCAGGGCAGTTGCCTGACCTTCGATAACTTCATGCGCAGCCGCGTCGGCCGTCATGCCTTTATCTTTAATCAGGGCTATGATTTCCTGCTCCAGCTCCTCATCTTCGAGCAGCATGATGTGCCCTTCGAAGATGGCTTCTTTTTCTTCACCGAAAGTTTCGCCAGCTTTAGTTTTGATTGCTTCCAGTTGCGCAGATGCCTTGGCACGACCGCTCAGAAAACGTTCAACTTCCTGATCAACCTTGTCGGCAGAAATTTTTTTCCGGTCGATGACGATCTCGTCTTCTTTCAGCAGCAGTGCTTTGCCGAAAGCGATACCCGGGGATGCTAAAATGCCTGAAATCATAACCCTACCTTACTTGTGACTGATATTTAAAAGAACCCGGAAACTTACTCGAGCTCAGCCATCAGTTTTACCAGATGCTCAACTGCTTTCTGCTCGTCTTCACCTTCTGCAGAGATGGTGACAACGGTGCCCTGAGTCAGGCCCAGAGTCTGCAGTTTGAACAGGCTTTTTGCGCTCGCGCTTTTGCCGTTGGAAGTCACAGTGATTTCAGAAGTGAAGCCTTTTGCTTCTTTAACAAACTGAGCAGCAGGGCGGGTGTGCAGACCGTTCGGAGCGGTAATGGTAACTTCTTGCTGGAACATTGTATTTCCCCAACTTATAGGTTTAGTGTTGTGGAACTAAAGTCTAGCCTGGCGACTGAACTTTAGCCTGTATTGTTAGCGCTGACGTTTCGATCGTCATTAAACATTATGCAGCGAAAGCAAGACTTGAACCAAATCATAAAATCGATTCAGCAAGGCTATTTCATTCACCGATTAATTTCACGCATCAAAATAATTGCTGGTTTAAATACCAGACCCAACGGGGTGAAGCAATGCCAGGAGGGGCAAAAGTTTGAAGCAGGCCACAAAAAAGCACCTGAAAAGGTGCTTTTTTACGCGTTATTAACATGCTGGCACTACTGTTGCAGCTCTTTTTCGGTAAACAGATCGGCAAACAGTGCGGTGCTCAAGTAACGCTCGCCCGAAGAAGGAAGGATAACCACAATATTCTTGTTGGTAAAGGCTTCATCTTCCTGAAGCTTGAGCGCTGCCGCAACGGCTGCACCGGAAGAGATACCCGCCAGAATGCCTTCTTCATCCATCAGGCGACGCGCGGTAGAAATGGCTTCTTCGTTAGTGATAGTCACCACTTTATCGATCAGCTTCAGATCCAGGTTGCCCGGAATGAAGCCTGCGCCAATACCCTGAATTTTATGCGGGCCTGGCTTAAGCTCTTCACCCGCCAGTGCCTGGGTGATAACCGGTGAGTCAGTTGGCTCAACGGCAACGGTGATCAGGTCTTTTTTACCCTTTGTGCCTTTAATATAGCGTGACACGCCGGTCAGCGTACCGCCGGTACCTACGCCGGAGATAAAGACGTCAACCTGGCCGTCGGTATCTTCCCAGATTTCCGGACCGGTCGTTTTCTCGTGAATTTCCGGGTTAGCCGGGTTGCTGAACTGCTGCAGCAGCAGATATTTCGCCGGATCGCTGGCCACAATCTCTTCAGCTTTCTGAATGGCGCCCTTCATGCCCTTCGCGCCTTCGGTCAGCACCAGGTTCGCGCCCAGCGCTTTGAGCAGCTTACGACGCTCAATGCTCATGGTTTCTGGCATGGTCAGCGTCAGCTTGTAGCCACGCGCGGCGGCCACATAGGCCAGAGCGATACCGGTGTTACCGCTGGTCGGTTCCACCAGCTCAACGCCAGGCTTCAGTACGCCACGTTTTTCAGCATCCCAAATCATGTTTGCACCGATACGGCATTTTACGCTGAAGCTCGGGTTACGTGATTCGACCTTCGCCAGAATGCGTCCATTACCGATACGGTTCAGTCGAACCAGGGGCGTATGACCGATAGTCAGCGAGTTGTCTTCATAAATCTTACTCATGGCCTGTCCTTAACTGTATGAAATTGGGATACCGACCCAGCATACCTGTTGAGCAGGTAGGGGGAAGTAAGGAATTCGCATATCTATATACTGCAAGGAAATAATGGGGATCAGTATGGAATAAGGGGCGGCATAAGCCACCCCTGCTTTACACATTTTTGCATTATTTCCATAACGCGTGCTTAGCACGGTAGCAGTCGACCCACATCGCCGTCGCGCCGCAGACGGCGACGGGCATGATGAACAGATTCAGGAAGGGAATCATGGTGAACAGGCTGGTTAGCGCGCCAAACTGCATGTTGGCGACCTTCTGGCTGCGCAGGGCAGTGCGCATCTCTTTAAACGGCACCTTGTGGTTATCGAACGGATAGTCGCAGTACTGGATGGCCAGCATCCAGGCGCTGAACAGGAACCACAGCACCGGCGCCACCGTCTGGCCAATGCCTGGCACAAAATAGAGGATAAGCAGCACGACCGCGCGGGGCAGGTACCAGGCAAACTTCTGCCACTCGCGCTTCATGATGCGTGGCAGGTCTTTCATGATCCCCAGCACGCCCGTGTCCGGCGGCGTCGCACCAGTAAGCCGCGCTTCCAGCTGTTCCGCCAGCAGACCGTTGAACGGTGCGGCTATCCAGTTGGCAATCGTCGAAAAGAAGTACCCAAACACCAGCAGCACGGAGATCACCGCCACCGGCCAGAGCAGGTAGTTAAGCCACTGCAGCCAGTCCGGAACGTAACTCATCAGCGACGGGATCCAGCTCTCCAGCTTTGTGAATAGCCACCAGAACGCGCCGCCCATCAGAATAATGTTGATCAACAGCGGCAGAATCACGAAGCGTCGAATCCCCGGCAGGGAGACCAGTTTCCAGCCCTGAGAAAAATACCAGACGCCGCTGCGCGGGGGAGAAGAAGATGTTGAAACCATAGCCAGGCTGTACTCCTTTTTACACAACCAGTGGAATTGCCCGCCTATATTATCCACTTACGGAGCAATGACCAGTTCGGAAATGTTCGAAAAACCAGCAAAAAGCACGATTTCCTTCATCTTTATGCTGTGAATGCTCTGCACACACTTGCACTTGACGTAAACGGCAAATACTCTTAGTGAGTAAATGTTTGCCGTGGTGGCAAGGTGTTAGAACAACAGAGAATATAATGATGCAGGATTTGCGTCTGATATTAATCATTGTTGGCGCGATCGCCATAATCGCTTTACTGGTACATGGTTTCTGGACCAGCCGTAAAGAGCGTTCCTCGATGTTTCGCGATCGCCCACTGAAGCGCATGAAGTCCAGTCGTGACGATGATGACAGTGAAGATGACATCGACGGCAGCGATGACGACGGCGTGGGTGAAGTTCGTGTTCATCGGGTCAATACTGCGCCCGGCGCAGGCCATGGGGAGCATGAAGCGCCTCGTCCTTCGCAGCACCAGTATCAACCGCCGTATGCTTCCGCACAGCCGCGCCAGCCAGCGCCGCAGCCTGTGGAAGAACCGGTGCGCCAGCCGCCGCAACAGCCTGTCTATCAGCAGCCTGCTGCGCCACAGCCGGTTCAACAGCAACCGGTGCAGCAGCCCGTGCAGCAACAGCCTGCTCAGCCGGTACAACAACCGCAGCAGCCTGTTCACGTAAAGCCTGCGCCTCAGCCTGCTCCGGCTCCACACGTTGAGCCTGAGCCCGTTGTAGAACCAGAGCCGGTTGTTGAAAAACCGCAGCGTAAAGAAGCGGTGATCATCATGAACGTGGCCGCGCATCACGGCAGCCATCTTAACGGTGACGTGCTGCTCAACAGCATTCAACAGGCAGGATTCAAGTTTGGCGATATGAACATTTTCCATCGCCATCTGAGCCCTGACGGTAGCGGTCCGGCGCTGTTCAGCCTGGCCAACATGGTTAACCCTGGCACCTTTGATCCGGAAATGACCGGTGATTTCGTGACCCCGGGCGTCACTATCTTTATGCAGGTGCCTTCTTACGGCGACGAACTGCAAAACTTTAAGCTGATGCTGCAGTCCGCTCAGCACATCGCTGACGAAGTCGGCGGCGTGGTGCTCGACGATCAGCGTCGAATGATGACCCCGCAGAAGCTGCGCGAGTATCAGGACCGCATCCGCGAAGTTAAGGAAGCTAACGCGTAATCGTCGCGTTTACTTCAACTCCTCCTCAACCCCCGCCTGTCGGGGGTTTTTTCTCATTGATGGTGCGATATGGACTCAATCGAACAACAACTCACTGAACTGCGAACCACGCTTCGCCATCATGAATACCTCTATCATGTTATGGACGCGCCGGAAGTCCCGGATGCCGAATATGACCGCCTGATGCGCGAGCTGCGCGAATTAGAGGCGCAGCATCCGGAGCTTATCACGCCTGATTCCCCTACCCAGCGCGTCGGCGCTGAGCCGCTTGGCGCTTTCAGCCAGGTGCGCCATGAGGTGCCGATGCTGTCGCTGGATAACGTATTTGATGAAGAGAGCTTCCTCGCGTTTAACAAGCGCGTGCAGGATCGTCTGAAAAGCAGCGACTCCCTCACCTGGTGCTGCGAGCTCAAGCTGGATGGCCTGGCGGTCAGTCTTCTCTATGAAAACGGTGTGCTGGTGCGTGCCGCAACGCGTGGCGACGGTACGACGGGCGAAGACATCACCACCAACGTGCGTACCATCCGCGCGATCCCGCTGAAGCTGCAGGGTGACAACATTCCCGCGCGTCTGGAAGTGCGCGGCGAGGTGTTCCTGCCCCAGGCGGGCTTCGAGAAAATTAACGACGAGGCGCGTCGCACCGGCGGGAAGGTGTTTGCTAACCCGCGTAATGCGGCGGCAGGCTCTCTGCGCCAGCTTGACCCGCGTATTACCGCGAAGCGACCGCTTACTTTCTTCTGCTACGGCGTCGGTATTCTGGAGGGCGGCGAGCTGCCGGATACGCACCTCGGACGCTTGCTGCAGTTTAAAGCGTGGGGCCTGCCGGTGAGCAACCGCGTTCAGCTCTGCGACTCGCCGGAAGCGGTGCTGGCGTTCTACCACAAGGTGGAAGAGGACCGTCCGACGCTCGGTTTTGATATTGATGGCGTCGTCATCAAGGTGAATTCACTGGCGCTGCAGGAGCAGCTGGGCTTTGTGGCGCGCGCGCCGCGCTGGGCGGTGGCGTTTAAGTTCCCTGCTCAGGAGCAGATGACCGTCGTTCGCGACGTGGAGTTCCAGGTTGGCCGTACGGGGGCGATTACCCCGGTCGCCCGTCTGGAGCCCGTGCAGGTTGCGGGCGTGCTGGTGAGTAACGCCACGCTGCATAACGCCGATGAAATCGAACGCCTGGGCCTGCGCATTGGTGACAAAGTGGTGATTCGCCGCGCGGGCGACGTTATCCCGCAGGTGGTTAACGTCGTGGAGTCAGAGCGCCCTGCCGATACGCGCGAGATCGTCTTCCCGACCCATTGCCCGGTGTGCGGCTCCGACGTTGAGCGTGTGGAAGGTGAAGCGGTGGCGCGCTGTACGGGGGGCTTAATCTGTGGTGCGCAGCGTAAAGAGTCGCTGAAGCACTTCGTCTCTCGTCGGGCGATGGACGTCGACGGCATGGGCGACAAGATTATCGATCAGCTGGTTGAGAAAGAGTATGTCCATACGCCAGCGGATCTCTTCAGGCTGACGGCAGGTAAACTGACCGGTCTGGATCGCATGGGGCCAAAGTCAGCCCAGAATGTGGTTAACGCGCTGGAAGCCGCTAAAGAGACGACCTTTGCCCGCTTCCTGTACGCGCTGGGCATTCGTGAAGTGGGTGAGGCGACGGCAGCGGGCCTGGCGGCGTACTTTGGTACGCTGGAGGCGCTGGAAAAGGCAAGCATCGACGAGCTGCAGAAAGTCCCTGACGTTGGCATTGTGGTCGCCACGCACGTCTTTAACTTCTTCGCCGAAGAGAGCAACCGTGAAGTCATCGGCAAGCTGCTGGAAGAGGGCATCAGGTGGCCCGCGCCGGTAGTGGTTAACGCCGAAGAGATCGACAGCCCGTTCGCCGGTAAAACGGTAGTCCTGACCGGCAGCCTGAGCCAGCTTTCACGCGACGATGCGAAAGCGCGCCTGGTGGCGCTGGGGGCCAAAGTGGCGGGCAGCGTGTCGAAGAAAACCGACCTGGTGATCGCCGGGGAAGCGGCGGGCTCTAAGCTGGCGAAAGCCCAGGAGCTCGGCATTGAGGTTATCGACGAAGCGGAAATGATGCGTCTGTTAGGAGAGTAACGTGGAGAAAGAACAGCTCGTTGAGATTGCCAATACGGAGATGCCGTTCGGTAAATACAAGGGCCGCAGGCTGATTGATTTGCCGGAGGAGTATCTGCTGTGGTTTGCCCGCAAGGATGAATTCCCGGCTGGGCGGCTGGGCGAGCTGATGGCTATCACGTTACTGATCAAAACCGAGGGGCTGACCCAGCTGGTTCAGCCCCTGAAACGTCCTTAAGCCTTCGCGGCGCGGGTCTCTTCCTGCGCCAGCTTTTCGGTCTGGCGCTTGTAGCGACGCGCCAGCACCGCGCAGACCATCAGCTGGATCTGGTGGAAAATCATCAGCGGCAGCACCATCATCCCAATCACCGAGGTCGGGAACAGAATATTGGCCATCGGGATACCGTTCGCCAGGCTCTTTTTGGAACCGCAGAAGACAATGGTGATTTCATCCGCTTTGCTGAAGCCGCACCTGCGTGCCACAAAGACGTTTACCGCAATCACAATCGCCAGCAGGACGAGGCTGACCACCACGATAAACAGCAGCGAGCCTGCGCCTACCTTATGCCAGATCCCGTTCACGACCGCTTCGCTGAAGGCGGAATAGACCACCAGCAGAATCGACGACTGGTCGGTTTTTGAGATCCATTTCTTGTGCTTTGCCACGAACGCCCCGGTCCATGGACGGGATAGATGCCCCAGGACAAACGGCAGCAGCAGCTGCAGGCAGATTTTTCCAACCTGCTCGAGATTGCCTTCCGCGCCGTGCATGTTCATCAGCAGGCCCACCAGCAGCGGGGAAACGAAAATCCCTAACAGGCTGGATGCCGATGCCGAGCAGACCGCGGCCGCAACGTTCCCTCCGGCGAGAGAGGTAAAGGCAATGGCGGACTGCACGGTAGCCGGCAGAATACAGAGATACAGGAAACCGGTGTAGAGCGCCGGGTCGACGTTAACCGGCGCCCACCAGGCAAACAGCACCCCGAGGATTGGGAACAGAATGAACGTGCTGCACATCACCCAGAGATGCAGCCGCCAGTGGCCACCGCCGGCAATAATCGCTTCGCGGGAGAGTTTTGCACCGTGCATAAAGAACAGCAGTGCGATGGCGGCCGTCGTCAGCCCTTCAAAGAACGGGACGAAAGCGCCGCGAGCCGGGAAGAACGAGGCCAGTAAAACGGTAACCACCAGGGTAAGCGTGAACGGATCAAGAATACGAAATAGTTTCATAATGACTCCTGAAAACAGATGTCGCTATTGTGCTTTTTTCAATTTGAGAAATAAAATTGATTTATTGCATCCATTCATGAATGAAACAGATGAATTATTCCTTACGTCAGCTTCGTATTTTCGTCACCGTCGCTCACGCCCGCAGCTTTAGCCGGGCAGGGGAGATGATTGGCCTGAGCCAGTCGGCGGTCAGCCACAGCGTGAAAGAGCTGGAGAATCAGACCGGGGTGAAGTTGCTTGACCGCACCACGCGCGAAGTGGTGCTGACCGAAGCGGGGCAGCAGCTCGCCCTGCGTCTTGAACGATTGCTGGATGAGCTGAACAGCACGCTCAGAGACGTGGGGAGGCTGGGGCAGCAGCTTTCGGGGACCGTGCGCGTCGCGGCCAGTCAGACGATCTCTGCGCACCTTATCCCTCAGTGTATTGCGGAGGGAAGCCACCGCTATCCGGACATTGATTTTGTCCTGCATGACAGGCCGCAGCAGTGGGTGCTGGAGAGCATCCGCCAGGGCGATGTGGATTTTGGTATTGTTATCGATCCCGGCCAGGCGAGCGATCTGGCGTGTGAAAGCGTACTTTCTGAGCCCTTTTTGCTGCTCTGTCGTGACGACGACCCGCTGGCCACGTTGCCGGAAGTCAGCTGGCAGTCTCTGACGGGCGCGAACCTGGTTTTACAGGATTATGCCTCGGGCAGTCGTCCGCTGATTGATTCCGCGCTGGTGAATCAGGGCGTAAAGGCAACGATCGTGCAGGAGATTGGTCACCCGGCGACGCTGTTTCCGATGGTGGAAGCCGGTATTGGCATCAGCGTGTTACCCGCCCTGGCGCTTCCCCTGCCCCAGGGAAGCCGGCTGGCCGTCAAGCGATTAATGCCCGTTGTTGAGCGAAAGCTGATGCTGGTGCGGCGAAAAAATCGCTCACTCTCGGGGGCGGCGCAGGCTATCTGGGAAGTGGTGCGTATCCAGGCACAACGATTAACCGAAGCCCGCATACGCGACCCACTGTTTAACGCATCAGAAGATTAGATGTAGATATCAATCTGATTAGTGTCTGACGGGCTATTTACCCCTTCCACTTTGCCCAGCTTTTGATCCTGCTTCTTCTGGGCCTCTTCGGCCTGCTGGCGCTGCAGCGCGGCGAGCTGCGCCTGCAGCACTTTGATCTGGGTCTGAATAAGTTCCTGCTGCTTCTTCTTCTCATCGGTGCTGACGGGGCTGTTCGCCAGCTCTTTTAACTGCTGAGTCAGCTTTTTGATCTTGTCGAGAATGCGGGTGATTTGCGCAGAGATATCGTTACTGCTCGAAGTTCCACTCGCGCCACTGGTTTGAATCTGTTGGGTTGAAGCCTGAATGGTCGTCATACTTTTTCCTCGCGTTATAAAACAGAGGTATCGGCACCAACGGGATTAGCTTGAGCAAAACTGCCATATCTGGCAGGGAGTTACATCGATACACAATCAGTATTGATGATGCGGTGAAAGTGTACTGGAAGGCGGAAGTGGACAAACTGCAGATAGCAAAAAGGCGCCTTTAGGGCGCCTTTCTACATTGGTGGGTCGTGCAGGATTCGAACCTGCGACCAATTGATTAAAAGTCAACTGCTCTACCAACTGAGCTAACGACCCGAAATGGTGGGCGATGACGGGCTCGAACCGCCGACCCCCTCCGTGTAAAGGAGATGCTCTACCAACTGAGCTAATCGCCCATTTCGGAACTGCTGCGATAAGGTGAGAATGGTGGGCGATGACGGGCTCGAACCGCCGACCCCCTCCGTGTAAAGGAGATGCTCTACCAACTGAGCTAATCGCCCAATCTCAATTCTTATCTACACTGCGAGTCTACCGAAGTAGATGGTGGGTGATGACGGGCTCGAACCGCCGACCCCCTCCGTGTAAAGGAGATGCTCTACCAACTGAGCTAATCACCCCCGCTGTGTGGAGTCGCATTATAGGGAGAGTTGAAAATGAGTCAACGCATTTTCTAAAGTTTTTATTCGTTCGTCGTAAAATTAAACAAAACGATCGCGAAACGGGCAATGGCGCATGATTTCTAAACAAAAATCGCAAACTCGGTCACGATAAAGGGATCAACATTGAGGAATCCCCCCACAGTGATAGAATATTGCCCATCGTTTTTTCCCCAGGATTTGCCGATTGCCGGCATCTTTATAACGTAAGGCCATTTCATGAAAATCAAAACTCGCTTCGCGCCGAGCCCGACAGGCTATCTGCACGTCGGTGGTGCACGTACCGCTCTCTATTCCTGGCTTTTCGCACGCCACAACAAAGGTGAGTTCGTGCTGCGTATTGAAGACACCGATCTTGAGCGCTCCACGCCAGAAGCAATTGAAGCCATTATGGATGGGATGAACTGGCTGAATCTGGAATGGGATGAAGGTCCTTACTTCCAGACCAAACGCTTTGACCGCTATAACGCCGTCATTGATGAGATGCTGGTCGCGGGCACGGCGTATAAGTGCTACTGCTCTAAAGAGCGTCTGGATGAACTGCGTGAAGCGCAGATGGCGAACGGTGAAAAGCCGCGTTATGACGGCCGCTGCCGCCACGACCATAGCGAGCATGCTGCAGATGAGCCTTGCGTGGTGCGTTTTGCTAACCCGCAAGAGGGCTCGGTGATCTTTGACGACCAGATCCGTGGCCCAATTGAATTCAGCAACCAGGAGCTGGACGATCTGATCATCCGTCGTACCGACGGTTCTCCAACTTACAACTTCTGCGTTGTGGTTGACGACTGGGATATGGAAATTACTCACGTTGTCCGTGGTGAAGACCATATCAACAATACGCCACGTCAGATCAACATCCTGAAGGCGCTGAACGCCCCTGTGCCAGTTTATGCGCACGTCTCCATGATCAACGGCGATGACGGGAAAAAACTGTCTAAACGTCACGGTGCGGTAAGCGTTATGCAGTATCGCGACGACGGTTATCTGCCGGAAGCGCTGCTGAACTATCTGGTGCGTCTGGGCTGGGCCCACGGTGACCAGGAGATCTTCAGTCGCGAAGAGATGATCGAACTGTTCTCTCTGAGCTCTGTAAGCAAATCAGCGAGCGCCTTTAATACCGACAAGCTCCTGTGGCTGAACCATCACTACATCAACACCATGCAGCCAGAATATGTGGCGACGTATCTGCAGTGGCATATTGAGCAGGCAAATATTGATACCCGCACTGGCCCTGAGCTGGCGGATCTGGTGAAACTCCTCGGTGAGCGCTGCAAAACGCTGAAAGAGATTGCCGAAAGCTGCCGCTACTTCTATGAAGAGTTTGAAGAGTTCGACGCGGACGCCGCGAAGAAACACCTCCGTCCGGTTGCGCGTCAGCCGCTGGAAGTGGTGCGCGACAAGCTGGCGGCCCTTACCGAGTGGACCGCTGAGAATGTGCATCACGCCATTCAGGCGACGGCAGACGAGCTGGAAGTCGGTATGGGTAAGGTCGGTATGCCACTGCGCGTTGCGGTGACCGGGGCGGGTCAGTCTCCGGCACTGGATGTGACGGTTCACGCCATCGGCAAGTCACGCAGCGTGGCGCGCATTAACAAGGCGCTGGACTTTATTGCTGAACGCGAAAATCAGCAGTAATTACGCCTAGATAAAAAACGGCAGGTTAACCTGCCGTTTTTTTATGCCTTTTATTCCGTGATTCCCAGCCGCGTAAGAAAGCCTTGTATGCCTTCGCGTTTCAATAAGGCGTCCAGACGCCTCTGCTCTGGCTGAGTCATACTCTCCAGCGTCTCAATAATGCCCGGAGACAGGTTTGAAGAGGGTTCACTGTATGAAGCGGTGACCTCAGCGAGATGGTAAACCGCCTGACGGTTACGGATCGCCGGAAGGCTCATAATATGTTCCTTCACGCGCGCATCAATATGAATGAGCCGCGCGCGACCACCCTTCACGCCGTTGAGGCCTTCGGTTTTCCATCCCTGCTGGCGTATCCAGCGATTAACCGTTTGTCTGGCAACGCCCAAACTCTCCGCCAGCTCTTCCGTGGTCATTTTGCTGCGTAATTTTTTCATATCAGTTCTGATCGCGAATTCCTAAACGTTGCAACAATCCGGTAATCCCTTCCCGCATTAACAGCGATGTCATCTGCTTCTGCTCTTCCGGCGTCATTTCATTGGCCAGCGTCAGGAGCAGCGTGTGAAGCGAACTATCATGACTGACGCCTTCTGGCAGTTCGGACGTTTCAGTTGCCCGACGTGCGCTGCGGATAAAGTCACGGACTTTTTCGTTCACATGTACCAGGCGAGCTTTCCCGCCCTGGACGCCTGGTTTTGGTGATGTAATCCAACCCTCTTTGCGTACCCATTTATTGATGGTCTGGCGGCTATAGCCAGTGAGGAGGGCTAACTCTTCTGGCGTCATTCGTTCCTTGATCATGCAATTTCCTGAATATCAGTGGGGTTAATTAACGGCTCATTTTATAGCACCGTTTTACGTGAAAACGTGACAGGCTTAACTCCTGACTGCGAGCAGGCTCGCAAAGTGATTCATTTGCATGAATTTTCGGCGATTGAATGGCTGGGATTGATTTTGCCGTTGACACTCCGCGGTGGAATTCATATTATGCCGCCCGTCAACATGACAGCTTTACGATGGGGCTATAGCTCAGCTGGGAGAGCGCTTGCATGGCATGCAAGAGGTCAGCGGTTCGATCCCGCTTAGCTCCACCAAACTCTGAACCCAACAGAGTGCGGTCAGTAAAGTCACATGTGGGGCTATAGCTCAGCTGGGAGAGCGCTTGCATGGCATGCAAGAGGTCAGCGGTTCGATCCCGCTTAGCTCCACCAAAATTGTAAACCCTCGTCAAAAGACGAGGGTTTTTTTTATGTGTTTGTAACACCCGCCACCGTATTTTGTTATCAAAAAGAAGGTATTCCCGTACCTCACCTCAATCGACATCAATAAACCAGTCTAAAAATAGACTTGAACTTGATTCGCGCAATTAATAAACCTATTATCCATCCGGTCAATAATTCTCTCGGAAAATAACGCCCAGGTTAATGAATAGAAAAACTTACAATAATGTAAAGATATTTATGATTGCTCTGGCTTTATGCCTGATTGCGGTACCTGTCTCCCGTTATCTCTCTCCCCGCGCAATTGTTAATGGTCACGACGTTTATTTAGCATGGTTACCTTTAAGCGTAATGCTGGCGGTAATTCTGCTATTTGGGCGCAGGGCTATTCTTCCCATTTTGTTAGGTTTTACTGTCACTAATTTATTCTATGTAAATTTAGCACCGCTACAATATTCAGTATTACTGTTCTGTCAGACCTTTGCGTTGTTCGCGGCGTGCGGCCTTCTGCGCATTATGCTGGGTAAGCGTTGGCGCTACTCCATCCCTAACAAGCACATCGGATTGCGGATATTCTGGCTCGGTTTTATGGTGCCAATAGGGATTAAGCTGTCGATGTATTTGGCGGGCTATTTGTTTGATTTTCCGGTGACAATTTCGACCTTTTTCGGCGAAGGGACGGTAATTTATAACGTTGTGGATATACAAAGCCTGATATGTGCGGCATTGATTTTTACCATGATGTTCTATTACCCGTTAAGAATGATAATTAATCCTCGTTATGCAATAAGTTTCTGGCGACGAAGCGTGAAGTCCGTGTTTTTTCACAAGAATTCATTATATATTTTTGCCTGGCTGGTGCTATTAAGTTTCATTCTCGTCATTTTATGTGGTCCTTTTGAATCTCCCGTCATTGCGGGCTATTTGATGCCGCTGATTTTTATTCTTTTTACCTTAGCGATAAGCCGACTGACCTATGCGTTGATTTCTCTGCTGTGGGCTGTATCTGCGCTCCTGCTGTTGACCTACAACTACAACTTCCTTAACGGGGTGGAATCGGGCCATTCGCTCTCTTTTATTCTGTCCGTGCTTATCTCATTCGCGATCTGTCTGCTTTACATGTCGCGCATTTATCAGCGCAGCGAGTGGCTTAAGCGGGGCTGGCAGGGGAGGGCGCTCACCGATCCGCTGACCGGATTGCCCAATATTCGTGCGCTGGAGGATTATCTTGAGATTCACCCGGATGCAAAAGTGAGCATTCTGCGTATGGATAACCTGGAATTTTTGAGCCGCCACTATGGGATCCTCATGCGGGTCCATTGCAAACGTACGATCGCAACGTCGCTGCAGCCTCTCCTGCAAAAAGATGAGACGCTCTTCCAGCTTCCCGGAAGCGAGCTTGTGCTGGTATTACTGGGCCCGGGAACCGCTGAGCGCCTCCAGCATATGGTTGATCTACTGAACAGCCGTAAGATTTTTTGGAACAACACCGGGCTGGATATTGAATTCGGTGCGTCCTGGGGAATGGTCGAAAACGGCGAAAAACTGCACCACACGCTGGGGCAGCTGAGCTGGCTGGCCGAGCAATCCTGCGGAGCAGCAAACAACGTGCTTGCGCTCACGAATAGCCTCGAGGCGGCATCAGGGCAAACGACAGAGCGAGTCCTGATGCTGGCGCGGATTAAGCATGCCCTGGAGGCGGGCCAGTTCCATTTATACGCGCAACCGATCCAGAAGGAGGACGGGAGCGGCTACTACGAAATTCTGGCGCGTATGGAGAGCGAGGGCGAGATCTTCACTCCTGACCGCTTTATTCCGTTGATTGCCCAGTTCAACCTCAGCCACCGGTTTGATATGTGCGTCATGGAGAAATTACTGCTGTGGCTGCGCGATCACCCTTCAACGCAGGCTGGCGCTCGTTTCTCCGTTAA
Source organism: Enterobacter cloacae complex sp. ESBL7 (assembly GCF_041679625.1). Lineage (NCBI taxonomy): Bacteria > Pseudomonadati > Pseudomonadota > Gammaproteobacteria > Enterobacterales > Enterobacteriaceae > Enterobacter > Enterobacter cloacae complex sp. ESBL7. The sequence goes on from NZ_JBGORN010000002.1 coordinate 180,390, forward strand.
TCTGATGCCGCTTACGCTGATGCAAAAAGAGGTGGCGTCCGAGATTTGTGCGCTCTTTGAACGCTACGGCGTTGCGCCTCAGTCCGTCGTGATTGAGATTACCGAAGAGCAGGCCTTCTCAAATTCAGGCAGCAGCATCCACAATATTCAGCAACTGCGGGATTACGGTTTCCGGATTGCTATAGATGATTTTGGTACCGGCTACGCCAACTACGAGCGCCTCAGACGCCTGCAGGCAGACATCATTAAAATTGACGGCTGCTTTATTAAAGACATTTGTACCGATGATATGGATGCGATGATCGTGCAGTCGATGTGTAATCTGGCGAAGACGAAATCGCTGTGCGTCGTAGCGGAATACGTCGAAACACCGGCGCAGCGGGAGATGCTGCTTCGCTTCGGCGTGGATTACCTGCAGGGCTACCTGATAGGCAAACCCAAACCGCTGGAAGAATTGCGGGCATAAAAAAACCGGGAGCCAGGCTCCCGGTTTTTGTTTAACGCTAAACGTTAGAGTACCAGTGCCGCGATAGAAGCAGACAGGACGCTCACCAGCGTAGAGCCGTAAACCAGCTTCAGGCCAAAGCGAGAAACCACGTTGCCCTGTTCTTCGTTCAGACCTTTAATCGCGCCCGCGATAATCCCGATGGACGAGAAGTTCGCGAAGGAGACCAGGAACACGGACAGAATGCCTTCCGCGCGCGGAGAAAGCGTGCTAGCAATTTTCTGCAGATCCATCATCGCAACGAATTCGTTAGAAACCAGTTTGGTTGCCATGATACTGCCCACCTGCAGCGCTTCGTGAGCCGGAACACCCATTACCCAGGCAACCGGGTAGAAGATGTAGCCCAGAATACCCTGGAAGGAGATACCCAGCACCGCGGCGAATAGGGCGTTCAGTGCAGAAATCAGCGCAATGAAGCCGATCAGCATGGCGGCAACGATAATCGCTACTTTGAAGCCCGCCAGAATGTACTCACCCAGCATTTCGAAGAAGCTCTGACCTTCGTGCAGGTTTGACATCTGAATGTTCTCTTCGCTTGCGTCAACGCGGTACGGGTTGATCAGCGACAGAACGATAAAGGTGCTGAACATGTTCAGAACCAGCGCTGCAACAACATACTTTGGCTCCAGCATGGTCATATACGCGCCCACGATAGACATGGAAACGGTAGACATTGCGGTTGCCGCCATGGTGTACATGCGGTTGCGGGACATTTTGCCGAGAATATCTTTATACGCGATGAAGTTCTCAGACTGACCGAGGATCAGGGAACTGACGGCGTTGAAGGATTCCAGCTTGCCCATGCCGTTCACTTTGGATAACAGGAAACCAATTCCACGAATAACGAACGGCAGAACGCGGATGTGCTGCAGGATACCGATCAGCGCGGAGATGAAGACGATAGGGCAGAGAACCTTCAGGAAGAAGAACGCCAGACCTTCGTCGTTCATTTTACCGAAGACAAAGTTGGTCCCTTCATTGGCGAATCCGAGCAGTTTTTCGAACATTTCGGAGAAGCCTTTCACGAAGCCGAGGCCTACGTTGGAGTTCAGGAAGAACCACGCAAGTAAAACTTCAATGACCAGCAGCTGGACAACATAACGGATACGAATTTTTTTGCGGTCTGTGCTGACCAGCAATGCAAGTGCAGTAACGACAACAAGTGCCAGGACAAAATGAAGGACGCGGTCCATATTTGCTCCAAATATGAGGCAGGTTTAATTTTCGTGCACATTCTATGTAACAAGCGAAAAGAAAACGAGATCGAGGACACACTATAGTTACATCCTGTGACGAGTCTCAAAAATAGTGATCCACAATACATTTTTGTTATGTTAGGTAAATGAGTGAAAAGTTAAGTTTGTGTGCTAGTCTTCACAAAAGCGCGCGCGATTTCGGTTTCTGTTAGATCGCCCCACTTACCCGCCCGTCTATCGTTCAAAGCTATCAGAGAAATCACTGTAAACATCACAAATGATCTTGATAATCATTCTCATTTTGATAGCATTAAACATAGCAAAGGCTATATTTCAGAGGCAGAAATGACAAACAGTCGCGTAGAGGGTAGCAGTGGCAGAGCCGCGCGCAAGTTGCGGTTCGCATTAATGGGACCTGCGTTCATCGCTGCCATTGGCTATATCGATCCAGGTAACTTTGCGACCAATATTCAGGCCGGGGCCAGCTTCGGCTATAAGCTGCTGTGGGTGGTCGTCTGGGCTAACCTGATGGCGATGCTGATTCAGATGCTCTCCGCAAAGCTGGGGATTGCCACAGGTAAAAACCTGGCAGAGCAAATTCGCGACCATTATCCGCGTCCGGCCGTCTGGCTCTATTGGGTCCAGGCGGAAATTATCGCCATGGCCACTGACCTCGCTGAATTTATCGGTGCAGCGATCGGCTTTAAGCTGATTCTGGGCGTGTCGCTGTTGCAGGGGGCGGTACTGACCGGGATTGCCACTTTCCTGATCCTGATGCTGCAGCGTCGGGGTCAAAAGCCGCTGGAGAAGGTTATCGGCGGTCTGCTGCTGTTTGTCGCGGCGGCCTATATCGTCGAGCTGATTTTCTCACAGCCGAATCTGGTGCAGCTCGGTAAAGGTATGGCAATACCAAGCCTGCCAACCTCGGAAGCGGTGTTCCTGGCCGCCGGGGTATTGGGGGCGACCATCATGCCGCATGTGATTTACCTGCACTCCTCGCTGACCCAGCATCTCCATGGTGGAACGCGCAAAGAGCGTTACTCCGCCACCAAATGGGACGTGGCGATTGCCATGACCATCGCGGGGTTTGTCAATCTGGCGATGATGGCTACCGCAGCCGCCGCTTTCCACTTTAACGGCCACACCGGTATTGCCGATCTCGACCAGGCCTATCTCACGCTGGAGCCCTTACTGAGCCATGCTGCCGCCACGATATTTGGTCTCAGCCTGGTGGCTGCCGGTCTCTCTTCTACGGTAGTGGGCACGCTGGCAGGCCAGGTGGTGATGCAGGGGTTTGTCCGCTTCCATATTCCGCTGTGGGTTCGTCGCTCCGTCACCATGCTCCCGTCATTTATCGTGATTCTGATGGGGCTTGATCCTACGAGAATTCTGGTCATGAGCCAGGTGCTGCTGAGCTTTGGTATCGCGCTGGCGCTGGTGCCGCTGCTGATCTTTACCAGCAACAAAACCCTGATGGGCGAACTGGTTAACTCAACGCTGGTGAAACGGACCGGGTGGGCAATCGTGGTGGTGGTAGTGGCACTGAACCTGTGGCTGCTTATTGGCACCGCATTGGGGCTCTAAAAGAAAAAGGAGCCGGGAGGCTCCTTTTTGCATTAATGGTGACCGTGGCCATGACCGTGGCCGCGTCCTTTCCCGCCGCGATCCCAGCCGCCGCGACGGTCGTCACGATCGTTCCAGCCTTCACGGTAGCCGCGCTCATACGCGTTGTCTTTATACCAGCCGCGGTGTCTGCCGTTATCATGTTTCCACCAGCGGTCTCCGCGCCACTCATAGTGACGGTTCCAGTAGTCACGGTCGCGCCAGTAGCCACCGTCCCAGTATCTGCCGTAGTCGTCACGATCGCCAATTTGTAATTTTACTGATGGCAACAGGGTGATTTCGCCCGCATTGGCGATCAGCGGGGCTGAAGCCAGTAATACCGCTGCAAGAATCAGTGACCTGAACATACTCTTTCTCCTTCACGATCGGGGCCCTTGTGGGGCCTGTTAACGCAATATTACGAGTTGGTAAAGCCTCGTTTCATCGCCTCAACTCCGAATTCCTGAGCGAGAGCACTTTTTGCTAAAAGTGATTCTATTTTGAGCTGTTCAGAATCGTGTCAATACGGACAAGTTCTTCCGCAGAGAAATGGCGGTTTTCCAGCATCCCCACGGCATCATCAATCTGGGCCGTTTTACTTGCCCCAATCAGCACTGACGTCACGATCTCATGGCGTAATACCCAGGCCAGCGCCATCTGGGACAGCTTCTGACCGCGCTCTTCCGCCATGGTGTTCAGCTTTCTTACCTTCTCCAGCTTCTCTTCGGTGATCTGGTCAGGGTTCAGGAACTGACTGCCGCTTGCCGCGCGTGAGTCTGCCGGAATGCCGTTCAGATAGCGGTTGGTCAGTTGTCCACCGGCCAGCGGCGAGAAGGGAATGCAGCCGACCCCTTTTTCCTGCAGCACGTTTAGCAGCCCCTCTTCCGGCGCACGCTCAAAAAGGGAGTATTTCGGCTGATGGATCAGGCAGGGCGTACCGAGATCGTCAAGGATATCAATCGCCTTGCGGGCCAGTTCTGCAGGGTAGTTGGATAACCCGACATACAGGGCTTTTCCCTGGCGCACCGCATGGTCAAGCGCTTTCATGGTTTCCAGCAGCGGCGTTTGTGGGTCAGGACGGTGATGATAGAAGATATCCACATACTCCAGCCCCATGCGCTTCAGGCTTTGATCGAGGCTTGCCAGCAGATATTTGCGTGACCCCCAGTCGCCGTAAGGGCCATCCCACATGGTATAACCTGCTTTGGTAGAGACGATCAGCTCGTCGCGCCAGGGCAGGAAATCCTCCTGCAAAATACGGCCGAAATTACGTTCGGCCGATCCCGGCGGCGGGCCATAGTTGTTGGCAAGGTCGAAATGCGTAATGCCCAGATCGAACGCGCGCTGTAAAAGTTGACGGCTGTTTTCGATGAGCGTGGTGTCGCCAAAGTTATGCCACAGCCCAAGCGAGATGGCGGGCAACCTGAGTCCGCTTTGCCCGCAGCGACGATACTCCATTGTCCGATAACGATTTTTGTCCGGCTGATAACCCATGCTCATGACCTCTGGCGCTGAAGAAAAAATCAGTGTATGCGTTTACATTAACGCCAAAAAAGCAGCATAGCGCAGCCTTTTTTGTAAAGCATTCTTTCCATGATCTTCTTATCGCCAATTCTGGACAGTCATCACGCTTATTTAATACTCAAGGTGAGGTCAACATTAGAAGGATACCTGTTCATGCGTACCCCATACTGCGTCGCCGATTACCTGCTGGACCGTCTTACGGATTGTGGAGCCGATCATCTGTTTGGCGTGCCGGGCGACTATAACCTGCAGTTTCTCGACCATGTGATAGACAGCCCGGATATCTGTTGGGTGGGCTGTGCCAACGAGTTAAACGCCTCCTATGCCGCGGACGGATACGCCCGATGTAAGGGCTTTGCCGCGCTGCTGACGACATTTGGCGTAGGAGAGTTAAGTGCGATGAACGGCATTGCGGGCAGCTACGCTGAGCACGTTCCGGTACTGCATATTGTGGGCGCGCCGGGTACGGCGTCACAGCAAAGAGGGGAGCTGCTGCACCATACGCTGGGCGACGGTGAGTTTCGTCATTTTTACCATATGAGCGAACCGATCACCGTTGCACAGGCGATCCTGACCGAACAAAACGCCTGTTACGAGATTGACCGGGTATTAACTACCATGCTCCGGGAGCGTCGCCCCGGCTATCTGATGCTGCCTGCGGATGTGGCAAAAAAAGCCGCCACGCCTCCTGTAAACGCTCTCACTCTCAAACACGCGCATGCCGATAGCGCCTGCCTGAAAGCGTTCCGGGATGCCGCTGAGAACAGGCTGGCCATGAGCAAGCGTACTGCGCTGCTGGCCGATTTCCTTGTCCTGCGCCATGGCCTGAAGCATGCCCTACAGAAGTGGGTCAAGGACGTGCCGATGGCACACGCCACCATGCTGATGGGTAAAGGCATATTTGACGAGCGTCACGCCGGTTTTTACGGCACCTACAGCGGTTCGGCGAGCGCCGGTGCGGTAAAAGAGGCGATTGAAGGGGCAGACACGGTGCTGTGCATCGGGACGCGATTTACCGATACCCTGACCGCCGGCTTCACGCATCAGCTAACCCCGTCACAAACAATTGAAGTTCAGCCTCATGCGTCACGCGTCGGTGACGTCTGGTTTACCGGCATCCCCATGCTTCAGGCAATCGAAACGCTGGTAGAGCTGTGTAAACTGCACGTGCACGATGCGCCGGTACCGTCGTCTCAAAGCGCGATGGAATATCCGCAGCCGGATGGCTCGCTGACGCAGGAGAATTTCTGGAAAACGTTGCAGACGTTTATCCGCCCTGGAGACATCATCCTTGCGGATCAAGGCACCTCGGCCTTCGGCGCGATCGACCTTCGTCTTCCGGCTGATGTGAATTTTATCGTCCAGCCGCTGTGGGGATCGATCGGCTACACCCTGGCCGCAGCGTTTGGTGCGCAAACCGCCTGCCCAAACCGGCGCGTGATTGTGCTGACGGGGGATGGCGCGGCGCAGCTCACCATCCAGGAGCTTGGCTCGATGCTGCGGGATAAACAACACCCGATCATTCTGGTCCTTAACAACGAAGGGTACACGGTGGAAAGAGCGATTCACGGGCCGGAACAGCGATATAACGACATTGCGCTATGGAACTGGACGCAAATCCCGCAGGCCCTGAGCCTTGATCCTCAGGCCCAGTGCTGGCGGGTCAGTGAAGCGGAGCAGCTGGCGGATGTCCTTGAGAAAGTGGCGCACCACGAGCGGCTCTCGCTAATTGAGGTGATGCTGCCGAAAGCCGATATCCCGCCGCTGCTGGGGGCGATTACTAAAGCGCTGGAAGCGCGCAATAGCGCCTGATTACTTGTCGTTTCGCCAGGCCATCATCATCGGTTTGCCCGCCAGCAGGAGCCAGGCGGGCAACATCACGATACAGAGCAGGGGGAAAAGCGTCGAATCGGGTACCACTACCGCCGCCATAAACAGGCTGAGCCAGGCGTCGCGCGTGACCACCAGAACCAGCCCCAGAATAGAGCAGGAGACGGTAATGGCCGCAGGCACCGCATCGACGTGTTCGTGCAACATCAGCCCCAGCGCTACACCGACAAAGACCACCGGGAAGATGCGTCCACCGCGAAAACCGCAGGCTGCAGCCACCACCAGCGCGGCCAGCTTAATCACGGCAAACAGCAGATAGTCGGAGACGCTAAACACCTGGCTGAAGGCCAGCTGCTGCATCTCATCCAGACCTTTGAACAACGTCACCGTCCCGCCGATTGCCCCTAAAATACCGAGGATCAAACCACCAGCCCCCAGAACTAACACCGGGTGTTTGAGTTTATGCATCAGCCGGTGCAGGCGAGGAAGACACCATACCGCTACCATTCCCAGCGCGATGGCGATCGCGACGACGATGGCGCCGCTGAAAATATCGGCTATCTGCATTTGCCCATAGTGGGGGAGGGTGAGTGAGAAGTGGGGATGGAAAAACAGGCTGGTCGTCAGCGCGCCGGCGGCTGCTGCCATCAGCGGAGCAAAGAGTTTATCCCACAGCGGGACGTCGTTATTGCCGCTGAGCGTCTGAGAAAAGATCAGTGCGGCAGCGACGGGCGTGCCGAAAAGTGCCCCGATGGTGCCTGCGGAGGCGAGGATGGTCCAGTCCAGCGCGCCGACGCGGGGCAAAATGCGTGAACCGAGGAAAACCGCCAGGCCAATATTCACCGCCATAATCGGATGCTCCGGCCCCAGGCTGACGCCGCCGGCCAGACCGATAATCAACGCAATGAGCAGTCCGGGCAGTGCCGAAGGGGGAACCGGGGCGCCAATCAGCGGTTCCTGCGCCGGATCGGGGCCGGCATGGCCGGGACTGAAACGGATCACCAGGCCTACCGCAATACCGGTTAACGTCAGCATCACAACGATCCAGGCAGGGGAATCAGCATTGACCCCCAGTTTTGTCGGAAGCGCTGTCCATAACATGGCTTGCAGCACCGACGCGACTTTCATCACGACAATGAGCACCAGACTTGAGGCCACGCCAATAATTAGCGCCGGAATTGCCAGCAACAGCATGGTTCTGGCTCGCGGGTGGAGCATGATGATTTCCTTGTACAAAACGGTATTACGTTACTTTGCACATTAAGCTTTATGGCAATAGTGCAAAAGGTGCTGAAACGGTAAAGTTATTCTGTGACGAAGATCGATAATCCATGGGCATTCACCTTATGGCCGTTGTTGTTATCACGCCTTGAATTTACAGTGTCCCAAAGATTTATTTTGACTTTAGCGGAGCAGTAGAAGAATGACAAAGTATGCTTTGGTAGGTGATGTGGGCGGCACGAACGCGCGCCTCGCATTGTGCGATGTTAGTAGCGGTGAGATTTCCCGGGCGAAAACCTATTCCGGGCTGGATTATCCAAGCCTTGAGGCCGTTGTCCGCGTCTATCTGGAAGAGCATCAGGTGAGCGTTGAAGACGGCTGCATCGCGATAGCCTGCCCGATAACCGGTGACTGGGTCGCAATGACCAACCATACCTGGGCATTCTCCATCGCCGAGATGAAAAAAAACCTCGGTTTTTCCCATCTTGAAATCATCAATGACTTTACCGCGGTGTCCATGGCGATCCCAATGCTGAAGCCAGAGCATCTGATCCAGTTTGGCGGCGCTGAACCGGTCGAAGGCAAGCCGATTGCGGTTTACGGGGCCGGTACAGGCCTCGGCGTGTCGCATCTGGTGCATGTTGCTCAGCGCTGGGTGAGCCTGCCGGGTGAAGGCGGCCACGTAGACTTTGCGCCAAACAGCGAAGAAGAGGGCATTATCCTCGAAGAGTTACGCGCTGAGATCGGCCACGTCTCCGCCGAGCGCGTCCTTTCAGGTCCGGGGCTGGTGAATCTGTACCGCGCGATTGTGAAATCAGACGGTCGTCTGCCGGAAAACCTGCAGCCGAAAGACGTCACCGAACGCGCGCTGGCGGACAGCTGCATTGACTGCCGTCGTGCCCTGTCGCTGTTCTGCGTGATCATGGGACGTTTCGGCGGCAACCTGGCGCTGACGCTGGGCACCTTCGGTGGAGTCTATATCGCGGGCGGGATCGTACCGCGCTTCCTCGACTTCTTTAAAGCCTCGGGCTTCCGCGGCGGGTTTGAAGATAAAGGGCGTTTCAGAAGCTACGTGCAGGACATTCCGGTTTATCTGATCGTGCATGACAATCCAGGACTGCTGGGTTCCGGGGCCCATCTGCGTCAGGTTCTCGGTCAAATCCTCTGATGCAGAGCCCTCTCCCGCAGGAGAGGGCCTTTTCTTTACAGGTGCATCAGCTGACGAAACTCTTTCACCTTGCTGCGGCTTACCGGCACCTGAAAATCCAGATCCTTCAGACGCAAAATGTAGGTGTTGTTAAACCACGGTTCGATCTCGCGGATTTTGTTTAAATTTACGCAAAACGACCGGTGGCAGCGGAAAAAGTGTGCTGTCGGCAGCTTGCTGCAGAATTCGGTAATGTTCATCGCCATCACGTACGATTCCCGCCGCGTATAGACAAACGTCATCTTTTCGTGCGCTTCGGCGTAATAGATATCGTTGACCGGCGTCACGATGATGCGCTCATCTTTGACCAGATTAATGGTGTCGTTTTCCCGTACCATTGGGGTGGCGCTAGCGGGAGCGGTCTGCTGCTGCCATGCGGCCTCCAGCTTTTGCAGCATGCTGACAATTCGCGACTCCTGATAAGGCTTAAGAATATAGTCAAACGCCTCCAGCTCGAAGGCCTCTACGGCGTGCTCTTTCCAGGCGGTAACGAACACAATAAACGGCTTATGGGCAAACTGATTGATGTTTTGCGCCAGCAATACGCCATCCAGCGACGGGATATTGATATCCAGGAAAATCGCATCGACCCGGTTATGCTGCAAAAATTTCAGCACGTCCAGACCATCATCAAACGTGCCCACAATCTCCATCTGGCTGTGGGTTTTGATAAGCCAGGTGAGCTCCTGCTGAGCCAGGAATTCATCTTCTACGATGATAACTTTCATGGGTTACTCCACCTGGGGCAACAGTGATGTCGTCGTATGCGCGCGCGAGCGCTCATTCGGGACGTAAAAAGCAATTTCGGTACCCGGCTCAAGACGTTGAATATGCAGACCGTCGCCGTAAAGCAGCTTGACCCGGTGGTGCACGTTCAGCAGACCGATTTTATTCCCCGGCATCTCGTTAGACTCCACGTGCTCAATGACTTTTGGATCAATCCCGTGGCCGGTATCGCGCACGGCAATCCGCACCCGGTTGCCGCTTTCGGTGACGCTAATGGTGACGACGCCTTTGCCTTTACAGGGCTGAATACCGTGAACAATCGCGTTTTCGACCAGCGGCTGGATAAGCAGGCTCGGGATCACGCAGTTGACCTCTTCATCAATATCGTAAATGACCGTGAGCTTGTCGCCAAAGCGGGCCTGCTCAATCGCGATGTAGTCCTTGATCTGATAAAGCTCTTTTTTGATGTCGATCTGCTCGTCATCTTTCAGCTCGATGTTGTAGCGCAGATAGCGCGACAGGTTAAAAATCAGCTGGCGCGCGGTGTCCGGATTAAGGCGAATGGACGAGGAGATAGCGTTCAGCGCGTTAAACAGGAAATGGGGATTAATTTTACTCTGCAGCGCGCGCAGTTCTGCCTTATTTGCCATCTCGCGCAGCTGTTCCGCCCGCGAAACCTCAAGCTGGGTGGAGATTATCTGCGACAGGCCGATGGCCATCTCCTGCAGCGTCGAGGTGATCTGATGCGCGTGGCAGTAATAAATTTTCAGCGTGCCCGTCACGACGCCTTTCTCCCACAGCGGGATGACCAGCATCGAGTGAATTTCCGGCGTTCGGTGGGCTTCATCATTGTTTTTAATAATGATTTTACCGTAGTTAATCGCCTGTCTGGTGGTCGGGCTTATGGTGTCATCGTTGTCGCGATAGTTGTGCTCCCCGACGCCAACGTAGGCCAGCACGTGATCAATATTGGTGATGGCGACGGCGTCAGCGTGGATGTCATGGCGAATGATCTCGCAGACCTGACGCAACGATTCCGCGTTAACGTGGCGGAAAAGCGGCAGCGTTTTGTTGGCGATATCCAGCGCCAGCTTGGCCTGACGGGCGGCGCTGGCCTCTTTTTCCCCTTCAACGCTTTGCACCAGCAGCACGATAAAACCGATGCACACGCTGCCCAGGATCATCGGAATACCGATTTTCGAGACGATATCCAGCCCCAGCGCGGTGGTGGGTGCCCAGACGACGACCAGGATCATGGTCAGCGTTTCGCACACCATGCCTGCGACGATCCCGGCGCGCCAGCGCTGTTTTTTCGGGATTTTGCGGCTGATCCAGCCGGAAAGCACCCCGGCGATAATGCTGGTGATAAAGCACGGCACCGCCGTTACGCCACCGATATCAATCAGATAGCGGTGCGTCCCGGCAATCAGGCCGGTGATAACGCCCACCCACGGACCAAACAAAATCCCGCCGGACATGACGGCGATAATGCGCACGTTAACCAGCGAACCCTCTACCGGCACGCCGGACCAGGTGCTGAACAGGGCGAACAGCGAAAAGATGGCGGTAACGGCCAGCAGCTCTTTTGGCGAGTGGGCTGATTTGTGCAGCAGCTCGCGAAACAGGCGAATGCGAATGAGGAAGAACAGGCAAATCAGCATTAATGCCGCGCGGTCAAAAACCGCCAGCAGCATAGTGAATATTTCGTGCACGAGTAGACCTGGGAAAACGGGAAAGAACCATGATAAAAAACCTGGCGCGTATTGACCAGCTATCCGTCAGGTTTATCAAATGAGGAAAAACCATAATTTTGAAAGGGGATTATCTGGCGATGACCGAGGCGTCCTGTTTTTTTCTGAACGGCGAATCATCAGGTAACTGGTTTGATATCATCCTGTTAAATAACAGCTATCAGACAGCCTATCCCGAAACAGGGGCTTCCGCTTTTAGGCGCAGCCGGGTTCCGGTTTTTAGTCGATCGCTTTTTTTTCATTTCCCTCTCGACAGCATGATTTTTTTCAGGTTATTTTCTAAACATGCCACATCGGTGGCAGCGTCGCTCGGACGGTCCGGGCGCTAACGTTAATCTGAGGAATCTATGGCTGAATTCAGTCCTGAACGCCGTTTTACGCGTATCGATCGTCTCCCCCCTTATGTTTTCAATATCACTGCTGAACTGAAAATGGCTGCGCGTCGGCGCGGCGAAGATATTATCGATTTCAGCATGGGTAACCCTGACGGTCCAACGCCACCGCATATCGTTGAAAAGCTCTGCACGGTTGCCCAGCGCCCGGATACGCACGGCTACTCGACCTCTCGCGGTATTCCCAGGTTACGTCGCGCGATCTCGCGCTGGTATCAGGATCGCTATCAGGTTGATATCGATCCGGAAAGTGAAGCGATTGTCACCATCGGCTCGAAAGAGGGGCTGGCACACCTGATGCTGGCCACGCTGGATCATGGCGACACGGTGCTGGTGCCTAATCCAAGCTACCCGATCCATATCTACGGCGCGGTGATTGCCGGTGCGCAGGTCCGTTCTGTGCCGCTGGTGGAAGGTGTCGATTTCTTTAACGAACTGGAACGTGCGATTCGCGAAAGCTATCCGAAACCTAAGATGATGATCCTCGGTTTCCCGTCGAACCCAACGGCGCAGTGCGTGGAGCTTGATTTCTTCGAGAAAGTGGTTGCCCTGGCCAAGCGTTATGACGTGCTGGTGGTTCACGATTTAGCCTATGCAGATATCGTCTATGACGGCTGGAAAGCCCCGTCGATTATGCAGGTCCCGGGCGCGCGTGATGTGGCGGTAGAGTTCTTCACCCTGTCGAAAAGCTACAACATGGCGGGCTGGCGTATTGGCTTTATGGTGGGTAACAAAACGCTGGTGAGTGCCCTGGCGCGCATTAAGAGTTACCACGACTACGGTACCTTCACGCCGCTGCAGGTCGCGGCTATCGCTGCCCTGGAAGGCGACCAGCAGTGCGTTCACGAGATTGCCGCCCAGTATAAGCGCCGCCGCGATGTGCTGGTAAAAGGGTTGCATGAAGCGGGCTGGATGGTGGAAATGCCGAAGGCGTCTATGTACGTCTGGGCAAAAATTCCGGAGCCCTATGCGGCGATGGGATCGCTGGAGTTTGCTAAAAAGCTGCTTCAGGATGCAAAGGTGTGTGTCTCGCCTGGCATTGGATTCGGTGATTATGGCGACACCCATGTGCGATTTGCCCTGATTGAAAACAGCGACCGTATTCGTCAGGCGGTGAGGGGCATCAAGAGTATGTTCCGGGCCGACGGTCTTCTGACCTCAAAGAGCGTCGCTGAACATCCCGCGTCGTCATGACATAAAAAAACAGGAGCCGTTGGCTCCTGTTTTTTTGACTGCATGTTCTTCACTAGATCATCAGGGCAAAGGTTCCGGCCCAGACTAAAACAATCACCGAAATGCCCATAAAGAAATATTTCACGTTTCATCGCTCCGCGTATCTTGTGGTACGCATTTAAAAACAGAGTCCACCTGATTATATAGAACTGAAATCCGGTCAAAACGGAAATGAGAATTTTCCCGTTATGCCGTTAACTCCAGCTCAGAATTCTGTGCTTTCCTGTTGCCAGACGGCGCTAATGTACGCTTAAAAATGAGGGGTGACAAGAGGGATTTTTTTAAATAATTTCCGTTACTTACGAGTGTCGTGGAACGGCGACAGTTTGATTTCACTTCGCAATAAATTCACTTTGGGCGACGCATTGAAAGATAATTACTCAGCGGGAAGACAGGTGATTGAAAAGGTTAGTTTCTTAGCGAAACTAACCTTCATGAAGGGCTAAATATAGAGCGAGGCTTCGCCAAGAGGGCGGGTTTTGAAACGACGATGCATCCACAGATATTGCTCTGGCGCGCGCATGATTTCAGTTTCGATGACTTTATTGATAAACGCGGCCGCTTCGCACTCGTTTTCCGGATAGTTAGCCATTTCCGGGGAGATGTGCAGGCGATAGCCTGACTTATCTGCTTTTCTCACCATCGTCACGGTCAGCATGGAGGCACCAGACAGACGTGAAATGACAAAGGTACCGTTAGTCGTCGCAACGTCTTTCACCGCAAAGAAAGGCGCAAAGCTGCTGCCTTTACGTCCATAATCCTGATCGGGGGCAAACCAGACGGCCTCTCCTTTCTTGAGAGCACCGACCATACCGCGCAGGTTATTACGGCTGATCATCGCCTTATTGGAACGCATACGGCCTCGCGTCTGCACCCATTCCATAAGCGCACTGTTGTGCGGTCTGTAGGTTGCCATCATTGGCTGGCAAAGCCCCATCACGCGGCCGCCCAGCTCCAGCGACATAAAGTGAACGCCGACGACCATCACGCCGCGTTTTTGCATCTGCGCGCGTTTAAGGTTATCCAGGCCTTCCACGTCAAACCATTTGCGGACACGTTCATCTGGCCAGAACCATGCCATGCCGGTTTCAAGCAGCGCCATGCCGATAGACTTGAAGTTTTCAGCGATGAGTTTCTCACGCTCCTCTGCATTGTACTGCGGAAAACAAAGCTCAATATTTTTACGCGCGATGGATTCGCGACGTTTCAGGAAAACGCGGGAAGCGCTGCCCAGTTTTGACCCCAGCAAGCGCAGGACAGGGTACGGAAGTTGAACCAGCAACCAGAGTACGCCAAGGCCAAACCATGTAAACCAGTAACGCGGGTGTAAAAACGCACGTTGAAATTTGGATTGAGACAAAATAGTAGAACCTATGTGAAGCCTGTAAAGGTAGCGCAGAGTTTGCGATACGACGTGCCGATAAGACCGTTCTTCAAGGTGATGGTTGCAGGCTTTACCGAACTTTACGGCGGCGTTGCCTGGCCACTGCTGATTTGGGCGGGCGGCGTAATGTAGCACCGTTATACGATATGTGCTATTACTCGTTTTTGATTAAAAAAGCGGCGATCCGGGAGGTGTTTGATTTTACACTGTATAAACTCCAGAAGGGAGAGCAGTTCTCATGCCTGAGAGAAGAACTGAAGTCTTTGCGCAAGGAGGAGTGGGCCGACAAAAGAGCAGCAGTGTTTATTTTCGGACCCGCATCTACATTTTATTTTCCTTCGAATAATAAATAAGAATTTTCTTTGTGAAAATTCTTATTTATTATTCATGTTATCAATCAATTCGTCACTCTTCTTCATTCATTAACCTCTGTCATTTATCTGCTTGCAATAACCTGTTGCCGTTCCTTCATCTTTTTTTAATATCATGTTGTGATGCAAATCAAAACAAGATGGTTTTATTAGCATCTCTCTGGCTGCGATCCTTTTTACGGTGCAAATATTCGCTTTGTGTGAAAAAAGCAGTGTCTTTTCCTGAGCTGAACGGATAATCCGTAATAATATCTTAGTGGAAAATTCTTAAGAAATTTCTTATTGCGGATAAATGATCTGTGTATTTGATTTTGCATCGATCATTATTCTAATATTGCGCATCAAGAACGATACCGTGAAGTTGGCGTAGCAAAAACAAAGAGGGATGATGAGATGGCTGACAGTTTTCAGAATGAGGTGCCTAAGGCACGTATTAACCTGAAGCTTGACCTGCATACAGGCGGGGCAAGCAAGAAAATGGAATTACCGCTGAAATTACTGGTTGCGGGTGATTTCAGTAATGGGAAAGAGTCTGCTCAAATATCTGAGCGTGAGAAAGTTAACATCACGAAAAATAATTTCGACAGTGTTCTTTCTGAATACTCCCCAAAACTTAATCTAACCGTTAAAAATACGCTCTCTGATGATGGTGGTGAGGAAAATGTTCAGCTGACTTTCCAGAGCATGAAAGATTTCACGCCAGAGCAGGTGGCTGCTCAGATACCGCAGCTGAAGGCGATGCTGGCGATGCGCAACTTGCTTCGCGATCTGAAGGCCAATTTGCTGGATAACCAGACTTTCCGAAAAGAGCTGGAAAAAATCCTCCTGGACCAGTCTCTTAGTGCTGAACTGCGAAATGAACTATCCGCACTGGCATCAAGAAAATCGTAACCATCACGCTGTTTTAACGGATTAAACAAGGAATGCTCATGTCTGTACAAAATAATATTGCCGGTAGTGAAAGCGTGGTGCTGGAACGTCCTGCTGCGGGTGGGGTTTACGCCTCCCTGTTTGAGAAAATCAATCTGAATCCTGTCTCCGAGTTGAGCGCGTTAGACCTCTGGCAAGATGCGCAGGCGATGTCAGATGCAACCGCTGATGAGCGTCTGACTGCAGGTATGCAGGTCTTTCTGGAATGTCTGACCAAAGCAGGCGCGAAGGTCGAAAAACTGGATAAAAGCCTTATCGATCATCACATCGCTGAGCTCGATTACCAGATCAGCCGCCAGCTGGACGCGGTTATGCACCATGACGAGTTTCAGGCGGTCGAAAGCCTCTGGCGTGGGGTGAAATCACTGATTGATAAAACAGATTTTCGCCAGAACGTGAAAATTGAGCTTCTGAGTATGTCCAAAGAAGACCTGCGGCAGGACTTTGAAGATACCCCGGAAATCATCCAGAGTGGTCTGTATAAACACACCTACATTGATGAATATGATACTCCAGGCGGCGAGCCGATTGCGGCACTGATTTCCGCTTACGAGTTTGATGCTTCAGCTCAGGATGTCGCTCTGCTTCGCAACATCTCTAAGGTATCCGCTGCTGCACATATGCCGTTTATCGGCTCAGCAGGCCCGAAATTCTTCCTTAAAGAGTCCATGGAAGACGTCGCGGCGATTAAAGATATTGGTAATTATTTTGACCGCGCAGAGTACATCAAGTGGAAATCGTTCCGCGATACTGATGACGCTCGCTACATCGGCCTGGTCATGCCGCGCGTATTGGGACGTTTACCGTATGGCCCGGACACCGTTCCGGTTCGCAGCTTCAACTATGTCGAAGAAGTCAAAGGTCCCGATCACGACAAATACCTGTGGACCAATGCATCGTTTGCCTTCGCGTCCAACATGGTGCGCAGCTTTATCAATAATGGCTGGTGTGTACAAATCCGTGGCCCGCAGGCTGGTGGTGCGGTTCAGGACCTGCCTATCCATCTGTACGATCTCGGTACCGGCAATCAGGTAAAAATCCCGAGTGAAGTGATGATTCCTGAAACCCGTGAATTCGAATTCGCGAATCTGGGCTTCATTCCTTTGTCCTACTACAAAAACCGTGACTACGCGTGCTTCTTCTCAGCCAACTCCACTCAGAAACCGGCGCTGTACGACACCGCTGATGCGACGGCTAACAGCCGCATCAACGCCCGTCTTCCGTACATCTTCCTGCTGTCGCGTATCGCCCATTACCTGAAGCTGATTCAGCGCGAGAACATCGGTACCACCAAAGACCGTCGACTGCTGGAGCTGGAGCTGAACACGTGGGTCCGCAGCCTGGTGACCGAAATGACCGATCCGGGCGACGAGTTGCAGGCTTCTCACCCGCTGCGTGACGCGAAGGTGGTAGTGGAAGACATCGAAGACAATCCGGGCTTCTTCCGCGTGAAGCTGTACGCCGTGCCGCACTTCCAGGTGGAGGGCATGGACGTCAATCTGTCGCTGGTTTCCCAGATGCCGAAAGCGAAATCGTAAAAACAGGCAGGAAGCCGATGAAAACGGAACAACCGTTATGGGGTAGGGGCATTATGGTCTCTCCCCAGCATTTTCAGCAACAGGTCGCGTATGCGGCCTGGTCTGCCGAATGTATTGCCCGGCTGGGCCTCTCCTGTCCATGGGGGGTAATTAATGCCACCTTCGAACCGGAAGCTCTCAGGCTTGGACGTCTGCAGGCCCATCATCTGCATGTCCGTTTTCAGGACGGTACGCTGATTGATACAGATAATGCCGATACTCTGCCTCCGGTCCTGTCGCTTGAAAGCGAATCGCAGGAGGTGACGGTGGTACTGGCACTACCTCTGCTGCGGTCGAACGGCGGCAACTGCCTGAAACCCGAAGAAGTGGCCGAGCGTCCGGTGCGATATCGTCAGCGCTGGCGGGATGTGCGCAATGCCTATGGAGATGATACCCGTCAGATTGCCGTAATGCAGCCCGAACTGACCCTGCGTTTTGCGCATCAGAACAACAGCGATTACCTGATTTGTCCGGTCGCCCGACTGCAGCAAGACTCGCAGGGTACATGGCAATTAGACGAGACGTTTCTTCCTCCACTGTTGACTCTCCAGGGCAGCCGTTGGCTGGTTACCCAGCTTGAACAACTCATGACTCAACTGCGGGCCCGTCTGTGCCGTCTGATGGCGATGCGGCGTGAAAGCAATGAACGCATGGCAGACTTCGCCGTGGCCGATGTATCACTGTTCTGGCTGCTCAACGCGCTGAACAGCGCTGAGCCCGTGCTTGGCCAGTTCCAGCGGAACCTGCAAAGCCCGCCGGAGCGGCTTTATCCGGAACTTTCTCGACTGGCAGGGAGCCTGCTGACTTTCTCTCTGGAACATCAGGTGAGCGCTATACCGATCTGGCACCACGAGCAACTCAATACGGTGTTTCCGCCGCTGTTCGATTTGCTTGGCGATCTGCTTGAAGCCAGCCTGCCATCCCGCGTGGTGGCCCTGTCACTCGATTATGACCCACGGCTGCACTTCTGGCAGGCTCGACTGCATGACCCGCGTCTGCGCGAAGGGGCTGATTACTATCTTTCTGTGCGCTCGCCGATCCCAGTAGCGCAACTGCAGGAACAGTTCCCGCGTCAGTGTAAGGTGGGCAGTCCTGACCATGTGCGGGGGATCGTCAACTCTTCCCGCGTGGGCGTGCCGTTGATGCCATTGCGCCATGTACCAGCCGCCATTCCGCTGCGCCTGGAAAATCAGTATTTCAGTCTCGATCTCTCCCATCCTCTGGCGACTGAGATGCTTCAGAGTGGGACGTGTATGTTTTACGTCCCGGGCATGCTGGGCGAGCCTGAACTTGAACTCTTTGCGGTACTGAGAACATGAGTGAACGTAAACACGGCGCTGCCGTATCTGTTGATATTGACGCCCTGCTGCAGGATACCTGGCTGCAGGTCATTAGCCTTCGTCATGGACCGCAGTTTCAGGAAGGTGAGGGTCGGATTTTGTGGGAGCGCTGTATCGCTGACGTGGAGCGCGTTCAGCGCGAACTGAAAGCGAGTGAACTCGACGAAGCCAGCTGTGAGCATATCCTCACTGCACAATGTGCATTGCTTGACGAGGCGGTCAAAGGACGAGGTGTGGAGGATGACGCCTGCGTGCAGTGGTATGACATTCCCCTGCAGGGACACTTCCTCGGCACGATGGACGCCGGCGACACCCTGTGTGACAGGATGCGCGATGTGCTGCGCGAACCAGCACCAGACATTGCCGTACTGACCTGCTTCCAGCGGGTAATGATGCTCGGATTTCTGGGGGGCTATCGCGCGCTGAACGATCCTGAACGCCAGAAGCTGGTCAGCGCGCTCAGTGAACATGTCGCGCCGTTCAGCTATCCGCAGACCCACCCTGTTCTGGCAGAAAGCCGTGCCGGGTGGGGAATGGGCGGATGGCTCGCATCATGGCCTGCACGTATTGGACTAAGCGTGATTGTTCTTGCCGCGCTCTGGTGGGGACTGGATCGTTGGCTCGATCAGATGCTGCTGACCCTGCTGCCGGGAGCCATAAAATGAGTCCTGTACAACAGCGCGGGCTTGCGCTGTGGGCAGCCCTGCTGAGTGCGGTGGTCTGTCTGGCTTTTCTGCCGGTATCCCGGCTGGCTTCAGTGCTCGTTCTGCTGGCGATGCTCGGGGTTATCTTCGTGTTCTGGTATATCACCAAACCTCGTGCGGAGCATGACGTCACCCTGCTTCTGGATGACCTTCCTGAAGCCACTTACCGTCAGCCCGTGGTGCTGGTTTGTGGCGATCTGCCGCTGACCTGGCCGCAGCAGTCATCAGTACTCATCGTCACGCAGGGATGCTGGATCCGCGTTGAGGATCATCAGGATCTGGAGCAGGTTGCCCGTCAGGTACTGTGGCAGCGTCCGGACTGGGGACATCAGATGTCAGTGATGGTCAGTGTCTGCCCGCAGAAACACGTTGACAGTGAAGCCCTGACAAGTCGTCTGCTGGCTCTGCGCTGGCAAATCAGCCAGTTGCGTAAAGAAACGGGACATTCTGTGCCATTGATTTTGAATGGTCAGATCGGCAGCGCGATGACGGATGACATGCTCTGGCAGGCCGCTATTCCGGGTGAAGGGTGGACTGTCTGGCGTGAGTCGAGTGCGCCTTGTTCAATTGCCGCGTGGGTCTCCACTGGCGGTGCGCCTGTGATGCAGCAGCAGGTGCTGATGAACAGCCTGATGAGCTGGTTCCATCAGCATGTCCAGGCGGTATTCATCGATGATAATCCTGATGTTCCGGCCATTGCACCTGCAGCGCTGCTGTGGGGAATGGGACCGATTCTTGCCGGAAGCCTTGCATCATCAGCCTGGACGGCGTGGTTATCGCGTCATACTGCCATGCAGCAGGTGACCGGCTGGCAGCCCAGGGGGACGGACAGTACGGTGATCTCACCCTTACCGGATTTCATCCTGCCGCTGCTACCGGAGGGAAGTGGACTCACTCCCCAGGCCCGCACCTGGCGCTGTGCCCTTGGTCTTTTCACCCTGGCGGCCATCGCCGCGCTGCTCAGCAGTGGCTGGAACAATCGCCAGCTGCTGCATCGCGTGAGCTTCGATATAGCCCGTTATGACAGCCTCTCCATGGATGACTACGGCCCGAAGGCTAGCGCCGTAGCGGCCCTTCGTGAGAATGCGGCGCTGCTGGATGACTATGCACGTAACGGCGTACTGGCCCGACTGGGTCTGGGGCTTTATCAGGGGGAACGCCTACGGATGCCCCTTCTGGAAGCGATCCGCTCGTATATGCCGCCGCCTCCTAAACCGCAGCTAACCCCAAAACCGGTGCCGAAAATTGTGAGGCTCGACAGCATGTCACTGTTCGATTCCGGCAAGTTCGAGCTGAAGGCGGGTTCCACCAAAATGCTGGTGAATTCTCTGGTCGGCGTGAAGGCGAAGCCCGGCTGGCTGATTGTCGTGTCAGGGCATACCGATAACACCGGCAATCCGCAACTAAACCAGACGTTGTCTCTGAAACGTGCCGAAGCGGTGCGCAGCTGGATGCGTGACACCGGCGACGTGCCGGAAAGCTGTTTTGCGGTGCAGGGCTATGGCGAAAGTCGCCCTGTCGCAACCAACGACACCCCGGAAGGGCGTGCGCTTAACCGCCGTGTCGAAATCAGTCTGGTACCGCAGGCAAGTGCCTGTCAGATACCCGGCAAACACCTGGCGCCATCGAAGGATGATGGCGTCTCAGAAAATATAACGGAGTAATTAACATGGCAATTCCTGTTTATCTTTGGCTGAAGGACGACGGCGGCGCGGACATCAAAGGGTCTGTTGACGTTCAGGATCGTGAAGGCAGCATCGAAGTGGTTGCACAGGAGCATAACCTGTACATCCCGACCGACAACAATACCGGCAAGCTGACCGGCACCCGTATCCACACGCCGTTCCTGTTCACGAAGGAAATCGATTCCTCCAGCCCGTACCTGTACAAGGCGGTGACCACGGGTCAGACCCTAAAATCCGCTGAGTTCAAGTGGTACAAAATCAACGACGCGGGCCAGGAAGTGGAGTACTTCAACACCAAACTGGAAAACGTGAAGGTAGTGAAAGTGAATCCTGAAATGTATGACATCAAGGATCCTTCTAAAGAGAAGCACAACCACCTTGAACGCGTTGAACTGCGTTACGAAAAAATTACCTGGACCTACAAAGACGGCAACATCATTCATTCCGACTCCTGGAACGAACGCGCCACCGCGTAAGTCGCATGCGGACAGGGCCCTGTCCGCAGTTTTTTGCTGAGTGCCTGTACGTAACGGGCTTTCAGCAAAGAAAACCACAAACTGCCAGCCTGACCATATGCGCTTTGGTCCCCTTCACGGGAAACAGCGAGGGGCGGTAGCGTGCCCAGGAACCGACAAAGAGAGAATCTCATGGAAAATCCAGCCATCCTGTTACGTCGTCTGAACCCTTACTGTGCCCGTGCGATGGAAGGCGCGGCGTCGCTCTGCCAGACCCGCGCCCATGCGGTAATTTTGCCGGAGCACTGGCTGCTAAAACTGCTGGAGCAGGGGGAAGGTGACCTGACGGTGTTGGCGCGTCGCTATGAATGGGATATGGATGGCATCTGGCAGGATTTGCTTGGCTGGCTCGACAGACAACCTCGCTCCGTGCGCCATCGCCCCCAGCTGTCTGATGCCATTCAGACGCTGATGCAGGAAGCCTGGATGATTGCCTCCCTTAACAGCGAAGAGCACATTCGCAGCGTCCATCTGCTGATGGCCCTGGTGGAAAAACCAAAACTGGCACGTTGTGACGGCCTTTGGCCGTTGTTAACGCTTGCTCAAAGCCAGCTGGAGCGCCTGCGGCCTTTGTTGGATGCGCAATCGGATGAACGTCTGGAAATGCAGCGCGAAGCTGAACTGGCGCAGAACCACGGTGGTGAGATGGAATTTGTCGGGCGTCCGGCTGGTGTGGAAATGAAAGAGGGGGAACTGAGCCCTGCGCTGCAGAACTCGCTGGATAAATTCACCCTGGATGTCACTGCCAAAGCGAAGGAAGGGAAGATCGATCCTGTGTTTGGCCGCGATACAGAAATCCGCCAGATGGTGGACATCCTTTCCCGCCGCCGTAAAAACAACCCGATCCTGGTCGGCGAGCCGGGCGTGGGGAAAACTGCACTGGTTGAAGGTCTGGCGTTGCGTATAGTAGAGGGTAATGTGCCGGAATCCCTCAAAACGGTTACCCTGCGCACCCTTGACCTGGGTCTGCTGCAGGCTGGCGCGGGCGTGAAAGGCGAGTTCGAACAGCGTCTGAAAAACGTCATCGACGCGGTGCAGCAATCGCCTGTACCTGTTCTGCTTTTTATTGATGAAGCGCATACCATCATTGGCGCAGGTAATCAGGCGGGTGGTGCAGATGCGGCCAACCTGCTGAAACCGGCGCTGGCGCGTGGCGAACTGCGTACTATTGCGGCCACCACCTGGTCTGAATACAAACAATACTTCGAGCGTGACGCCGCCCTGGAACGTCGTTTCCAGATGGTAAAAGTGGATGAGCCTGACGATGACACTGCCTGCCTGATGCTCCGTGGCCTGAAATCCCGCTATGCCGAACACCACAATGTGCATATCACCGACGATGCGGTTCGTGCGGCAGTTACTCTTTCACGTCGTTATCTGACCGGGCGTCAGCTTCCTGATAAAGCGGTCGATCTGCTGGACACCGCTGCCGCTCGCGTGCGTATGAGCCTCGACACCGTACCTGAACAGCTAATCCGCCTTCGCGCGAGTATCGCTGCGCTCGACATGGAGAAGCAGGCGTTACTGGAAGATATCGCCATTGGCAATCAGTGTCATGCCGAGCGTTTGAGCGAGATTGAGCAGGAAGAGGTGCGCCAGATAGTGACACTCGACGAACTGGAAACCCAGTACGGTCAGGAGATGAAACTCACCGAGCAGATACGCGAAAGCCGTCAGGATATATCACGCCAGCGTGAGACTCACAGGCTGCAACAGGAGCTTAACGAGATGCAGCGCAGCAACCCGTTGCTCTCCATGGATGTGGATGTCCGCACCGTTGCCAACGTGATTGCCGACTGGACAGGCGTGCCGTTGTCATCACTGATGAAGGACGAGCAGACCGAACTACTGACTCTGGAAAATGAAATCGGTAAACGTGTGGTTGGGCAGGATGTGGCGCTTGAGGCTATCGCCCGGCGTCTGCGTGCGGCAAAAACAGGTCTTACGTCCGAGAACGGTCCGCAGGGCGTGTTCCTGCTGGTTGGTCCGAGTGGCGTCGGTAAGACTGAAACTGCGCTGGCACTGGCAGACGTGATGTACGGCGGCGAGAAGTCACTCATTACGATTAACCTTTCTGAATACCAGGAACCGCACACGGTTTCCCAGCTGAAAGGCTCACCGCCGGGCTACGTGGGTTACGGTCAGGGCGGTATCCTCACCGAAGCTGTACGCAAGCGTCCGTACAGCGTGGTGCTGCTTGATGAAGTGGAAAAAGCGCACCGCGACGTGATGAACCTCTTCTATCAGGTCTTCGACCGCGGATTTATGCGCGACGGCGAAGGGCGCGAAATCGACTTCCGCAACACCGTCATCCTGATGACCTCTAACCTCGGAAGCGACCACCTGATGCAGTTGCTGGATGAAAACCCGGAAGCTACAGAAGCAGACCTACACGAACTGCTGCGCCCAATCCTGCGCGATCATTTCCAGCCCGCGCTGCTCGCCCGCTTCCAGACGGTGATTTACCGTCCGCTGGCTGAAGCTGCCATGCGTACCATTGTCGAAATGAAACTGTCACAGGTCAGCAAGCGCTTGCACCGCCACTACGGGCTGACCACGCAAATTGACGAGAGTCTCTATGACGCGCTGACCACAGCCTGCCTGTTGCCGGATACGGGGGCGCGTAACGTTGACAGTCTGCTGAATCAACAAATTCTGCCGGTGCTGAGTCAGCAATTGCTCACCCACATGGCCGCAAAACAGAAACCAGCGTCGTTACGCCTTGGCTGGAGTGAAGAGGAGGGGATCGGCCTGGAGTTTGATCGGATACAGGGAGTAAACGCATGAGCAACAATCCTCCGTTAAGATTCAGCCATAACCACCACCTTCTGGTGGTGAAGGGCTGTGAGGCCGAACCCGACGTGCTGGCTTTTGAAGGCGACGAAGCACTGAGCCGACCGTTCAGCTACCGTGTTGAGTTCACCAGCCGCGACCACGGCATCAGCAAAGAGATGATGCTGATGAAGCCCGGCTCGCTGACGCTGCAGGCCCCGGTTGACCAGGGTTACGGCATCAAAATCCAGCAGCCGCTGCGGGTGATTCAGGGGGTGGTGACCGGTTTTGAACGTCTCGGTACCTCAAAAGATGAAACGCATTACGCCCTGACGCTCCGGCCCCGTCTGGCACTGCTTGACCGTTCGCACCAGAACGCGATTTACCAGGACATGTCGGTCCCGCAAATTGTGGAGAAAATCCTGCGCGAGCGTCACGGCATGCGCGGTCAGGATTTTCTGTTCTCGCTCACAAAAGAGTATCCGCGCCGTGAGCAGGTGATGCAGTACGGCGAGGACGATCTGCACTTCATCACCCGCCTGCTGGGCGAAGTGGGCATCTGGTTTCGCTTCACCACCGACACGCGCCTGAATATTGATGTGGTGGAGTTTTACGACAGCCCGCAGGGTTACGAGAAAGGCCTGACGCTGCCGTCGGTGCCGCCGTCCGGCCAGCATTCACAGGGTGTGGACTCGGTGTGGGGGATGGAAAGCCATCACAGCGTGGTGCAGAAGCAGGTCAGCACCCGCGACTACAACTACCGTCAGGCCACGGAGAACATGAATACTCTGGTTGACGTCACCCGGGGGGACGCGACCACGTACGGGGAAGCGTACCACTATGCCGATAATTATCTGACGCCGGGCAGCGCGTATGACCTCAATCCGGCGCCCGAGTCCGGTGCGTTTTATGCCCGCATCCGGCATGAGCGTTACCTGAATGGCCAGACGCAGACCCGGGCCATCACCAGCAGTCCGGCGCTCTCTCCGGGGATGCTGCTGAAAGTCACCGGCGGGTATGAAGTGGCTGACGTGTTTGCGCATGGCGTGGTCATCACGGCGATGCAGACCCACGCGCGGAGGGATGAAGACTTTAGCCTTCGTTTTGACGGCATTCCGGACAGCCCGGATTTCAGCTTCCGTCCTGAGCCCGGCTCACGTCCGGTGATGGCCGGAACGCTGCCGGCACGTGTCACGAGCACCACTGAGAACGACACCTACGGCCATATCGATAAAGACGGCCGCTACCGCGTCAGCATGCTGTTTGACAGGGACAGCTGGGAAACCGGGTTCGAGAGCCTGTGGGTGCGCCAGTCCCGCCCGTATGCCGGCGACACCTACGGACTGCACCTGCCGCTGCTGGCGGGCACCGAAGTGGCGATTGGCTTTGAGGACGGCAATCCGGACAGGCCGTACATCTCCGGCGTGCTGCACGACTCGGCCCACGGCGACCACGTCACCATCCAGAACTACAAGCGTAACGTCCTGCGTACCCCGGCGAACAACAAAATCCGCCTTGATGACGAGCGCGGGAAAGAGCATATCAAGGTTTCGACGGAGTATGGCGGCAAGAGCCAGCTCAACCTTGGGCATCTGGTCGACAGCGAGAAACAGCAGCGCGGCGAGGGCTTTGAGCTCCGGACGGACAGCTGGGGTGCTATTCGTGCACAGCAGGGTATTTTCATCACCGCCGATCCACAAATCAAAGGTCAGGGACAGGTTCTGGCGATGGATGCGGCGCTGGGGACACTCAATCAGGCGCAGCAGTTAGCGAAGTCACTGAGCGATGCTGTAGCCACTGCACAGGCTGAACTCGCGCAGATCCAGGCACAAAAAACATTGCTGGAATCCTCTATCAAGGATCTGCAGCAGTCCGCGTTGCTGATGAGCGCCCCGGGCGGGATAGCTCAGGCATCACCGCAAAGTATTCAAATCAGCAGCGGACAGAACTTTATTCAGACCTCCGGCGAGAACAGTGACTTTAGCGTCTTCAAAAAATTCACCGTTGCGGCAGGCGAGATCATCAGTCTGTTTGCCAAAACGCTGGGCATCAAAATCTACGCTAATAAAGGCAAGGTGGATATTCAGGCTCAGGGGGATGAAATGGCACTGACCTCCCTGAAGGCCATGAAAATTATCAGCAAGGGTGATGAGGTTTATATCCAGGCCAGTAAAAAACTGACGCTGAGCTGTGGCAAAACGGCGGTGGTGATTGAGCCGTCGGGGATCACGATTTTGACTCCGGGTGATGTGAGTGCCAAATGCGCCAGTATCAACCAACTGGCCCCTCAAAGCTTCAGTCCGGCGCAGCCTGAATTACCACCTGAAGCAACCTGTGTGGAGAGCGCCCGCTGATGAAGAGTATTGCGACGATAGCGGAATGCCTGAATGCAAGACAGGATGAATACCGGTATTTGTTAATAGACCCATTGAAGCCAGTAATGTCGTGGAATCCCTTGCATCCTGATTGCCTGAAAGAGGGGAAAGGTTCAAATTTCTTGCAGAGGGTACTGCGTCCAGACCTGGCATGGTCACCGGAGCACTGTCCATTGTTAGTGCTGCTGGCTTCGCCTGGCGAAAATTGCGATGAAAGGTTAATTGAAGAGAGTGAAGAATATGCTCTCGGTGAAGTCCTGTATGAGAAACGCTATGTTTGCGGCTGGATGAGCGCTTCATTAGATCCTCAAGAAATGGCGACCTGGCTTGCAGAGTTGTGTAAAAAAATCAGACCGGGCGCAATTGTGCCAGTGTTTGAACCCCTGCGCCTTGAGCTGTTACGGAGCACGGCAGATCCCGCTCAGTTGTCCACGTTGCTGGCACCCATCGGTCGCTGGATATTCCTTTCTGCTACAGGAGAACAGACGGTCTTGTCAGGTGCAGTAAACAGTAAGGAATGGCAACTAAAATGGGGGACTGAACAGGCACTGGATAACTATCGTGATATCTGGCGTCTGCTTTCTGCGTGGGGTATTACCTCAGGACCTCTACCGACAGACGCTGCCCGACAGGCAGCAAAAGCCTGGGCTGGATCGGGCAAGGTTGGGCTTAACCATCTGAGCGATCGGATTTTTCTCGTACTTAATTCGCTGACGTTACCAGCCAGCGTGACCATACACGATGAAATGAAGGCGCTCCTGCAAAAAGTGGCCAGCAACCCAGATTTGCATCTCACGCAACTTATGAAAACGCTCCCGGACGCAGTCTGGCAGGAACAGCGCTCGCCTGAGCCGAAAGTGGAAGGAATTTAATGATGGGTACGCGAGATAAGGCAGGCAGTAACGCCGAAGCAAGTCAGCAGGCAGCAGTTGTTCCGTCAGGTTGTAAAGCCTGTAAACGTGAGGGCGTTGCCATTTATCCTCTGCGCGTGGCCGCAATTCCACAGCCTCTGGTAAATACCGGTTGGCAACCTGCGGTTCCTCCCCAGGATATTGAGCTAACCGGGGGGGAGTTTAAATATGCCCTTCGCACCTTACGTCAGGGCTATGTTTATGTGTTGCTGGACAAATCAGTCTGGCAGGCCTACCAGGTCACCGCCGAAGGCTTTTTACGTCAGTTCAATGCCTACGAGATGCCGGAAAGCGAAACAGTGGATTCACTGAGCCCGGCATGCCTGACGCAAAACCATGATGTGCTGGCAAGCTTCATCAATATTGATCCTAACTACTCGCAGGCGATGGTCGGATTTAGCAGCGATCCATGGTGTAAAACGGTCCTGGATGAATATAAAAGTGGAAAGCGTCCTGCTACACGTTTTACGCAGGTTACCGTCTCGGATGGAAAAGCGACGATAGAAGGAGCAAGCCGGAGCCTGAGACTCGATCCCT
Source organism: Enterobacter cloacae complex sp. ESBL7 (assembly GCF_041679625.1). Lineage (NCBI taxonomy): Bacteria > Pseudomonadati > Pseudomonadota > Gammaproteobacteria > Enterobacterales > Enterobacteriaceae > Enterobacter > Enterobacter cloacae complex sp. ESBL7. The sequence goes on from NZ_JBGORN010000002.1 coordinate 208,678, forward strand.
CTTTGTCTGCGCTCAAAAGCAACGCGCTGGAATTTGCGACGGAATCTTTCCCTTCCGTCGTCGGCAAAGATGCCGACCCTGACGGGGCCCATGGTTTTTACCCACGAATGGAAAAGAGCAAGCAAACCGCCCTGGGTAACCAGATTGCTCAGCTGCAACAGCAGTATGGCGCTCCTGTGAAAGCCATCGTACTGGATGACGTCGTGGGCGTGGTGGAGGAAATTAACCACGGCCGCCTGGATGTGGTTCAGGCGCTTGCCACGTACACGTCTGAAAAGAGCAACATTCACCAGAAAACCATTTCAGATGCGATTGTGCAGCTACGGGCATCCACAACAAAGCAGACTGAAAACGATCCGAAGATTCAGGGATTCTCCACGCCGGGTTACAGCACATCGTATTCCGTCAGCCGTGAAAGTGCGGTTGCTATTGAGTTACGAAAAGCCCTGGGCCGCATGGAGGAGTACTACGACGAGCCTGCGCGTGCGGCTTTTGCCAGCAGTTGGCAGTCAACCGTGGACGGTTATAAGCAACAGATGGCAGCTATCTGGCAGGATCTCGACAATCTGTATACCTCTGCGCTGTGGCTGGTGCTTCTGAATAACGACTACTCGCCGGAAACCAGCGTAGTCAGCTGGCACTTCCAGCTGCGAACCATTACTGCTTGTCTTCAGGGTAGCCTGGCCGGATGCGATACTGAAAAGATCCAACAAGGGGGCAAAAAACCGCAGTGGGCAGGCTGGCTGGCAGATCCAATGAGCCCACCTTTGATGGCTTTGCTGCGCAATAAGCATGATTTTTCAGCAGAAGTGTTCAATGGATCGCTGACCTATTCGAACCTGAAAGCAGTGCTGAACAGCAAAGAGGCCAGCGCTTTTGTTAACAATAAAGCGTACCAGCAATTAGCTGCGAGCCTGGTCAGTGCGATTGGCGGGGCGTACAGCGGTCTTTGGAGCCTACTGTCTGAATCAGCTAAAGGCGGTGTGTTAAGGACGTTGCAGGGGGTGGCGTATGTGGCGGAAGGCAGCCCGGTTGTAACCGTTTTTACCGGGGAAATGACCATCCGGGATTATCAGAATCTTTTGCGCACCCAGCTTGATGTTCATGGGAAATCGCCCCTGACTATGCAGACCGAAGAGGCTGGCGGGGCAATGCGCTCAACGCGTGTTGGGCACTGGTTACAGGTTACCGACCCGGTCGTGCTGGAGCAAAGAATCCAGGTTCGCCTGACGGCTCCGCTGAGCAATCAGGGGAAATTATCCGGCATTACCATGCTGACACCGGATGTGATTGATAACTCATTAACTCGAGGTGAAATCGCGCTGGGCCCGGCTGAGATGCGCGACATAGGCCGTTACCAGGCCACAATATCGACCGATTTCCAGAGTGGCCTGCTGGGGTTGATCCTGGCCGGAATATTGATTAATACCACCTTCAATAATATTGAAGCTCTGAAAACGGCGATGCCGGGTGATACGCAGGCGCAAATGTCCATGACCTCGGGCTCGCTGATTGCGCTGGCCTGCGGGGTTGAAATACTGGGCCAGGGCTCGGCGGTGCTGAACTTATTTAATAAAGGTGATTTTTTGATCCGCAGTGCCGGGGTGATCGGGGGGCTGGCTGGCGCTATTGATGGGGTTGCGTTGGGAATGAAAACGCTAAGTTTGTGGCGTGACGGAGACTCTACAGCGGCTGCTTTCTACGGATTTGCGACAGCATCAGTGATCGCTAGCAGCACAGTTAGTGTTATATCCAGTGCTGCTGGTAATTTTGCCATCTTCAGTGAAGGCGCTATTTTATTAGGACCTGTCGGCTGGTGTATTGTTCTTGGTGTAGTGGCTGTTACTTTGATTTCTATTGGAAATTCTTACATTCTTTCGCCCTTGGAACGATGGTTGACACATACCTGCTTTGGTAACCGCGACGAGTGTGATGAGAGTGAGGTGGTGTGGCATAAGGAGAGCCTCTCTGATATGCGCGAAGCCATGAAGGCGCTGCATGTCATTGCCAGCGGCGTGTCTGCCCAACTTGTAGGTGATTGGTTCGCCGATATGACGAACAACACTCGATTGCTGGGCAACCGGATGATGGCGACTCGGGTTATCCTTGCCGACTGTAGCCCTACGGGATCCGACTGGCTGGTGGAACTGACCGCTACGGGTGGTGGGTCACATCAGGTGCTGGCCCGCAATGGATCAGATGCAAAGCTAGCAGGACTAAAAACACCAGAACCTCAGAGCTATGAAACAGCGGCCCTGCAGATTGGTCGAGGAGAATTGACGCCTATGGTACCCGCCGTGATGACAAAGACAATATCTGCAACCTCTCTGAACGCCAGCTGGCTGGTCGCTGAAGGAAAACCGCAGGGGCTGCAATTGGATGGTGAATTCCCGCTGAACTTGTCCCGTTTCACCGGCGCTGAGTTGACGGTCACCTACTGGCCGGATAAAACTCAGCAGGATTATAGTTTACAGTTGACCACCCAATTGGACAGCTAATTCAATAAGGATGTCAATTTATGCCACTGCTCACTTTTGAAGAACCTCAACCGAGATTAAATCCTCCAGTCAGCTGCTGGCGGGAAGATATGCCTGAAAACCACGAGCCGCAGTTAGTGCCTCCCCAACTGCGTTGGTTGACAACACAGAACGATACTTACCTGGAAGTCCCGCGTTACAGTACAGAAGTCATTTGGTGGGGAATGCTTTTTACAGCAGTTTTAATTTTCGGAGTAATGATTTTCTTTGTTATTCTCTGCTTGTCGATGTGTTTTTATCTTTTTGCATCTATCGGCTTCTTTATATTTTCCTCAATGATATCCTTTTTTGTTAAAATGTATTTTGTTGTTCCTCGTAACCTACCTCTCCGCTTTAACCGTAAACGGCAAAAAATATATATCTTCGACTATAACCGGTCGCGCCTTCCATGGCTGAGCTGGCCAGTCTCCATCAAGGTGTACAACTGGGCAGATGTGTATGGCGAAATCAGTTTTTCACCTACGTCAGGAGACCGGGGATACCGCTTGTATGGTGCGGTTTGCGAGCCAGGTACTGATAATGTTGTAGATCGTTTTCTGTTGGCAAGAGAATGGGAAGAGCGGGAGCAGCTCAACCAAATCTGGAGCTATCTGTGCATCTATATGAAAGGTGAATCCGATTTGCCGGAGCCGAGATTTAAAGGTCGTCCGGATTTCTGGCGACGACGTAAGGCAGATAAGTGGCCTGATGAAATGGAACGCGAGTCAACCACAGCTCCAACTGAAACTCTGCAATCCTGGACTGATAAAATCCGCCTGAATAATAGCCTGTAACTGATCACTCAACTGGACAGTTAATTCGTTAAGGACGCGACACAATGCCACTACTTACTATTGAATCACAGCCCAGACTGAATCCGCCGATCAGCTGCTGGCGGGAGGATATGCCTGAAAACCACGAGCCGCAGTTAGTGCCTCCACAACTGCGTTGGTTGACAACAAGGAACGATACCTATCTGGAAGTGCCACGCTATGGTACGGAGGTGATCTGGTGGGGAATGTTCGGGAGCGCGATTTTAACCTTTGGGTTAATGGTTTTTATGTTAACGATTTCTATTTTGATACAGAATATATATCTTATAATCGTAACATTAGTTGTATTTTTCTCACTTCTTCTTTTTTGCTTGAAAATGTATTTCGTTACTCCCCGTAACCAGCCTCTTCGTCTGAACCGTAAACGGCAAAAAATTTATATTTACGACTATAACCGGTCGCGACTTCCATGGCTGAACTGGCCAGTCTCCATCAGGGTGTACAACTGGGCAGATGTTTATGGCGAAATCAGTTTTTCCCCTACGCCGGGAGACAGGGGATATCGTTTGTATGGTGCGATTTGCGAGCCAGGTACTTATAATGTTGTGGATCGTTTTCTGTTGGCAAGAGAATGGGAAGAGCGGGAGCAGCTCAACCAAATCTGGAGCTATCTATGCATCTATATGAAAGGTGAATCCGATTTGCCGGAGCCGAGATTTAAGGGCCATCCGGATTTCTGGCGACCACGTAAGGCAGATAAATGGCCTGATGAAATGGAACACGAGTCAACCACAGCTCCAGCTGAAACTCTGCAATCCTGGACTGATAAAATCCGCCTGAATAATAGCCTGTAACTGATCACTCAACTGGACAGTTAATTCGTTAAGGACGCGACACAATGCCGCTACTTACTATTGAATCACAGCCAAGACTGAATCCGCCGATCAGTTGCTGGCGGGAAGATATGCCTGAAAATCACGAACCACAGTTGGTTCCTCCTCAACTGCGTTGGTTGGAAATTCGGAACGATACTTGTCTGGAGGTCCCCCGTTACAGTACAGAAATCATTTGGAGGGGGATGCTGTTTACTGCGATTTTAATGTGTGCTTTGATCTTTTTTATAATCTGGTTTAGTTTTTTATTTGGAGACTATATTTTTTTTATAATTGGGTTTGTAGCTTCGTTCGTTCCTTTCATTTTGCTCTTGTTAAGCCTGAAAATGTATTTTGTTACCCCGCGTAACCAGCCTATTCGTCTGAACCGTAAGCGCCAAAAAATATATATCTTCGACTATAACCGGTCGCGCCTTCCATGGCTGAACTGGCCAGTCTCCATCAGGGTGTACAACTGGGCAGATGTTTACGGGGAAATCAGTTTTTCACCTACGTCAGGAGACAGGGGATATCGTTTGTATGGTGCGGTTTGCGAGCCAGGTACTTATAATGTTGTAGATCGTTTTCTGTTGGCAAGAGAATGGGAAGAGCGGGAGCAACTCAACCAAATCTGGAGCTATCTGTGCATCTATATGAAAGGCGAATCCGACTTGCCGGAGCCGAGATTTAAGGGCCGTCCGGATTTCTGGCGACCACGTAAGGCAGATAAATGGCCTGATGAAATGGAACGCGAGTCAACCACAGCTCCAACTGAAACTCTGCAATCCTGGACTGATAAAATCCGCCTGAATAATAGCCTGTAACTGATCACTCAACTGGACAGTTAATTCGTTAAGGACGCGACACAATGCCACTACTTAATATTGAATCACAGCCCAGACTGAATCCGCCGATCAGCTGCTGGCGGGAAGATATGCCTGAAAACCACGAGCCTCAGCTTGTACCACCTCAGTTGCGTTGCATGACAACGCGAAATGATATTTACTTGGAGGTGCCGCGATACAGTACGGAGGTATCTTGGTTGATGATGCTTCCACTATCAGCATTAGTAGTCGGTGTAATGTTTTATTTTATATTTCTTTTCGTTTCAATTGGTTTTTATATGTTTTCTTTTGTTTCTACTGCTGTACTGTTTTCATTTTTGTTATTCTTTTTAAAAATATATTTTATTACCCCTCGAGATCAACCCATTCGTCTAAACCGTAAACGACAAAAGCTTTATATATTTAATTACAACCGTTCACGTCTTCCGTGGCTGAACTGGCCAGTTTCCATCAAGGTGTACAACTGGGCAGATGTGTATGGTGAAATCATATTTTCCGGAGTAGGCGGTGACAGAGGATATCACTTATATGGAGCGATTTGTGAACCTGGCACGTATAACGTAGTGGATCGTTTTCTGCTGGCAAAAGAGTGGGAAGAGCGGGAGCAGCTCAACCAAATCTGGAGCTATCTGTGCATCTATATGAAAGGCGAATCCGATTTGCCGGAGCCGAGATTTAAAAGTCGTCCGGATTTCTGGCGACCACGTGAGGCAGATAAATGGCCTGATGAAATGGAACGCGAGTCAACCACAGCTCCAACTGAAACTCTGCAATCTGGACTGATAAAATCCGCCTGAATAATAGCCTGTAACCGATCACTCAACTGGACAGTTAATTCGTTAAGGACGCGACAAAATGCCACTACTTACTATTGAATCACAGCCAAGACTGAATCCGCCGATCAGCTGCTGGCGGGAAGATATGCCTGAAAACCACGAACCGCAGTTAGTGCCTCCCCAACTGCGTTGGTTATCAATACGAAATGATATTTATCTGGAAGTGCCGCGCTTTGGCACGGAAATTATCTGGAAGGGAGTGTTATTTAGTGCAGTTTTAATGTGCGTGTTAGATATTGGTACGTTGGTGTTTTCCCTTTTTTTACAGGCCAAAAGCAGAAGTTATGCTTTTGGAATTATGGGATTAGTGTCACTTGTTGTATTTTCTTCCTTAGCATTTTTAGAGTTTAAAATATATTTTATTGCTCCCCGTAACCAGCCTATTCGTCTGAACCGTAAACGGCAAAAAATATATATCTTCGACTATAGCCGGTCGCGCCTTCCATGGTTTAACTGGCCAGTGTCCATCAAAGTGTACAACTGGGCAGATGTGTATGGGGAAATTATGTTCTCTGGAGTAGGCGGTGACAGAGGATATCACTTATACGGAGCGATTTGTGAACCGGAGACTTACAACGTAGTCGATCGTTTTCTGTTGGCAAGAGAATGGGAAGAGCGGGAGCAGCTCAACCAAATCTGGAGCTATCTGTGCATCTATATGAAAGGCGAATCCGACTTGCCGGAGCCGAGATTTAAAGGTCGTCCGGATTTCTGGCGACCGCGTAAGGCAGATAAGTGGCCAGAAGATATGGAGCGAGAATCCACGACTGCCCCGCAGGACACAATCAGGCCGTAGCGGATAAAACCAACCGGGGGCAATAGACTGAAACTCAATACTCAACTGGACCGCTAACCCGACAAGGAAGCCGCATTATGGTACTACACACTTTTGATAAATCGTAGCCAGGGTTAATTCGCTCATCAATAGCTTAACTTTATATTGGCCTGCGAAATACTAGTTGAAAAGTGGTGTCACTTTTCATGTCATTTTAGGTTGCTATTAATCACCCCCACCGTAAGATCAAACCTATGCCTGTTGATTTAAAAAATATCCCAGAGCCAAGTGTCAGACCTGCACCGCCAAAGTTCGTACGAGCATTAATGGTTCTTGTAATTCTGATTGGTCTGAGTATTACCCTGTCTCGCTTATTCACCGGGAATAACAACGTATGGTTTTCTGTTATTGTGCCCACAGTGATTATTGGTGGCGTGATTTTTGTCAGGTTTATTAATTATCTTGTCCAGCAGTTAGTGGCGAATTCACATGACATGCTAAGAGAGAAAACCATTATCCAGGAGGTCCGCCGGGGACGGAGGGCGTTACAAATATTATTCGCTGAGTGCTGTACCGCGCATTCTCTGTGTGAAACTCCATTTGCATCAGGCAGTAATAGTCTTGTGAATAATGAAAATGTTTTCTTCCCCCAGCGCTCCTGGCGTGGTGAAGAAAATGTTCGCTTAAGCCAGTTGCCAAGGCCAATAAAAATTAAAGAAGAAAAGCATCTTAGCCTGCTTTTCGCAGTCCTTGCCGAAAGGCTTGCAATATCTTTTTCTGCTTATCCAAAGGAAAGGCCTGTCATGGTGTTACTGGATTTCACGTCATCAATACCTGAGGAAAAAGCCATTAATTTATGGCAGCAGGCATGGCAGAATGCAGGTATTCAACAAACCTTAAACCGTATTAATTCTTTTGGTGCTCAGGCCGTTGATGAATGGCTGGATCACAATATTCGAAGTGATGCCCTCTTGTTGGTTTTGTCCTGGCATTATGCGCCCATTAATACCCGAGATTCTGCAGAAGCGATATGTGGAGTATTGTTTGGCAATCGTCTTACGCAAGAAACGCTTCCCTCACTTGCTATTCTTCATCGTCCGGAATCTGGTGAAGGTGCCGATGAGGACTTGCGTTATGCCATTACGCAGGCGCTGGACTGGGGGCCAGTAAAAAGTAGTGAAATACAACATCTCTGGTTAAGTGGCGTGGAGGATGAAATGGATAATTACGCCACTCTTATAAAGGCGATTGCAGATTCTGACCTCAAAAACGTATCTCAAAAGACAGGCACTCACAATTTTAACGATTATCTTGGCGATCCGGGAAAGACCGGAGTCTGGTTAGCTATTGTTGCTGCCACACAGTCGATGCAGCAACAGCGGGTGCATCATTTATTAATTTGTCGCGAACAGCAGAATGGAAAGTTCTGGAATATGGTTGTATCCCCTACAGTACTCGATGAGGAGCGCGAAGAATGAGGTATATTCTATCAAAGATTAAGAAACCAGAATTGGGATTCTGGTGTTTAATGCTGGTCGCTCTGGGGGTGGGGGGGGGGATTTTCTGCCTGACTAAATGGTATCCCGAAAAATTGAACCTTATTAAGGATACTCCCACCTGGTATAAATGGTTTTACGGCTCTGCGGCGGGAAGCTTAGCGATACTGGCATTTGCACTCTTTCTTTATTTCGGCGCAAAAGCAGAAGGAAGGCAGAGTTTTAATAAAAAGCGTAAGAATTCTCAGGGTGACGATGTCAAAGAACTAGCCAAAGTAGCTGTATCTTCTGTTACCCCTTCTCTTGCTTTAAGTCTTCAGATTCGCGATCACCTCCGCCATCGATATACCTTCTTCTGGCACCACAAAACTCGTCTGCTATTAATCACTGGCGATGAGGCGGCAATCGAACAACTGGTGCCCGGCCTGCAACAGCAGCAGTGGCTTGAAGGCAACCGCACCGTGCTGATTTACGGCGGCAGCCTGGCATCGGAGCCTGACCGAGAAAAATACATCGCGCTGCGTAAACTGCGCCGCGGGCGTCCGCTGGACGGGATTGTCCGTGTATTGCCGCAGTCGCTTAATCTGACCCCACAAATCAGCGACAGCGATTTACGCGGCTTGGAAAAAATCAGCGAACTGCTGCGTTATTCCGCTCCGGTCTGGCTGTGGCAACTGTGCAGCAGTAACTGGTCGCAGGGTACGCGTCCTGAGCAGGCGGTAGGCGCAAGCTTTCCACCACGCGCAAAAGAAGACGATATTATCCGCCAGCTGGAGCTGATGCTGTCGCCCCTGCGGGCGCGGGGTATGAGCCAGGTCGCGGAAAAGAACAGCCACGACTTTCTGCTGCGTCTGAGCCAGCACCTGAAGGACGGCACTGTCACCCGCTGGGCTCAGCAACTGGTGCCATGGCTCTCTGGTTCTCAGCAGCGCGTTCCGTTGCGGGGGTTGATGTTCAGCCTGCCGGAGAATAAATCTGCCGGTACGCCAGCGGGAACAGCCGACGCTGAGCAGTATATCACGGAATCACAACGCCATGTTCTGACCCTGCCGGTGACCTGGCAGGGAATCGTTAATGATTGTTCACGCGTACGTGGCCGTCGTGTCGGTATGGCGTGGGAGCAGGCCCTCGCATGGACGCTGTTGACCATTATCTGTGTCTGGGGGGCGGGGACGCTGCTGTCGTTTGCCGTCAACCGATCACAGATAGTTTCTGTTGCGCAGCAGGCTCATGCCCTGGTGGAGCACCCTTCCGTATCGGATTACCAGCTGACGGCCCTGCATGCCCTGCACAATGACGCGAGTCGCCTGCAGCATCATGTTCGTGACGGTGCTCCGTGGTATCAGCGCTTCGGTCTTGACCATAATCAGCAGTTGCTCAACGCAATGCTGCCCTGGTACGGCGTGGCGAATAACCGGCTAATACGCGACCCGGCAAATGCTGCCCTGGCGCAAAAGCTCACCGCCCTGATCAACTCAGCGCCAAACAGCGACCAGCGTGCACAGCTGGCGAAACCAGGTTATGACCAGCTTAAAGCCTGGCTGATGATGGCCCGTCCGGATAAAGTCGACGGCGCGTTTTATGCACAAGCTATGAAAACCGTGCAGCCGACACGAATGGGTGTTTCCACCAGTTTGTGGCAAAGCCTGTCGCCGGATTTATGGTCCTTCTATATCTCTGAACTGCCAAAGCAGCCACAGTGGAAAATCAAGCCGGATGAACAGCTGGTCAGCCAGAGCCGCCAGGTGCTGTTACAGCAGATTGGCCGCCGGAATGCAGAAAGCACGCTGTACGAGAATATGCTCAAATCGGTACGCCGTAACTTTGCCGATGTGTCTCTGGAAGACATGACCAGCGGGACCGATGCGCGGCGACTGTTCACCACCGAGGAAGTGGTGCCGGGCATGTTCACCCGTCAGGCATGGGAAGGTGGGATTCAGCAGGCCATCGAAAAGGCCGCAAATTCTCGACGGGATGAAATCGACTGGGTGCTGAGCGATTCCCGTAAAGCCGTATCGGCGGACATGTCGCCGGAAGCGCTCAAAGCACGCCTGACAGAGCGTTACTTCACTGACTTTGCCGGCAGCTGGCTGAACTTCCTTAACAGTCTGCGCTGGAATTCTGCGAACAATATTGCCGATGTGACCGACCAGTTGACGCTAATGAGTGATATCCGCCAGTCTCCACTGATTGCCCTGATGAACACCATCGCCTGGCAGGGGCAGACCGGCCAGCAAAGCGAAGGCCTTTCGGACTCCATTATCAAATCGGCAAAAGATCTGGTTGGTGGAAAAGACAAACCCGCAATTGACCAGTCTGCGACAGGTCCACAGGGACCACTGGATGAAACTTTCGGTCCGCTGCTTCAGCTTCTCGGCAAAAACACGGGCAGCAACGTCATGTCGGCTGACAACTCACTGAGCCTGCAGACCTATCTGACCCGTATCACCCGCGTGCGTCTTCGCTTGCAGCAGGTGGCCAGCGCCTCAGATCCGCAGGAGATGATGCAAACCCTGGCGCAGACCGTATTTCAGGGAAAAAGTGTGGATCTGACCGACACCCAGCAATATGGCAGTCTGATTTCGGCAAGCCTTGGTGAAGAGTGGAGTGGTTTTGGTAGCACGATGTTTGTGCAGCCGCTGACCCAGGCCTGGGAGACCGTACTCCAGCCGTCGGCGGCGAGCCTGAATGACAAATGGAGCCGCTCCGTGGTGGCGAACTGGCGCACCGCCTTTGACGGGCGCTTCCCGTTCGCTGCGAGCAAGAGTGACGCCTCTTTGCCGATGCTGGCAGAGTTCATCCGTAAAGACAGTGGGCGCATAGATCGATTCCTGACCACAGAACTCAATGGAGTGCTTCACAAAGAAGGCAGCCAGTGGGTACCGGATAAGGTCAACAGCCAGGGGCTGAGCTTTAACCCGGCCTTCCTGCGGGCCATTAACCAGCTGAGCGAGTTGTCAGACATTCTGTTTACCGATGGCAGTCAGGGTATCAGCTTTGATCTGCAGGCGCGTCCTGTGCCGCGGGTAGTGGAGACGCAGCTAACAATTGATGGACAAAAACTGCAATACTTCAACCAGATGGCCGACTGGCAAAGCTTCCGCTGGCCGGGAGACACTTACAAACCAGGAACGATGCTGACATGGACCTCCGTCAATGCAGGCGCGCGTCTGTTCGGGGATTACCGAGGGACCTGGGGCTTTATTCGCTGGCTGGATCAGGGCAAACGGCAGCAGCTTGACCGCAGTCAGTGGATGGTGAGTTTCACCGCCCCGGATGGTTGTACGCTGCAGTGGGTATTGCGTTCACAGCTGGGCAGCGGGCCGCTGGCATTACTGGCACTGCGCGGCTTCACGCTGCCGGACCAGATTTTCAGCGTTGACAGCGCGGCCACGGCTCAGGCTCTGATGGCCAATACGGAAATCAGTGACATGGATGGAATCGAATAATGAGCACTCTTCAGAATCTGGTTGCCGCTTGTCAGGCGGACGAAACTGAGCTGCGGCAGCAGGCGCAGGCGCGCACGGAACGCTGGCATCCCTGGCTTTCCCCTGTCAGCGATACCCGTCCTGCTGGGGACGAGCCGGGATATGACGATGATTTCCAGCGTATAAGAGAGGAAGTCAATAAACTCTCCGGCATCGATACCGGGCTGATTTGTACGCTTGCTGAAAAACTACTGACCACCACCGCCAAAGATATCCGTATTGCGACTTATTACTGCTGGGCCCGTCTGCATCAGGACGGAGAAGCTGGCTTTGCCGAAGGGCTTGAACTGCTGGCGGGATTACTGCAACGCTACGGAGCTCAGCTTTATCCGCAGCGGGAGCGAAGCCGTAGACCGGCGCTGGAGTGGCTTGCAGGCTCTCGTCTGCTTGATAGCCTGTCCCTGTGGCCTGAAGTGGTACGCGACGATGCTATGCGCACTACCGGTGCGCTGCTGCTCATCCACAGCAGTCTGGACGCTGAGCCAGAAGCGTCCTGTCCGGATCTGAATGCGCTTTACAGCGCGCTGGAGTCCCGCCTGATGAAGGCCGGTGGCGTGGATGCTTTGGTTCCACAGAACGCCGCCAGTAACACCCCTCAGTCACAGACCTCTGCACACACGACAGAGCATGACGCTCCAGCCCTGAGCCGCATCACGTCCGGTCAGGATTTGTTGACTCAGGCCCGTACCCTGGCGGGGTATTTGCGTGAACAACCCGATGGATGGCTTCCCGCACACCGGCTGATGAAAAGCCTGCGTCATGACACGATGAGAGCGATCCCTGCGCCGGATGCTGAGGGGAAAACACGCATTGAACCGCCGCGGGCTGACCAGCGGGCCATGCTCAAACGCCTGTACCTGCAGCAGAGCTGGCTGGAGATACTGGAACATGCGGACAGCACCTTCTCGCGTGGTGCTAATCACCTCTGGCTGGATTTGCAGTGGTATATCCATCAGGCTCTGGTGAAGTTGGGGCAAGATGTGCTGGCCGACATTATCATCGCCGACCTGAAAGGGCTACTGCGACGCCTCACCGGACTTGAAACGCTGGCCTTTAATGACGGAACGCCGTTTGCTGATGAGGTCACGCTAAACTGGATAAATCAGAGCGTGCTGGACGATATGTCCGGCTGGCGCGATGAGCCGGTCAGTACCGTGAGCGGGGAGGATAACGATATCCTGGCACTCGAAACGGAAGCGCTGGAGAAAGCGGACACTGACGGTCTGGACGCCACACTCCACTGGCTGCAGACACGCCCGGGTACGGACTCCACTAAAGACAAATGGCTGCTGCGTCTGCTGATGGCCCGCGTGGCCGAGCAGAAGGGCAGGAATGAACTGGCGCTGCATCTGCTGGGTGAACTTGATGGTGCGGCGGAATCAATCACCCTTACGCAGTGGACACCGGCGCTGCTGTTTGAAGTGAAATCGCGTCGCCTCAGACTGTTGCGTATAAAAGCCACCCGCAGTGAAACCGACAAAGCACGGCTTCAGCCAGAGATGGATTTGCTTCTGGCTGGTCTTATCGTACTTGATCCTGCCAGTGCTGCGGTGCTGTGTGGTTAGCGTGAACTGAATTTTGCAAGGAGGATGACAAATGGCGAAAGGTTACTATCTGGTGCAGGGGGATAAAACCACCTGTGGAGGGAAGATCCTCGAGGGCGATCCAACTAACACGATTGAGGGGATCCCAGTTACACGCGAACAGGACAGTGTGACGTGTGGGAAACATGCCGGCACTTATAAAATTATTGGCGCTATTCCACAAAACTTAGTGAATGGTCGGAAGTTTGCGGGCACGTTACACAGTAAAAGTGGATGCCCGTGCGCGGCGACGTTAATACCCTCCCATCGGGAACGCACCTACGAAGCTTAAAGCCTTCACTCTTCACCGGCACGCTTAGCCGGATGGTCACACAACACTCAGGTTCTTATGGACGATTTAACCCTGCGTTATTATGACGCTGAAATGCGCTACCTGCTGGAAGCCGGTGAAGAGTTTGCCCGTGCTCACCCCGAGCAGGCAGCAATGCTCAATCTCGATAAAGCCGGCGCGCGCGACCCTTACGTAGAGCGCCTGTTCGAAGGCTTTGCCTTTCTGATGGGGCAGCTTCGAGAGAAGCTTGATGATGACCTTCCAGAACTGACCGAAGGGCTGGTCAGCCTGTTGTGGCCGCATTACCTGCGCACCATACCGTCGATGTCGGTGGTGGAGTTCACCCCTGACTGGCGAGAAATGAAAGAGCAGATGCGTATTGTCAAAGGTTTCGAGATTAACTCGAGGCCGATCGGTGAAAAGGGTACGCGCTGTCGGTACACCACAACTAAAGAGATAACTCTCCAGCCGCTGTCGCTGGAACACGCTCGCCTGTCTACTGACCCTGACGGGCGTTCGGTCATCAACATGCGCTTTAACTGCAGCCATCTGGCGGACTGGAGCCGTGTCGATCTCAGTCAGATCCCGTTCTACTTCAATGCTGACGCACCTCTCGCCTGCGCCATGCACGAAGCCTTCACCATGAATGTTGCTCGCCTGTGGCTGCGGATGCCGGGTGACATGGACAGAAGACCGCTCGACGGGTACTTCGCCGCGCTGGGATTTGGCGATGACGATGACCTGTGGCCGAAGGGCAACAGCAGCTTTAGCGGATATCAGCTGTTGCTGGAATACTTCACCTTTCGCGAAAAATTCATGTTCACTGGCCTGCGTGGACTGGATGGCGTCAACTTCCCGGCTGAGCTTCCCTGGTTTGAAATCGACGTGGTGCTGGCAGAACGCTGGGAGCATGACTTTAACTTTACCGAAAAACACCTGCGCCTGAACTGCGTGCCGGTGATTAACCTGTTCCCGCTGGAATCTGACCCGCTGACGCTTAACTCTCTGCAGACCGAATACATGCTGCGCCCGATGCGCGTGCAGGATGGGCACACCGAAATATATGCGGTGGATTCGGTGATGTCATCGAGCCAGCATACCTACGTACCATTTTCAAGCTTTCGCCACAAAGGCGGAATGATGCGCCATGAAGCCCCGGAATATTACTACCACACCCGCGTGCGGCGAGGTTCGTCAGGGCTGTACAATACCTGGCTTATTCTGGGGGGAGAAGCATTTGATAATCACACCGTTCCTGAAGATGAAAGCTTGTCGTTGACGCTCACCGGTACCAACGGCCAGCTGCCGCGACGGGCGTTGCAAAGTACCGTGCTCGATACGGTGATGAAAACTACGTCGGCCAGCATCGTCGTGCGTAACCTGTGTGCGCCGACACTGCCCTGTTATCCACCTGCGCAAGACCGTTTCCACTGGCGCGTGCTGAGTCACCTCGGCAGCGGGTTCCTGTCGATGATGGATAACGCCGATGTGCTGCGCGGTACCCTCGCGCTGTACGAGTGGACCGACAGCGAGATGAACCGCCGTCGTCTGGAAGCCATCATCGACGTGAAGCACAGTGAAACTGAGCGATTTGAGCAGGGATACCTGGTGCGCGGCGTGCAGATTGAAGTGACGCTAGACAGCTACGGCTTTGCCGGGCGCGGCGACATCTGTCTGTTCGGCGAGATGCTAAGCCGCTTCTTCGCGCTCTACACCGACATCTATCTGTTTAACCGCCTGATTATTATCCTGCAACCAACCGGAGAGCGCCTGGAATGGGAAGAGAAGCACAACCGCCGCATTCCCGGCTGACACCGCGGCTGGAAGCCGACCTTCACCGCATTAACTTCTATCGATTATGTCAGCTGCTGGAGAAAAACAATCCTGGCAGGCCGCTGATGGGATCGACCAGCCACCCCGCAGATGACCCGGTACGCTTTGCACCGCACCCTGGAATGGGGTTTCCGGTCAGTGAACTGAAGGCTGTCGAATATGATGAAGACGATGACAGCAAGCCGCCGGTTATCCGTACGACCTTTATGGGGATGTACGGGGTCGATTCCCCATTACCAACGGCGTATCTCGATGACATCACCCAGCGCCGGGAAGGGCATGAGGCGCTGCAGGGCTTTCTGGATATTTTTAGTCATCGCATCCTGACGCAGTTTTACCGCGTCTGGCGTAAATACTCCTATCCGGCCACGTTTGAGCCCGGCGGGACCGACAGCATTTCGCAGTCGTTATTGGGTCTGGTGGGGCTTGGAATACCGGGCACGGCAAATCACATTGCCACGCCAGTGTCGCGCTTTCTGGCCCTGTTGGGAGTTCTGCAACAACCGGGCAAAACTCAGGAAGGGATGCAGGCACTGGTGAGCCTGCTGGCCCCCGATACGACGGTGCAGGTGAATCCGTATTGTCTGCGGCCTGTAGAGATCGACAGGCCGCTGGGTTTTTACGGTGACGAAGATTTTCTGCTTGATGGCAATACGCCGCTGGGTGACGAAGCGATGGATGCCGGCAGCCAGCTGCTGGTAGCTCTCGCGACGGACAACGAACAGGAGGCGCAGGGCTGGAAGCCGGATGGTCAGTTGTACATGGATTTCCTGGTGATGCTGCGGGTGTATCTGGGCTGGCGGTTTAAGGCCAGAATAACCCTGACGACGTCTGTTCGTCTGCTGGCCGTACCCCCGCTGGGTGAGAACCCTTTCTGGCTGGGAATGAACGGCGTGCTGGGAGCAGAAGATGATAGCCATCCTGATGACATTCCTGAAACCTTTACGACAGAACTGGGCTATTACAGCGGGCTGGAGCCCGCGAAACCACAACAAGGAAACCGACGTGTTACGTACAAGTTTAACTAAAACCGCGCGCTGGATGATGCCTCTCGCGGCGCTTATTCTGACAGGTTGCGGGGTGACGCAGAGCGTCACCGACGGTACCAAATCGGCGTTTAATTCTGTGTTCTATAAAAAAATTAAAATCCTGCATCTGGATTTCACCGCGCGCGAAGCTCTGAACACCGACTCTCGCGAAAATAACTCGCTGTCTGAGCCTGTCGTGGTCAGGGTTTACCAGCTCAAAGACCGCAAAACCTTTGATAAGACGGTTTATCAGCAATTGCTTCAGGATGATGCCAGCATTCTGAAAGACGACATGCTGGCCAGTCGTAATATCGTGGTAAAACCGGGGGGGGATGCAAGCCTTGATATGCCGATGGAAGAAGAGGCGCAGTTTGTCGCGGTGGTAGGGCTGTTCCGCCATCCGGACATGACCAACGACACCTGGAAGCAGGTTATCAAGCGCAGCGATCTGGATCCCGATAAACCGCGCATTCTGGAAGCCGGCGAGAACTATCTGACGCTGCAACCGCTTAAGGACGACTGATGCCCCAGGGACTTAACACGCCTTCGCTGTATGAAATGCTAACCGGAAATTTTAGCGGTGGCCTCGACCTTAAACAGGTCAGTGAAGAAAACCAGGTCATCCTTTCGGTTCTGGACAACATGCAGCGCGTTCTCAACTGTCGCGCCGGCACGCTGGCGCATCTGCCTG
This sequence comes from Enterobacter cloacae complex sp. ESBL7, assembly GCF_041679625.1. Classification (NCBI taxonomy): domain Bacteria; kingdom Pseudomonadati; phylum Pseudomonadota; class Gammaproteobacteria; order Enterobacterales; family Enterobacteriaceae; genus Enterobacter; species Enterobacter cloacae complex sp. ESBL7. The sequence continues at coordinate 225,706 of NZ_JBGORN010000002.1, forward strand.
ATTACGGGCTGCCTGATATGACAAAAATCCTGCAGGGCATGCCGGGAACGGCTCATGAGCTCATGGGCACATTGTCTGCCGTCCTGCTCAAATATGAACCGCGCCTGAAAAAAATAGACGTTGTTCTGCTGGAGCAGAACATTCCCGGCGAGCTGCGCTATGCCATTGACGCTGAACTTAAAGGGATTGGCCTGGTGCGCTACGGGACTGAGTTTATGCCCGAAGGTCGGGTCCTGTTGCGGCATCTCAGGCAACAGCAGTATCTCGACATAACACCTCGTATATAAGGTCAGTTAACACCATGTCAGTAAAATCACAGTTCCTGAAGAAGTTGCAGGCGCAACAACCTTCACCCGTTCCCGCAGTTAGCAAGAGTCAGGCCGATATTGCAGAGTTTCGCATGCGAATGGCTCAGCTTCAGGATCAAATGGACGCCTGGCTGTCAGATACCGGACTGAATGCAGAGCCACTGGCGGTATATGTTCCGGACCTGCTGGTGGAGGGGGGGACTTTTGATATTTCCGGTATCGTCCTGCGTTATGGTAACCGGGCGGTTAAGTTTATGCCGATATTTCTGTATGGACAGGGAGTTGCAGGCTGTGTCGAGGTGACTTTTTTTTCCGGGTACAGCGCGATTTCTCAAGGACGCCTGTTCATGCGGGTGGGGAGCGTAAATGACTGGATGTTTACTCCCCCTGATACATTACCTCAGTCAGGAAAACTATTTGATGAAGGTGTTTTTTTCGATCTGATTTTAGCGCTGCTGTCCTAGCAATAACATTCATTCCTTTATTCGTCATTGCGTTTCTACACGCAAAACTGCCTTACACATCAACTGACGAAATTAACCGACACGGATATGCAGGCCCTGCAGAATGACCACACATATAACGTTAAAAACCGGCGGCGACCCGCGTACGCTGCCAGATTATGCCGCCCTCCGCGACGAACTCAGTAAGCTAACACATCCTGCTCGCCCTGATGTGAACTGGCAATATGTCCAAAGACTCTGTCTCTCAATGTTTGAACAGAACGGTGTGGAGTTGCAGACAGCAGCCTGGTACACCCTTGCTCGTACTCACCTGTCTGGATTAGCTGGCCTGAATGAAGGGCTGGCGATTCTGGAGGCCCTGATTAGCCACCAGTGGGACATCTTATGGCCGAAGACGCAACACGCTCGTATGGAAATCCTTAGCGGCCTTAGCCAGCGCCTGCAGCAGCGCATGCGTATGCTGCCATTCAACAGCAGCCATCTTAGTGAGCTTTATCGTGCTGAAGCGTTACTTACCAGCCTGAGCGCGGTGCTCCAGCGCCTTGAGCTTAAACACCTTAGCCAGTTCGATACGTTACGAACGTTGATACGTTCAAGTGCTGAACGGCTGGAAAGCAGTAATGACAAGTCCGATTTGAATGTGAACATGAAGCCCGATAGCGAATCGACTCTGGAGAAAGCCGAACCGATCGAAGAAGTGAAATGGGTATATGTTGTGCATCAGGAAAATCAGCCGAATGGGGAGGATCGTACGACAGCCCCCGTGCCTGTCAGACAGTGGAAGCCCTTTATTACCGGGATGTGTTCCACACTGGTGGTGTGCTTCGCTGTGGCGTGGGGATGGGCTTCTTTGTCCAGACCCGACCCCCTGGCGACTCAGGCTTTTGCCTCTCTGGCTCCGTTACCTGAAGTGCTCACGCCTGTGCAGCAAGACGCGTTAACACTGCGAGGTACTTTACCGTCCACGTTTATCACAGACACGCAGCAGCAGCTTGCCCGCCTGGATAAACTGCCTCCTGACTGGAATCTTTCCTACAGCCTTCAGCTGTTAAAGCAGCTCCAGACATTATGGCCGGAGGAGGCGAAACCGCTCACAATGCAGTGGCAGCAAAAATTTAACGCGGCAGCGTTACCTGTCGACGCAATGAACAGCTGGTATCAGGGAATGATGACGCTTCAGCAACTGAGTCATCGGCTGAGTAGTCTGGACGAGCAAAAAGGAAAATACATCACGGTAAGCGAGCTTAAATCGGTGGTTTTTTCGACTATACAGTCATTTAACCAGACGATACCGGCTGAAGAACAACTCAGGCGCCTGTCACAGCATCCAGCAGGAGATGCGCTTCCTGAAGCAGAAAAGACTCAACTGGAGTTGCGTCTTAAACAGCTGGCAACGCGTTACGCTCAAATAAAACAGGATTCTTCTGCTCAGTGAATTCTGGCGGTAGACAGACGAATGTGCTGGAAAAAGCGGGAGGGTAAAGTGTCCCCTGCAGGAATCGAACCTGCAACTAGCCCTTAGGAGGGGCTCGTTATATCCATTTAACTAAGGGGACGAGGCGGCACGAGTATAGCCTTATTTACACTTTGCGTTAAGCGCATCACCGCCTGACTGCTCAAAGAGTCACCATTCAGGTCGATTTTTTTGTCGATTTATCATCATTTTCCCGTGCCTTAAGCTCAGCTTTGCGTTTGTTCGACATGTCGTTACGAATTTGGGCATGGCTTAACAGCGCGAAGATAAACGTTCCGCCGCAAATGTTTCCCGCCAGCGTCGGAAGGGCAAACGGCCAGAAGAAATCGCTCCAGTGAAGCGTACCGTTAAAGACCAGATACAGGATTTCAACGGTACCGACCACAATATGCGTGGTGTCCGCCAGCGCAATCAGCCAGGTCATCAATATGATCACCACAATTTTGGCGCTTCCCGCTGAAGGAAACATCCAGACCATCGTGGCGATAATCCAGCCAGAGATGATGGCGTTTGAGAACATCTCGACCGGCGTGTTTTTCATTACGTCCATGCCGATTTTCACAAACGCATCCCGGGTGGGTTCATCAAAGATCGGCATATATTCAAACGCCCATGCCGCGATGCCCGTGCCGATGATATTACCCAGCAGAACCACGCTCCAGAGCCGCATCAATAAACCGAAATTACCGAGTGTGGGGTTTTGCATCACCGGCAGAACGGCGGTCACCGTGTTTTCGGTAAACAGCTGCTGGCGGGCCATGATGACAATAATAAAGCCGAAGGTATAGCCGAGGTTTTCCAGTAAAAATCCACCGGGTACGCCTTCCAGCTGCACATGAAATATCCCTTTTGCAAGCAGAGATGCGCCCATTGATAGCCCGGCAGCGATGGCTGACCAGAAGAGGGCCATCGCGTCGCGCTCCATCTCTTTTTCACCATCCTGGCGTATATGCTCGTGGATAGCCATTGCGCGGGAGGGGAGGCGATCTTCATCAATTTCTATCTTCTCGCCGCGCGCTTTCTCCTCGCTTTCAATTTCAAGCTCCTCTGTACTCTGGCCAATTTTTTCTTCGCCTACATCTTTCATATCTGCTCCCGGAGGTTGATCTTTCTGTTAAGCGTAGCGGCTTTTATCGGGATGCCTGTGGGGATGCTCTTAAATTGGCGGCAATGACAACAAAGGTGATACATCTCTTTCAAAGTCATTATAAAATTGCCAGCGAAACGAATTCCAAAAGCCAGGCTATGCTGAGATCAGAGTCACGGTGGTTACTGCCCGTAATTGTGCTCATAGACATCGGTAAACGTGCTGTTACAATCGCTTGCACGTTTACAGACGGAGCGTCAACGGCTCCGTTACGGATGGCAATCAACGATAGCCATACTGAACAGGGAGATATTTATGAAACTTCGGCTGTCGGCGCTTGCGCTTGGCGCGACGATGCTTGTGGGCTGCGCCAGCTCCGGTGAGCAAACGGGACGCTCCGATCCTCTCGAAGGATTTAACCGCTCAATGTATAGCTTCAACTACAACGTACTGGACCCGTATGTGGTTCGTCCGGTGGCAGTAGCATGGCGCGATTATGTTCCACAACCTGCGCGTAACGGGTTAAGTAACTTTACCAGCAACCTCGAAGAGCCTGCGGTAATGGTGAACTACTTCCTGCAGGGCGACCCGTATCAGGGGATGGTCCACTTTACCCGCTTCTTCCTGAACTCCATTCTGGGTATGGGTGGCTTTATTGATGTTGCAGGTATGGCTAACCAGAAACTGCAGCGTGAACAGCCGCACCGTTTCGGCAGCACGATGGGACACTATGGCGTCGGGTATGGTCCGTACGTGCATTTACCGTTCTACGGTAGCTTCACCCTCCGTGATGATGGCGGCGATATGGTGGATACGCTGTATCCGGTCCTGTCGTGGCTGACCTGGCCGCTGTCGGTGGGTAAATGGACGGTGGAAGGGATTGAAACACGCGCGCAACTGCTCGACTCTGATGGTCTGCTGCGCCAGTCTTCTGACCCGTACATTATGGTGCGTGAAGCGTACTTCCAGAATCATGACTTTATTGCCAACGGCGGCAAGCTGAAGCCGGAAGAGAATCCAAACGCGAAGGCGATCGAAAACGAACTAAAAGATATCGATTCGGAGTAAATAAAAAAGGTGAGCAATGCTCACCTTTTTTGATTCCAGCGCGATTAGAACGCGTAGTTGAAGTTCGTACCGAACAGCCAGGCTTTACCTTCAGAGGTAAACTCGTACGGACCTTCCTTGAACGTTACTTTCTGACCGTGCATATAAGATACGCCCGCATCGATGGATGCATTCTCGTTCAACGCATAGGTCGCACCAGCACTTAACCAGAAGCGGTCCTGATCCGGAATGGAAATGGAACGTTTGTCTGCCGGAACCGGGCTGTCGTCAAATGCGATACCGGAGCGGAAAGTCCAGTTCTTATCGTAGTAGTAGGTGGTACCCAACGCGATACGATAGGCGTCGTGGAAGCTTTCGTCCTTATAGAACAGCGTTTGACCATTGGTTCCGGTCGCTTTCAGCTCCTGGAATTGGCTCCAGCTGGTATAGGCCAGGCTATAGTGAATAGCCCACTGTGGTGCAACGCGGTTGTAACCGGAGACTTCCCACATTTCTGGCAAATGCAGTGACAGTGAACCCGGAACGGTCTGGTTGGACGTTCCCCAAGGAATAGTGGTGCCCGCACCTGGAACCAGATTGTTCACAGGCTTCAGTATGCCGCTCTTGTAATCGCCGTCGAAGTCAATTTTCACTTCGGAACGATAGGTCAGGCCCCAACGGTTGTTTTTGTCCAGCTCGTACAGGATACCGGCGTTCCAGCCATAGCCCCACTCATCACCTTCAAGACTGGCAATTTTATTGCTGTTTTTAGGCAGGCGAGCGGTCTGTTCTCCGGAATAACGTTCGATCTTGGCATCAGCATAGACGGCATCAAAGCCCAGGCCAAAACTCCAGTTATCGTTCAGGCGATACGCACCGCTCAGGTTGAGGTTCAGCGTAGTAAGGTCTGTTTTACCGCCGTATTCACCAGCCGGGTAGTTGTTATTGAACTCGGTAGCCAGACCGTAGTTAGACGTTACGGATGCACCCCAGCCAAACTGTTCGTTGATAGGCGCAACGAAGTGCAGGTTTGGGATCCATGCTGTTGGGGCAATATTGTCCGCTTTAAGGCTCGCACCCGTGTAAGGCGACTTACCAGAAACGTTGACATCAGGATCGATATAAACCGCACCGGCAGAGAAAGTCGGACGATCAAACATCATGATCAACGCGGGGTTACGACTCGCGTTACCCGCATCATCAGCGATAGCGCCTTCCCCGGAATACGCACGGCCAAGGCCAGAGGAAGAAAATTCGTTTAACTGAAAGCCCGCTGACCAGGCGGAAGTGGAGACGAGTGCCACTGCGACTGCCAGCGCAGTCTTGTTGAACAGGGTTTTCTGGCTCATGACCATAACCTCATTGAGTTATTTTTATTCAATAATTGTTACATACCGTAACAGGAGCGCGAAGTGTAGGGTCTGAGGTATGACAGACAAATCAGACCAGTGGCCAGAGTATAGGTCTGACCAGCCGGAATGTTGCAAGTTTGTTTATTAATATTTTCAAACATGTTTCGTGAAACGAGATCTGGTTGGCAAAATTGTGACCATCACGACTCACCCAAAAGGGTGGTTTTTGTTTTAGATCATTTTTTAGTGTGATATTGGTCACTTATCCGCTTTTGCGCCATTAACGGCTGGAGAGCGCCCGCTCCGGGGCGTAAAATATCAGCATCGTGTCTATCTCGCGCGCTGCGCGAATACAGAGGAAATTGAGCTATGAGTAAATGCAGTGCTGATGAAACCCCGGTTTGCTGCTGTATGGATGTTGGGACTATCATGGACAACACCGATTGCACCGCCTCTTACAGCCGTGTATTCACCAACCGTGCCGAAGCGGAAGAGACCCTGACCGCGCTGAGCAAGCGTGCGCGTGACGTTGAATCCGATCCGTGTGAAATCAAGTCTACCTTTACCGAAGTGGAAGGCGGCGTGAAGCTGGACATCGACTTTATCTTCGCCTGCGAAGCAGAAACGCTGATTTTCCAGCTGGGCCTGCGTTAATTTCTGTGGCCTGAAGCCTTCACCCCGACCCTCTCCCACGGGAGAGGGTGCAAACATTAAGAACGGTAACCTGTGGGTTACCGTTTTGCTTTTACCTTGCGCACCCGGCAACAAACCGCACAAATGCCTCTGCCATGCAGGGGCATTTTCTTTTTCTTCTCTGTGTTTTAGCTCGCACTTTTTCGTTTCCCCGATTGGCTGAATGTAAAAAAATGGTTAAGACTATTATCAGGTCAGACCACTTTATGTTTGCGAAAATTTTTTACAGGGGAGTGTTATGAGTCAGGCATTACCGCTTATTACCCGTCAGGGCGATCGCATTGCCATAGTCAGTGGATTACGCACGCCATTTGCGCGTCAGGCAACGGCGTTTCATGGCATACCGGCCGTCGACCTGGGGAAAATGGTAGTGGGGGAGATGCTGGCTCGCAGCGAAATTCCGCCTGAGGTCATCGAACAGCTGGTATTCGGTCAGGTCGTGCAGATGCCTGAAGCCCCCAATATTGCGCGTGAAATCGTCCTCGGTACCGGGATGAACGTGCATACCGATGCCTACAGCGTCAGCCGCGCCTGCGCTACCAGCTTCCAGGCTGTGGCTAACGTCGCTGAAAGCCTGATGGCGGGCACGATTCGCGCCGGGATTGCGGGTGGAGCGGACTCCTCTTCGGTGCTGCCAATTGGGGTCAGTAAAAAGCTGGCGCGCATCCTGGTGGATGCCAATAAAGCCCGCACGACGGGGCAGAAACTCAAACTCTTCTCGCGTTTACGCCTGCGCGACCTCATGCCTGTACCACCTGCCGTCGCGGAATACTCCACCGGCCTGCGCATGGGCGATACCGCCGAGCAGATGGCAAAAACGTACGGCATTACGCGTGAACAGCAGGATGCCCTGGCGCATCGCTCGCATCAGCTTGCGGCAAAAGCCTGGTCGGAAGGCAAGCTGGCCGACGAGGTCATGACCGCCTATATTCCCCCCTACCGTGAACCGCTTGCGGAAGATAACAATATTCGCGGCACCTCAACGCTGGCGGATTACGCCAAACTGCGCCCGGCGTTTGACCGCAAACACGGCACGGTGACGGCGGCGAACAGTACGCCGCTGACGGATGGCGCCGCCGCCGTGATCCTGATGACCGAATCCCGCGCGAAGGAGCTGGGCATCACTCCTCTGGGCTATCTACGCAGCTATGCCTTCACCGCCATTGATGTCTGGCAGGACATGCTGTTAGGTCCGGCGTGGTCCACGCCGCTGGCGCTGGAGCGCGCGGGGCTGACGCTGGCTGATTTAACCCTGATTGATATGCACGAAGCGTTTGCCGCGCAAACCCTGGCAAACGTACAGCTGCTGGCAAGCGAGCGTTTCGCGCGCGATGTGCTGGGCCGCGCCCATGCCACGGGCGAAGTGGATCAGAGTAAATTCAACGTGCTGGGCGGCTCTATCGCCTACGGTCATCCGTTTGCCGCCACAGGGGCGAGGATGATCACGCAAACATTACATGAACTCCGTCGCCGTGGCGGCGGGTTTGGCCTCGTTACCGCCTGTGCGGCGGGTGGCCTTGGCGCAGCAATGGTTCTGGAGGCTGAATAATGGATATGCCATCTGCATTTAATCTGAGGGTTCGCCTCGATAACGTGGCCGTTATCACTATTGATGTGCCTGATGAAAAGATGAATACCCTGAAGGCCGAATTTGGTGTTCAGGTGCGCGCGATGCTAAAGCAGATCCGCGACAACAAAGCGATTCGTGGTCTGGTGTTTATCTCTGCCAAGCCGGATAACTTTATCGCCGGCGCGGATATCAACATGATCGCCCGGGCGCAAAGCGCTCTGGAAGCCGAAGAGCTGGCGCGTCAGGGCCAGCAGGTGATGGCGGAGATCAACGGTCTGCCGATCCCGGTTATTGCCGCGATCCACGGTGCCTGTCTGGGCGGTGGGCTTGAGCTGGCGCTGGCCTGCCACAGCCGGATTTGCACCGACGATGCGAAAACGATTCTGGGCCTGCCGGAAGTGCAGCTGGGCCTGCTGCCTGGCTCCGGCGGAACGCAACGGCTGCCGCGCCTGGTGGGCGTCAGCACGGCGCTGGAGATGATCTTAACCGGTAAACAGCTGCGCGCCCGTCAGGCGCTGAAAGCCGGTCTGGTCGATGACGTCGTGCCGCAGTCCATTTTGCTGGAGGCCGCCGTTGAGCTTGCGCTGAAAGGGCGTCAGGCAAAACGTCCTCTGCCGGTACGTGAGCGCGTACTGGCCGGCCCGCTGGGAAGAACGCTCCTGTTCAACATGGTGGGCAAAAAGACCGAACAAAAAACCAAAGGCAATTACCCGGCGGCAAAGCGGATCCTCGAAGTGATCGAGACCGGGCTGTCGCAGGGAAGCAGCAGCGGCTATGCCGCGGAGGCCAAAGCCTTTGGCGAACTGGCGATGACGCCGCAGTCGCAGGCGCTGCGCAGCATCTTCTTCGCCAGCACGGACGTGAAAAAAGATCCGGGCAGCGAGGCGCAGCCCGCTCCGCTGCGTGCGATTGGCGTACTGGGTGGGGGGCTCATGGGTGGCGGAATCTCTTTTGTTACCGCCAGCAAAGGCAAATTGCCTGTACGAATCAAAGACATTAATCCTAAGGGGATCAATCACGCGCTACAGTACAGCTGGCAGAACCTTGATCAAAAGGTCAAGCGCCGCCATATCAAGGCAAGCGAGCGTGATAAAACCCTGGCGATGATATCCGGTACGACGGATTACAGTGGTTTTGCGCACCGCGATCTGGTGATTGAAGCCGTGTTTGAAGATCTGGCGCTTAAGCAGCAGATGGTGGCAGACGTTGAGCAACATTGCGCCCCGCATACCATTTTTGCCTCCAATACGTCGTCATTACCGATTGGCGATATCGCAGCGAAAGCCGCGCGCCCGGAGCAGGTGATTGGGCTGCATTTCTTTAGCCCGGTCGAAAAAATGCCGCTGGTGGAAGTTATTCCGCACGTGACTACCAGTCCGCAAACTGTTGCCACCGTGGTGAAGCTGGCGAAAAAACAGGGCAAAACCCCGATTGTGGTAGCGGACAAAGCTGGCTTCTACGTCAACCGCATTCTGGCTCCCTACATTAATGAAGCAATGCGGTTGCTGACGGAAGGGGAGAAGATTGAGCACGTCGACGAGGCGCTGGTAAAGTTTGGTTTCCCCGTTGGCCCAATCCAACTTTTGGATGAGGTAGGAATAGACACCGGCACTAAAATTATACCAGTGCTGGAAGCTGCATATGGCGATCGTTTTAGCCCACCTGCAAACATTGTTTCTGCGATTTTGAAGGACGATCGCAAAGGCAGAAAAAATGAACGCGGTTTCTATCTTTACGGCGCGAAAGGGCGTAAAAGCAGGAAACAGGTCGACCCTTCGGTATATGGACTCATTTCGACCACAGGTCAGGGAAAACTGTCCGCCGTTCAGTGCGCTGAGCGCTGCGTGATGATGATGCTCAATGAAGCGGCGCGCTGCTTTGATGAGCAGGTGATCAAGAGTGCACGCGATGGTGACATCGGCGCGGTATTTGGCATTGGTTTCCCGCCGTTCCTTGGCGGCCCGTTCCGTTACATGGATACGCTCGGCGCGGGTGAAGTGGTTGCTATCCTGCAACGTCTGGCTTCGCAATATGGTCCACGGTTTACACCGTGTGACGAATTATTGCAGATGGCGGAACGCGGCCAGACATTTTGGCCTGCAAGGGAAACTGTCCTCGTAAGCTGAGGTCAAAGAAGGGTAAATCCTGAAGTGAATGGACCTGTTCTGGCGATTTTGTAAACAGAGATTGACTATACTTACGCCATTGAGGTAAAAAACAGCGTTTCATTCACCGAATGGATCAGGCACAATGCCCGGCCATCGGGTTTTCTACCTCTTAGCATTTATCGCGGGTAGTTAACGCCGGTGATTCTGGTTAACAAAAGCGGTGCAATATGCAAGTTTTTATCATGCGTCACGGCGACGCGGCACTCGATGCCGCCAGTGACTCAGTACGTCCTTTGACCGTCTGTGGCTGCGACGAATCTCGTCTGATGGCGACCTGGCTTAACGGTCAAAAAGTGGACATCGAACGCGTTCTGGTGAGTCCGTTCCTGCGTGCAGAACAGACGCTGGATGTGGTAGGGGAGTGTATGAACCTGCCGACCAGTGTGGATGTTCTGCCTGAACTCACCCCGTGTGGCGATGTAGGCCTTGTCAGCGCTTATCTTCAGGCGCTGTGCAATGAAGGTGTCGCTTCCGCGCTGGTCATTTCCCACCTGCCACTGGTTGGCTATCTGGTATCTGAGCTGTGCCCGGGCGAGACCCCGCCGATGTTCACGACATCCGCCATTGCCAATGTTTCTCTCGACGAAACGGGCAAAGGTGTCTTCAACTGGCAAATGAGTCCGTGCAACCTGAAGATGGCAAAAGCTATCTGACGTGACGTGCGATATGGCGGGGCGCAATGTGCTTCCCGCCATTCTGTCAGGGCAACTCTGGCGGCTGCCACTCTTCCACTTCAATCAACACCAGCAACGCGGCATCTCCGCCGTATTCTTTCGGTGCCTGATGAAAAGCCATTACGTGTGGGTGCTGAGCCAGCCACAGCGGCGTTTGTTGCTTAAGGATATGTTTACCGTGGCCGTGCATCACGCAGGCGCAAAAAACATGTTCACGGCGACAGGCGGCGATCAACGCCCCCAGCTCCTGTTTCGCCTGCATCTGCGTTAAACCGTGCAGATCGAGAAACAGCTCCGGCGAATAATCTCCGCGGCGTAATTTTTTCAGCTCAAAATGGCTGACGTCTTCGCGTACGTACTTCACAGCCCCTTGCGTGTTGAGCAGCGGCTGAAATTCATCTGAAAAATAGTGGCTGTTATCGGCCTGCTCCTGCAGAAGACGCTTGACCGGTACTTCGCTGATTTTTTTACGCAGCGGGCGATGGACGATGGTGTCCTGCGTGATTTTACGCGTCCCGGTCATCAGCTGACGGAAGAGCGCCTGATCCTCCTCGCTGAGCGATGTTTTCTTTTTCATTCGTCATTCTCATCTCGTATTTCCGACAGTGTACCCGACTAAACGCATTTTTTAACCTCAAGCGCGACGCGTCATTGCTGATTTATCGCCGTCTTCATGGCAAACTAGCCGCCGAAAATTATGCGAGCATGCCCTGGAGGAAAGAGTGGATAAAATATTTGTCGATGAAGCAGTAAACGAGCTGCATACCATACAGGACATGTTGCGCTGGTCGGTTAGCCGCTTCAGCGCCGCCAATATCTGGTACGGTCACGGTACCGATAACCCGTGGGATGAAGCCGTGCAGCTGGTGCTGCCGTCTCTCTACCTGCCGCTGGATATTCCGGAAGACATGCGCACCGCGCGCCTGACTTCCAGCGAAAAACACCGCATCGTTGAGCGCGTGATCCGCCGCGTGAACGAGCGCATTCCGGTCGCCTACCTGACCAACAAAGCCTGGTTCTGCGGCCACGAGTTCTATGTCGATGAACGCGTGCTGGTGCCGCGCTCGCCGATTGGCGAGCTGATCAACAACCACTTTGAAGGTCTGATTGGCCATCAGCCGCAGCACATTCTGGATATGTGTACCGGCAGCGGCTGCATCGCGATTGCCTGCGCGTACGCCTTCCCGGAAGCGGAAGTGGACGCGGTAGATATCTCCACCGACGCGCTGGCCGTGACCGAGCACAACATCGAAGAGCATGGGCTCATCCATCACGTTACGCCAATTCGCTCTGACCTGTTCCGCGATCTGCCGACGCTGCAGTACGATCTGATCGTCACAAACCCGCCGTACGTCGATGCGGAAGACATGTCCGATCTGCCGAACGAATACCGTCACGAGCCGGAGCTGGGTCTGGCGTCAGGCTCTGACGGCCTGAAGCTGACCCGCCGCATTCTGGCCTGCGCGCCGGATTACCTGACCGACGACGGCGTTCTGATTTGTGAAGTGGGCAACAGCATGGTACATCTGATAGAGCAGTACCCGGATGTGCCGTTCACCTGGCTTGAGTTCGACAACGGCGGTGACGGCGTCTTTATGCTGACTAAAGCGCAGCTGCTCGGCGCGCGCGAACACTTCAGCATCTATAAAGATTAATCCAACGGGCTTCGGCCCGTTTCACAACGCTCAAACACAAACTACAACATCGGAGCCGTGATGGCAGGAAACAGTATTGGACAGGTATTCCGCGTGACCACCTTTGGCGAGTCGCACGGGCTGGCGCTGGGCTGTATCGTTGATGGCGTACCGCCAGGCATCGAACTGACCGAAGCCGATTTACAGCACGACCTCGACCGTCGTCGCCCGGGCACCTCTCGCTACACCACGCAGCGTCGCGAGCCGGACCAGGTCAAAATTCTCTCCGGCGTCTTTGAAGGGCGCACTACCGGGACCAGCATTGGCCTGCTGATCGAAAACACCGATCAGCGCTCCCAGGACTACGGCGCCATCAAAGACGTCTTCCGTCCGGGCCACGCCGACTACACCTACGAACAAAAGTACGGCTTCCGCGACTATCGCGGCGGCGGACGTTCTTCCGCGCGTGAAACCGCGATGCGCGTGGCGGCAGGGGCGATTGCTAAGAAATACCTGCAGCAGAAATTTGGCATCGTTATCCGCGGCTGTCTGACCCAGATGGGCGACATTCCGCTGGCGATCAAAGACTGGGATCAGGTTGAACAAAACCCGTTCTTCTGCGCCGATGCCGACAAGCTTGAGGCGCTGGACGAACTGATGCGTGGCCTGAAAAAAGAGGGCGACTCCATTGGCGCGAAAGTGACCGTGGTAGCTGACGGCGTCCCGGCTGGCTGGGGCGAGCCGGTATTCGACCGTCTCGACGCCGACATTGCCCACGCGCTGATGAGCATCAACGCGGTGAAGGGCGTAGAGATTGGCGACGGCTTTGACGTGGTTCAGCTTCGCGGCAGCCAAAACCGCGATGAGATTACGAAAGCGGGCTTCCAGAGCAACCATGCGGGCGGCATCCTGGGCGGTATCAGCAGCGGGCAGCAGATTGTTGCCAACATCGCGCTGAAGCCAACTTCCAGCATCACCGTGCCGGGCCACACGATTAACCGCGATGGCGAAGAAGTTGAGATGATCACCAAAGGACGTCACGATCCGTGCGTGGGGATCCGCGCGGTGCCGATCGCAGAAGCGATGCTGGCGATCGTGCTGATGGATCACTTCCTGCGCCAGCGCGCGCAGAATGCGGATGTGACGACCACCATTCCACGCTGGTAAACATGAAAAAAACCGCAATTGCTCTGCTGGCGCTGCTCGCCAGTGGAGCCAGTCTGGCCGCGACGCCATGGCAAAAAATCACTCATCCGGTGGCGGGGAGCGCGCAGTCCATTGGCGCCTTTTCCAACGGCTGTATCGTCGGTGCCCAGGAGCTTCCTCTCCAGTCTGATACCTATCAGGTGATGCGCACCGATCAGCGGCGTTATTTCGGCCACCCGGACCTGGTGCTGTTCATCCAGCGTCTGGGAAACCAGGTGCATAACCTTGGGCTGGGCACGATGCTGATTGGCGATATGGGGATGCCTGCCGGCGGTCGCTTTAACGGTGGACACGCCAGCCACCAGACCGGACTGGATGTCGATATCTTCCTGCAGCTGCCGAAAACGCGCTGGACCTCCGCCCAACTGCTGAAACCGCAGGCGCTGGACCTGGTGGCGAGCGACGGTAAGCGCGTTGTGCCGTCCCTGTGGACGCGGGATGTATCCAGCATGATCAAGCTGGCGGCAGAAGATAACGACGTCACGCGGATTTTCGTTAACCCGGCCATCAAGCAGCAGCTCTGCCTGGATGCAGGAACCGATCGCGACTGGCTGCGCAAAGTGCGCCCGTGGTTCCAGCATCGTGCGCACATGCACGTTCGTCTGCGCTGCCCGGCGAATAGCCTGGAATGTGAAGATCAGCCGCTACCACCGCCAGGCGATGGCTGCGGTGCGGAACTGCAAAGCTGGTTTGAGCCGTCAAAACCTGGAACCTCTAAGCCTGAGAAGAAGACACCGCCTCCGTTGCCGCCTTCCTGCCAGGCGCTACTGGATGAGCATGTACTTTAATGGATAATTTCGTCGATCTGTTTATGGTGTCGCCGCTGCTGCTGGTGGTGCTGTTCTTTGTGGCCATGCTGGCCGGTTTTATCGACGCGCTCGCGGGCGGCGGCGGGTTGTTAACCGTGCCCGCGCTGCTGGCGGCGGGCATGAGCCCGGCGCAGGCGCTTGCCACCAACAAGCTGCAGGCCTGCGGCGGTTCGCTCTCGGCGTCGCTCTATTTTATCCGCCGCAAGGTGGTGAGCCTTGCCGATCAGAAGCTCAATATCCTGATGACCTTTATCGGCTCCACGTCGGGCGCGCTGCTGGTTCAGCACGTGCAGTCCGATATTTTGCGCCAGATCCTGCCGATTCTGGTCATCTGCATCGGGCTTTACTTCTTGCTGATGCCAAAGCTCGGTGAAGAAGACCGCCAGCGTCGCCTGTACGGCCTGCCGTTTGCCCTGATTGCCGGGGGCAGCGTGGGTTTTTACGACGGTTTCTTCGGGCCGGGGGCGGGTTCATTTTATGCGCTGGCGTTCGTGACGCTGGCCGGGTTTAACCTCGCCAAATCCACCGCCCATGCCAAAGTGCTCAACGCGACCTCAAACGTCGGCGGCCTGCTGCTGTTTATCATCGGCGGCAAGGTTATCTGGGCAACCGGATTTGTGATGATGGCAGGGCAGTTCCTGGGCGCGCGCGCGGGCTCGCGTCTGGTATTAAGCAAAGGACAAAAACTTATTCGCCCGATGATCGTCATCGTCTCGGCCGTAATGAGCGCCAAACTTCTTTATGACAGCCATGGACAGGAGATCCTCACCTGGTTGGGGATGCACTAATGAACAGTACTCATAAATACGAACAGCTGATTGAGATTTTCGACGGCTGTTTTGCCGACGATTTTAATACCCGTCTGATTAAAGGCGACGACGAACCGATCTATCTTCCTGCTGATGCGGAGGTTCCGTATAACCGCATCGTCTTTGCCCACGGCTTTTATGCCAGCGGCTTGCACGAGATTTCGCACTGGTGCATTGCGGGGAAAGCGCGGCGCGAGCTGGTGGACTTCGGTTACTGGTACTGCCCGGACGGACGTGATGCCGCCACTCAGGGCCAGTTTGAAGATGTGGAAGTGAAGCCGCAGGCACTGGAATGGCTATTCTGCGTCGCGGCGGGTTTCCCGTTCAACGTCAGCTGTGACAACCTCGAAGGCGACTTCGAGCCAGACCGTATCGTCTTCCAGCGCCGCGTTCACGCGCAGGTGATGGAATATCTTGAGAAAGGCATCCCGGAACGTCCGGCACGCCTGATCGAGGCCTTACAGAATTATTACCACACGCCGGTTATCACGGCGGAATGCTTCCCTTGGCCGGAAGATCTTTAACAGAGGAAAGAAGATGATCGCAGAATTTGAATCACGCATTCTGGCGTTAATTGATGACATGGTGGAACACGCCAGTGATGATGAGCTGTTCGCCAGCGGTTATCTGCGTGGTCACCTGACGCTCGCGGTAGCCGAGCTGGAAGCGGGGGACGATCACTCTGCCGACGCCGTTCACGCTGAAGTCACTCGCAGCCTGGAAAAAGCCATTCTGGCCGGGGAGCTCTCGCCGCGCGACCAGTCGCTGGTGCTGGGCATGTGGGACACTTTGTTCCAGCAGGCTAAACGCTAAGTCATCGTATTTCACCCGGTGGCGCTGCGCTTACCGGGCCTGTGAATATCCCCTCTCCCTGTGGGAGAGGGTTAGGGTGAGGGCACCAGACCGCACCTTACTTAACCTTCTTCCCCTTCAGCAGTTTCCGTACCCACAAGCGATTCGGATTCAGCCCTGCAAGCGTAACCCTGTCCAGCGGCATCGGCTCGCCGCTCATTTGTGCGGCTAACACTTCTGCCAGTAGCGGTGCGGAACAGAGCCCGCGAGATCCTAATCCACCCAGTATAAACAGCTCCGGATAAACCGGCGCGCTTACCGCGTTATCCCGGTTATCAGCAAGATCCTGATAGGCCTCAAGCGTCGCATCGTAGTCCGGCACATTTCCCGCCATCGGCAAATGGTCGCGAGTGGCGCAGCGCACGCCGCAGCGCGCGTCACCCTCGCTGACGTCAACCTCTCTCGCCCACGCCGCATCCGGGAAACAGTCAATCAGGCGCTGGCGGTTCTGGGCCTGATCCGCTTCGCTGTAGCGCATATCCGCTTCGCCACGATGGTAGCTGGCCCCGATGCAGTGGTGGCCGTTAGACGGATTTTGCGGCGTCAGATAGCCGTCATAGCACAGCACCTGACGCAGTTTGCTCAGTTCGGGCGCGGAAGGAATATGGCTTACCTGGCCGCCGACCGGATAAACCGGCAATGATTCTGTCTGGATAAACTGGCTGATGTGATGCCCGTTTGCCAGCACAACGCTGGCATGACTCGCCTCTTTGCCATCGGCAAAACGCAGATTCCAGCGTTCTGTCCGGCTCAACGATTCAACCTTGTGAGCATAATGCGCCGTCAGCCCGCGCGACTGCACCAGGGCAATGACCGCCGCGGTCAGTTCAGCCGGGCACAGCCAGCCGCCGAGTGGATACTGAATGCCCCCACACCCGGTTTCCACGCCAGCGGTCTCTGCCACCTCTTGCGCACTTACCGCACGGGCAATCTCGTCAGGCAGACCCAGCGACAGCATCTGCGTGATTTTTTGCTGGCTCTTTTCATCCCAGCCGAGCTGCGTCACGCCGCACCAGTCATGGTCAAACGCCACCGGCAGGATATCGTACAGGCGACGAGCGAAGGTAAATGCCGCCGGGAAAAACCGGAACAGGGCCGGGTCGTGCGCGCTTAAAAGCGGATAGAGCGCCCCCTGACGGTTGCCGGACGCGCCGCTTGCTGGCGCATCGTCAGCGCAGTAGAGCGTGACCTGCCAGCCGCGGTGGAGAAGCGCGAGAGACAGCAGAGCGCTGGCGATCCCCCCCCCGACTATCGCCACTTCACGGGATGCGCTGGCGCCGCGTGCAAACCAGGGGGCACTTGCGGGGATATCCAGCGTCTGCTCCATTCTGCCGACCAGCATGTCGCGCTTGCGACCAAAACCTTTGGTTTTCTGCATGGTAAAGCCCGCCTCCTGCAGCCCGCGGCGGACAAAGCCTGCCGAGGTGAAGGTGGCAAGCGTTGCGCCCGGGCGCGCCAGCCGCGCCATCGCGCTAAACAGATGCTGGCTCCACATGTCCGGGTTTTTGGCGGGGGCAAAGCCGTCAAGGAACCACGCGTCCACCGTCTGATTCATCGAGTCATCGAGCGTATCGGTCAGGTCAATGATGTCGCCAAGCCATAAATCCAGCGTCACGCGTCCGCCTTCCAGAATCAGACGGTGGCAGCCGCCGATGTGGGGTGGCCACTGCGCCTGAAGCTGCTCCGCCCAGGCTGCAAGCTCTGGCCAGCGCTGATGAGCGAGCCGCAGATCGTGCGCGGTGAGCGGGAATTTTTCGAAACTGATGAAATGTAATCTTTGTAGCGTAGCCTCAGGGTGGGCAGCGTGAAACTGGTCAAACGCCTGCCAAAGGGTCAGAAAATTGAGCCCGGTACCGAATCCGCTTTCCGCGACCACAAACAGGCTCCGCGGATGCTCCGGGAAGCGGGTGCTGAGCTGGTTTCCGTCGAGGAAAACATAGCGAGTTTCTTCGAGTCCGTTATCATTAGAAAAATAGACGTCATCAAAATCTCGGGAAACAGGTGTACCCTCAGCGTTGAATTCGAGGTTGGCGGGTTGTATAGCGTTTTGTTTCACGTAAGTTACTCGTCTGACAGGCAGTGGCACGATCTTAACGATGTGAGTCCATCGGTGCAAATTTCCGCAGAAAATGTCTGATCGGACTTGTTCGGCGTACAAGTGTACGCTATTGTGCGACTCGAAACTTACTATAGTGCGACTTACAGAGGTATTGAATGAAACGTGCAGTGATTACTGGCCTGGGCATTGTTTCCAGCATCGGTAATAACCAGCAGGAAGTCCTGGCATCTCTGCGTGAAGGACGCTCCGGGATCACTTTCTCTGAAGAGTTTAAAGATTCAGGTATGCGTAGCCACGTATGGGGTAACGTCAAACTGGACACCACCGGTTTGATTGACCGCAAAGTGGTTCGTTTCATGAACGATGCCTCTATTTATGCTTATCTCTCCATGCAGGAAGCGATCAAGGATTCCGGCCTGAGCGAAGAGGTTTATCAGAACAACCCGCGCGTGGGTCTGATCGCCGGTTCTGGCGGCTCATCAAAAGCGCAGGTATTCGGCGCTGACGCAATGCGTAGCCCGCGTGGTCTGAAAGCAGTAGGTCCGTACGTGGTCACCAAAGCCATGGGTTCTGCGGTTTCCGCGTGCCTGGCGACCCCATTCAAAATCCACGGTGTGAACTACTCCATCAGCTCCGCGTGTGCGACTTCCGCACACTGCATCGGTAATGCTGTTGAGCAGATCCAACTGGGTAAACAGGACATCGTATTTGCTGGCGGCGGCGAAGAGCTGGGCTGGGAAATGGCCTGTGAATTCGACGCGATGGGCGCACTGTCCACCAAGTACAATGAAACCCCGGATAAAGCCTCCCGTACCTATGATGCACACCGTGACGGTTTCGTTATCGCGGGCGGCGGCGGTATGGTTGTGGTTGAAGAGCTGGAGCATGCCCTGGCACGTGGCGCGCACATCTACGCTGAAATCGTGGGCTACGGTGCAACGTCTGACGGCGCCGACATGGTTGCGCCATCCGGCGAAGGCGCGGTGCGCTGCATGAAGATGGCGATGCACGGCGTTGACACCCCAATCGACTACCTGAACTCCCACGGTACCTCTACTCCGGTAGGCGACGTGAAAGAGCTGGGTGCGATCCGTGAAGTCTTCGGCGACAACAGCCCGGCAATCTCCGCGACCAAAGCCATGACCGGTCACTCTCTGGGGGCGGCTGGCGTGCAGGAAGCGATCTACTCTCTGCTGATGCTGGAAAACGGCTTTATCGCGCCAAGCATCAACATCGATGAGATGGACGAGCAGGCTGCTGGCCTGAACATCGTGACCAAACCAACGGAAGCGACGCTGACCACCGTCATGTCAAACAGCTTCGGCTTCGGTGGCACCAACGCCACGCTGGTTATGCGTAAGCTGAAAGCATAAGTTTTACGTTTGATTCCGGAAGGGAGCCATAAGGCTCCCTTTTTTTATGCATTGACAAGCGGCTGATCTCACAGGCAAACTTCACCCCTCAACATTATCCTCACGATAATGCGTAAGCGTTTAACGTCAACCAACGCACCTTAATCCTGATAATCAGGTAGAGGGGGCGTGGCATTTCCTCGCCTTACTCTTCATTTCGGAGTAAAGCATGACTGCAGTAACTCAAACAGAAACAACCCCTTCAGCGAACGTCTCGCTGTTCCGTATCGCTTTCGCGGTATTTCTGACCTATATGACCGTCGGCCTGCCGCTGCCGGTGATCCCGCTGTTCGTTCATCAGGAGCTGGGCTATGGCAACACCATGGTCGGCATTGCCGTGGGCATTCAGTTTTTAGCCACGGTATTGACCCGCGGTTACGCCGGACGGCTGGCGGATCAGCACGGTGCAAAACGCTCGGCGCTACAGGGGATGTTTGCCTGTGGGCTGGCGGGCGGCGCATGGCTGCTGGCTTCTCTCCTGCCGGTAGACGCCGCGTATAAGTTTGCGCTGCTGGTGCTGGGCCGCTTAATCCTGGGCTTTGGTGAAAGCCAGCTGCTGACCGGCACCCTGACCTGGGGAATGGGTCTGGTGGGGCCGGCACGCTCCGGCAAGGTGATGTCCTGGAACGGTATGGCCATCTATGGCGCGCTGGCCGCAGGCGCACCGCTTGGGCTGCTGATCAATAGCCAGTTTGGATTTGCGGCGCTGGCTGCCACCACGATGGCTTTACCCCTGCTGGCGTGGGCGTTTAACGGCTCGGTGCGTAAAGTGCCCGCGCACAAAGGCGAGCGTCCTTCCCTGTGGAGCGTGGTTGGCCAGATCTGGCAGCCGGGTCTTGGCCTGGCGCTGCAGGGCGTGGGTTTTGCGGTGATTGGTACCTTCGTCTCGCTCTATTTTATGAGCCGCGGCTGGGCGATGGCCGGTTTTACGCTCACCGCGTTTGGCGGCGCGTTTGTGCTGATGCGCGTGCTTTTCGGCTGGATGCCGGATCGCTTTGGCGGCGTGAAGGTGGCGGTGGCGTCGCTGGTGATTGAAACCATCGGTCTGCTGCTGCTGTGGAATGCACCCGTGGCCTCCGTTGCGCTGCTTGGTGCGGCGCTGACTGGGTGCGGCTGTTCACTGATCTTCCCGGCCCTGGGCGTTGAAGTGGTGAAGCGCGTGGCCCCACAGGTGCGCGGTACGGCGCTGGGCGGCTATGCGGCCTTTCAGGATATCTCATACGGGGTAACCGGGCCGCTGGCCGGGGTGTTAGCCACCTCGTTCGGTTATCCGTCCGTCTTTCTGGCCGGTGCGGTTTCTGCGGTGGTTGGGATCGTGGTGACGCTGGTGGCGTTTCGCAGATCGTAGTTTTTGCCCGGTGGCGCTTCGCTTACCGGGCCTACAATCGCACTAGCCGTAGGCCGGGTAAGGTGAAGCCGCCACCCGGCAGTGTTAAGCAACCAGCCAGAAAATCGCCAGCGCAATCAGTAGCGCAATAAACATTAATCCCGGACGCGCAGAGAGCGTTCTGAACGTCTCCACGACTGGCGCAAACAGCGGGCTGTAGATTGGCTGAATATTTCTCACCTCCGGCACGCCGCCCTCGCGCTCGGCGCGGCGAACGAAGATTTGATTGAGCAGATCCTGCACCTGCGCGGTGGTCAGAACCGTTTGCGGCGTGGCCTGCCAGTTTTGCTGGGCGTAATCCCGGATGACTTCAAACTCGTGCGGCTCAAGCGGCTGCTTCAGTGCCGCCTGGACGGTATGCAGGGTAGGGGTATTCTGGGTGCTGAGCGTCTGGCGCGCCTGGAGCCAGGTCACCAGATGCGTAAACTGTTTGGCCGGGATCAGCTCACCCGCCTTCACGCCGGACAGCTCCAGCATGGATTGCCAGATAAGCTTCGTCGGTTCGCCGGTGGCCGCAGCCAGCTTCGTCACCATCTGCTTGAGCGTGTTGTGCTCGGCAGGCAGCAGCGGACGCTCGGTCGCCGGGCGCACCTGAGGCTGCGGGATAGACAGCTCGTTGTTCTGCAGCAGGGTCAGCACGGTTTTGAGCTGGTCGGGCGTCAGCTGGCCCAGCGCGGTCTGACCATACTGCTGGCGAATAAAATCGCTCACCGCCTGGCGGTTATTGCCCTGGCCCAGCAGCTCGGTCAGCTGAGCGACAATCTGGCGCGTGGTGTGGTTCTGCTGCGCGGTATTAATACGCTGGTTCAGGTTTTGCTCGGCCGCAGGAAAATGGCGCGACTGCAGCGGTGCGTCGTTCCTCACGCCTAAATCATGCTTTACCCCTGCCCAGACTTCCGCGTTTTGCTGTGAAGTCAGCGCAATCAGGCGCGTGATCAGTCGCTCCAGCACGGTGCGCTGTTGCGTGGATAGCGGTTGTTCACCGGCAACGTTTGGCGTGACGGGGCCTTCACCCGGAGGGCGTGGCGGCGTACCTGAAATGGGCTGCATCGTCAAAAATCCTTAAAGTCAAAACTCAGCGTAAACCAGGCATACATATATGCCTGGCGGCGAGATTATGGCACACTTGGCAGGTTTTCTTCCTCTCAAACAGGTACTCAGACGTGAAAATCCTCGTTGATGAAAATATGCCTTACGCCCGTGAGCTGTTTAGCCGCCTGGGTAACGTTAAGGCTGTCCCTGGTCGCCCGATCCCGGTCAACGAACTGGATGACGCAGACGCGCTGATGGTGCGCTCGGTGACTAAAGTAAATGAGGCGTTGCTTGCCGGTAAAGCGATTAAGTTTGTCGGAACCGCAACGGCAGGGACCGATCATGTGGATGATAAATGGCTGAAGCAGGCCGGAATCGGTTTTTCCGCCGCGCCGGGCTGTAACGCCATTGCCGTTGTGGAATACGTTTTCTCCTCCCTGCTGATGCTGGCCGAGCGCGACGGGTTTGCGCTGAAGGACCGCACCGTGGGGATTGTCGGCGTGGGTAACGTCGGCGGGCGCCTGCAAAAGCGCCTTGAAGCGTTAGGGATCCGCACGCTGCTGTGCGATCCACCGCGTAAAGATAACGGCGATGACGGGGATTTCCGCTCGCTGGATGAGCTGGTTGAACAGTGTGACGTGCTGACGTTCCACACGCCGCTGTTTAAAGAGGGGCCGTATAAGTCGCTGCATCTTGCTGACGAGGCGCTGATCCGTCGTCTGAAGGCTGGCACTATTCTGATAAATGCCTGCCGTGGTCCGGTGGTAGATAACGCCGCGCTGCTGACATGCCTGAACGAAGGACAAGACCTCAGTGTAGTGCTGGACGTCTGGGAGCCGGAGCCGGATCTCGACGTTGAGCTGCTTAACAAGGTAGACGTGGGCACGGCGCATATCGCCGGTTATACCCTCGAGGGGAAAGCGCGCGGCACGACGCAGGTCTTCGAAGCCTACAGCGCTTTTATCGGCCATCCGCAGCAGGTGGCGCTGGATACCTTACTCCCCGCGCCTGAATTTGGCCGCATTACCCTGCACGGTCCGCTCGATCAGGCAACGCTGAAAAGGCTGGTGCATTTGGTGTATGATGTGCGCCGCGATGATGCGCTGCTGCGTAAAGTGGCGGGGATCCCGGGTGAGTTTGATAAGCTGCGCAAGAACTACGTTGAGCGCCGCGAGTGGTCTTCCCTGTATGTAATATGCGACGACGCTCCGTCGGCGACGCTGCTGCATAAGCTGGGATTTAACGCCGTTCATCACCCGGCGCATTAATGTCTTCTTAATGCTCCCTGTCGGATACTCCGACAGGGACGCTTTTTTATTTCTGGAGTAAACCACCATGTCTGAAGGCTGGAACATTGCCATTTTAGGTGCCACGGGTGCCGTGGGCGAAGCCCTGCTCGAAACCCTTGCTGAGCGTCAGTTCCCGGTGGGCGATATCTATGCGCTGGCCCGTACCGACAGCGCAGGTGAGCATCTGCGTTTTAACGGTAAATCCGTCATGGTCCAGGACGCGGCCGCGTTCGACTGGACGCAGGCGCAGCTGGCGTTTTTCGCCGCGGGGGCTGAAGCGACGGCTGCGTACGTTGAAGAGGCGACCAACGCTGGCTGCCTGGTGATTGACCTGAGCGGTCTGTTCTCAATGGAGCCGGATGTGCCGCTGGTGGTGCCGGACGTGAACCCGTTTGTGCTGGCTGACTACCGCAACCGTAACGTCATTGCGGTTCCGAACAGCCTCACCAGCCAGCTGCTGACCGCGCTGAAACCGCTGATCGACGACGGCGGCCTGTCGCGTATTACCGTCACCAGCCTGCTGTCCGCGTCTGCGAACGGCAAAAAGGCCGTTGACGCCCTGGCCGGGCAGAGCGCGAAGCTGCTGAACGGTATCCCGATTGACGAAGATGATTTCTTTGGCCGCCAGCTGGCGTTCAACATGCTGCCGCTGCTGCCGGACCGCGAGGGCTCCGTGCGCGAAGAGCGTCGTATCGTCGATGAAGTGCGTAAAATTCTGCAGGACGATGGCCTGATGATTTCCGCGAACGTCGTGCAGTCTCCAGTCTTCTACGGCCACGCGCAGATGGTTGGCTTTGAAGCCCTGCGTCCGCTGGCGGCAGAAGAGGCGCGCGACGCGTTTGGCCGCGGTGAAGACATCGTGCTCTCCGAAGAGAGCGAGTTCCCGACCCAGGTTGGCGATGCCACCGGCAGCGCGCATCTTTCCGTTGGCTGCGTGCGTAACGATTACGGCATGCCGGAACAGGTTCAGTTCTGGTCCGTTGCCGATAATGTTCGCTTCGGCGGCGCGCTGATGGCGGTCAAAATCGCTGAAAAACTGGTGCAGGAGTACCTGTACTGATGTCAGACGTGGAACAAAAGCCGGTCCATAGAATTGCCCTCGGAATTGAGTACGACGGCAGTAAATATTATGGCTGGCAGCGTCAGAACGAGGTGCGCAGCGTCCAGGAGAAGCTGGAGAAAGCGCTCTCTCAGGTGGCAAACGAGCCGATTAACGTCCTGTGCGCGGGACGTACGGACGCGGGAGTTCACGGCACGGGACAGGTGGTGCACTTTGAAACCACCGCCGTGCGTAAGGATGCCGCCTGGACGCTGGGTGTAAATGCGAATTTGCCTGGTGACATTGCGGTGCGTTGGGTAAAAGCTGTGCCGGATGATTTTCACGCGCGCTTCAGCGCCACGGCGCGTCGCTACCGTTATGTCATCTACAACCAGCGCCTGCGTCCGGCGGTGTTAAGCCAGGGCGTCACGCATTTTTATGAACCGCTTGATGCAGAACGTATGCATCGCGCGGCGCAGTGTCTGATTGGTGAAAATGACTTTACGTCGTTTCGTGCGGTGCAGTGTCAGTCCCGCACGCCGTGGCGCAACGTCATGCACATAAACGTCAGCCGTTTTGGCGCATATGTGGTGGTGGATATCAAAGCCAATGCCTTTGTACATCATATGGTTCGGAATATTGTAGGCAGCCTGATGGAAGTGGGTGCCGGACACCAGCCGGAGAGCTGGATTGCAGACCTGCTGGCAGCGAAGGACAGAACGCTTGCGGCAGCCACGGCGAAAGCGGAAGGATTGTATCTGGTCTCAGTAGACTATCCGGATCGATTTGACCTGCCGAAACCGCCAATGGGCCCGCTGTTTTTAGCGGACTAAACAAAGGTGCAATTAGGGCTTAGACAATATGGACGTAATACGTTTTCTGATTGATTTCATTCTGCATATTGATGTTCACCTGGCGGAGCTGGTCGCGCAGTATGGCGTCTGGGTTTACGCCATTCTGTTCCTCATTCTGTTTTGTGAAACCGGTCTGGTCGTTACCCCATTCCTGCCAGGGGATTCACTGCTGTTCGTTGCCGGGGCGCTATCGGCGTTACCCACTAACGATCTGAACGTGCATCTTATGGTTGTGCTGATGGTGATTGCCGCCATTGTCGGTGATGCGGTCAACTATACGATTGGACGGGTGTTCGGTGAGCGGCTTTTCAGCAATCCTGATTCGAAAATTTTCCGTCGCAGCTATTTAGATAAAACCCATGCGTTTTATGAACGCCATGGCGGGAAAACCATTATCCTTGCGCGTTTTGTGCCTATCGTGCGCACATTTGCACCGTTTGTGGCGGGAATGGGGCATATGTCCTATCGTCATTTTGCGGCATACAACGTGGTTGGCGCGCTGCTGTGGGTACTGCTGTTTACCTACGCAGGCTATCTGTTTGGCGATCTCCCGGTGGTGCAGGAAAACCTTAAGTTACTGATTGTAGCGATTATTGTGCTTTCCGTACTGCCTGGCGTTATCGAAATCATTCGTCACAAACGTGCGGCGGCAAAACAAGCGAAGTAAATGCACACTGGCGGTTCGACCACTTTTTTATCCAAAGTTTCGGGCTGTTATGTTTTAATGTGCAACATTCATGGTCTGTTGGAGGCAAAAATGGCATTATTCGCCTCTTATAGCAAAACTGGCATACGACCAGGTTCAGGCAGAAAGGTTATCAATGAGCTGGATTGAACGAATTAAAAGCAACATTACCCCAACGCGCAAAGCGAGCATTCCTGAAGGGGTATGGACGAAGTGTGATAGCTGCGGTCAGGTTCTGTATCGCGCAGAGCTGGAGCGCAACCTTGAGGTGTGTCCGAAGTGTGACCACCATATGCGTATGTCGGCGCGCAACCGCCTGCATAGCCTGCTGGACGAAGGCTCTCTGGTAGAGCTGGGTAGCGAACTTGAGCCAAAAGACGTGCTGAAGTTCCGCGATTCCAAAAAATATAAAGATCGTCTGGCCTCTGCACAGAAAGAGACCGGCGAGAAAGACGCGCTGATCGTCATGAAAGGCACCCTGCATGAGATGCCGGTTGTCGCCGCTGCTTTTGAGTTCTCCTTTATGGGCGGCTCAATGGGCTCCGTGGTCGGTGCGCGCTTCGTGCGTGCCGTTGAGCAGGCGCTGGAAGACAACTGTCCGCTGATCTGCTTCTCAGCCTCCGGCGGCGCGCGTATGCAGGAAGCGCTGATGTCGCTGATGCAGATGGCGAAAACCTCTGCTGCGCTGGCGAAAATGCAGGAGCGCGGTCTTCCGTACATCTCCGTGCTGACCGACCCAACCATGGGCGGCGTCTCCGCGAGCTTCGCGATGCTGGGCGACCTGAACATCGCTGAGCCAAAAGCGCTGATCGGCTTTGCGGGTCCTCGCGTTATCGAGCAAACCGTTCGTGAAAAACTGCCGCCGGGCTTCCAGCGCAGTGAGTTCCTCATTGAGAAAGGCGCTATCGATATGATCGTCCGCCGTCCGGAAATGCGCCTGAAGCTGGCGAGCATTCTGGCGAAGCTGATGAATCTGCCAGCGCCGAACCCGGATGAGCCGCGCGAAGGCGTGGTGGTACCGGATCAGGAACCCGAGGCCTGATAACTGAAAAGGGCAGGGCCGGTTGGCGCTGCCCTTTTGCTTTCTAATCTGTTAATGACAACCGGGCATTATGGAAAATAAAAGCATTCCCCAAGCCACGTCGCCCCTGGCCGCGTGGCTTTCTTATCTGGAAAACCTGCACAGTAAAACCATCGATATGGGGCTTGAGCGCGTAAGCCAGGTCGCCGCGCGTCTTGATGTGCTCAAACCGGCACCTTTCGTGTTCACCGTCGCGGGTACCAACGGTAAAGGCACAACCTGCCGCACGCTGGAATCTGTCCTGATGGCTGCGGGTTACAGGGTAGGCGTTTACAGCTCTCCACACCTGGTACGCTACACCGAGCGGGTTCGCGTGCAGAACAGCGAGCTGCCGGAATCGGCGCATACGGCGTCGTTCGCGGAAATTGAAGCCGCACGCGGTGAGATCTCATTAACCTATTTTGAATACGGCACCCTGTCGGCGCTGTGGCTGTTCAAACAGGCGCAGCTGGATGTAGTGATCCTTGAGGTTGGCCTCGGAGGACGTCTTGATGCCACCAATATGGTGGATGCGGACGTGGCGGTGGTCACCAGCATCGCGCTGGACCATATCGACTGGCTGGGACCGGATCGTGAAAGCATTGGCCTCGAGAAGGCCGGTATTTTCCGGGCGAATAAACCCGCCGTGGTCGGCGAGCCGGACATGCCGCACACCATTGCTGACGTGGCAAATGAGAAGGGCGCGCGTCTGCTGCGCCGCGGCGTTGACTGGCAGTATGAGGTTCAGGATAACGGCTGGCGCTTCAGCGATGCCCAGGGCGCGCTGGACAATCTGCCGGTGCCGCAGGTGCCGCAGCCGAACGCAGCAACCGCGCTGGCGGCTCTGCGCGCCAGCGGATTAGCGGTCAGCGAGCAGGCAATTCGCGACGGCATTCAGAGCGCAATTCTGCCCGGGCGTTTCCAGGTTGTCAGCGAGTCACCGCGCCTGATTCTGGACGTGGCGCATAACCCGCATGCGGCGGCGTATCTCGCGGGACGTCTCAAATCGTTACCAAAAACCGGGCGCGTGCTGGCGGTTATCGGTATGCTTCATGATAAAGATATCGGCGGTACGCTGGCCTGCATGGAGACTGTGGTCGATAGCTGGTATTGTGCTCCTCTGGAGGGGCCGCGCGGCGCGACGGCTGAGCAGTTGATGGAACATCTCGGCAAAGGCGCAATCTATAGTAGCGTGGCGCAGGCCTGGCATGCCGCGATGGCGGATGCTAAACCAGAAGATACCGTGCTGGTGTGTGGTTCATTCCACACGGTGGCACATGTCATGGAAGTGATGGACGCGGGGAGAACCGGTGGCGAGTAAGTTTCAGAACCGTTTAACAGGAACCATTGTGCTGGTCGCGCTCGGGGTGATTATTCTCCCGGGTCTGCTCGACGGGCAGAAAAAGCATTATCAGGACGAGTTTGCCGCTATTCCGCTGGTGCCGAAACCGGGTGACCGCGATGAGCCGGATATGCTGCCAGCGGCGACGCAGGCGCTGCCTGCCCAGCCGCCGGAAGGTGCGGCGGAAGAGGTGCGCGCAGGCGATGCCGCCGCCCCGTCGCTCGATCCGTCTCGTCTGGCGGCAGCGAGCAGCAGCGATATCGATCCGGTGCCGGTTGAGCAGCCTAAACCCGTTGAAAAAACGAAGCCGGTTGAGAAGCCGCAGCCGAAACCGCAGCGGGATAAAGCCGCAGAGCAGCTGGCTGCCGCATCAGAAACCCCACCGCCGGCAAAACAAGACGCGGCACCGACCGGAAAAGCGTACGTTGTGCAGCTCGGCGCGCTGAAAAACGCCGACAAAGTTAACGAGGTCGTGAGCAAACTGCGCAGTGCGGGATATCGTGTTTACACTTCACCTTCCACGCCGGTGCAGGGTAAAATTACCCGTATCCTCGTGGGGCCAGAAGCGTCCAAAGATAAGCTTAAAGGTTCGCTCGGCGAGCTGAAGCAGATCTCCGGCCTGAGCGGTGTGGTGATGGGCTACAGCGCGAACTGATAAGATCTTACCCAACCTCGGAGTGGTTTGCTCCCTCTCCCTTGAGGGAGAGGGCCGGGGTGAGGGGGAGCAGACGTCCACAGAGACGTCAAATGGACCGTGGCGTTGAACATTTTTTCAGCGCCTTTTTTATTTACGCGCGGGAAGGAAATCCCTACGCAAACGTTTTCTTTTTCTGTTAGAATTCGCCCCGAACTGGATGACAGGGCGTTAAATCGTGGGACACATATGGTCTGGATTGATTACGCCATCATTGCGGTGATTGGTTTTTCCTGTCTGGTTAGCCTGATCCGTGGCTTTGTTCGTGAAGCGTTATCGCTGGTAACCTGGGGTTGTGCTTTCTTTGTTGCCAGTCATTACTACACTTACCTGTCTGTCTGGTTCACGGGCTTTGAAGATGAACTGGTCCGAAACGGAATTGCCATCGCGGTGCTGTTTATCGCAACGCTGATTGTCGGCGCTATCGTGAATTACGTGATAGGTCAGCTGGTCGAGAAAACCGGTCTGTCAGGAACGGACAGGGTGCTCGGGATCTGTTTCGGGGCGTTACGAGGCGTGCTGATTGTGGCCGCGATCCTGTTCTTCCTGGATACCTTCACCGGGTTCTCCAAAAGCGAAGACTGGCAGAAATCGCAGCTCATTCCAGAGTTCAGCTTCATCATCAGATGGTTCTTTGACTATCTGCAAAGCTCGTCGAGTTTTTTGCCCAGGGCATAAACCCTGAGATGTGGCTTAACGAGGAAAAGACGAATGTGCGGTATTGTCGGTATCGCCGGTTTCATGCCGGTAAACCAGTCGATTTATGACGCGTTAACGGTGCTTCAGCACCGTGGGCAGGATGCTGCGGGTATCATCACCATTGATGCAAACAACTGCTTCCGTTTACGCAAGGCGAATGGCCTGGTAAACGATGTGTTTGAAGCCCGCCATATGCAGCGTCTGCAAGGTAATATGGGGATCGGTCACGTTCGTTATCCTACTGCTGGCAGTTCCAGCGCCTCCGAGGCACAGCCTTTCTACGTCAACTCACCGTATGGCATCACCCTTGCTCATAACGGCAACCTGACCAACGCGCATGAGCTGCGTAAAAAGCTGTTCGAAGAGAAACGTCGCCACATTAACACCACCTCTGATTCTGAAATCCTGCTCAATGTGTTCGCCAGCGAGCTGGATAACTTCCGTCACTACCCGCTGGAAGCAGACAACATCTTTGCTGCGATTGCCGCGACCAACCGCCAGATCCGCGGCGCGTACGCGTGCGTAGCGATGATTATCGGTCACGGCATGGTAGCCTTCCGCGATCCAAACGGCATTCGTCCCCTGGTGCTCGGCAAGCGCGACCTTGGCGATGGCCGTACCGAATATATGGTTGCCTCTGAGAGCGTGGCGCTGGATACCCTGGGCTTTGAGTTCCTGCGTGACGTTGCGCCGGGCGAAGCGGTCTATATCACCGAGAAGGGCCAGCTGTTTACCCGCCAGTGTGCCGATAACCCGGTCAGCAACCCGTGCCTGTTTGAATACGTTTACTTCGCCCGCCCGGATTCCTTCATCGACAAGATTTCCGTCTACAGCGCGCGCGTGAACATGGGCACCAAGCTGGGCGAGAAGATTGCCCGCGAGTGGGACGATCTTGACATCGACGTGGTTATTCCTATTCCGGAAACCTCCTGCGATATCGCGCTGGAGATCGCCCGCATCCTGGACAAGCCATACCGTCAGGGCTTCGTGAAGAACCGCTACGTTGGCCGCACCTTTATCATGCCGGGCCAGCACCTGCGCCGTAAGTCCGTGCGCCGCAAGCTGAATGCCAACCGCGCGGAATTCCGCGACAAGAACGTTCTGCTGGTGGATGACTCCATCGTTCGCGGCACCACCTCTGAGCAGATTATCGAGATGGCGCGCGAAGCGGGTGCGAAGAAAGTCTACCTGGCCTCTGCTGCGCCGGAGATTCGCTTCCCGAACGTGTACGGCATCGATATGCCAACCGCCAACGAGCTGATCGCTCACGGGCGTGAAGTGGATGAAATTCGCCAGATCATCGGTGCCGACGGCCTGATTTTCCAGGATCTGAACGATCTCATCGACGCGGTGCGCGCCGAGAACCCGGAAATCCAGCAGTTTGAATGTTCCGTGTTCAACGGTATTTACGTGACCAAAGACGTTGACCAGCAGTACCTCGACTATCTTGATTCTCTGCGCAACGACGATGCGAAAGCCGTTCAGATGCAGAACGATCTTGAAAGCTTAGAGATGCACAACGAAGGTTGATGCTCCGGCAGGTGAGGGCGAATGCCCTCACTTGCAACTCCCCGCAAAATCCTGCACAGTCTGCCCTGAAATCAGTAAGGGCGAAAATCATGAAACGACTCATTGTTGGGCTCAGCGGCGCCAGCGGCGCGATCTACGGCGTACGTCTGTTACAGGTTCTGCGTAACGTGGCGGAAGTCGAGACCCATTTGGTGATGAGCCAGGCGGCGCGGCAGACCCTCTCTCTGGAAACCGATCTCTCCCTGCGCGATGTTCAGGCACTGGCGGACGTGGTTCACGATGCCCGTGATATCGCCGCCAGCATCTCCTCAGGCTCGTTTAAAACGGCCGGCATGGTTATCCTGCCCTGTTCAATTAAAACGCTCTCCGGCATTGTGAACAGCTATACCGACACCCTGGTGACGCGCGCGGCGGATGTGGTGCTGAAGGAGCGTCGTCCTCTTGTGCTCTGCGTGCGGGAAACGCCGCTGCATCTCGGTCATCTGCGTTTAATGACCCAGGCCGCCGAGCTTGGGGCCATCATCATGCCGCCGGTTCCGGCGTTTTATCATCGCCCGACCTCGCTGGATGACGTGATTAATCAGACCGTTAACCGCGTGCTGGATCAGTTTGACATCGACCTGCCCGAAGATCTCTTCACCCGCTGGCAAGGGGCCTGATTCTGTGCACAAACAGAGTGCATGAAAAGAGACGTTGCCCTGTTTCAGGGCAATTATGCAACGGCGATCATATCCTCGACATTTAATTCGTTTTTTCCCTTTTTCTCTTTCCGGTTCGTTCGGCAGACCTGCTATCTTTCACCATTAAGGCAATATCGCAACGTTTTATTAACATATTTAACGTCGAAGTTTTGACCAGACGGCAATGTGGCATAAGACCTGCAAGATGAAGCCTGCAACACAACACACAACACAATACATAATAAAATCACGGTACTTGAGGGTAAATGTATGAAGAAGACGGTTCTGGCTCTGTCTTTGCTCGTGGGGTTAAGTGCGGCAGCAGGTAGCTACGCAGCGCTTCCACAGACGGTTCGTATCGGTACAGACGCAACCTACGCGCCATTCTCTTCCAAGGATGCGAAAGGCGATTTCGTGGGGTTTGATATCGATCTGGGAAATGAAATGTGCAAACGCATTGCGGTGAAATGCACATGGGTGGGCAGCGACTTTGACGCGTTAATCCCGTCGCTGAAAGCCAAGAAAATCGACGCCATTATCTCTTCTCTCTCCATCACCGAAAAACGCCAGCAGGAGATTGCCTTCTCTGACAAGCTCTACGCCGCGGATTCTCGCCTGATTGCGCCGAAAGGCTCCCCGATTAAGCCCACCATCGACTCGCTGAAAGGCAAGCATGTTGGCGTGCTTCAGGGGTCGACGCAGGAAGGTTATGCCAATGCGACCTGGCGTGAGAAGGGCGTAGACGTGGTGGCTTACCAGAACCAGGATCTTATTTACTCTGACCTGGCCGCAGGCCGTCTGGATGCGGCATTCCAGGATGAAGTCGCCGCGAGCGAAGGCTTCCTGAAACAGCCTGCGGGTAAAGACTATGCGTTTGCGGGCCCGTCGGTAAAAGACAAAAAATACTTTGGTGACGGCACCGGTGTTGGCCTGCGTAAGGATGATACCGAGCTGAAAGCCGCCTTTGACAAAGCCTTTGCAGAGCTGCGTAAAGACGGTACTTACGACAAACTGGCGAAGAAATACTTCGACTTCAACGTATACGGTGAATAATGCCTGACGCTAACGCACTGCAAAGGTGCGTTGCGGGAGCGGTTGACCCAATGCGGTGCATTTGTTGCACCGTATTGGATCACTTTGTGCATACTTACGCATTTATAATGCAAAAATTCCCGACTGAAGGGCATTAGTCTTTGCCTGAAAGAGGGGATTAATGGCACATTAGCACCACCCCGTCGTCGTAAAAATCCCGTATGAAGACAGTTTGTTGAGGACAAATATGAAAAAACTCGTGTTGTCACTATCTCTGGTACTGGCCTTTTCCAGCGCCACCGCGGCATTCGCAGCCATTCCGCAGAAAATTCGGATTGGTACCGATCCAACCTATGCGCCGTTCGAATCGAAGAATTCAAAGGGTGAACTGGTCGGTTTTGACATCGATCTGGCCAATGAGCTGTGCAAACGCATCAAAGCACAGTGTACCTACGTTGAGAACCCGCTGGATGCGCTGATCCCGTCCCTGAAAGCGAAAAAAATCGACGTAATCATGTCCTCGCTCTCCATCACCGAAAAACGCCAGCAGGAGATTGCCTTCACCGACAAACTCTACGCGGCCGATTCTCGTCTGGTGGTGGCTAAAGCTTCTGACATTCAGCCAACGCTGGAGTCCCTGAAAGGCAAACGCGTCGGCGTGCTGCAGGGCACCACGCAGGAAACCTACGGCAACGAACACTGGGCGCCGAAGGGGATTGAAATCGTCTCCTATCAGGGCCAGGAAAATATCTACGCTGACCTGACGGCAGGCCGAATTGATGCAGCATTCCAGGATGAAGTCGCGGCAAGCGAAGGCTTCCTGAAAACGCCGGTGGGTAAAGATTACAAGTTTGGCGGCCCGTCCATTAAGGACGTGAAGTTGTTTGGTGTGGGTACCGGTATGGGCCTGCGCAAAGAAGACAACGAGCTGCGTGAGGCGCTGAACAAAGCGTTTGCTGAAATGCGCGCTGACGGCACCTATGACAAGCTGGCGAAAAAGTACTTTGATTTTAATGTTTACGGCGGCTAATCGCCCCGTCAAATAACGTGCGGCCCCTCCCTCGCTGGGAGGGGAAAAGACACGGTTCCACCACTCACGATACGACAGGGCTCGCGGTATGCTGTACGGATTTTCTGGCGTTATTTTACAGGGCGCGCTTGTCACCCTTGAGCTGGCTATCAGCTCCGTGGTGCTGGCGGTGCTGATAGGTCTGGCGGGCGCAGGGGCGAAGCTTTCGGCTAACAAACCGCTGGCGCTTATTTTTGAAGGCTACACCACGCTTATTCGCGGGGTTCCCGATCTGGTGCTGATGCTGCTGATCTTTTACGGTCTGCAGATTGCGTTGAACAGCGTGACGGACGCGATGGGCATGGGACAAATTGATATCGACCCGATGGTGGCCGGTATTATTACCCTCGGTTTTATCTATGGTGCCTACTTCACCGAAACCTTCCGCGGTGCCTACATGGCCGTGCCGAAAGGCCACATTGAGGCGGCAACCGCATTTGGTTTTACCTCTTCACAAACGTTTCGTCGGATTATGTTCCCGGCCATGATGCGCTATGCGCTGCCGGGTATCGGCAACAACTGGCAGGTTATCCTCAAAGCGACAGCGCTGGTCTCGCTGCTCGGTCTGGAAGACGTCGTGAAAGCGACTCAGCTGGCGGGCAAGAGCACCTGGGAGCCGTTCTACTTTGCGGTGGTCTGTGGCGTGATTTATCTGGTCTTTACGACCGCCTCCAATGGTGTGCTGCTTCTGCTCGAGCGTCGCTACTCCGTGGGTGTGAAGAGGGCTGACCTGTGATTGAGATTATTCAGGAATACTGGAAATCGCTGCTGTGGACGGATGGCTACCGCTTTACCGGCGTGGCGATTACGCTCTGGCTGCTGATCTCCTCCGTGGTGATGGGCGGCATTCTGGCGGTGTTTCTTGCCATTGGCCGCGTGTCGAACAATAAATTTATCCAGTTCCCGATCTGGCTGTTTACCTACGTGTTTCGCGGTACGCCGCTGTACGTGCAGCTGCTGGTGTTCTATTCGGGGATGTATACGCTTGAGATCGTAAAAGGCACTGAGATGCTGAATGCGTTCTTCCGCAGCGGCCTGAACTGTACGGTGCTGGCGTTGACGCTCAACACCTGCGCCTACACCACCGAGATTTTCGCCGGGGCAATTCGCTCTGTCCCTTACGGTGAAATTGAAGCGGCGCGCGCGTACGGCTTTTCCTCGGTGAAGCTTTATCGCTGCATTATTCTGCCGTCGGCACTGCGTATCGCGTTACCGGCGTACAGTAACGAAGTGATTTTGATGCTGCACTCCACCGCGCTCGCCTTTACCGCGACGGTGCCGGATCTGCTCAAAATCGCGCGCGATATTAACTCCGCGACCTATCAGCCGTTTACCGCGTTTGGCATTGCGGCGGTGCTCTATTTAATTATCTCCTATGTTTTGATTAGCCTGTTCCGTAAGGCTGAAAAACGCTGGTTGCAGCATATAAAACCTTCTTCGACGCACTGAGAAAGATGATGGCTGAGAACAAATTAAACGTTATTGATTTGCACAAACGCTACGGCGAACATGAAGTGCTGAAAGGGGTGTCGCTGCAGGCGAATGCGGGCGACGTGATCAGTATTATCGGCTCATCCGGCTCGGGTAAAAGTACCTTCCTGCGCTGCATTAACTTCCTCGAAAAACCGAGCGAAGGCTCGATTGTGGTGAGCGGGCAGAATATTAACCTGGTCCGTGATAAAGACGGCCAGCTGAAGGTCGCGGATAAGCACCAGCTGCGCCTGCTGCGTACGCGCCTGACGATGGTGTTCCAGCACTTCAATCTCTGGAGCCACATGACGGTGCTGGAGAACGTGATGGAAGCGCCGATTCAGGTGCTGGGCCTGAGCAAGCAGGAAGCCCGCGAGCGTGCGGTGAAATACCTGGCGAAAGTGGGTATCGACGAGCGCCAGCAGATGAAATACCCGGTGCATCTCTCCGGCGGTCAGCAGCAGCGCGTCTCCATCGCCCGCGCGCTGGCGATGGAACCGGAGGTGCTGCTGTTCGACGAACCGACCTCCGCGCTGGACCCGGAACTCGTTGGCGAAGTGCTGCGCATCATGCAGAAGCTGGCCGAAGAGGGCAAAACGATGGTGGTGGTGACGCACGAGATGGGCTTCGCCCGTAACGTCTCGAACCACGTTATCTTCCTGCATCAGGGGAAAATTGAAGAGCAGGGCCACCCGGACGAGGTGCTGGCGAACCCGCAAAGCCCGCGCCTGCAGCAGTTCCTGAAAGGGTCGTTGAAGTAGGTTTTGCCTTTCCCCCTCTCCCTGTGGGAGAGGGGCGGGGTGAGGGCATCAGACCGCAGTGCAGCCCAATCGCCCGGTGGCGCTTCGCTTACCGGGCCTACGGACTGGGTGTTCTCCCTCTCCCTGTGGGAGAGGGCCGGGGTGAGGGCATCAAGCCGCACCGCACTCCAGCCGATACACCCAGTCGTCATAGCGCACGCCGTCAATTTCATACGCCTTTTCCAGCACCTGCGTACGCACAAACCCTGCTTTCTCCAGCACGCGCACCGAACCGCCGTTGTCCGCCAGCACATATGCGTTAATCGCTTTTACGCTGGTCTTGTTAAACGCGTAATCGCACACCGCGCGCAGCGCCTCGCTGGCAATCCCTTTTCCCTGCGCGGCAGGCACAACCGTATAGCCAATATCGGCCTCTTCACGATTCTCAGGGCTGATTTGCAGGCCGATATCGCCCAGCGGCGTATCGTCCTCCAGAGAGCGGATCACAAAGACATGCTCCGCCATCAGGCGTGCGGCAAACGTGCGTCGGGTCTCTTTTTCCGGCGCGATGGCGGCCATGTAGCGCATGATGCTGCGATCTTCACGCAGCGAGCGGAAGAAGGCCCAGTCAGTGGGTTCGAAAGGGGTGAGGTGAAGCCGGGGAGTGGTGATCGTTGCCATTGTTACGCCATATCTTCGGAACATGGCCTGTCACTGTAACATATTCACCGCACCACATCCCCCAGCGCCTCTTCTAATTCATACCAGCGGAACGCAAACCCGGCCGCTTCCAGCCGTTTTGGCAGCGCCCGCTGTCCGCCTAATACCAGCACAGAGGCTTCCCCCATCATCAGGCGAATGACCGTGGCAGGCACGCGCAAAATCGCCGGGCGGTGCAGGGCATGACCCAGCGCGTGGGCGAACTGTTCGTTACGCACCGGATACGGCGCAACCATGTTAAACGGCCCGCGCAGATCGTTATCCAGCAGCCAGAGAATACCGTTGACCATATCGTCGATATGGATCCAGGCCAGATACTGACGGCCATTACCGATCGGCCCACCGAGTCCAAGCCGGAAAGGGGGAAGCATCTTCGCCAGAATGCCGCCCTTCGGCGCAAGCACGACGCCGGTCCGCAGCAGGCAGACGCGGGTACGATCGCTCTGCGCCGCGCAGGCGATACGCTCCCACTGGGCGCAGAGCTTATGGGTAAACTCGTTATGCGGCGGCTCTTCCTCGGTCACCACCACCTCGCCGAGATCGCCGTAATAGCCCACTGCTGAACCTGAAATCAGCACCGAAGGCGGCGTGTGGCTATTGCGGATCAGCTCGACCAGCTTTTCGGTGATGTTCCACCGGCTGCTGCATAACAGCTGTTTTTGCTCTTCCGTCCAGCGCTTATCGGCGATGGGTTCCCCCGCGAGGTTAATGACGGCGTCGAAGCCGTCCAGATTTTGCTGCTCGGCCAGATTTTTCCAGATATCGATACCCGCCCCGAGCACCTGGCGCGCTTTCTCCGGGCTGCGCGTGACCACGGTAATGTCGTGATGCAAGGCCTGCAGACGCGCAATGAGGTGACGACCAATAAGGCCCGTGCCGCCGGTCAGCAAAATCTTCATACAACCTCCAGGATTACGCCTGGCGTCGCCAGCTTAGCGTCATGGAGACGGAATCGGCGTAGCGCAGGGCGTGAAGTTTATCGATCTCAACTTCAGCATAAGTGACCCAGTGATGTTCGCGTGCGATATCGAGCACATCCTGAGTTAATTTTTCCAGCAGAGAGAAGCGGTTATTCTCCACGTACTGAATGATGTTTTTGGTAATTGTGCGGTAGTTCAGCGCGTCGTTGATGTCTTCGCTGGCCCGCGCTTTGTCTGCGGGATAGTGAATTACCACGTTAATGACAATATCCTGACGGTTGGCGATCTCTTCCTCTTTGATGCCGATGAAGGTGCGCAAGCGTAAATTTTTTATGCGAATAATAGCGTCTGGCTGTGACATTGCAGGTCTTCTCCGTGTCAGTATTTCCTGCTCATCATACATGAGAGGCTCGCGGGCACCCAGCCTCATAGAGGGTTAAATCTGCTGGATTTTTTGCATCGCCCGCTCGGTGGCCGGGCGGGTCCGAATGCGCTCAAACCAGTTATTCACCGCCGGGTAAGCGGCCAGGTCAATTCGGTGTTTTTCATGCGTATTCACCCAAGGCCAGCAGGCGATATCGGCAATACTGTAATGATCGCCCCCGAGCCACGGCGTTTTCTTCAGCCGACGGTTCAGAACGTCATACAGCCGTTGAGTCTCAACCTGATAGCGTTCGATCGCGTAGGGAATGGGCTGCGGGGCGTAAGCGGTAAAATGATGATTTTGCCCCAGCATGGGCCCCAGCCCGCTCGCCTGCCAGAAGAGCCATTGCAGGGTATGGTGACGCTCGCGCAGTTCGCCGCTCAGCAGTTTGCCGGTTTTCTCCGCCAGGTAGAGCAAAATCTCACCGGACTCAAACAGGCTCAGCGGCCTGCCTCCGTCCGCCGGGTGGTTATCAATAATGGCCGGGATTTTATTATTCGGCGAGATAGCCAGAAAGAGAGGGCTGAACTGATCGCCTTTGCTGATATCCACGCGAATGATCCTGTAATCCAGCTCGGCTTCTTCAAGAAAAAGGGTGATCTTATGGCCGTTTGGGGTAGGGGCGTAATAAAGATCGATCATTCTTAACTCCTGTCCATGCGAATAGCGGTGCCATGACAAATGAGTATAGGTGGTTGTTGTAAATCGTGAGTTTTCATCAAGTGACAGCGGGGCAAAGAGATTATATGTTGAGTAAAAACCGATCAGCCTATGAGGATGTTATGAACCAGCCCGTCATCACGTTGTGGTCCGATGCGAATTTCTTTTCTCCCTATGTTATGAGCGTATACGTTGCGCTGGCCGAAAAAGGGCTCACTTTTACGCTGAAGACCGTCGATCTTGACGGCGGTGAACATCTCAAACCGCAGTGGCAGGGCTACGACCTGACCCGACGCGTGCCGGTGCTGGAGATCGGCGGTTTTGCCCTGAGCGAATCGTCGGCGATCGATGAATATCTGGAAGATCGGTTCGCGCCGCCTGAGTGGGAGCGCATTTATCCTCACGATCTGCAAAAACGCGCGCGGGCGCGGCAGATCCAGGCGTGGCTGCGGAGCGATCTGGTGCCGATTCGCGTGGAACGCTCAACGGACGTCGCGTTTGCCGGGGTCAAAAAGCCAGCGCTCAGCGCAGAAGGCCGTGAAAGCGCGCAAAAACTGATTGAAACCGCCACCTCGCTGCTCGCCCATGGCAACCCGAACCTGTTCGGCGAGTGGTGCATCGCCGACGCCGATCTGGCGTTGATGCTAAACCGCCTGATCCTCAACGGCGATGAGGTGCCGCAGCTGCTGGTGGATTATGCCGCGTTTCAGTGGCAACGCGCCTCCGTGCAGCGCTATGTGGCACTATCTGCCAGGCGCGCGGGCTGATAAGCCCTGACGCTTCAGGTATGATGGGGGCAGTCTGTTTTCCCGAGGAGTGACTGATGAAACTGATGTTTGCGTCGGATATCCATGGATCGCTGCCCGCTACCGAGCGTGTTCTTTCCCTGTTTGCACAAAGCGGCGCGCAGTGGCTGATTATTCTGGGGGATGTCCTCAACCACGGCCCGCGCAACGCGCTGCCGGAGGGCTACGCCCCGGCGCAGGTCGCGGAAAAGCTCAACCCGTACGCCTCGCGCATCATTGCCGTTCGCGGCAACTGCGACAGCGAGGTGGACCAGATGCTGCTGCATTTTCCCCTTACCGCGCCATGGCAACAGGTGCTGCTGGAACAAAACCGCCTGTTCCTGACGCACGGGCATCTTTTTAGCCCGGATAATCTCCCGGCGCTCGCGGCTGGCGATGTCCTGGTTTACGGTCATACTCATATTCCGGTTGCTGAAAAACGCGGTGAGATTTATCACTTCAATCCGGGTTCGGTCAGCATACCGAAAGGCGGTTATCCTGCGAGCTATGGCATGCTGGATGGAAATACCCTGAGCGTTATCGCACTTAATGATCAGCAAGTTATTGCGCAGGTAGCGATTAATCCGTAAGTTACACCTCAACTGCAAACGCGCCGAAAGAGCGCTTAGAAGAGAAGGTTTCCCGATG
This sequence comes from Enterobacter cloacae complex sp. ESBL7, assembly GCF_041679625.1. Taxonomy (NCBI): domain Bacteria; kingdom Pseudomonadati; phylum Pseudomonadota; class Gammaproteobacteria; order Enterobacterales; family Enterobacteriaceae; genus Enterobacter; species Enterobacter cloacae complex sp. ESBL7. The sequence goes on from NZ_JBGORN010000002.1 coordinate 266,083, forward strand.
GTGGAGCAGAGTCATTTGGCAAGTACAGAGTGGGTTGACATTGTCAGCGAAGAGAATGAAGTGATCGCGCAGGCCAGCCGCGAACAAATGCGTGCGGAGCGTCTGCGTCACCGCGCAACATACATCGTTGTGCACGACGGTATGGGCAAAATTCTGGTCCAGCGCCGCACGGACACCAAAGATTTTCTCCCGGGTATGCTGGATGCCACCGCTGGCGGTGTTGTTCAGGCAGATGAAGTGCTGCTGGATTCCGCACGTCGCGAAGCAGAAGAAGAGTTAGGCATCGCCGGTGTGCCGTTTGCCGAGCACGGTCAGTTCTATTTCGAAGACGAAAACTGCCGAGTCTGGGGCGGGCTGTTTAGCTGCGTCTCCCACGGCCCGTTCGCTCTGCAGGAAGAAGAGGTGAGTGAAGTCAGCTGGATGACGCCGGAAGAGATCACCGCGCGCTGCGACGAGTTCACGCCGGATTCGTTAAAAGCGCTGGCGCTGTGGATGACCCGCAACGCCAAAAACGAATCGACCAAATCAGAGAAAGAGGAAGAGGCTGAGTAATCAGCAACTCTCTCTCAGACACAGACTGGACGCGATGGGCTTTTGATCGCGCCAGTCACCGTCATTCAGACGCTCCAGCAACGCTTTCCCGGCTTCAATTCCAATCTTACGATGCGGCACCGCCATCGTCGTCAGCGGCGGCTGACAGACGCGGCTCACGTCGCTATCGCCAAAGCCTACCACCGCCAGATCGTCCGGCACCTTGATTCGTCTGCGCTGACACTCATACAGCGCCCCGCAGGCCAGCTCGTCAGAGACGCACACCAGCGCATCCAGCTCCGGCCACGCCAGCAGGAATTCAGGCAGCTGTGCCGCGCCGGTCGAGAAGCTCGGCGGCATCGCCGCGTTAATGACCCGGTTCGGCGACATATGGTGGCGAAGCATGGCTTTGTACCAGCCCTGCAGATGCTGCTGGAAAATCCACTGCTCCTGGTTGGCGCACAGCAGGCCTATATTTTGGTAGCCGCGCTTAATCACCATTTCCGTGAGTTCATACATGGCCGCTACGTTATCAATCCCGATATTCATATCGATCGGGTCGGCGCGCATGGCACCCATTTCCATCACCGGAATAGAGGCGTTTTTCAGCCAGTGGCGAACGGTATCGGTATGTTCAACGCTGAGCAGGATTGCGGCGGCAATATTCGATGCCAGCAGCGTCTCCAGCAATTTCTCCTCCTGCTCCAGGCGATGCTGGGATTCAGCCAGCATGATCTGATACCCCGCAGGCTGTAGCACCTGCTGTAGCCCGGCGAACATCTCCGAGCAGCCGGCTTCGGAGAGGTTAGGCACCACCATGGCTATCGTCCATGACGACGCCGAGGCCAGCGCGCTGGCCGCAAGATTAGGCATATAGCCCAGCTCCTGCACGGCAGCTTCAATTTTTTCTCGTAATTTATCGGAAACCTGTTCGGGCGTGCGGAGTGCACGGGACACGGTCATCGTGCCCACACCGGCAAGCTGTGCGACATCGGCGAGTGTCACTTTACCGGTACTGCGCCGTTTTCGGGTTAGAGACATACACCTTCCTGCTGACCAGACGCGTTCTTCATTTCCTTCGCTTCACGTGACAGGCAGTATACGCCTTAAATCCCTTTTTTTGCTGTGATTTAGCGCCGTGATTGCAATTTGATAGCGCTATCACATTTCTGCATGTTAACGATTGGTAGCGCTATCTTTGTGATCGCGATCGCAGTCATCCAGCGATGTGTTGAATAAAGTTTGCTCATCTTTAGCGTGTAGCGGGAGTGAAAAGTGCTCAAAAAATGGATATATGATACAACCATCACGCTGCAGGATAGCGTGGAAAACTGGCCGCAGGCGCTGGAGCTGTGCGCGAAGCCGCTTCTGGATTTGCAGGTGATTGAGCCTGAATACGTCACGGCCATCATCCAGCAGCACCACGCGTTAGGACCCTATTATGTGCTGGCACCAGGGCTGGCGATGCCGCATGCGCGGCCGGAGGAAGGCGCCAAAGGACTGGGGTTGTCTTTATTAAAACTAAAACAGGGCGTCTCGTTTGGTGCCGGTGAGTTTGACCCTGTCGATGTAATTATTATGCTCGCGGCACCGGATAAACATAGCCATATCGAAATGATATCCGCACTCGCAGAATTATTTTCCAGCGACGAGGATATGGAGAAACTGCATCAGGCGAATACCCTGGAGGAAATTAAAACGATTATTGACCGCTTCTGATTTAATTCTTTAATCCGATTATTCACAACATTACGCGACAGCGTGATGGGGCGTGCTCTACTCAAAATAAGGGGACAACAATGAAAATCATGGCTATTTGCGGCTCCGGCCTGGGCAGCAGTTTTATGGTCGAAATGAATATTAAAAAGGTACTTAAAAAACTGGAGATTGAGGCTGAGGTTGAACATTCCGATCTCTCCTCGGCCACGCCGGGCGCGGCCGATCTGTTCGTGATGGCAAAAGACATTGCGGCCAGCGCCAGCGTGCCGGAAAACCAGCTGGTGGTGATTAACAACATCATCGACATCAACGAACTTGAAGCGCAGCTGCGCGCCTGGTTCGAAAGACAATAACCCTGATAAGGCGAGGTGGATATGTTTATCCTTGAAACGCTGAATTTCGTTGTTGATATTTTAAAAGTCCCTTCGGTGCTGGTCGGTTTAATTGCGCTAATTGGTCTGGTTGCGCAGAAAAAAGCGTTTTCCGACGTGGTGAAAGGGACGATTAAAACCATTCTCGGCTTTATTGTGCTGGGTGGCGGCGCCACGGTGCTGGTGGGGTCATTAAATCCTTTGGGCGGTATGTTTGAGCACGCCTTTACGATTCAGGGCATTATTCCAAACAATGAAGCGATTGTGTCAATTGCGCTGGAAAAATACGGTGCAGCGACCGCGCTTATTATGGCCTTCGGCATGGTGGCGAATATTATCGTCGCGCGCTTTACCCGCCTGAAGTACATCTTCCTGACCGGGCACCACACGTTTTATATGGCGTGCATGATTGGCGTGATCCTGACGGTAGCGGGCTTTGAGGGCGTGGGGCTGGTCTTTACCGGCTCGCTGATCCTCGGCCTGATCATGGCCTTCTTCCCGGCGATTGCCCAGCGCTACATGAAGCGCATTACCGGCAACGATGAGATTGCCTTCGGGCACTTCGGCACGCTGGGCTACGTGCTGTCCGGCTGGATTGGCAGCAAGGCTGGCAAAGGCTCCCGCTCAACCGAAGAGATGAACCTGCCGAAGAACCTGAGCTTCCTGCGCGACAGCTCGATCTCGATCTCCCTGACCATGATGATTATCTACCTCATCCTGGCGGTGAGCGCCGGGCGTGAGTACGTGGAGGCCACCTTCAGCGGCGGTCAGAACTACCTGGTCTACGCCATCATCATGGCGATCACCTTTGCGGCGGGCGTGTTCATCATCCTGCAGGGCGTGCGCCTGATTCTGGCGGAAATCGTTCCGGCCTTTACCGGCTTCTCGGAAAAACTGGTGCCGAACGCGCGTCCTGCGCTGGACTGCCCGGTGGTGTATCCGTATGCGCCAAACGCGGTGCTGATTGGCTTCCTGTTCAGCTTCCTCGGCGGGATTGTAGGGTTGTTCATCTGCGGTCAGTTTAGCTGGGTGCTGATCCTCCCGGGCGTGGTGCCGCACTTCTTCACCGGCGCAACGGCGGGCGTGTTCGGTAACGCCACCGGCGGACGCCGCGGGGCAATGATTGGCGCCTTTGCTAACGGCCTGCTGATCACCTTCCTGCCGGTCCTGCTGCTGCCGGTGCTGGGCGCAATTGGCTTTGCCAACACCACCTTCTCGGACGCCGACTTCGGCGCGGTCGGGATTGTGCTCGGCAACCTGGCGCGCTTCCTGTCGCCGCTTGCCATCACCGGACTGGTTGTGGCGTTGTTCGCGCTGCTGGTGGCGTACAACGTCTTCGCGAAAAACAAACCTGCGGGCGGTAACGCGCAGGAAAACACCGGAGCCAAATCATGAATGAGAAAGAGATAACCGAACTCGCGCGTCAGATCCGTCTTGAGACGCTGAAATCCCTGACGCAGCTGGGCTTTGGGCACTATGGCGGCAGTATGTCGGTGGTCGAAACCCTGGCCGTGCTGTACGGCGCGGTGATGAAAATCGACCCGGCGGATCCGGACTGGCCGGAGCGAGACTATTTTGTCCTGTCGAAAGGCCATGCGGGCCCGGCGCTCTACAGCACGCTGGCGATCAAGGGCTACTTCCCGGTGGAAGAGCTGAGCACCCTGAACCAGAACGGCACGCGCCTGCCAAGCCACCCGGACCGTCTGAAAACGCGCGGCGTGGACGCCACCACCGGTTCGCTGGGGCAGGGGATCTCGATTGCCGGCGGTATGGCGCTCTCGCACAGGCTGGCGGGGCGACCGAATCGCGTCTTCTGCATCGTCGGTGACGGCGAGCTGAACGAGGGGCAGTGCTGGGAAGCCTTCCAGTTTATTGCCCACCATCGTCTGAACAACCTGACGGTATTCGTGGACTGGAACAAACAGCAGCTCGACGGCGAGCTGGACGAAATTATCAGCGCGTTCGACCTGGAGGGGAAATTCCGAGCCTTTGGCTTTGACGTGGCGACGGTGAAGGGTGACGACATCCCGGGACTGCTGGCGGTGACGTCGCGGGTCCCGGCTGCCGACGCGCGTCCGATAGTCGTCATCCTCGACAGCATCAAAGGGCAGGGGGTGCCGTACCTGGAACAGCTCAGCAACTCGCACCACCTGCGGTTGACCGCGGAGAGCAAAGCGGCCCTCAACGAGACGATTCGCCAACTGGAGGCTTCACATGATTAAAGTTGCACCGGCAGGAGAGAAAGACGCCGTTGAGATGCGTAAGGTCTACGCGGGCTTCGTAGCAAAGCAGATTGAAGCAGGAAGCGAGATTATCGCCCTGGAAGCGGATCTGATGAGCTCGATGGCGATGGACGGCGTGGCGCGCGATTATCCGCAGCACGTGATTAACTGCGGCATTATGGAGGCCAACGTCATCGGCACGGCGGCGGGGCTGTCGCTTACCGGGCGTAAACCGTTCGTTCATACCTTCACCGCGTTTGCCAGCCGTCGCTGCTTCGACCAGCTGTTTATGTCCCTGGACTATCAGCGCAACAACGTGAAGGTGATTGCCTCGGATGCGGGCGTGACGGCCTGTCACAACGGCGGGACGCATATGTCGTTTGAGGATATGGGCATCGTACGCGGTCTGGCGCATTCGGTGGTGCTGGAGGTGACCGACGCGGTGATGTTTGAGGACGTGCTGCGCCAGCTTATCGACCTCGAAGGCTTCTACTGGGTACGCACCATCCGTAAGCAGGCGCCGAGCGTGTATGCGCCTGGCTCAACCTTCACCATTGGCAAAGGCAACGTGCTGCGCGAAGGAACCGATATAACCCTGATTGCCAACGGCATCATGGTGGCGGAAGCGCTGGAAGCGGCGAGCCAGCTTGAGCAGGAGGGGGTCAGCGCGGCGGTCATCGACATGTTTACCCTGAAGCCTATCGACCGGATGCTGGTGAAAAACTATGCCGAGAAAACCGGTCGCATCGTCACCTGTGAAAACCACAGTATTCACAACGGCCTGGGATCGGCGGTGGCGGAGGTGTTGGTGGAAACCTGCCCGGTACCGATGCGGCGGGTGGGCGTCAAGGAGCGTTACGGCCAGGTGGGGACGCAGGATTTCCTGCAGAAGGAGTATGGCCTGACGGCACATGACATTGTATCGGCGGCGCGAGAGCTGCTGTAAATAAAAAAGGCGACCCGTTAAGTGGTCGCCTTTTTGTTGCCCGGTAAGCGCTAGCGCCACTGGGCTTTTTAACATTACTGCTGCTGTGAAGACTGGATCGCGGTCAGCGCGATGGTGTAGACGATATCGTCAACCAGCGCGCCACGAGACAGGTCGTTCACAGGTTTGCGCATGCCCTGCAGCATTGGCCCGATGGAGATCAGGTCTGCAGAACGCTGTACCGCTTTGTAGGTGGTGTTACCGGTGTTCAGATCCGGGAAGATGAACACGGTAGCGCGACCTGCAACCGGCGAGTTCGGCGCTTTGGATTTCGCAACGTCGGCCATAACGGCGGCGTCGTACTGCAGCGGGCCGTCGATCATCAGGTCAGGACGTTTTTCCTGCGCCAGACGGGTCGCTTCACGTACTTTCTCTACGTCGCTACCAGCACCAGAGGTACCGGTGGAGTAGGAGAGCATCGCTACGCGCGGTTCGATACCGAAGGCAATCGCGGAGTCTGCAGACTGGATAGCGATTTCTGCCAGCTGCTCTGCGGTTGGATCCGGGTTGATCGCGCAGTCACCATAAACGTAAACCTGTTCAGGCAGCAGCATGAAGAACACGGAAGAAACCAGAGAGCTGCCTGGCGCGGTTTTGATCAGCTGCAGCGGTGGACGGATGGTGTTCGCCGTGGTGTGAACCGCACCGGAAACCAAACCGTCAACTTCGTCCTGCTCAAGCATCAGCGTGCCCAGCACCACGTTGTCTTCCAGCTGTTCGCGCGCAACGGCTTCGGTCATGCCCTTGCTCTTACGCAGCTCAACCAGACGAGCAACGTAGCTCTCGCGAACCACTTCCGGGTCAACGATTTCGATGCCAGCGCCCAGCTCAACGCCCTGAGACGCCGCAACGCGGGTGATCTCATCCGGGTTACCCAGCAGCACACAGGTCGCGATGCCGCGCTCTGCACAGATAGCAGCCGCTTTAACGGTACGTGGTTCGTCGCCTTCTGGCAGAACAACGCGTTTGCCCGCTTTACGCGCCAGCTCGGTCAGCTGGTAACGGAATGCTGGAGGAGACAGGCGGCGGCTGCGCTCGGAGGTCGCAGTCAGGGATTCGATCCAGTCTGCGTTGATGTAGCCCGCAACGTATTCCTGAACTTTCTCGATACGCTCGTGGTCATCAACCGGCACTTCCAGGTTGAAGCTCTGCAGGCTCAGGGAGGTCTGCCAGGTGTTGGTGTTCACCATGAAGACCGGCAGGCCGGTAGCGAACGCGCGTTCGCACAGCTTGCTGACGCGTGGGTCCATCTCGTAGGCACCGGTCAGCAGGATCGCACCGATTTCCACGCCGTTCATTGCGGCCAGGCAGGCTGCAACCAGAACGTCAGGACGGTCTGCGGAGGTTACCAGCAGGGAACCTGCGCGGAAGTGTTCCAGCATGTGCGGAATGCTGCGCGCACAGAAGGTCACGGACTTCACGCGGCGGGTGTTGATGTCGCCTTCGTTAACGATGGTGGCGTTCAGGTGACGCGCCATATCGATTGCACGGGTGGCAATCAGATCGAAGCTCCATGGCACCGCGCCCAGTACTGGCAGAGGGCTGGATTCCTGCAGCTTAGCCGGGTCAACTTTGATGACTTTCGCTTTGGAAGAGTCGTCGAAGATCTCGGACAGGTCAGGGCGAGTACGGCCCTGCTCATCCACCGGTGCGTTCAGCTTGTTCACGATCACGCCGGTGATGTTGGTGTTTTTCGCGCCGCCGAAGCTGCTGCGCGTCAGTTCGATACGCTCGTTCAGCTGCTCTGGGGTGTCGGTGCCCTGAGACATCACGAAAACGATCTCTGCGTTCAGGGTTTTCGCGATTTCAAAGTTCAGAGACTGGGCAAACTGGTGTTTGCGCGTCGGGACCAGACCTTCAACCAGCACCACTTCCGCGTCTTGCGCGTTAGCATGGTAGTTGGCGATGATCTCTTCCATCAGCACGTCTTTCTGGTTGCTGGACAGCAGAGATTCAACGTGGCTCATCTTCAGCGGTTCAGCCGCTGGCAGATTGGAGTTCTTGCGAACGATAGTGGTGGTCTGGTCTGGCGCATCGCCACCAGCACGTGGCTGGGCGATTGGCTTAAAGACGCTCAGACGAACGCCTTTGCGTTCCATAGCACGGATAACGCCAAGGCTGACGCTGGTCAGGCCGACGCTGGTTCCGGTAGGGATCAGCATAATAGTACGGGACACGGTTTATCCTCTTTCGTTACCGCCGCAATTGGGCGGGTTACAAAACAGCACCGCCAGCATTGCTGGCGGTGTGGAATCAGGCAGTCAGGCGGTGCGCGTCTTGCGCAATGACCAGTTCTTCGTTAGTTGGGATAACGAGAGCAGGGCGGGTGCCTTCTTTGTTGATGAAGCCAGACTTGCCGAAGCGGGCAGCCAGGTTACGCTCGTGATCAACGTCGAAGCCCAGAACGCCCAGTTTGCCCAGGGACAGTTCACGAACCATTGCCGCGTTCTCACCGATACCACCGGTGAAGATAACCGCGTCCAGACGACCGTCCATCAGCGCAGTGTAAGAGCCGATGTACTTCGCCAGACGGTGGCAGTAAACGTCCATTGCACGTTTAGCGTCTTCTTTCTCTGCGTAGTTGTCTTCAACGTAACGGCAGTCGCTGGTGACTTCGGTCAGACCCAGCAGGCCAGACTCTTTGGTCAGCATTTTGTTGATCTGGTCAACGCTCATGCCCAGGGTGTCGTGCAGGTGGAAGATGATCGCCGGGTCGATGTCACCGGAACGGGTACCCATCACCAGACCTTCCAGCGGGGTCAGACCCATGGAAGTATCAACACATTTACCGTTGCGGATAGCAGAAACAGAACCACCGTTGCCCAGGTGGCAGGTGATGATGTTCAGTTCTTCAACCGGCTTGTTCAGAACTTTTGCGGCTTCCTGAGTTACATAGAAGTGGCTGGTGCCGTGCGCGCCGTAGCGACGTACGCCGTGTTCTTTGTACAGGCTGTATGGCAGGGCATAGAGGTAAGACTCTTCCGGCATGGTCTGATGGAACGCGGTGTCGAATACGGCCACGTTTTTGTCTTTCAGATTCGGGAAGGATTTCAGCGCTTCAGCGATACCGATCAGGTGAGCCGGGTTGTGCAGCGGTGCGAAGGACGCAGAGTCCTTGATGCCCTGGATCACAGATTCGTCGATCACGACGGAGCTGGTGTATTTTTCGCCGCCGTGGACGATACGGTGACCAATCGCAGTCAGCTGAGCAGACAGTTCTGGTTTTTGTGCCAGAATAGTGTTAACGATAAAGTTCAGCGCTTCACTGTGAGCGGCGCCTGCACCTAAAGCCGCTTCTTGTTTGCTGCCGTCCATCTTCCACTTGATACGTGCTTCAGGCAGATGGAAACATTCGGCCAAACCAGAGAGGTATTCGTCACCGTTGAGCGCATCGATGATGGCGAATTTCAGTGAGGAGCTACCGCAGTTCAGAACCAGTACTAACTTACTCGACATGGAAGTACCTATTATTGATACGTGGCTAAAAAAACGTCAGTGAGTCTAACAGCGTAACGCATGAGGACTCAGACATTTATGATTAACATCATGCCAAACGAACATTGTGGCATGATGGAAGAAATAACTATGATTTTATGCCATTTTGCACAATTTTCAGCCAATGGCATAATGTGCAATAATTTGACGAGTTAATGATTCTCGTCTAGGGCCCTATCAGGCTGGCACAGGATACCCGATACGGGGTAGAGATGACAAAATATTTTGAACGTTGTCATAGCTTGTTGTGGTTTTGCACGAAAATTTTAATTTTTATATGTGAAGTTGAGGTACAGCCATGTCGACACCAGAGAACCCGTCCGTAAATTTCTTTAGTCTGTTTCGTCGGGGACAGCATTACGCAAAGACGTGGCCGATGGAAAAGCGCCTTGCGCCAATGTTCATTGAGAATCGCACCATCCGCGCTACGCGCTATGCGATTCGCTTTATGCCGCCTGTCGCTGTCTTTACGCTGTGCTGGCAGATTGCGTTGGGCGGGCAGCTTGGTCCTGCAGTCGCGACGGCGCTCTTCGCCTTAAGCCTGCCGATGCAGGGCCTGTGGTGGTTAGGTAAACGGTCCATCACTCCGCTTCCCCCTTCTATTTTACACTGGTTTTATGAAGTGCGCGGAAAACTGGAGGAGGCCGGACAGGCGCTCGCCCCGGTCGAAGGCAAGCCGGACTACCAGGCGCTGGCGGACACGTTAAAGCGCGCTTTTAAGCAACTGGATAAAACATTTCTCGATGATTTGTGATTGATCATCGAAACGACGACGAAAAGAAGGCACAGTAACAATCAGTTACCGTGTCTTTTTTTTAAAGTGCAATGCGCTACAGGAGTCGAAAGATGGAAATGACCCATGCTCAACGTCTGATTTTGTCCAACCAGTACAAGATGATGACTATGCTTGATCCCGATAACGCTGCGCGCTACAGCCGCCTGCAAACCATCGTCGAACGCGGTTTTGGTTTGCAAATGCGTGAACTGGACCGCGAGTTTGGCGAGCTGAAAGAAGAAACCTGTCGCATCGTGATCGACATTATGGAGATGTATCACGCCCTGCACGTGTCCTGGACGAATCTCAAAGATCAGCAGTCCATCGACGAGCGCCGCGTGACCTTCTTAGGCTTTGATGCCGCAACGGAAGCGCGTTATCTGAGCTATGTTCGCTTTATGGTGAATACAGAAGGGCGCTATACCCACTTTGACGCGGGCACCCACGGCTTCAACGCGCAGACCCCAATGTGGGAAAAATATCAGCGTATGCTGAGCGCGTGGCACGCCTGCCCGCGTCAGTACCATTTAAGCAGCAACGAAATTCAACAAATCATTAATGCCTGACGGAGGTGCGTGTGCAGTGTAGAGGTTTTCTGTTTGATCTGGACGGTACGCTGGTGGATTCGCTGCCGGTTGTGGAGCGTTCCTGGTGCCATTGGGCTGACAGACATGGCATCGACCATCAGGACGTGCTGAATTTTATCCATGGCAAACAGGCCATCACCTCGCTACGGCACTTCCTGGCCGGACGCTCTGAGGACGAAATTCAGGCGGAGTTCAAATACCTGGAACATATTGAAGCCACGGATACGGACGGCATCACAGCCTTACCGGGCGCGCGCGAGCTGCTTGAGCATCTGAACGAGGCGCAGATCCCATGGGCTATCGTTACCTCAGGCTCCATTCCCGTCGCCCACGCCCGTCACAAGGCGGCAGGTCTGCCGACGCCAGAAGTGTTTATCACGGCGGAGCGCGTAAAGCGCGGTAAACCGGAGCCCGACGCGTTTTTACTGGGCGCTGAACTGCTGGGCCTCGCCCCTGAAGAGTGCGTGGTGGTGGAAGACGCGGCCGCTGGCGTACTGGCCGGGCTGAACGCCGGAAGCCACGTTATCGCCGTTAACGTTCCGGCGGGATCCTCCCGGCTGGAGGAGGCAGACTTTGTGCTGGATTCCCTGACGGCGCTGGCTGTTTCGAAAGCCTCTGACGGGGTTGTAACCGTCTCGCTAAAAATGTAATCACATGATATAGCCCCACATTGCTGGGGCTTTTTTATGGCACAATTTCTCATCTCCCACTGACAAGGACATGTTGTGAACGGTGAACTGATTTGGGTCCTGAGCCTGCTTTTAATCGCCATCCTTCTTTTTGCAACGGGCAAGGTACGCATGGACGCCGTCGCCTTGTTTGTCATCGTCGCGTTTGTGCTGAGTGGAACGCTCACGCTACCGGAAGCGTTTTCCGGGTTTAGCGATCCCAACGTTATCCTGATTGCCGCCCTGTTTATTATTGGTGATGGGCTGGTGCGTACCGGCGTGGCGACCATCATGGGGTCGTGGCTGGTGAAGGTGGCGGGCAGCAGCGAAACCAAAATGCTGATCTACCTGATGGTGACCGTCGCCGGGCTGGGGGCGTTTATGAGCTCAACGGGCGTGGTCGCCATCTTTATCCCGGTGGTGCTGAGCGTCTCCATGCGGATGCAGATCTCGCCGTCGCGCCTGATGATGCCCCTGAGTTTTGCCGGTTTGATCAGCGGCATGATGACGCTGGTGGCAACGCCGCCGAACCTGGTCGTCAACAGCGAGCTTATCCGGGAAGGATTCCAGGGCTTCAGTTTTTTCAGCGTCACCCCGCTTGGGCTGGTCATTCTGGTGATGGGCGTGGTCTACATGCTGCTGACCCGGTTTGCCCTGAAAGGTGAAAAACAGGACAAAAATAAAGAAGGGTGGAAGCGACGCACCTTCCGCGATCTGATTAAGGAGTACCGCCTTACCGGGCGCGCGCGCCGTCTGGCTATTCGCCCCGGCTCGCCGATGGTGGGACAGCGTCTTGACGACCTGAAGCTGCGTGAGCGCTATGGCGCGAACGTGATCGGCGTTGAGCGCTGGCGTCGTTTTCGCCGGGTGATTGTCAACGTCAACGGGGTGTCGGAATTCCGCGCGCGGGATGTCCTGCTGATTGATATGTCCACCGCGGACGTGGATCTGCGCGAGTTTTGCAGCGAACAGCTGCTGGAACCGATGGTGCTGCGCGGGGAGTATTTTTCGGATCAGGCGCTGGATGTCGGCATGGCCGAAGTATCGCTGATCCCGGAATCGGAACTGCTGGGCAAAACCGTGCGGGAAATGGGGTTCCGAACCCGCTATGGCCTGAATGTCGTGGGGCTGAAGCGCGATGGCGTAGCGATGGAAGGGGCGGTGGTGGATGAGCCGATCCTGCTGGGCGATATCTTCCTCGTTGTCGGTAACTGGAAGCTGATTAGCCAGCTTGGGCAAAAAGGGCGCGATTTTGTGGTGCTCAACATGCCTGTCGAGGAGAGCGACGCGTCGCCTGCGCACAGCCAGGCGCCCCACGCGATTTTTTGTCTGGTGCTGATGGTGGCGCTGATGCTGACCGATGAAATTCCCAATCCGGTCGCGGCAATCATCGCCTGCCTGTTGATGGGCAAATTCCGCTGCATTGACGCCGAAAGCGCCTATAAAGCCATTCACTGGCCGAGCATTATCCTGATCGTCGGGATGATGCCCTTCGCCCTGGCGCTGCAAAAAACCGGCGGGGTGGATCTGATTGTTAAAGGCTTAATGGACGTTGGCGGCGGGTATGGGCCGTACATGATGCTGGTCTGTCTGTTCATTATGTGCGCCACCATCGGTCTGTTTATCTCCAATACCGCGACGGCGGTACTGATGGCGCCGATTGCGCTGGCGATGGCCAAATCCATGGGCGTGTCACCGTATCCCTTTGCGATGATGGTCGCAATGGCGGCCTCCGCGGCATTTATGACGCCAGTCTCTTCACCGGTGAATACGCTGGTGCTGGGGCCCGGGAATTATAAGTTCAGTGATTTCGTGAAGCTGGGCGTGCCGTTCACCGTGCTGGTAATGGTAGTGTGCGTGGTGTTGATACCGGTCCTGTTCCCGTTCTGATAATTTTGCCGGGTGGCGGCTGCGCCTTACCCGGCCTGTAACCCGCAGGCCCCGCAAACGCAGCGCTGCTGGGCAACAGATTACAAAGGTGAATCCTGGCTAATCTCATCCAGCGACAGATGGAAGCTCGGCACAAACACCTGCATAAAATAGTCCATCTCTTCGCTGCGGCGAGATTCCAGCGTTTTTTCCAGACGCGTTTTCGCCAGTAAAAATTCGTTATTCCCCGCAGACAGCTCTTCCAGACACTTCAGATAGGCGCAGAGCGCGTCGGCCTGCTTGACCAGCGACTTTTCATCTTCCGTGTACTGATGCTCATCGATGAGCGGCTCAAAAATGTCGCGCAACTCATCCGGCACCATGTCAATCAGCTTCTGCTGGGCAATTTTCTCGATGGCCTTATATTCCTGCGCAATTTGCGAGTTGAAATATTTCACCGGCGTGGGCAGGTCGCCGGTCAGCACTTCTGACGCATCGTGGTACATCGCCAGCAGGGCGATGCGCTCTGGATTGACCTGACCGTTGAATTTGCGGTTTTTAATGGCGGCCAGCGCGTGAGCGACCATCGCAACCTGCAGACTGTGCTCTGAGACATTTTCCGTGCGGACATTACGCATCAGCGGCCAGCGGTTGATGAGTTTCAGGCGGGAGAGGTGGGCGAAGAAATGACTCTGACTCATAGGTTACCTTTTGTCTTCATTGCGACAGGCGTTCATTGTGCGGGGAGGGGAGGGAAGATGCAAATCAGGCTACCGAAGTAGCCTGATTTTAAGATTACTGATGGTATCCGGAGAGGAAGCGCCCGAAGCGGCTGATGGCCATTTCGAGGTCATCTTCGCGCGGCAGCGTCACGATGCGCACGTGATCCGGCCACGGCCAGTTAAACGCCGTCCCCTGAACCAGCAGCACTTTTTCCTGAAGCAGGAAATCCAGCACCATTTTCTGATCGTCATGAATATTGAAGCGCTTCGCGTCAATTTTCGGGAACATATACAGCGCGCCATTCGGCTTCACGCAGGAGACGCCCGGGATATCGTTGATCAGCTCCCACGCGCGGTTGCGCTGTTCATACAGGCGACCACCGGGAACGATGAACTCGCTAATGCTCTGATAACCACCCAGCGCCGTCTGGATTGCGTGCTGCGCCGGCACGTTGGCGCATAAACGCATCGAGGCCAGCATCTCCAGCCCTTCGATATAGCCTTTGGCGTGCTTTTTCGGGCCGTTCAGTACCATCCAGCCCTGACGGAAACCGGCCACGCGGTAGGTTTTAGACAGGCCGTTAAAGGTGACGGTCAGCAGATCCGGTGCCAGCGCAGCGATTGAGTGGTGCTGTGCCGCGTCGTACAGGATCTTGTCGTAAATTTCGTCGGCAAAGATGATCAGGTTGTGCTGGCGGGCGAGCTCGACGATCTCCATCAGCAACTCTTTTGAGTACACTGCACCCGTCGGGTTGTTCGGGTTAATGATCACGATGCCGCGCGTGCGGGGCGTGATTTTTGCGCGAATATCATCGAGGTCCGGGAACCAGTCGGAGGACTCGTCGCACAGATAGTGCACGGCTTTCCCGCTCGACAGTGATACGGCAGCCGTCCACAGCGGATAGTCCGGCGCGGGCACCAGCATTTCGTCCCCGCTGTTCAGCAGCGCCTGCATCGCCTGCACGATCAGTTCGGAAACGCCATTGCCGATATAGATATCTTCAACGGTAACATCACGCATACCGCGCGCCTGGTAGTGCTGCATGATGGCTTTACGTGCGGAGTAAAGTCCTTTTGAATCGCAATAGCCTTGTGCAGTTGGAAGGTTGCGGATCACATCAACCAGAATTTCATCCGGCGCTTCAAAACCAAATGGCGCAGGGTTACCAATGTTGAGTTTCAGAACCTTGTTGCCTTCCTCTTCAAGGCGTTTTGCCTCTTTCAGAACCGGGCCGCGGATGTCATAACAGACGTTATCTAGCTTGCTGGATTTTTCGATAGGGGACATGAACCTTTAACCTTTTCGCTATTATTGCCGCTCCCTGCCGTGGAAGTCAGCACGGAATAATGTACTCCCCCCTCGCTTCGTTTTGAAGGGTGTGCAGTAGAAGATTTTGTGCCGGGAGCAAAATTTTGATAAATCTTTTTCGCTGTGCGTTAGCTTTTTTACTGTCTTAAAGTTGTGCGCATGGCACGATGATAGGTTAAATGTGCTATTCATTTGTCAGAATTCTGTATATTGTGCTGGTAAAAATAAGTGGTGAACCTGACAACGGTAGCAATCACCCTGCGTGACTTTTCGTAAAACCTGAATGCTTGATACATGTTCCTGTAAAAGCATAATGTGGCTAAAAGTTACTCATGTGAAATTAATGTTAAGTGCCATTAATGAATGGTCTTAATCTAAATTAAAATTTATTTATTATTAACCTATAAAATGCAACTTTAGTTAATTTTAATAAAATTAGTTTAGAAGCTTAACATCCTTCTTTAATCCTCAATATTGCAATAAGACTTATAAATAAAGTGGATTTGGGTTAAGATGTCTTTCAGGAAAGCAGAGGACAGATGCAAGAATTTTGTATATCTGGCACTGACTTTTCGAATTAATTGATTGTTATTGTTGGAGTTATCTCTGGCTGGAATGTGTCGCACATCTCCTGCTACGTTGACAGCGCTGCGATAAAGATGGCAGAAAAGGTGTTATACCTTTAATGTAATTTACATAAACCTGCGAACATCTAAATATCCTGAACGTTTAAGAGAATAAAAATAACGTCATGAAACGTGCTTTCTGACTGTTGATATAAAGCAGCACAATAACTATCTGTCAGGCAGTCTGCCGGGCCGGGATGCGAGGGAAAACCTTCAGAGGGAATTGCTTAACTGTTACACACAGCTTCAACCCGGGCAGCTCCGCACGAGCAACCTGAAAGTGAATAGATATGATAAATGCAAATCGTCCGATAATGAATCTCGACCTCGATCTGCTGAGAACGTTTGTTGCGGTCGCCGATCTCAACACTTTTGCAGCAGCTGCTGCCGCCGTTTGCCGAACTCAGTCCGCCGTTAGCCAGCAAATGCAGCGGCTGGAGCAACTGGTTGGTAAAGAGCTTTTTGCACGTCACGGGCGTAATAAGCTCTTAACGGAACACGGTATTCAGCTACTGGGTTATGCCAGGAAAATTCTTCGCTTTAATGATGAAGCATGTATGTCATTAATGTTTAGCAACCTTCAAGGGGTGCTAACGTTAGGCGCATCTGATGAGTCAGCGGATACTATATTGCCGTTTCTTCTCAACCGTATTAGTTCGGTTTATCCGAAGCTTGCGCTGGACGTTAGCGTGAAACGTAATGCCTTTATGGTTGAGATGTTAAATGAGCACAAAGTCGACCTTGTGGTGACGACGCATCGTCCCGGGCAGTTTGATTGCCTGACGCTGCGCACATCACCTACGCACTGGTATTGCGCAGCCGAGTACGTGCTGCAAAAAGGGGAGCCGGTTCCGCTGGTCTTGCTGGATGACCCGAGCCCGTTCCGCGATATGGTGCTCACGGCGCTGAATGAGGCCAATATTCCGTGGCGTCTGGCGTATGTGGCTTCCACGCTGCCAGCGGTTCGTGCCGCCGTGAAGGCCGGTCTGGGCGTAACGGCCCGTCCGGTAGAGATGATGAGCCCCGATCTGCGCGTTCTGGGGAAATCCGACGGTCTTCCTGCGCTGCCGGATACGGAGTATCTGCTCTGCCACAATTCGTCCAGCCATAACGAGTTGGCCAAAGTGGTGTTCGAGGCGATGGAAAACTACCATAACCCGTGGCAATTCGAGCGCGTTACCTCGGAAGGGGGGGATGACTCCCTTATCGTCGAAGGGGATTTTGAGTGATCGATAGCTCAATATTCTGGTAACAAAATGTAAGTGTAAAAAACAGCCACTCGTGTGATTTTCACATGCAGTGGCTTTTTTTACGCAATAATACCCGCTTATGGCGCAAGGGTTTTCAGGATACTCTCTTATTTATCAATAAGCTGAATACTTTTGCTTAAAACTTGTCCGTTTTCCGTTCTAACTTCGCCCATATCCCTCTCATGTTAAAAAAACAGGAAATATGTTGCCGTTTTCCATGTTGAATTAACAAAAGCGTGTCGCAGATCAAGAAAATACTCCTATTTGGGGGGAGGAATCGTTGGCAAATCCTGTCAAAATAGGAGGGTTATTTTTTTTACTTCCGAAACGGACACGATTCAACAACATACATTTGACGGAAAGTCATGCACCCACCAAGGTTAAAGGGCACCAAATGTTAATGAGAATCGCTCGATGTAATTTAATGTGAAGAAACCTTTGTTAAAGTTGACAATAGGTTATAGAAAGGAGTAAAAAACCCCATCATTTTGCTGTCTACGTCTCATTTCTGACAGTTAGTGTAAGGTTATTTGTTCCTCCCCATGAATCGATGTGATGCCCATCTGCCAGCAAGAGCAGTGTCGTTGGTATCACTTTTGATGAGTAAGCAATGAGTATGTCAACATCCACAGAAGTCATCGCTCATCACTGGGCATTCGCAATCTTTCTTATTGTAGCCATTGGCCTGTGCTGCCTGATGTTAGTCGGCGGCTGGTTCCTGGGCGGTCGCGCCCGTGCAAGGCACAAAAACACACCTTTCGAATCAGGTATTGATTCAGTAGGTTCCGCTCGCTTACGCCTGTCTGCCAAGTTCTATCTGGTAGCCATGTTCTTCGTCATCTTCGACGTGGAAGCGCTTTACCTTTTCGCATGGTCAACGTCCATCCGCGAAAGTGGTTGGGTGGGCTTTGTCGAGGCCGCAATTTTCATTTTAGTGCTACTGGCCGGTCTGGTTTATCTGGTGCGTATTGGCGCGCTTGACTGGACGCCTGCGCGTTCACGTCGTGAACACATCAACCCGGAAAACAGTATCTCTAATCGTCAGCAGTAACAGCGAGGCAATAAGATGGATTATACGCTCACCCGCATAGATCCTAACGGTGAGAATGACCGTTACCCCCTGCAAAAACAGGAGATCGTAACCGACCCCCTGGAGCAAGAAGTCAATAAAAGCGTGTACATGGGCAAACTCGAACATGCCATGCATGATATGGTCAACTGGGGTCGTAAGAACTCCATCTGGCCTTACAACTTTGGCCTTTCTTGCTGCTACGTTGAAATGGTGACGTCATTCACTGCGGTGCATGACGTTGCGCGTTTTGGGGCCGAGGTACTCCGTGCTTCCCCGCGTCAGGCTGACCTGATGGTGGTTGCCGGTACGTGCTTTACCAAGATGGCACCTGTTATTCAGCGTCTTTACGACCAGATGCTGGAGCCAAAATGGGTTATCTCCATGGGCGCATGTGCAAACTCTGGCGGTATGTACGACATTTATTCCGTCGTGCAGGGCGTAGATAAATTTATCCCAGTGGATGTGTACATCCCGGGTTGTCCGCCACGTCCGGAAGCCTACATGCAGGCGCTGATGCTGCTGCAGGAATCTATTGGTAAAGAACGTCGCCCACTGTCGTGGGTTGTTGGCGATCAGGGTGTGTATCGCGCGAACATGCAGTCTGAGCGCGAGCGTAAACGTGGTGAACGTATTGCCGTCACCAATCTGCGTACGCCTGACGAAATTTAATTTGCGCCTGTAGGCCTGGAGAACACCTTCGCATATCACTACTCAAATAGCGCGAAGCCAGGCTCAACAGTCACCACGGACCATTTGCAATGGTGAACAATATGACCGACTTAACCGCGCAAGAAGCTGCCTGGCAGACCCGGGATCATCTGGATGACCCAGTCATTGGCGAACTGCGCAACCGTTTTGGGCCGGATGCCTTTACTGTTCAGGCTACCCGCACCGGGGTACCCGTTGTTTGGGTGAAGCGTGAGCAATTGCTGGAAGTTGTCGATTTCCTTAAGAAATTGCCAAAACCGTACGTCATGCTGTTTGACTTACACGGCATGGATGAACGTCTGCGTACCCACCGCCAGGGTCTCCCTGCTGCGGATTTTTCCGTTTTCTACCACCTGATCTCAATAGACCGTAATACGGATATCATGCTCAAGGTGGCATTGTCTGAAAACGACATGCATCTGCCGACGATCACCAAACTTTTCCCGAACGCGAACTGGTATGAGCGTGAAACCTGGGAAATGTTCGGCATGACCTTCGACGGCCACCCGCATCTGACGCGCATCATGATGCCGCAGACCTGGACCGGCCACCCGCTGCGTAAAGACTACCCTGCGCGTGCAACCGAATTCGACCCGTTTGAGCTGACCAAAGCCAAACAGGATCTGGAGATGGAAGCGCTGACCTTCAAACCGGAAGACTGGGGCATGAAGCGCGGTACCGACAACGAGGACTTCATGTTCCTCAACCTCGGTCCAAACCACCCGTCTGCGCACGGTGCATTCCGTATTATCCTTCAGCTTGATGGCGAAGAGATTGTCGACTGCGTTCCGGACATCGGCTACCACCACCGTGGTGCTGAGAAGATGGGCGAGCGTCAGTCCTGGCACAGCTACATTCCTTATACCGACCGTATCGAGTACCTCGGCGGCTGCGTCAACGAAATGCCATACGTGCTGGCCGTTGAGAAACTAGCGGGTATCGTTACGCCGGATCGCGTTAACGTGATTCGCGTTATGCTGTCAGAACTGTTCCGTATCAACAGCCACCTGCTGTACATCTCCACGTTCATTCAGGACGTCGGCGCGATGACTCCGGTCTTCTTCGCCTTTACCGACCGTCAGAAAATCTACGATCTGGTGGAAGCGATTACCGGTTTCCGTATGCACCCGGCCTGGTTCCGTATCGGCGGCGTGGCACACGATCTGCCGCGCGGCTGGGACCGTCTGCTGCGTGAGTTCCTCGACTGGATGCCAAAACGTCTGGCGTCATACGAGAAAGCCGCGCTGCGTAACACCATCCTGAAAGGCCGTTCCCAGGGCGTTGCTGCCTACGGCGCGAAAGAAGCGCTGGAGTGGGGTACGACAGGTGCAGGTCTGCGTGCGACCGGTATTGATTTCGACGTGCGTAAAGCCCGTCCTTACTCTGGCTACGAGAACTTCGACTTTGAAGTCCCGGTGGGCGGCGGTGTTTCCGACTGCTACACCCGCGTGATGCTGAAAGTGGAAGAGCTGCGCCAGAGTCTGCGCATCCTTGAGCAGTGCCTCAACAACATGCCGGAAGGCCCGTTCAAGGCGGATCACCCGCTGACGACGCCGCCACCGAAAGAGCGCACGCTGCAGCATATCGAAACCCTGATCACCCACTTCCTGCAGGTTTCCTGGGGTCCGGTCATGCCGGCGCAAGAATCCTTCCAGATGATTGAAGCGACCAAGGGTATTAACAGTTACTACCTGACCAGTGACGGCAGCACCATGAGCTACCGTACCCGCGTGCGTACGCCGAGCTTTGCGCACCTGCAGCAGATCCCGTCCGCCATCCGCGGCAGTCTGGTCTCCGACCTGATTGTGTATCTGGGTAGTATCGATTTTGTTATGTCAGATGTGGACCGCTAATTATGCACGAGAATCAACAACCACAAACCGAGGCTTTTGAGCTGAGTGAAGCAGAACGTGCCGCGATTGAGCACGAGATGCACCACTACGAAGACCCGCGTGCGGCGTCCATTGAAGCGCTGAAAATCGTACAGAAACAGCGTGGTTGGGTGCCGGATGGGGCGATCTATGAGATCGCGAAAGTGCTGGGTATTCCGGCAAGTGACGTAGAGGGCGTAGCCACGTTCTACAGCCAGATCTTCCGTCAGCCGGTAGGCCGCCACGTGATCCGCTACTGTGACAGCGTTGTCTGCCACATCACCGGTTATCAGGGCATTCAGGCTGCGATTGAGAAAAAGCTCAATATCAAGCCGGGCCAGACCACGTTCGATGGACGCTTTACCCTGCTGCCAACCTGCTGCCTGGGTAACTGCGACAAGGGGCCGACCATGATGATTGATGAGGACACTCACAGCCATCTGACGCCGGAAGCGATTCCTGACCTGCTGGAGCAGTACAAATGAAAACTGTAATTCGTACTGCTGAGACGCATCCGCTGACCTGGCGTCTGCGCGATGACAAACAGCCGGTATGGCTCGACGAATACCAGAGCAAAAACGGCTATGCCGGCGCGCGTAAAGCCCTTGGCGGCATGGCACCGGACGACATCGTTAATGCGGTGAAAGACTCCGGCCTAAAAGGGCGCGGCGGTGCGGGCTTCTCCACCGGTTTGAAGTGGAGCCTGATGCCGAAAGACGAATCCATGAACATCCGTTACCTGCTGTGTAACGCCGATGAAATGGAGCCGGGTACCTATAAAGACCGCCTGCTGATGGAACAGCTGCCGCACCTGCTGGTGGAAGGCATGCTGATCTCCGCGTTTGCGCTGAAAGCGTACCGTGGCTACATCTTCCTGCGCGGTGAGTACATCGAAGCAGCGGAAAACCTGCGTCGCGCGATTGCCGAAGCCACCGAAGCGGGCCTGCTGGGTAAAAACATCCTGGGCACCGGCTTTGACTTTGAACTGTTCGTGCACACCGGCGCAGGGCGTTATATCTGCGGCGAAGAAACCGCGCTGATTAACTCCCTGGAAGGCCGCCGCGCGAACCCGCGTTCCAAGCCACCGTTCCCGGCAAGTTCCGGCGTATGGGGTAAACCGACCTGCGTAAACAACGTTGAAACCCTGTGTAACGTTCCGGCTATCCTCGCCAACGGCGTGGAGTGGTATCAGGGCATCTCCTCAAGCAAAGATGCCGGTACCAAGCTGATGGGCTTCTCTGGTCGCGTTAAAAATCCTGGCGTCTGGGAACTGCCGTTCGGTACCACCGCACGTGAAATTCTTGAGGACTACGCTGGCGGCATGCGCGATGGCCTGAAATTCAAAGCCTGGCAGCCGGGTGGGGCAGGGACCGACTTCCTGACCGAAGCCCATCTTGACCTGCCAATGGAATTCGAAAGCATTGGTAAAGCAGGCAGCCGTCTGGGTACGGCGCTGGCGATGGCCGTCGACCACGAGATCGGCATGGTCTCGCTGGTGCGTAACCTGGAAGAGTTCTTCGCCCGCGAGTCCTGCGGCTGGTGCACACCGTGCCGTGATGGCCTGCCGTGGAGCGTGAAGATCCTGCGTGCAATCGAACGTGGTGAAGGCCAGCCTGGGGATATCGAGACGCTTGAGCAACTGTGTCGATTCTTAGGCCCGGGTAAAACCTTCTGTGCCCACGCACCGGGTGCCGTCGAACCTCTGCAGAGCGCGATCAAATATTTCCGCGACGAGTTCGAAGCAGGCATCAAGCAGCCGTTCAGCAATACCCATGCCATCAATGGGATTCAGCCGAACCTGCTTAAAGCGCGCTGGTAACGACAAGAATTTTGATTAACGCTCGGTTTCGACCGAGCCAACTGGAAGCATGCTAATGGCTACGATTCATGTAGACGGCAAAGAATACGAAGTCAACGGGGCGGACAACCTGCTGGAAGCTTGTCTGTCTCTTGGCCTCGATATTCCGTACTTTTGCTGGCATCCGGCGCTGGGCAGCGTCGGTGCTTGCCGCCAGTGTGCGGTGAAGCAATATCAAAACGCGGAAGACACGCGTGGTCGCCTGGTGATGTCCTGTATGACGCCAGCCACCGAAGGCACTTTTATTTCGATTGATGACGAAGAAGCTAAACAGTTCCGCGAAAGCGTTGTGGAATGGTTGATGACCAACCACCCGCACGACTGTCCGGTCTGTGAAGAGGGCGGTAACTGCCACCTTCAGGATATGACCGTGATGACCGGCCACAGCTTCCGTCGCTATCGCTTTACCAAGCGTACCCACCGTAACCAGGACCTGGGGCCGTTCATCTCTCACGAAATGAACCGCTGCATCGCCTGCTACCGCTGCGTGCGTTACTACAAAGATTACGCAGACGGTCAGGATCTGGGCGTGTATGGCGCGCACGATAACGTCTACTTCGGTCGTCCGGAAGACGGCGTGCTGGAAAGCGAATTCTCCGGTAACCTGGTAGAAATCTGCCCGACAGGCGTATTCACCGATAAAACCCACTCCGAGCGTTACAACCGTAAATGGGACATGCAGTTTGCGCCAAGCATCTGCCAGCAGTGTTCCCTCGGCTGTAACACCAGCCCGGGTGAGCGTTACGGCGAGCTGCGTCGTATCGAAAACCGTTACAACGGCACCGTTAACCACTACTTCCTCTGCGACCGCGGTCGTTTCGGCTATGGCTATGTGAACCTGAAAGACCGTCCGCGTCAGCCGGTTCAGCGCCGTGGCGACGACTTCATTACCCTGAACGCTGAACAGGCGATGCAGGGCGCGGCAGATATTCTGCGCCAGTCGAAGAAAGTGATCGGTATCGGCTCCCCGCGCGCCAGCATCGAAAGCAACTTTGCGCTGCGCGAGCTGGTTGGAGCGGAAAACTTCTATACCGGTATCGCTCAGGGCGAGCAGGAACGTCTGCAGCTGGTACTGAAAGTGCTGCGTGAAGGCGGTATTCATACCCCTGCGCTGCGCGAAATCGAATCTTATGATGCGGTCCTGGTGCTGGGTGAAGACCTGACGCAGACGGGCGCACGCGCGGCTCTGGCGGTTCGTCAGGCGGTGAAGGGGAAAGCACGTGAAATGGCAGCGGCGCAGAAAGTGGCTGACTGGCAGATTGCGGCGATCCTCAACATCGGCCAGCGCGCGAAGCATCCTCTGTTTGTGACCAACGTCGACAACACCCGTCTGGACGATATCGCGGCGTGGACCTACTGCGCGCCGGTTGAAGATCAGGCGCGCCTCGGCTTTGCCATTGCCCACGCGCTGGACAGCAGCTCACCGGCCGTTGAACTGGATCGCGACCTGCAGAACAAGGTTGACGTGATTGTTCAGGCCCTGGCGGGTGCGAAAAAACCGCTGATTATTTCCGGTACCAACGCCGGCAGCGCGGAGATCATTCAGGCGGCAGCCAACGTTGCTAAAGCCCTGAAAGGCCGCGGTGCTGATGTCGGTGTGACCATGATTGCCCGTGCGGTGAACAGCATTGGTCTGGGCATGATCGGCGGCGGCTCGCTGGAAGCAGCGTTAAGCGAACTGGAGTCCGGTGCCGCTGACGCCGTTGTGGTGCTGGAAAACGATCTGCATCGCCACGCCTCTGCCGCTCGCGTTGACGCCGCGCTCTCCAAAGCGCCGCTGGTAATGGTCATTGACCATCAGCGCACCGCGATCATGGACAAAGCGCACCTGGTGCTCTCTGCGGCAAGCTTCGCAGAAAGCGACGGTACCGTTATCAACAACGAAGGTCGCGCCCAGCGTTTCTTCCAGGTTTACGATCCGGCGTACTACGACAGCAACACCGTGATGCTGGAAAGCTGGCGCTGGCTGCACTCCCTGCACAGCACCGTGCAGAGCCGTGAAGTGGACTGGACGCAGCTCGACCACGTTATCGACGCGGTAGTGGAAAAACTGCCTCAGCTGGCAGGCATTAAAGATGCCGCACCTGAAGCAAGCTTCCGCATTCGCGGCCAGAAACTGGCGCGTGAACCGCACCGTTACAGCGGCCGTACCGCGATGCGCGCCAATATCAGCGTGCACGAACCGCGCCAGCCGCAGGATAAAGACACCATGTTCGCCTTCTCTATGGAAGGGAACAACCAGCCGTCTGCGCCGCGTTCGCAAATCCCATTCGCATGGGCGCCAGGCTGGAACTCCCCGCAGGCATGGAACAAGTTCCAGGCTGAAGTGGGTGGCTCCCTGCGTCACGGCGATCCGGGCGTGCGTCTGATTGAAGCCTCCGAAACCGGTCTGGACTTCTTCACCTCCGTACCGGCGAGCTTCCAGGCGCAGGATGGCAGCTGGCGTATCGCGCCGTACTACCATCTGTTCGGTAGCGACGAGCTGTCTCAGCGTTCGCCTGTCTTCCAGACCCGTATGCCGCAGCCTTACATCAAGCTCAACCCGGCGGATGCCGCGAAGCTTGGCGTAAACGCGGGCGCGAACATCGCCTTTAGCTATGACGGCCAGACAATCAGCCTGCCGCTGATTATCTCCGAAGGTCTGACAGCAGGGCAGGTGGGTCTGCCGATGGGTATGCCTGGCATCGCGCCGGTTCTGGCGGGTGCGCGTCTTGATAATCTGCAGGAGGCAAAAGCATGAGTTGGTTAACGCCGGATCTTATCGACATCCTGCTGAGCATTCTGAAAGCGATTGTTATCCTGCTGGTGGTGGTCACCTGCGGCGCGTTCATGAGCTTTGGTGAACGTCGTCTGCTCGGTCTGTTCCAGAACCGTTACGGACCGAACCGCGTGGGTTGGGGTGGTTCACTCCAGCTGGTCGCGGACATGATCAAGATGTTCTTTAAAGAGGACTGGATCCCGCGCTTCTCGGACCGCGTGATCTTTACTCTGGCACCGATGATCGCCTTCACCTCGCTGCTGCTGGCGTTTGCTATCGTTCCGGTCAGCCCGACCTGGGTGGTCGCTGACCTGAACATCGGCATTCTGTTCTTCCTGATGATGGCAGGCCTCGCGGTGTACGCGGTGCTGTTCGCAGGCTGGTCCAGTAACAACAAATACTCGCTGCTGGGTGCGATGCGTGCTTCCGCGCAGACGCTGAGCTACGAAGTGTTCCTGGGTCTCTCCCTGATGGGCGTGGTGGCGCAGGCCGGTTCATTCAACATGACCGACATCGTCAATAACCAGGCCGACATCTGGAACGTTATCCCGCAGTTCTTTGGGTTTATTACCTTTGCTATCGCGGGCGTGGCGGTGTGTCACCGTCACCCGTTTGACCAGCCAGAAGCCGAACAGGAACTGGCCGACGGTTACCACATCGAATATTCCGGTATGAAATTCGGTCTGTTCTTCGTGGGCGAGTACATCGGTATCGTCACCATTTCCGCGTTGATGGTAACGCTGTTCTTCGGTGGCTGGCATGGCCCGTTCTTACCGCCGTTCATCTGGTTCGCGCTGAAAACCGCGTTCTTCATGATGATGTTCATTTTGATTCGCGCAGCGTTACCGCGTCCGCGTTATGACCAGGTAATGTCCTTCGGCTGGAAAGTGTGCCTGCCGCTGACGCTCGTCAACTTGTTGGTAACGGCGGCTGTCATTCTCTGGCAGCAGCCATAAGGGGCTATAGACCATGACCTTAAAAGAATTACTGGTAGGCTTTGGTACCCAGGTACGCAGTATCTGGATGATCGGCCTGCACGCGTTTGCCAAACGCGAAACCCGGATGTACCCGGAAGAGCCGGTATATCTGCCGCCGCGCTACCGTGGCCGTATCGTGCTGACGCGCGACCCGGACGGTTCCGAGCGCTGCGTTGCCTGTAACCTGTGTGCGGTAGCGTGTCCGGTCGGCTGTATCTCTCTGCAGAAAGCAGAGACGGTAGACGGCCGCTGGTACCCTGAGTTCTTCCGCATCAACTTCTCACGCTGCATTTTCTGCGGTCTGTGTGAAGAAGCGTGCCCAACCACGGCGATTCAGCTGACTCCAGACTTCGAGCTGGGTGAGTACAAGCGTCAGGACCTGGTGTACGAGAAAGAGGATCTGCTGATTTCCGGTCCGGGCAAATACCCGGAATATAACTTCTACCGGATGGCGGGTATGGCAATCGACGGCAAAGATAAGGGCGAAGCAGAGAACGAAGCTAAGCCTATCGACGTCAAGAGCCTGTTACCGTAAGGAGAGGGCAATGGAATTCGCTTTTTATATCTGTGGCCTTATCGCCATCCTGGCTACGCTGCGAGTGATTACGCACACCAATCCGGTGCATGCGCTGCTGTACTTAATCATCTCGCTGCTGGCCATTTCCGGGGTGTTCTTCGCACTGGGCGCGCACTTCGCCGGTGCGCTGGAAATCATCGTCTACGCCGGGGCCATCATGGTGCTGTTCGTGTTCGTGGTGATGATGCTGAACCTGGGCGGCTCTGAAATTGAGCAGGAACGTCAGTGGTTAAAACCGCAGGTGTGGATTGGCCCGGCAATTTTGTCGGCCATCATGCTGGCGGTGATTGTTTACGCCATTCTGGGCGTCAACGATCAGGGCATCGACGGCACGCCGATCGGCGCTAAAGAGGTCGGTATTACCCTCTTTGGCCCATACGTTCTGGCGGTTGAACTGGCCTCAATGCTGCTGCTGGCAGGTCTGGTTGTTGCTTTCCACGTTGGCCGCGAAGAGCGTGCTGGCGAGGTGCTGAGCAACCGCACTGACGACCGCGCGAAAAGAAAAACGGAGGAGCGCGCATGATCCCCTTAACACATGGACTGATCCTCGCTGCGATTTTATTCGTTCTGGGTCTGACCGGTCTGGTTATCCGCCGCAATCTGCTGTTTATGCTGATCGGTCTGGAAATCATGATTAACGCCTCCGCGCTGGCCTTCGTGGTCGCCGGAAGCTACTGGGGCCAGACCGATGGTCAGGTGATGTACATTCTCGCCATCAGCCTCGCGGCTGCCGAAGCGAGTATTGGCCTGGCGCTGTTGCTGCAGCTCCATCGTCGCCGCCAGAACCTGAACATCGATTCAGTAAGTGAGTTGCGTGGATGAACATGCTTGCCTTAACCATTATTTTTCCGCTGATTGGCTTCGTGCTGCTGGCGTTTTCTCGCGGCCGCTGGTCTGAGAATCTGTCTGCGACCGTGGGCATTGGCTCCATCGGTCTGGCTGCGCTGGTGACGGCGTATGCGGGTATCGACTTCTTTAACAACGGACGTCAGCCTTTCAGCGTGCCGCTGTGGACCTGGATGTCGGTCGGTGATTTCAACATCGGCTTCAACCTGGTGCTGGACGGCCTCTCGCTGACCATGCTCTCCGTGGTCACCGGCGTGGGCTTCCTGATCCACATGTTCGCCTCCTGGTATATGCGCGGTGAAGAGGGTTACTCCCGCTTCTTCGCCTACACCAACCTGTTTATCGCCAGCATGGTGGTTCTGGTGCTGGCCGATAACCTGCTGCTGATGTATCTGGGCTGGGAAGGCGTAGGTCTGTGTTCTTACCTGCTGATCGGTTTCTACTACACCGATCCGAAGAATGGCGCAGCGGCCATGAAAGCGTTCGTCGTGACCCGCGTGGGTGACGTCTTCCTCGCTTTCGCGCTGTTCATTCTTTACAACGAACTGGGCACGCTGAACTTCCGCGAAATGGTGGAACTGGCGCCGGCGCACTTCGCTGCAGGCAACAACATGCTGTGGTGGGCAACGCTGATGCTGCTGGGTGGCGCCGTGGGTAAATCCGCGCAGCTGCCGTTGCAGACCTGGCTGGCCGACGCGATGGCGGGTCCAACCCCTGTCTCCGCGCTGATCCACGCCGCGACCATGGTAACCGCCGGTGTCTACCTGATTGCGCGTACCCATGGCCTGTTCCTGATGACCCCGGAAATTCTGCATCTGGTGGGTATCGTCGGTGCGGTCACGCTGGTGCTGGCAGGCTTTGCCGCGCTGGTGCAGACCGACATCAAACGCGTTCTCGCGTATTCCACAATGAGCCAGATTGGTTACATGTTCCTGGCGCTGGGCGTTCAGGCGTGGGACGCAGCCATTTTCCACCTGATGACGCACGCGTTCTTTAAAGCGCTGCTGTTCCTCTCATCCGGTTCCGTGATCCTGGCCTGCCATCACGAGCAGAACATCTTCAAGATGGGCGGACTGCGTAAGTCCATTCCGCTGGTGTATGTCTGCTTCCTGGTGGGCGGCGCGGCGCTGGCGGCACTGCCGCTGATCACCGCGGGCTTCTTCAGTAAGGACGAAATCCTTGCGGGTGCCATGGCGAATGGTCATATCAATCTGATGGTTGCGGGTCTGGTCGGTGCGTTCATGACCTCCCTGTATACCTTCCGTATGATTTTCATCGTATTCCACGGTAAAGAACAAATTCACGCTCACGCAGGGAAGGGGATCACCCACCACCTGCCGCTGATTGTGCTGCTGGTACTGTCCACCTTCGTTGGCGCGATGATTGTGCCACCGCTGCAGGGCGTACTGCCAGACACCACCGAGCTTGAGCACGGTCGCGTTCTGACGCTTGAAATCACCTCCGGTGTGGTCGCTATCGCGGGCATCCTGATTGCAGCATGGCTGTGGCTGGGCAAACGTACGCTGGTGACTGCCGTTGCCAACAGTGCGCCGGGCCGTCTGCTGGGCACCTGGTGGTACAACGCGTGGGGCTTCGACTGGCTGTACGACATGATCTTCGTTAAGCCGTTCCTGGGCATTGCGTGGCTGCTGAAGCGCGACCCACTGAACAGCCTGATGAATATCCCGGCGATCCTTTCCCGCTTTGCAGGTAAAGGCCTGCTGTACAGCGAGAACGGTTACCTGCGCTGGTATGTGGCGTCCATGAGCATAGGTGCGGTTGTCGTGCTGGCGCTGCTGATGGTGTTGCGTTGATCGTTAAGTGAATTTTATTCGAATTCGTTGAAAATCAGGCCCCTGCTGGGGGCCTTAAAAAGGAATGTAAATCGCCATGTTACTACCCTGGCTAATATTAATTCCCTTCATCGGCGGCTTCCTGTGCTGGCAGACTGAACGCTTTGGCGTGAAGATGCCGCGCTGGATCGCGCTGATCACCATGGGATTGACGCTCGCGCTTGGCCTGCAACTGTGGTTGCAGGGCGGTTACTCACTGACCCAGTCTGCGGGCATTCCGCAGTGGCAGTCTGAGTTCATCCTGCCGTGGATCCCGCGTTTCGGCATTACGATCCACCTGGCGATTGACGGTCTGTCGCTGCTGATGGTGGTGCTGACCGGTCTGCTCGGCGTTCTGGCGGTACTTTGCTCCTGGCGAGAAATCGAAAAATACCAGGGCTTCTTCCACCTGAACCTGATGTGGATCCTGGGCGGCGTGATCGGCGTGTTCCTTGCCATCGACATGTTCCTGTTCTTCTTCTTCTGGGAGATGATGCTGGTGCCGATGTACTTCCTGATCGCGCTGTGGGGCCACAAGGCGTCCGACGGTAAAACGCGTATCACGGCGGCAACCAAGTTCTTCATCTATACCCAGGCGAGTGGTCTGGTGATGTTGATTGCTATTCTGGCGCTGGTGTTTGTTCACCACAACGCGACCGGAACCTGGACCTTCAACTACGAAGATCTGCTGAAAACGCCAATGTCCCACGGCGTTGAATACCTGCTGATGCTGGGCTTCTTCATCGCGTTCGCGGTGAAAATGCCGGTCGTTCCGCTGCACGGCTGGCTGCCAGACGCGCACTCTCAGGCACCAACGGCGGGTTCCGTTGACCTGGCGGGCATCTTGCTGAAAACGGCGGCCTACGGTCTGCTGCGTTTCGCACTGCCGCTGTTCCCGAATGCCTCCGCAGAGTTCGCACCTATTGCCATGTGGCTGGGTGTGATCGGTATCTTCTACGGTGCCTGGATGGCCTTCACGCAGTACGACATCAAGCGTCTGATTGCCTACACCTCCGTTTCCCACATGGGCTTCGTGCTGATTGCTATCTACACCGGTAGCCAGCTGGCGTACCAGGGCGCGGTAATCCAGATGATTGCGCACGGTCTGTCCGCAGCCGGCCTCTTCATCCTGTGCGGTCAGCTGTACGAACGTCTGCATACCCGCGACATGCGCATGATGGGCGGTCTGTGGAGCAAAATTAAGTGGCTGCCAGCGCTGTCCATGTTCTTCGCGGTGGCTACCCTGGGGATGCCGGGTACCGGTAACTTCGTCGGCGAATTTATGATTCTGTTCGGCAGCTTCAAAGTGGTTCCGGTGATTACCGTGATCTCCACCTTTGGTCTGGTGTTCGCTTCCGTGTACTCGCTGGCGATGCTGCACCGCGCCTACTTCGGTAAAGCGAAGAGCGAAATTGCTGCACAAGAACTGCCGGGGATGTCGCTGCGTGAGCTGTTCATCATCCTGCTGCTGGTCGTACTGCTGGTGCTGCTGGGCTTCTTCCCACAGCCGATTCTGGATACCTCGCATAGCGCGATGGGTAACATCCAGCAGTGGTTTGTTAATTCTGCTTCTACTACAAGGCCGTAATTCGCCATGACAATAACTCCACAACAACTGATCGCGCTGCTACCGCTGCTGATCGTCGGATTGACGGTGGTGGTTGTGATGCTCTCCATTGCGTGGCGACGCAATCACTTCCTGAATGCCACGCTGTCGGTCATCGGCCTGAACGCCGCGTTAGTCTCTCTCTGGTTTGTTGGCCAGGGTGGGGCGATGGACGTCACCCCGCTGATGCGCGTTGACGGTTACGCCATGCTGTATACCGGTCTGGTGCTGCTGGCGAGCCTGGCAACCTGTACCTTTGCGTACCCGTGGCTCGAAGGCTACAACGACAACAAAGAAGAGTTTTACCTGCTGGTTCTGATTGCCGCTCTGGGCGGCATTCTGCTGGCGAATGCGAACCACCTGGCCGCGCTGTTCCTCGGTATTGAGCTGATCTCTCTGCCGCTGTTCGGCCTGATTGGTTACGCCTTCCGTCAGAAGCGCTCCCTGGAAGCAAGCATCAAGTACACCATTCTGTCTGCTGCTGCGTCCTCGTTCCTGCTGTTTGGTATTGCGCTGCTGTACGCACAGTCCGGTAACCTCTCTTTCATGGCGCTCGGCAAGAGCCTCGGTGACGGCATGCTGCATGAGCCGCTGCTGCTGGCGGGTCTGGGCATGATGATCGTTGGCCTCGGCTTCAAACTCTCTCTGGTGCCGTTCCACCTGTGGACGCCAGACGTATACCAGGGTGCCCCGGCTCCGGTGTCGACCTTCCTGGCGACGGCGAGCAAGATCGCTATCTTCGGTGTGGTCATGCGTCTGTTCCTGTACGCGCCGGTTGGTGACAGCGAAGCGGTTCGCGTGGTGCTGGGCATTATCGCGTTCGTCTCCATCATCTTCGGTAACCTGATGGCGCTGAGCCAGACCAACATCAAGCGTCTGCTGGGCTACTCGTCTATCTCTCATCTGGGCTACCTGATGGTGGCGCTGATTGCGCTGCAGAGCGGTGAGATGTCGATGGAAGCCGTGGGCGTGTATCTGGCCGGTTACCTGTTCAGCAGCCTCGGCGCCTTCGGCGTGGTGAGCCTGATGTCCAGCCCGTACCGTGGCCCGGATGCCGATTCACTGTTCTCCTACCGTGGTCTGTTCTGGCACCGTCCGATCCTGTCCGCGGTAATGACCGTGATGATGCTCTCTCTGGCAGGTATCCCGATGACGCTCGGCTTTATCGGTAAGTTCTACGTGCTGGCCGTCGGTGTGCAGGCGCACCTGTGGTGGCTGACCGCGGGCGTGGTTATCGGCTCCGCGATTGGCCTCTACTACTACCTGCGCGTGGCCGTGAGCCTGTACCTGAGCGCGCCTCAGCAGCTCAATCGTGATGCCCCAACCAACTGGCAGTACAGCGCCGGTGGTATTGTCGTGCTTATCTCCGCACTGCTGGTGCTGATCTTCGGTATCTATCCGCAGCCGCTGATTGATATCGTGCAGCGAGCGATGCCGCTGATGTAAGGTGAAAGCAAAAAGGCAACGAAAGTTGCCTTTTTTAATGTTTGCGCCCTCTCCCGGTGGGAGAGGGACGGGGTGAGGGCACCAGCCCGCACGTAACGAAAAAACCCGCCTCGGCGGGTTTTTTTATGGTTTGTCCAGCGGCGCTACGCTTGCAGGGCCTACGGGTTTTGTAGGTCGGGTAAGCGTAGCGCCACCCGACTAAGCCAGCTGCTTCCGGCTAATCAACGGCCCGTCAATCTTCTTCATCGAGCGGTCCAGCACTTCCTCAATCACCGACGACAGCTCGTTCAGCTCAAACTTCGCCACATACCCGTCCGCCTTCACCTTGCGAATATGGTCTTCGTTGGCGTTGCCGGAAAGGGAAGAGTGGATCACGACCGGAATGTCCTTCAATATCGGGTCGGTTTTGATTTTGCGCGTCAGCGTAAAACCGTCCATCTCCGGCATTTCGAGGTCGGTCAGCACCAGAGCGATCTTATCGGTGATGGGAACCCCTTCAGCCTGGGCCTGCGCCGCCAGCACGCCGATTTTTTCCCACGCGTCTTTGCCGGTGATATGCAGCTGTGCCGGGATCTCCATGGCCTGCAGACCTTTTTCCAGCATCGAGCGCGCCACTTTGGAGTCTTCCGCGACGATGGCGACAGCGCCCGGTTTGATATGGAATTTGGTGGTCTTCAGGTTCGTGGCGTGCAGATCGTGATTGGCCGGGGTGATGTCATACAGGATCTGCTCAACGTCCAGCACCATCGCCAGATCGTTGGTATCGGTCTTTTCGTCAAGACACGCGATGCTGGTGATGTAGCGACCGCTGACGGCGGTTTCCGCCGCATGCACCTGCTTCCAGTCCAGACGCATGATGTTCTCAACCGATTCCACGGCAAACGCCTGCACGCTGCGCGCATATTCGGTGATCAGCAGGATGTTCAGCCCGGTGGTGGGCTTACAGCCCGCCACGGCGGCCAGGTCAATCACCGGGATCACCTGATCGCGTATATTCACCATTCCCATCAGAGGTGACTTCATCCCGGCGGGTTTCGTGAACTCCGGCATCGGCACAATTTCACGCAGCTTAAAGACGTTAATGCCAAACAGCTCGGATTTATTTTCGTTCAGAGAGGTGCCAAGACGGAACAGCAACAGTTCAAAACGGTTCGACAGGGTCAGATTCGCCCTGTCATCAATATCTTTCTGGAAATTATCCATTCTACCCTCGAGAGAAATGCTGACCTTTTAATCGTTATCGGCATCCTGAGGGAAAAATGAAGGACTAAACGCTAACCTGAGCGAAATCTTCGGCCAGCTCACATTCCGGGAACAGCGTGCGGCACTCTGCCAGCAGGTTTGCGCATCCCCGCGCGTCGTAGCGCGAGCTGACGTGGGTGACGATGAGCCGCCCGACGCCCGCGTCACGGGCAAGCTGCGCCGCCTGACGCGTGGAGCTATGGCCCCGGCTGTTGGCTTTCTCTTCCATTGCCGTTTCAAGCGTCGCTTCATGCACCATGACGTCCACGCCCTGGGCCAGCGTGAGCGCCGCCGGGCACGGGGCCGTATCGCCAAAAATCGCCAGTTTTTTGCCCGGCTGTGGTGCGGCGAGATAATCCTGGCCGTTGATGACGCGTCCGTCCTCCAGCGTGACGGTCTCTCCGTGCTTCAGACGCTGGAACAGCGGCCCGGGTTTTACGCCGTCGGCCATCAGCGCGGCGGCATCCAGCGCGCCGGGTTTGTCATGCGCCTCAATGCGGTAGCCATAGCACTCCACAGGATGATTGAGCGGTTGAGCGGTAACCCGATAATCCCCGTCATCAAAAACCAGGCCTTCGGTAATCTCAACGACCTCCAGCGGATAATCTGTCCATGACCCGCTCAGGCGCAGCGTAGTTTCGACAAATTCACGAATACCCGCTGGCCCGTAAATCGTCAGCGGGTTGGCGTTACCGGCCATCGAGCGGCTGCACAGCAGGCCGGGAAGGCCAAACAGGTGGTCGCCATGCAGATGGGTGATAAAAATTTTATCCAGCTTGCCGGGGTGGTAAGCGGTGTGTAACAGCTGATGCTGCGTCCCTTCACCGCAGTCAAACAGCCACAGCCCGCCGCGGGTGGGATGCTTAAGATCCAGCAGGATCGCCGTCACGTTTCGTGAGCGGGTTGGCACGCCAGCGGACGTACCCAGAAAAATCAGTTCCATAACGCAATCAGCCCTTTGCCGAACGGGGAGGGGTTTAGTATAACGTGATGAACCCCAGGAAGGAGACTGACATGATCCAGTGGCAAGATTTACATCATAGCGACCTCACCGTTCATTCACTTTACGCCCTGCTGAAGCTGCGCTGTGAAGTGTTTGTTGTGGAACAGACCTGCCCGTATCAGGACATCGATGGTGATGACCTTGTCGGTGAGAACCGCCATATCCTCGGCTGGCGGGATAACGAGCTGGTGGCGTATGCGAGGATTCTGAAAAGCGAAGACGATTTTGAGCCTGTCGTCATTGGCCGCGTCATCATCAGCGGCAAGGCGCGCGGTGAAAAACTGGGCTATCAGCTGATGGAAAAAACGCTGGAGGCGTGCCGGAAACAGTGGCCGGACAAGGCGTTATACCTCGGTGCGCAGGCGCATCTTCAATCCTTTTACGGGCACTTTGGCTTTGCGCCAGTGACGGAGGTATACGATGAAGATGGCATTCCGCACGTCGGCATGGCGCGAGAAGTGAAACAGGCGTAATGGCATCTCGTTGGCTATAGTTAGCGGACTGGTGTACTAACATGGAGAAAAATATGTCATTTCAATCCTGGGATACCCGTATCGACGACGACCTGGCCTTGCTGAGCGAAACGCTGGAAGAGGTGTTACGTTCCTCGGGCGACCCTGCCGATCAGAAATATATTGAGCTAAAAGCCCGTGCCGAGCAGGCGCTGCATGACGTGAAAAACCGCGTCAGCCATGCGTCAGATACTTACTACTACCGTGCCAAAAAAGCGGTGTATCGTGCCGATGATTACGTGCATGAAAAACCGTGGCAGGGTATTGGGGTGGGTGCTGCCGTAGGGCTGGTGCTGGGGCTGCTGTTAGCCCGTCGTTAAGCCGCTTAACCACTCCCTTTACACAAAATCATTCGAGTTGCATCAAGGCGGCAAGTCTGAGAAGCCCCAGGAGCTTACTCAAGTAAGTGACTGGGGTGAGCAGACGCAGCCAACGCCGAGGCAGCTTGAAGGATGCCGTGTATATACGTGGGTACTGCTATTTATGGCCAGTACCCCGTATAATACGAGGTTTTAACAGGGAGAGGTTCGCGTGAATTCGATTTTCCTCGCGCTGGAGCAACTGCGTACCCAGCTATCGCAAGCGTTACCCGCAGCACCCGGCATACGTCATTTCGACGTCTCTTTCCCGTTAAACGACGCCTTCGATCCCCTCGCCTGGCTGGGCGAGCAGCAGTGTTATCCGCAGTTTTACTGGCAGCAGCGTAACGGCGATGAAGAGCTGGCCGCGCTGGGGGCGGTCAACCAATTTTCCTCTCTGGCATTAGCCTCGCAGTTTTTGCGCGAGCAAAATGCGGCGCAAGATACTCGCGTCTGCGGCCTGAACGCCTTTAATCCCGAACAGGGGAGCCTCTTTTTACCGCGACTGCTCTGGCGACGTACCGCCGGCAACGCCACGCTGCGCCTGCAGCTCTGGAGCGACCGCTCGCTTGTGGAGGATGCCCGCGTCGCGCAGGATTTTTTACAGCGGCTCCGTCCTGCGAGATCTATCCGTCCGCTCTCCGTGCATGTTGAGCACGAAACCCATCAGCCGCAGCAGGCCGAATGGCTGAAACTTATCCGCAGGGCGACGGAGACCATCGCGCGCGGTGAGTTTGAAAAAGTGGTGCTCGCCAGGGCAACCGATCTGCAGTTCACGCAGCGCGTTAACCCTGTCGCGCTGATGGCCGCCAGCCGCGCCCTGAATTTACATTGCTATCATTTCTGCATGGTATTCGACGCCAGCAACGCGTTTCTCGGCTCTACGCCCGAGCGTCTCTGGCGGCGGCGCGGCAAGCTGCTGCGCACGGAAGCGCTCGCTGGCACCGTCGCCAGCCATGCCGATGATAGCCAGGCGCAGCGTCTCGGCGAGTGGCTGCTGAACGATGATAAAAACCAGCGCGAAAATATGCTGGTGGTGGAAGATATCTGCCAGCGTCTTCAGCGCTCTACGCAGACGCTTGAGGTACTGCCCCCCCAGGTGGTACGCCTGCGTAAGGTGCAGCATTTGCGCCGCTGTATCTGGACCGAGCTGAAACAGGCCGACGACGAGCAGTGTCTGCTCATGTTACAGCCGACCGCGGCCGTTGCCGGATTACCCCGACAGCCCGCGCGCGAGTTTATCCAGAAGGTTGAACCCTTTAACCGCGAGTGGTACGCCGGTTCGGCCGGGTACTTATCCCCCGAACAGAGTGAGTTCTGCGTGGCGCTGCGCTCCGCGCGCGTTCAGGAGGACTCCCTGCGGCTCTACGCTGGCGCCGGTATTGTCAGCGGATCTGACCCGGAGCAGGAGTGGCAGGAGATCGAAAACAAAGCCGCCGGATTGCGCTCTCTGCTCCTAAGGGATTAATACAGATTCGCGCAATCCCGATTCATATCAAAATTCCAATTTTTTCTATTATTTATACTGTGTCGCATTCTTGATACCGGACAATCTCATGTCAGTAAGTTCTTTTAACCGACGCTGGGCGGCGGTGATCCTTGAAGCCCTGACGCGCCACGGCGTCAGGCACGTGTGTATTGCACCGGGTTCTCGCTCAACGCCGCTGACGCTGGCGGCCGCAGAAAACCGGGCGTTGATTCACCACACCCACTTTGATGAACGCGGCCTCGGCCATCTGGCGCTGGGTCTGGCGAAAGTCAGCAAAGAACCTGTGGCGGTGATCGTCACCTCCGGTACCGCCGTGGCGAACCTCTATCCGGCCCTGATAGAAGCCGGGTTAACGGGTGAAAGACTGATCTTACTGACGGCCGATCGTCCCCCTGAGCTTATCGACTGCGGCGCCAATCAGGCCATTCGCCAGCCGGGGCTCTTTTCTTCGCATCCTTCGCAGACGATTTCGTTACCGCGTCCCACCCAGGATATTCCGGCAAGCTGGCTGGTCTCCACGGTCGATCACGCCATGGAGACGTTGCGCAGCGGGGCGCTGCATATCAACTGCCCGTTTGCCGAGCCGCTCTACGGCGAGCTGGACGACACCGGTCTTGACTGGCAGCAGTCCCTCGGCGACTGGTGGCAGAGTGAAAAACCGTGGCTGCGCGAGCAGACGCATCTTGAGAGCGCGAAACAGCGCGACTGGTTCTTCTGGCGGCAGAAGCGCGGCGTGGTGATTGCCGGGCGCATGAGCGCCGCCGAAGGCAAGCTGGTCGCCGAATGGGCGCAAACCCTCGGCTGGCCGCTGATTGGCGACGTGCTTTCCCAGACCGGTCAGCCGCTGCCGTGCGCCGACCTCTGGCTGGGTAATGCGAAAGCGGTCACCGAACTGGCGCAGGCGCAGATTGTGGTCCAGCTTGGATCGAGTTTGACCGGCAAACGGTTACTGCAGTGGCAGGCCACCTGCACGCCGGAAGAGTATTGGCTGGTGGATTCGCTGGAAGGACGGCTTGACCCGGCGCACCACCGCGGCCGTCGTCTGGTCAGCAGTATCGACGCCTGGCTGACGCTTCATCCGGCTGAGAAACGCAAGCCCTGGGCGGTGGTTATCCCGGACCTTTCGCGCCAGGCGTGGGAACTGACCAAAGCGCACTGTGAAGCGTTTAGCGAGGCCGGGCTGGCGCACCGCATTCGCCAGTGCCTGCCTGAACAGGGGCAATTGTTTGTCGGCAACAGCCTCGTCGTGCGGCTGATTGACGCTTTCTCGAAGCTGCCCGCGGGCTACCCGGTGTACAGCAACCGCGGTGCCAGCGGCATCGACGGGCTGATCTCCACGGCGGCGGGCGTGCAGCGCGCCAACGCGAAATCGACGCTGGCGATCGTGGGCGATCTCTCCGCGCTCTACGATCTCAACGCGCTGGCGCTGCTGCGTCAGGCGTCTGCCCCGTTTGTGCTGATTGTGGTCAACAACAACGGCGGGCAGATTTTCTCCCTGTTGCCAACGCCTCAGAGCGAGCGCGAGCGCTTCTATCTGATGCCGCAGAACGTGCAGTTCGAACACGCCGCGGCGATGTTTAGCCTGAAATACCATCGCCCGGAAAGCTGTGAACAGCTGGACGCGGCGTTAAGCAGCGCCTGGAAACAGCCGGGCGCGACGCTGATTGAGCTGGTGGTGAACGAGGCTGACGGTGCGCAGGCCCTGCAAAGCCTGCTGGCGCAGGTGAGCCAGCTGTGATCCTCTCTGGCGTGCAGCAGGCTGGCAAACCGGGCTATCCCTGGCTGGTCTTTTTGCACGGTTTTTCGGGCGACCGCCGCGAGTGGCAGAGGGTCGGTGAAGGGCTCAGCGATTATCCCCGGCTGTATCTGGATCTGCCGGGGCACGGCGGATCCCGGAATCTGGGCGTGATGGGGTTTGACGAGATGAGCACGTTGCTCACCCGAACCCTTCTTAGTTACAACATACTTAAATTCTGGCTCATCGGGTACTCCCTCGGCGGCCGCATTGCGATGTTCCATGCCAGCCAGCAGCCGAAGGGGCTGCTCGGGGTGATTGTTGAAGGTGGACACCCGGGCCTGCAGGATGCCGATGCGCGAAGTGCGCGGCTGGCGTCCGACCGCCGCTGGGCAACGCGTTTTCGCACCGAACCGCTGGAGAAGGTGTTCGCTGACTGGTACCAACAGCCCGTGTTCGCCTCCCTCACGGACGCCCAGCGCGATGCGCTTATTACCCTGCGCAGCCAGAACAACGGCGCGACGCTGGCGATGATGCTTGAGGCGACCTCGCTGGCCGTGCAGCCGGATTTGCGTGCCGCGCTTAGCGCACGCGATTTCTCTTTTGACTATCTCTATGGCGAACGGGATGAGAAGTTCGCGGCCCTTGCCGCGGAAGTGAACGCCGTTCGCCATGCCATTCCAGACGCCGGACACAACGCCCACCGGGAAAACCCCGATGCGGTTATCGCGAGTCTGGCTCAGATACTGCGTTATCGAATAAAGGACACTCTATGATTTACCCTGATGAAAACATGCTTTACGCCCCGGTTGAATGGCAGGACTGCTCCGAAGGCTACACCGACATTCGTTACCACAAATCCACCGACGGCATTGCCAAAATCACTATCAACCGCCCGCAGGTGCGTAACGCCTTCCGTCCGCTGACCGTGAAAGAGATGATTCAGGCTCTGGCGGATGCGCGCTACGACGATAACATCGGCGTGATTGTCCTGACCGGCGAAGGCGATAAAGCGTTCTGCTCCGGCGGCGATCAGAAAGTGCGCGGCGACTACGGCGGATACCAGGACGATGCGGGTACCCACCACCTGAACGTCCTCGATTTCCAGCGTCAGATCCGCACCTGTCCGAAACCGGTAGTGGCGATGGTAGCGGGCTACTCCATCGGCGGCGGTCACGTGCTGCACATGATGTGCGATCTGACCATTGCCGCCGAGAACGCCATCTTCGGCCAGACCGGTCCGAAAGTGGGATCCTTCGACGGCGGCTGGGGCGCCTCGTACATGGCACGCATCGTCGGGCAGAAAAAAGCCCGCGAAATCTGGTTCCTGTGCCGTCAGTACAACGCCCAGGAAGCGCTGGATATGGGCCTGGTGAATACCGTGGTTCCGATTGCCGATCTCGAAAAAGAGACCGTTCGCTGGTGCCGCGAAATGCTGCAAAACAGCCCGATGGCGCTGCGCTGCCTGAAGGCCGCTCTCAACGCCGACTGCGACGGTCAGGCGGGTCTGCAGGAGCTGGCGGGCAACGCCACCATGCTGTTCTACATGACCGAAGAGGGTCAGGAAGGGCGCAACGCGTTTAACGAAAAACGCCAGCCGGACTTCAGCAAATACAAACGGAACCCGTAATGCGTCGCGCGCAGGTTTACCGCTGGCAGATACCGATGGACGCGGGCGTGGTGCTGCGTGAACGGCGGTTAAAAACCCGTGACGGCTTCTTCGTG
Organism: Enterobacter cloacae complex sp. ESBL7; assembly: GCF_041679625.1. Lineage (NCBI taxonomy): Bacteria > Pseudomonadati > Pseudomonadota > Gammaproteobacteria > Enterobacterales > Enterobacteriaceae > Enterobacter > Enterobacter cloacae complex sp. ESBL7. Next base: position 306,828 of record NZ_JBGORN010000002.1, read on the forward strand.
CATCTGCAGCAGGGCGAACGGGAAGGATGGGGCGAGATTTCGCCGCTGCCGGGCTTTAGCCTGGAGTCGCTGGATGACGCGCAGTCTGTATTGCTGGCGTGGTCGGACGCATGGCGTGAGGGCGCGGATCCGGCGCTGCCGGACGTGCCTTCCGCGGCTTTTGGCATCAGCTGCGCCCTGGCGGAGCTGGACGGCAGCCTGCCTGAAGAGGCTAACTACCGCGCGGCACCGCTCTGTACGGGCGATCCTGACGAGCTGTTCGCGCTGCTCTCCGCCATGCCGGGCGAGAAAGTGGCGAAAATTAAAGTCGGTCTCTACGAGGCGGTGCGCGACGGCATGGTCGCCAACCTGCTGCTGGAGGCGATCCCCGACCTTCATCTGCGTCTTGACGCTAACCGCGCCTGGACGCCGCTCAAGGCGCAGCAGTTTGCAAAGTACGTCAACCCGGCGTACCGCAGCCGCATTGCCTTCCTCGAAGAACCGTGCAAAACCCGCGACGATTCGCGCGCGTTCGCCCGCGAAACGGGGATTGCCATCGCCTGGGATGAAAGCCTGCGCGAGGACGATTTTGAATTTGTCGCCGAGCCCGGCGTCAGCGCGGTAGTGATTAAACCAACGCTGACCGGCAGCCTGGCGAAGGTGCGCGAGCAGGTCGCGGCGGCGCACGCGCTGGGGCTGACGGCGGTCATCAGCTCGTCGATTGAGTCCAGCCTTGGGCTGACCCAGCTGGCGCGCATTGCCGCCTGGCTAACGCCGGATACGATCCCTGGCCTCGACACGCTGAACCTGATGCAGGCTCAGCTTATCCGCAGGTGGCCGGACAGCGCGCTGCCGTGCCTCAACGTCGCGGCGCTGGAGCCGTTGTTATGAGTTTTACCGACTGGCCGTGGCGGCACTGGCGCGCGCAGTTTGCTGATAAACCGGCCCTCAGGCTGAACGACGAGGTGCTCAGCTGGCAACAGCTGTGCGCCCGCGTCGACCGCCTTGCGGCAGAGTTTCACCTGCAGGGCGTGGAGGAGGGCAGCGGCGTGCTGCTGCTGGCCCATAATCATCCGCGAACCCTGCTGGCGTGGCTGGCGTTGCTCCAGTGCGGGGCGCGTATTCTTCCCGTTAATCCGCAGCTGCCTCGCCCGCTGCTGGACGTGTTGCTCCCGCAGATGACGCTGCGCTTTGCGCTGGTGCAGGACGGTACCTGCGACGGTCTTCCAGCCCTGAGCATGCGCGAGCATGCGGGGGAATATCGCGTTGCGTGGCAGCCGGCGCGGCTGGCGTCGATGACGCTAACCTCCGGCTCCACCGGGCTGCCGAAAGCGGCGGTCCATACCTGCGAGGCTCATCTTGCCAGCGCGCGCGGCGTGCTGGCGCTGATGCCCTACGGCGAAGACGACGACTGGCTGCTTTCGCTGCCGCTGTTTCACGTTTCCGGCCAGGGGATTTTATGGCGCTGGCTGCAGGCCGGCGCGCGGTTAACCGTGCGCGAGAAACAGCCGCTGGCGCAGGCGCTGCGCGGCTGTACGCACGCTTCGCTGGTGCCGACCCAGCTCTGGCGTCTGCTTAATGCCCACCAGCCTGTTGCACTGAAAGCGGTGCTGCTGGGCGGGGCCGCCATTCCTGTTGAATTGACGCAGCAGGCGCGCGAGCAGGGGATTCGCACCTTCTGCGGCTACGGCCTGACCGAGTTTGCCTCTACCGTCTGCGCGAAAGCGGCGGACGGCGAGCCGGACGTAGGCTCCGCGCTGCCGGGCAGAGAGGTGCAGGTGGTTAACGGTGAGGTCTGGATCCGGGCAGAGAGTATGGCCTCAGGCTACTGGCGGGACGGTGAATTGGTTCCGCTGACCAACGCGCAGGGATGGTTCGCTACCCGCGATCGCGGGGAATGGCATGACGGCCGCCTGACGATCCTGGGCCGCATGGACAACCTCTTTTTTAGCGGCGGAGAAGGGATCCAGCCGGAGAGCCTTGAGCGCGTTATCGCCCGCCATCCGCAGATTAACCAGGTGTTTATCGTCCCGCTGGACGACGCCGAGTTTGGACAGCGTCCGGTGGCGGTGGTGGAGTGCGAGCCGGGCACGGATATCAGCTGTTTACCTGACTGGGTCAGGGATAAGGTGGCGCGTTTTGAGCAACCCGTCCGCTGGCTGCTGTTGCCGACCGAACTCAAAAATGGCGGCATTAAAGTCTCACGCCGCGCGTTGCAGCAGTGGGTGAACGCCTCGCTGAAGGGATAATAGCCGTTTCAAATAATTACAATCTACTGACCTGCCGCACGCAGAGTGCTTGATCCCCGGAAGACTCCGGTTAAAATCTCGCGGTTTTGGGACTTCTTTATAATAATTGTGCGGGATCACGACAATGAAAAAAGTGGCATTCGTGGGCTTCGGCCTGATGGTTGTATCTGCGGCGGCTAACGCCATCAGCATTAACGGCTCGGCGGGTCAGGATTATACCCACCTGGGCTTTGGCATGGGTACCGAGACTTCCGGCCTGGCGATGACCGGCGGCTGGACGCATAACGATGACGACGGCGACGCGGCGAGCCTCGGCCTGGGTCTGAACGTTCCTCTTGGCCCGTTCCTGGCCACCGTCGGCGGTAAAGGTATCTACACCAACCCAAATGACGGTGACGAAGGGTACGCGGCGGCAGTGGGCGGTGGCCTGCAGTGGAAAATTGGCGACAGCTTCGGCCTGTTTGGTGAGTACTACTATTCGCCGGACTCCCTCTCAAGCGGTATCGAAAGCTATGAAGAGGCCAACGCCGGCGCGCGCTGGACCATCATGCGTCCGATTACCATCGAAGCGGGCTATCGCTATCTGAACCTGGCCGGCAAAGACGGCAACCGCGACAACGCGCTGGCCGACGGCCCGTACGTGGGCGTCAGCGCAGGCTTCTAATCACTCCGGCGCGGCGTTCTGTCGCGCCAGTTTCTCTCTTCTCCACCCCGCGTTTGCGCTATAGTGTTTTGACCAAATAAGCGGGAGAACATAATGATTAACGTGGAGATGTTATCCACCGGCGACGAAGTGCTGCATGGACAAATTATTGATACCAATGCTGCCTGGCTTGCCGATCTTTTCTTTGAGCAAGGATTACCGTTAACGCGCCGCAATACGGTGGGCGACAATCTTGAGTCGCTGGTCGCTATTCTGCGCGAGCGCAGCAAACACTGCGACGTGCTGATTGTGAATGGCGGACTCGGCCCCACCGGTGACGATCTCAGCGCGCTGGCCGCCGCGACCGCAAAAGGCGAAGGGCTGGTGCTGCACGAGGCGTGGCTTTCGCAGATGGAGCGCTTTTTCTCCGAACGTGGCCGCGTCATGGCCCCCAGCAACCGCAAACAGGCTGAAATTCCCGCCAGCGCCGAGCTGGTCGATAACCCGGTGGGTACCGCGTGCGGGTTTGCCATGCAGCTGAACCGCTGCCTGATGTTCTTCACGCCGGGCGTGCCCTCAGAATTTAAAGTGATGGTCGAGCAGCAGATCCTGCCGCGCCTTCGCGATCGTTTTACCCTGCCTGAACCGCCGCTGTGCCTGCGTCTGACCACCTTTGGCCGCTCGGAAAGCGATCTGGCCCAGAGCCTTGACCCTCTCCCGCTGCCGCCGGGCGTCTCCATGGGCTACCGCTCCTCCATGCCGATCATTGAGCTTAAGCTGACAGGTCCGGCCGAACAGAAAGAGGCGATGCTGGCCCTGTGGCCCGAGGTGCAGCGCGTGGCGGGCGAAAGCCTGATCTTTGAAGGGACGGAAGGGCTACCCGCGCAGATTGCGACGCATCTGCAGTCGCGTCAGCTGAGTGTGACCTTAAGCGAGCAGTTCACCGGTGGCCTGCTGGCGCTGCAGCTGTCGCGCGTCAACGCGCCGCTGCTGGCCAGCGAAGTGGTGCCGTTCCAGCAGGAGACCCTGGCGCAAACCGCCCGCTGGGCTTCCGAGAGAAGGGTGAAGCATTTTGCCGGTCTGGCGCTGTTTGTCGGGGGGCTGGACGAGGAACACCTTAACTTCGCGCTGGCGACGCCGGAAGGGACCTGGGCCCTGCGGGTAAAAATGAACATCACCCGCCACAGCCTGGCGGTGCGTCAGGAGGTTTGCGCCATGATGGCGCTGAACATGCTGCGCCGCTGGCTGAATGGCAAAGAGGTTGCCAGCGAGCACGGCTGGATCAACGTTGTCGAGTCGCTATTCGTGGAGTAAACGTTGGCCGGGGCGTTTCGCCCCGGCCATGTTCAGCCCAGCGCCTTCGCCAGCAGGGTGATTGGATGTTCGCAGCGCTTGCTGGTGGACATCTCAATCTGCCACTTGCAGGTTTCGCAGTCCGTTACCACGATATCCGCGCCGCTCTCTTCAATCTGACGGAACAGCGGGGCGCCAATCGCCTGCGACGTTTCGTAGTTTTCACGCTTAAAGCCGTAGGTTCCCGCAATCCCGCAGCAGCGCGAATCCAGCACCGTCAGCTCCAGGCCTGGAATTAACCGCAGCAGCTCAAGCGTATAGAGCGACCAGCCCATTTTCTCCATATGACACGGCGTGTGATACACCACTTTCAGGGGCAATTTCCCCAGCGGCAACGTCTGCCCGCTATCGAGCTTGCGCCACAGGAAGCGTGTCGCCAGCTCGATGTGCTCGCGCAGGCCGGTATTATCCACGTCCAGCAGATGCGGGTACTCATCGCGCAGGGTGAAGGTGCAGGTGGACGAGGTCGCCAGCACCGGAATACCTTTATCGACAATCGCTTCGCGCAGGGAGGTGACATTGCTCTGAGCCTGCCTGCGCGCTTTATCGGTAAACCCGTTGGCGATCAGCGGTACGCCGCAGCACTTCTCTTTGTTCAGTAGCTGAACGCCCGTTCCCATGGCGTTCATCACCTTCAGCAGATCTTTGCCCAGCTGCGGGTGGTTGTAGTTCACATAGCAGCCGTGGAAAAAGGCCACCTGGTCGGCGTACTGCGCCTGCTCCGCCGCGACGGATTTGTACCAGCGGCGGAAGGTGCCGTGAGAATATTTCGGCAGGCTGCGGTGATGGTCTATCTTCAGCGTGGCATCCAGCAGTTGACGCACCGGTTTGAGGGAGGTCGCGGCATTCACCAGCGGGGCAAACGGCGTCGAGACGCTGCCCATCAGATCGGTATGGCTCAGAATCGCGTCCCGCAGCGTCGGCTTTTGCGTGCTGTAGCGCGCCCGGGCGCGCTGGATGATATCGCCGATTTTCACATCCGACGGGCAGGCGACTTCGCAGCGTTTGCAGTTGATGCAGTATTTCAGCGCCTCGTCGTACAGCTTGCCGTCCTTCAGGCGCAGACGCTCGCCGTCCGGTCCGGCCTGCTTTGGCCCGGGATAGCGTGGGTTTACGCCGCTCACCGGGCAGACGGTGGTACACACCGTGCATTTAATGCAGCTTTCAAAACGGGTGTCGTTCATCGTTCAGCCTCCGTGCGCTGGCTAATCTGCTCTGCCACATACAGCGCCGTGACGGCGCATACTCCACCACCGCATCCCTGGGCAATCGGATCGTACCCGCCCAGCAGCGAGCCGATGGCAAAAAGATTACTGACGGGCTTACCGGAAAGTTGCGGATGTAGCTGGTTATCGACAATTACGCCGAACTGCTGCCAAGGCTGCGGCGAGAAGAAATCACTTTGATACCAGTCCGCGCGGGAGGCACGCTGGCGAACATCGAGCCCCATAATGGCTTCCCGGATGCCCTCCCGGCTGCTCAGCAGCCCGTTGCTGAAGAAGCTGCCGCTTGCCAGCACCGTAAAGCGCGCGCGAAGCGGAATATCGTCGTGGTTGCGCGTCCAGATTTTGCTCACCGCGCCGTCGGTCAGGGTGATTTTTTTCACCTCATCACCCGCCATCCACACGCCGCCCAGCGCGACAAACTGGCGCTGGAGTTGGGTATGCAGGCGAATGCCGGGGACAGAAGGGGGCAGGGTTGGCAGCAGGCCGAGCGTGCAGGGCAGACGGTCCGAGAGCCAGCGCCAGAGCCTGTTGTCGCGTAAACCAAAGCAGGCGGGCATCAGCAGGGCGTCACAGCTGTCGCTGAGGGGCCTGAGCGCGTCATACAGCAGCGGCCATTTGTCCTCGTTATCCAGAAAACGGGCGATATTCACAGCGCGAAATTCGCTCGGGTTGTCGCGCAGGACATCAAGCTCAGGCAGCTCTATCTCAGCCGTTTCGGCATTGACGCCCTGGCGACAGAGCGACGCTGCCGCGAGATGGGGCTGAAAATCCAGAAAGCCGCTAATGCCCACGACCCGCACGCGCGCGGCGTTGAAGGGAGCAACGGGCACTTCTTCCGGGCTGAGCCAGGCAGAGCGCAGGGTGCCGAGCGGCGTGACGCGCTGGTGATTGAGCCGGGCGCTTCCCTTCAGACGCGCGCCGCAGTCCGCCAGCAGCGCTTCGGCTTCCAGCGCAAAGCGGTCAATATGCTGGGCGCCAATCAGGTGATACGGATGCTCCGGCGGGAGCTTATCGCGGTACGCGTCGTCCACCAGATCCAGAGAGCCCGACGAGAAGTGCAGGGCGCTCTGGCCCCGGGTGATAATGGCGCAGCGCAGCCCCAGCTTCGTGAGCTTGATGCCGCAGAGCAGGCCTGCCAGCCCGCCGCCGACGATTACGGTATCAAATTTCATCGCGTTGCTCCTTCTCAAGACCGCAAAGCCCCTGGTAGACCCAGCGGGTAAATTCGCTTTCGCGCAGGGCATCGCCCCAGGCGACAGGCTGAATGCCTTTCCATCGCTCGTTTAAAAACGCGCTGAGCTGATCGAGCGACTGGGTGGCGGTGGTGGTATGAAAACGCTGCAGCAGCCCGGCGGCACGACAGGCGCACAGCTCGCCCTGACAGGTACCCATTCCCACGCGGGTGCGGCGACGAAGATCGAGCAGGCTTGTGACCGTCAGGCTCTCCACCGCATACTGCACCTCACCGGCGGTGACGGCTTCGCACTCGCATACCAGGCTGCGGCTCAGGCGTCCTTCACCGAGCCACTGCGGCGTTCTGTCGCCGTGGCGGTAGATAGCGGATCCGCGCAGCGGCGCGGGCAGGGAGATAATTTTTTGCAGCGTTTTTTCGGTGGACTGACGCGAGCCGGGCAGTGGCTGCTCTGCCGTCACGCACCGTTCGGTATTGCCCAGCTTGCGGCAGACGGCATCGGTCGCCCACTCGGCCATCAGGCGGTAGGTCATCAGCTTGCCGCCGGTGATGGTGATAAACCCGTCCATGCCGTCGCGTTCGGCGTGATCGAGCAGCACGATGCCCCGGCTGACGTTACGCCCGCTCGGGTCGTTGTCGCTGGCGACCAGCGGACGCACGCCCGCGTAGGCGCGCAGAATACGCGTCCGGGCCATCACCGGGGCCAGTTTTTCCCCTTCACGCAGCAGGATGTCGACCTCTTCGGCGGTCACGCGGTTGTAGTCAATCTCGCTGTAGTCGACGTGGGTTGAGGTGGTACCGATTAACGAAATGGTGTCGCCCGGGACGAGGATATCGGCGTCGGACGGTTTGCGGCAGCGGTTGATCACGTGGTTATTGATGCGGTGGTCGAGGATCAGCAGCGAGCCTTTCGCCGGGAACATGCGCACCGACAGGTCCGCGTATTCCGCGATGCGCTGCCCCCAGATCCCCGCCGCGTTGACCACCACGGCGGCATACAGCTCGCTGTGTTCGTTATATTGCGTATCAAGGATCCGCACGCCGCAGATGCGATTCCCCTCGCGGATAAGCCCGGTCACTTCGTGCCCGGTCAGGATTTGCGCGGCATGCTCGCGGGCGTCCAGCATATTGGCGGCGGTCAGGCGGAAGGGGTCAACGGTGCCGTCAGGCACTTTTACCGCGCCGATAAGCGCCGGGTTAACCGACGGTTCCAGCCGCCGCGCCAGCGCCGGGTCCATGGCCTCAGCCTGAATGCCCGCCGCAGTGCAGGCGGTAATAAAGGTGTCCTGAAAGGCGAGGTCATCTTCGGGAAGAGTAATAAAGAGGCCGTCGGTCGGCTCAATGCAGTGGCGGGCGATACGCTTGAGGATCTGGTTTTCAGCAATACATTCGCGTGCGGATTCACCGTCGGTAACCGCATACCGCGCGCCGCTGTGCAGCAGGCCATGGTTACGCCCGGTTGCGCCCGTGGCGATATCGTGGCGCTCCAGCAGCGTAACGCTTAAGCCGCGAAGGGCGCAGTCGCGTGCGATCCCGGCGCCGGTTGCGCCACCGCCAATGATTATCACATCGCTGTAGCGAGGATCGTGAATGGTCATTGTTTACCCTCTATGTTCGTTTTTTTATCATTTAGCCATATCAATAGTGTGGTTTGTTTGATTTCGAACATAAACGCGCGAAATTCGAAAGTGGAACGTGATTCCATGCGCTTTTTTGCGCATTCTGTCATATTTCTGTAACAATCTGTGCGTTGATTCACAGTAACAATCACCGTGATTTCTTAACATCCCCGCCTCTGGAATTCAGGTGCGAGCCACCTGCCCATTCAATTCAAGGCCACGGAGGCTGTTATGCTCAGTATCTTCAAACCTGCGCCGCACAGGGCGCGTCTGCCAGAGGCAGAAATTGATCCGCTATACCGCCGTCTGCGCTGGCAAATTTTCCTGGGGATCTTCTTCGGGTACGCGGCGTACTACCTTGTACGTAAAAACTTCGCGCTCGCGATGCCGTATCTGGTGGAGCAGGGCTTCTCCCGCGGCGATCTGGGGTTCGCGCTGTCGGGGATCTCAATCGCCTACGGTTTTTCCAAATTCATCATGGGGTCGGTATCGGATCGCTCGAATCCGCGCGTGTTCCTGCCCGCCGGTCTGATCCTGGCGGCCGCGGTCATGCTGTTCATGGGCTTTGTGCCGTGGGCAACCTCCAGCATCGCCGTCATGTTCGTGCTGCTGTTCCTCTGCGGCTGGTTCCAGGGAATGGGGTGGCCGCCGTGCGGACGCACCATGGTGCACTGGTGGTCGCAGAAGGAACGCGGCGGCATCGTGTCGGTGTGGAACTGCGCGCATAACGTCGGTGGCGGTATCCCGCCGCTGCTGTTCCTGCTGGGGATGGCCTGGTTCAACGACTGGCACGCTGCGCTCTATATGCCTGCCTTTGGCGCCATCGTCGTGGCGATTATCGCTTTCGCGCTGATGCGCGATACGCCGCAATCCTGCGGCCTGCCGCCGATTGAAGAGTACAAAAACGACTATCCGGATGATTACAGCAAGGAGCACGAAGAAGAGCTGACCGCAAAACAGATCTTCATGAAGTACGTCCTGCCGAACAAGCTGCTGTGGTACATCGCGGTGGCGAACGTGTTCGTTTACCTGCTGCGCTACGGCATTCTGGACTGGTCCCCGACCTACCTGAAAGAGGTGAAGCACTTCGCGCTGGATAAGTCCTCCTGGGCCTATTTCCTTTATGAATATGCCGGGATCCCGGGCACGCTGCTTTGCGGCTGGATGTCGGACAAGGTGTTTAAAGGCAACCGCGGCGCGACGGGCGTGTTCTTTATGACCCTGGTCACCATCGCGACCGTCGTTTACTGGCTCAACCCGCCGGGCAACCCATCAGTAGACATGGCCTGCATGATCGTCATCGGCTTCCTGATTTACGGTCCGGTGATGCTGATCGGTCTGCACGCGCTGGAATTGGCGCCGAAAAAAGCGGCAGGCACGGCGGCAGGCTTTACCGGTCTGTTCGGCTACCTGGGCGGTTCGGTCGCGGCGAGCGCTATCGTGGGCTACACCGTTGACTTCTTCGGCTGGGACGGCGGCTTTATGGTGATGATCGGCGGCAGCGTGCTGGCGGCACTGCTGCTCATTGTGGTCATGATCGGTGAGAAACGTCACCACGCGGAAGTGCTGGCGCGTCGTCAATAAGGAGCATTGCGATGAAATTATCTTACGTAACAACCGGCCTGCTGCTGGCGGGCCTGATGACAGGCTCGGTGCTGGCGGCGGATAAAATCGTTATTGCCCACCGCGGCGCCAGCGGCTATCTGCCGGAGCATACGCTCCCGGCGAAAGCGATGGCCTATGCCCAGGGCGCGGATTACCTGGAGCAGGATCTGGTGATGACGAAGGACGACCAGCTGGTCGTCCTGCATGACCACTATCTGGACCGCGTGACGGACGTGGCGGAGCGATACCCGGACCGCGCGCGCAAAGATGGCCGCTACTACGCCATTGATTTCACCCTGGCGGAGATCCGTTCCCTGAAGTTTACCGAAGGCTTCGAGATCGAAAACGGCAAGAAGGTTCAGGTCTATCCGGGACGTTTCCCTATGGGCAAGTCTGACTTCCGGATCCATACCTTCCAGGAAGAGATTGAGTTTGTTCAGGGGCTGAACCACTCAACCGGTAAAAATATCGGCATCTACCCGGAGATCAAAGCGCCGTGGTTCCACCATCAGGAAGGCAAAGACATTGCCGCGAAGACGCTGGAGGTGCTGAAACAGTACGGCTACATCAGCAAGAAGGACAAAGTCTACCTGCAGTGTTTTGACGCCGCCGAGCTGAAGCGCATCAAAACCGTGCTGGAGCCGAAGATGGGGATGAACCTCAATCTGGTGCAGCTGATTGCCTATACCGACTGGAATGAAACCCAGGAGAAGCAGCCGGACGGCAAGTGGGTGAACTACAGCTACGACTGGATGTTTAAGCCGGGCGCGATGAAGCAGATTGCGCAGTACGCCGACGGCATCGGGCCGGATTACCACATGCTGGTGGCGGAAGGCTCAGCGCCGGGCCACGTGAAGCTGACGGCCATGGTGAAAGAGGCGCACGCCAGCAGGATGCAGGTGCATCCGTATACCGTGCGTGCAGACCAGCTGCCGCCGTATGCCACGGACGTGAATCAGCTTTATGAGGTGTTGTATAACCAGGCGGGCGTGGACGGACTGTTTACGGATTTCCCGGATAAAGCGGTCGAATTCATTCACCGGAAGTAGGTTTGGCAGGTCGGGTAAGGCGAAGCCGCCACCCGACAATCAGGCTCTGCGGCCTGATGCCCTCACCCTGACCCTCTCCCACCGGGAGAGGGGATACGGACAACATCACATCTCGATCTCGATATCGCCTTTTGCCCGGCAGCAGCAGGGCAAAATTTCCCCTTCGTTGATAAAGGCCAGCGGCTCGGTCAGCCAGTCCACCTGGCCGGCGACCAGACGGCAGCGGCAGGAGCCGCAGTAGCCGGAACGACACTGGTACTCTACTTCTACCTGATGCGCCTCAAGCGCCACCAGCAGAGAAGGGTGCTCCTCCCGACACAGTACCTCAGTGCCGGAAAGACGTAGCGTGACGCGTGACATCAGAGCTGGAAGTTGCTCAGGTCGTCGGTGTTGACTTCAGAATCAATCTGACCGACCAGATAAGAGCTGACTTCCACTTCCTGCGGCGCAACCTGCACGTTATCGGACACCAGCCAGGTGTTGATCCACGGAATCGGGTTAGAGCGCGTCTGGAACGGCAGGTCAAGACCGACGGCCTGCATGCGGATGTTGGTGATGTACTCAACGTACTGGCACAGAATGTCTTTGTTCAGGCCAATCATGGAGCCGTCGCGGAACAGGTAGTCTGCCCACTCTTTCTCCTGCTGAGCCGCCAGCACGAACAGGTCGTAGCACTCCTGCTTGCACTCTTCGGCAATTTCCGCCATCTCCGGATCGTCCGTCCCGCTGCGCAGCAGGTTCAGCATGTGCTGGGTACCGGTCAGGTGCAGGGCTTCATCGCGGGCGATCAGACGAATGATTTTGGCGTTGCCTTCCATCAGCTTGCGCTCTGCAAAGGCGAAGGAGCAGGCGAAGCTCACGTAGAAGCGGATCGCTTCCAGCGCGTTAACGCTCATCAGGCACAGGTACAGCTGTTTTTTCAGCGCGCGCAGGTTCACGGTGATGGTTTTACCGTTCACGTTGTGCGTACCTTCGCCCAGCAAATGCCAGTAGCTGGTCATCTCGATCAGCTCGTCGTAGTAGTGGGCAATGCCTTCCGCGCGCTTCTGGATCTGCTCGTTGGTGACGATATCGTCAAACACCACCGCCGGATCGTTCACGATGTTGCGGATGATGTGGGTGTAAGAGCGGGAGTGGATCGTCTCGGAGAACGCCCAGGTTTCCACCCAGGTTTCCAGCTCAGGAATGGAGATCAGAGGCAGCAGCGCCACGTTCGGGCTACGACCCTGAATGGAGTCCAGCAGCGTCTGGTACTTCAGGTTGCTGATGAAGATATGTTTTTCGTGATCCGGCAGCGACTGGTAGTCAATACGGTCGCGGGAGACGTCCACTTCTTCCGGGCGCCAGAAGAAGGAGAGTTGCTTTTCAATCAGCTTTTCGAAGATGTCATATTTTTGCTGATCGTAGCGTGCCACGTTGACCGGCTGGCCGAAGAACATCGGCTCTTTGAGCTGGTCGTTTTTCGTCTGTGAAAAGGTGGTATATGCCATGAGTGTGTCCTGTCTTACGAAATAAAGGCGGGGATATCCCCGCCCTTCATTAGATCTTACATGCGCCGCTTTCGCAGCCATCGTCCTGAATTGACGGTACCATGTCGTCCTGCGCGTCTTCCGCACCGTCACGGGTGTTGTGATAGTACAGCGTTTTCACGCCAAATTTGTAGGCGGTGAGCAGGTCTTTCAGCAGCTGCTGCATCGGTACCTTGCCGGACGGGAAGCGCGTCGGGTCATAGTTGGTATTGGCAGAGATCGACTGGTCGATAAACTTCTGCATGATACCCACCAGCTGCAGGTAGCCGTCGTTGTTCGGCATTTCCCACAGCAGCTCGTAGTTATTACCCAGCGTTTCGTAATCCGGTATCACCTGACGCAGCACGCCGTCTTTCGACGCTTTGATGCTCACGTGGCCGCGCGGCGGTTCAATACCGTTGGTGGCGTTAGAGATCTGCGAAGAGGTCTCGGACGGCATCAGGGCAGAGAGCGTGGAGTTACGCAGGCCATGGGTCTTGATGGACTCGCGCAGGCCTTCCCAGTCGAGATGCAGCGGTTCGCTGACGATCGCATCCAGGTCTTTCTTGTAGGTGTCGATTGGCAGAATGCCTTTCGCGTAGGTGGTTTCGTTGAACCACGGGCACGCGCCTTGTTCTTTCGCCAGCTCGTTAGAGGCTTTCATCAGGTAGTACTGAATCGCTTCGAACGTCTGGTGCGTCAGGTTGTTAGCGCTGCCGTCGGAGTAACGCTTGCCGTTTTTCGCCAGCCAGTAGGCGAAGTTGATCACGCCGATACCCAGGGTACGGCGGCCCATCGCACCGCGTTTAGCGGCCGGGATTGGGTAATCCTGGTAGTCCAGCAGGGCGTCGAGCGCGCGAACCGCCAGCACGGCCAGCTCTTCCAGCTCGTCCAGGCTCTTAATCGCGCCCAGGTTGAACGCGGACAGCGTACACAGCGCGATTTCACCGTTTTCGTCGTTCACGTCTTCCAGCGGTTTGGTCGGCAGGGCGATCTCCAGGCACAGGTTAGACTGGCGCACTGGCGCAACTACTGGATCAAACGGGCTGTGGGTGTTGCAGTGGTCCACGTTCTGGATGTAGATACGGCCGGTAGAGGCACGTTCCTGCATCATCAGGGAGAACAGGTCTACCGCCTTCACGCGCTGCTTACGAATGCTGTCGTCTTTTTCGTATTTGGTGTACAGACGCTCGAACTCGTCCTGATCGGCAAAGAACGCGTCATACAGGCCCGGAACGTCGGACGGGCTGAACAGGGTGATGTCTTCGCCTTTCAGCAGACGGGTGTACATCAGCTTGTTGATCTGCACGCCGTAGTCCATATGGCGCACGCGGTTGCCTTCCACGCCGCGGTTGTTTTTCAGAACCAGCAGGCTTTCTACTTCCAGGTGCCACATCGGGTAGAACAGGGTCGCAGCACCGCCGCGCACGCCGCCCTGAGAGCAGGATTTTACTGCCGTCTGGAAGTGTTTATAGAACGGGATACAGCCGGTGTGGAACGCTTCACCGCCGCGAATCGGGCTGCCCAGCGCACGGATGCGACCAGCGTTGATGCCGATACCGGCACGCTGGGAGACGTATTTCACGATGGCGCTGGAGGTGGCGTTGATGGAATCCAGGCTGTCACCACACTCGATCAGTACGCAGGAGCTGAACTGACGGGTTGGGGTACGCACGCCAGACATGATTGGCGTCGGCAGAGAAATCTTGAACGTGGATACCGCATCGTAGAAACGCTTCACGTATTCCAGACGGGTGTCACGCGGGTAGTTAGAGAACAGGCAGGCGGCCACCAGAATATAGAGGAACTGGGCGCTTTCGTAGATCTCACCGGTTACACGGTTCTGAACCAGGTATTTGCCTTCGAGCTGCTTCACCGCCGCGTAGGAGAAGTTCATGTCGCGCCAGTGATCGATAAACCCGTTCATCTGCTCGAACTCTTCTTCCGTATAGTCTTCCAGCAGATGCGTGTCGTATTTGCCCAGCTCAACCATTTTCACTACGTGATCGTAAAGCTTCGGCGGCTCAAACTGACCGTAGGCTTTTTTACGCAGGTGGAAAATCGCCAGACGTGCAGCGAGGTACTGATAATCCGGTGCTTCGCGGGAGATGAGGTCTGCCGCTGCTTTAATGATTGTTTCGTGGATATCAGACGTTTTGATGCCGTCGTAGAACTGAATGTGGGAACGCAGTTCAACCTGGGAGATAGATACGTTGTTCAGTCCTTCTGCTGCCCAGTCGAGAACTCGATGGATTTTGTCCAGATTGATACGCTCGGTAGTACCGTCGCGCTTTGTCACCAGCAGACTCTGATTCATGTGGGTTTTACCTGTCCGTGAAATAAAAAATATCCCCCGTTTATCCACAGATCCGCCTTGTGACTAACTCTGTGGATAAATACTACATGTAGGGGGTTTGCGATAAGAAAAACGCTATATGGTGAGTATTCTAGTATCGAATCTTTTCAGCACAAGGGTTGATTTTGGCGTTAAATTGAGGTTGTGAAAGGGTAAAAAAGGCTAAGTCCTCGTACCGTAAGGCCTGGAAGACATGTCAATAATTAAGAAAAAAAATTCAAAATTTGATCGAGTGCTGATTTCTTCAACGGGAGGTCAGAATTGCGCAACATGATGTCGCGCAATCTTTATAAGAATAACGAATGACGTTAGTCGTTTTTGGCAGTGGTATGCAACATATAGTTAACATCTACGCCCGGTGCAAGCTTGAATTTATCGGTCAGCGGATTGTAGTGCAGGCCGGTGATGTGCTGCTCTTTGAGCCACGTCTGGTCAACCCAGCTTAACAACTCCGCAGGCTTGATGAATTTCTTCACGTCGTGCGTCCCTTTCGGCACCATGCGCAGCACATACTCCGCGCCGACAACGGCCATCAGCCAGGCTTTACCGTTACGGTTGATGGTTGAGAAGAAGACCTGGCCGCCCGGTTTCACCAGTTTTGCACAGGCGTGCACCACCGACTGCGGATCGGGAACGTGCTCCAGCATCTCCATGCAGGTCACCACATCGTACTGATGGGCGTGTTTTGCCGCGTGCTCTTCCACGGTTTCCTGCACGTATTCCACCTGTATGCCGGACTCCAGCGCGTGAAGGCGGGCCACCTGCAGCGGTTCAAAGCCCATATCCAGGCCAGTAACATTCGCCCCTTCGCGCGCCATGCTCTCAGCCAGGATGCCGCCGCCGCAGCCGACGTCGAGCACTTTCTTACCGAACAGACCGCCGGAACGCTCCGCGATATAGCCCAGACGCAGCGGGTTAATGCGATGCAGCGGTTTGAACTCACCTTCGAGATCCCACCAGCGGGACGCCACCGCTTCAAATTTGGCAATCTCTTCGTGGTCAACGTTGTGAACCACCGGGGATTTTTCGGCATTCATGGGCGCTTTTACTCCTTATTTAGCAAGACAAAGGAGTATATCAGGCAATCCCCGTGAATAAAGCGTATAGGTTTACCTCAATCACCTCGGCTGTGTTATAATTTGCGACCTTTGAATCCGGGATACAGTAGAGGGATAGCGGTTAGATGAGCGACCTTGCGAGAGAAATTACACCGGTTAACATCGAGGAAGAGCTGAAGAGCTCCTATCTGGACTATGCGATGTCGGTCATTGTTGGCCGTGCGCTGCCGGACGTCCGCGATGGCCTTAAGCCGGTACACCGTCGCGTACTATACGCCATGAACGTATTGGGCAATGACTGGAATAAAGCCTATAAAAAATCTGCCCGCGTCGTCGGTGACGTCATCGGTAAATATCACCCGCATGGTGATACCGCCGTGTATGACACCATCGTTCGTATGGCGCAGCCATTCTCCTTGCGTTACATGCTGGTAGATGGTCAGGGTAACTTTGGTTCAGTCGACGGCGACTCCGCTGCGGCGATGCGTTATACGGAAATCCGTATGTCGAAAATCGCTCATGAGCTGATGGCCGACCTGGAAAAAGAGACCGTTGATTTCGTCGATAACTACGACGGCACCGAGCGCATCCCAGATGTGATGCCAACCAAGATCCCGAACCTGCTGGTTAACGGTTCGTCCGGTATCGCGGTCGGTATGGCAACCAACATTCCGCCGCACAATATCACCGAAGTGATCAACGGCTGCCTGGCCTATATCGACGATGAAGACATCAGCATTGAAGGGCTGATGGAACACATCCCGGGCCCGGACTTCCCGACGGCGGCGATCATCAACGGTCGTCGCGGTATTGAAGAAGCGTACCGCACCGGCCGCGGCAAGATTTACATCCGTGCCCGCGCCGAAGTGGAAGCGGACGCTAAAACCGGCCGTGAAACCATCATTGTTCACGAGATCCCGTATCAGGTGAACAAAGCGCGTCTGATTGAAAAAATCGCCGAGCTGGTAAAAGAAAAACGCGTTGAAGGCATCAGCGCGCTGCGTGACGAGTCTGACAAAGACGGTATGCGCATTGTGATTGAGATCAAACGCGACGCGGTGGGTGAGGTTGTGCTGAACAACCTGTACTCCCAGACTCAGCTTCAGGTTTCCTTCGGTATCAACATGGTTGCGCTGCACCATGGTCAGCCGAAGATCATGAACCTGAAAGAGATCCTGAGCGCGTTCGTGCGTCACCGCCGTGAAGTGGTGACCCGTCGTACCATCTTCGAACTGCGCAAAGCGCGCGACCGTGCGCACATCCTTGAAGCGCTGGCGGTTGCGCTGGCCAACATCGACCCGATCATCGAACTGATCCGTCGTGCGCCAACCCCGGCGGAGGCGAAAGCCGCCCTGATTTCCCGTCCGTGGGATCTGGGTAACGTCGCCGCGATGCTGGAACGTGCGGGCGATGACGCAGCGCGTCCTGAGTGGCTGGAACCTGAGTTCGGCGTGCGTGACGGTCAGTATTACCTGACTGAACAGCAGGCTCAGGCGATTCTGGATCTGCGTCTGCAGAAACTGACCGGCCTTGAGCACGAGAAACTGCTCGACGAATACAAAGAGCTGCTGGAACAGATTGCTGAACTGCTGCATATCCTGGGCAGCGCAGAGCGTCTGATGGAAGTGATCCGTGAAGAGCTGGAGCTGGTCCGCGATCAGTTCGGCGATGCGCGCCGCACCGAAATCACCGCGAACAGCTCTGATATCAACATTGAAGACCTGATCAACCGCGAAGACGTGGTGGTCACCCTGTCTCACCAGGGCTATGTGAAGTATCAGCCGCTGACCGACTACGAAGCACAGCGTCGTGGCGGTAAAGGTAAATCTGCGGCACGCATTAAAGAAGAAGACTTTATTGACCGCCTGCTGGTGGCCAACACCCACGACACGATCCTCTGCTTCTCCAGCCGCGGTCGTCTGTACTGGATGAAAGTCTATCAGCTGCCGGAAGCAAGCCGCGGCGCGCGTGGTCGTCCAATCGTTAACCTGCTGCCGCTGGAAGCGAACGAACGTATCACCGCCATCCTTCCGGTACGCGAGTACGAAGAGGGCGTGAACGTCTTTATGGCGACCGCCAGCGGTACCGTGAAGAAAACCGCGCTGACCGAGTTCAGCCGCCCACGTTCTGCCGGGATCATCGCGGTGAACCTGAACGAAGGCGACGAGCTGATCGGTGTGGATCTGACCTCCGGTTCTGATGAAGTGATGCTGTTCTCTGCGGCCGGTAAAGTGGTGCGCTTTAAAGAGAACGCCGTTCGTGCAATGGGTCGTACCGCTACGGGCGTTCGTGGTATCAAACTGGCTGGCGAAGACAGCGTTGTTTCTCTGATTATTCCGCGCGGTGAAGGGGCTATCCTGACCGTGACGCAGAATGGTTACGGTAAACGTACGGCGGAAGGGGAATACCCAACCAAGTCTCGCGGCACGCAGGGCGTAATCTCTATCAAAGTTACCGAGCGCAACGGTTCCGTTGTGGGCGCGGTGCAGGTAGACGATGCCGACCAGATCATGATGATCACCGATGCCGGTACGCTGGTGCGTACCCGCGTCTCTGAGATCAGCGTGGTGGGGCGTAACACCCAGGGCGTGATCCTCATCCGTACAGCGGAAGATGAAAACGTGGTGGGTCTGCAGCGCGTTGCTGAGCCGGTGGATGACGAAGAGCTCGATTCCATCGACGGTAGCGTTGCGGAAGGCGATGATGATATCGCGCCGGAAGCCGACACCGACGATGACGTAGCGGATGACGCTGACGAGTAATGTCTCCTGATGCAAAAAAGGGCCGGATTCCGGCCCTTTTCTTTTGCACAAGCAGATAAGTCAACGTTGCGACCTGGAGCGTTTACCGCTACCTTAACCACATTCTTTTGACCCCGACGGCGGAGCCTCGCCCCCTTGAAATACCTCGTCTCCTTTCGTACTACGCTGAAAGTTTCTCGCTATCTGTTTCGGGCGCTGGCGCTCTTGCTTTGGCTGCTGGTGGCCTTGTTCTCGGTGTTTTACATCGTTAACGCGCTACACCAGAAAGAAGCGGAGATCCGCCAGGAGTTTAACTTAAGCTCCGACCAGGCCCAGCGCTACATTCAGCGAACGTCTGACGTGATGAAGGAGCTGAAGTATATTGCCGAAAATCGTCTGACGGCGGAAAACGGCATTCTTGCGCTTCGCGGGCGTAACGACAAAACCGAAGTCCCGGACTTCCAGCCGCTGTTCCCGGATTCCGATTGCTCCACCATGAGCAATACCTGGCGCGGGTCGCTGGAATCCCTTGCCTGGTTTATGCGCTACTGGCGCGACAATTTCTCCGCCGCCTATGACCTGAACCGCGTCTTCCTGATTGGCAGTGAAAATCTCTGCATGGCTGACTTTGGCCTGCGCGACGTGCCCGTTGAGCGTGACGATGCGCTGAAAAGCCTGCATGAACGTATTGTGAAATACCGCAATGCGCCGCAGGACGAGCGCGGAAATAACATCTTCTGGGTTAGCCAGGGCCCGCGACCGGGCGTGGGCTATTTCTACGCCCTGACGCCGGTTTATCTGGGCAATCGCCTGCAGGCGCTGCTGGGGATTGAGCAGACCATTCGCATGGAAAACTTTTTCACTCCGGGCAGCCTGCCTATGGGGGTGACCATTCTGGATGAAAACGGCCATCAGCTGATCTCACTCGCCGGGCCGGATAACCGGTTAAACGTTGAACCTCACTGGATGCAGGAGCGGTCGTGGTTTGGCTATACCTCTGGCTTCCGCGAGCTGGTGCTGAAGAAGAGCCTGCCGCCTTCGTCGCTGAGTATTGTCTATTCGCTGCCGGTGGATATGGTGCTTGAGCGGATACGTATTCTCATCATGAATGCGATTCTGCTGAACCTGATCGCGGGCGGGGCGCTGTTTACCCTGGCGCGCATGTATGAGCGGAAAATCTTTATTCCGGCCGAAAGCGACGCCCAGCGGCTGGAGGAACACGAGCAGTTTAACCGGAAGATTGTCGCGTCGGCGCCGGTGGGGATCTGTATTCTGCGTACCCAGGACGGAACCAACATCCTGAGTAACGAGCTGGCGCATAACTACCTGAACATGCTGACTCACGAGGACCGCCAGAGGCTGACGCAAATTATCTGCGGTCAGCAGGTTAACTTTGTCGATGTGCTCACCAGCACGCACACCAACCTGCAGATCAGCTTTGTGCATTCCCGCTATCGCAATGAAAACGTGGCGATTTGCGTGCTGGTGGATGTCTCCGCGCGCGTGAAGATGGAAGAGTCGTTGCAGGAGATGGCGCAGGCCGCGGAGCAGGCCAGCCAGTCGAAATCCATGTTCCTTGCCACCGTCAGCCACGAGCTGCGAACGCCGCTGTACGGGATCATCGGTAACCTCGACCTGCTGCAGACCAAAGAGTTGCCGAAAGGGGTCGACAGGCTGGTGACGGCAATGAACAACTCCTCCAGCCTGCTGCTGAAAATCATCAGCGATATTCTCGACTTCTCTAAAATTGAGTCTGAGCAGCTGAAAATCGAACCGCGAGAGTTCTCGCCGCGCGAGGTGATGAACCACATCAGCGCCAACTATCTGCCGCTGGTGGTGCGTAAACAGCTGGGGCTCTACTGCTTTATTGAACCTGACGTGCCGCTGACGCTGCACGGCGATCCGATGCGCCTGCAGCAGGTCATTTCTAATCTGCTCAGCAACGCCATCAAATTCACCGACGTTGGCTGTATCGTGTTGCACGTCTGCCGGGCGGGGGATTACCTGAGCATTCGCGTGCGCGACACGGGCGTCGGCATCCCGGCGAAGGAAGTGGTCCGCCTGTTCGACCCGTTCTTCCAGGTCGGGACCGGCGTGCAGCGTAACTTCCAGGGCACCGGACTGGGGCTGGCGATTTGTGAGAAGCTCGTCAGCATGATGGACGGCGATATCTCTGTGGATACCGAGCCCGGCATGGGCAGCCAGTTCACCATCCGTATTCCGCTCTATTCGGCGCAGTATCCGGCAAAAGCGACGGTGGACGGGCTGAGCGACAAGCGCTGCTGGCTGGCGGTGCATAACGCCTCGCTGAATGACTACCTGACGGCGCTGCTTGCCCACAGCGGCGTGAGGGTGTGTCTCTATGAAGGTCAAACACCGGATGTGGACGATGTGCTCATTGCCGACGAGATGCCGGACCAGCCGTGGCAGGGGAGAGGGTCGGTGCTCTTCTGCCGTCGCCACATAGGCATTCCTGTCGAGCGCGCGCCCGGGGAATGGGTACACAGTGTTGCAACGCCGCACGAGCTGTTGAGCCTGCTGGCGCGCATCTACAAAGTGGAGCTGGAAGAGCGCGACGGCGCGGGCGGATTGCCGTCACCGGAGTCTCTGGCGTCGGTGAATGACGATATGATGATTCTGGTGGTGGATGACCATCCGATTAACCGTCGCCTGCTGGCTGACCAGCTTGGATCGCTGGGCTACCAGTGCAAAACCGCCAATGACGGCGTGGATGCGCTGAATGTGCTGAGTAAAAATCATATTGATATCGTGCTTAGCGACGTCAACATGCCAAACATGGACGGCTACCGTCTGACGCAGCGCATCCGTCAGCTTGGCCTGACGCTGCCGGTAGTGGGCGTAACGGCGAACGCGCTGGCGGAAGAGAAACAGCGTTGTCTGGAGTCAGGCATGGACAGCTGTCTGTCGAAACCGGTGACGCTGGACG
The DNA here is from genome assembly GCF_041679625.1 of Enterobacter cloacae complex sp. ESBL7. Lineage (NCBI taxonomy): Bacteria > Pseudomonadati > Pseudomonadota > Gammaproteobacteria > Enterobacterales > Enterobacteriaceae > Enterobacter > Enterobacter cloacae complex sp. ESBL7. The sequence goes on from NZ_JBGORN010000002.1 coordinate 328,353, forward strand.
TGCTGAAGCAGACATTGTCGATTTACGCGGATCGCGTGAGAAAAACCAGAATATAAAAAAGGCCCGTAAGGGCCTTTTCGTTTTTTCACCCTCTCCCCGTGGGAGAGGGACGGGGTGAAGGCATCATGCCGCAAACCCGTCCGGGATCAATCCTTGTCCGTTGCGCTCAGCGTAACGGAGGAGAGATAGTTCAGCAGAGCAATATCGTTGTCCACGCCCAGCTTCATCATCGCTGATTTCTTCTGGCTGCTGATGGTTTTAATGCTGCGGTTCAACTTCTTGGCAATCTCGGTTACCAGGAAACCTTCTGCGAACAGGCGCAGAACTTCACTCTCTTTCGGGGACAGGCGTTTGTCACCGTAGCCACCCGCGCTGATTTTTTCCAGCAGACGAGAGACGCTCTCAGGCGTGAACTTCTTGCCTTTCTGCAGCGCAGCGAGCGCTTTTGGCAGATCGGTCGGGGCGCCCTGTTTCAGCACAATCCCTTCGATGTCCAGATCCAACACCGCGCTCAGGATCGCCGGGTTGTTGTTCATGGTCAGAACAATGATCGAGATATCCGGGAAGTGACGCTTAATGTATTTGATGAGCGTGATCCCATCACCGTATTTGTCCCCAGGCATGGAGAGATCGGTAATGAGCACGTGCGCATCAAGCTTTGGGAGGTTATTGATCAGTGCTGTAGAGTCTTCAAATTCACCGACTACATTCACCCACTCGATCTGTTCAAGTGATTTGCGAATACCGAACAGTACAATCGGATGGTCATCGGCAATAATTACGTTCATATTGTTCATGTATAAGGCTACCTTGCTACAGCAAGCTTTTGACGTAGGCGTCAATGTCGCTGATGTATTTTTCAATGCCAGAGGCATCTTTCTCACGAATTAGATGTTCCAGCGTTTCACATAACTGCTTGCCGGGAACCAGATTAAGCATGGCAAACACCCCTTTAAGCCGGTGTGCTGTCTGTGCCAGCGCTGCAAAATCATTCGCAGCGGACTCAGTATACAACCGCTTAACATCATCTGGTACTGTATCAACAAAGAGTGAATAGTATCCGCTGGCGTGAAGCTCGGCATTTTCATTGCCGCCTAACGGTGACTCCGTTATCTCTTCCTGCGCCAGCTGCTCTTCTATTAGTTGTAGTACAGCTTCCTGCATCGCATTGCTTATATTAAAGTTGACGCGCAGCTGGCCAGGGCCGATTTTCCGCACGCCTGACTCATCATCGCTTAAAAGCAAGCCGGAGGCAGTAAGATTAGACGGATTATCAGTTAAAAACAGATCAAATTCTTGACTTGCAAGTCTTTCATCCGGCGTGATGCAGGCCGCTCCCCAGTTTTCTAACTGACGAACGACAATATTGCGGATCTCGTTCGAGGTCACGTCGACCATCACCACGACGTCATCCAGCAGACGTTCTTCATCTTCTTCCTGCGGATTGGCCGCCATTTTCACGTGCAGAGAATAGCGGGTGCCAAGGGATTCACGGGCTTTGATATTCAGGTGACCGCCGAGCTTACGCGCCAGCTGATCGCACAGCCAGAAGGTCAGGGCATTGGCCTTGCCGTAGCGATCGCTCTGCGTGTCATTCAGGAACGGGAAGTGCAGATTATCAATTTCACTCGTTGTGACGCCTTCCCCGGTGTCCAGGATGCGGAACGTCAGACGGTCTTCTGCCGACTCCTCGGTGCTGACTTCAAGGGTGATCTTGCCGATCTGCGTGGTGGTCACGGCATACTGAATAATCATCAGCAGAATGCGGCGCAGCGCTTCGCGATCGCCGTGGCGTTCGTCATTCGCAGGGAGATTGTTATTGATCAGCAGCTGCAGCCCTTTGCGCTTGATGACGGGCAGTACTTCAGGCACCACTTCATCGATCAGATCCTGAATGGAGAAGAGGGCTGGCGTTCCCTTCCAGAAATCATTCTCCAGCATGTTCGCCAGCTGGATCTCATCAACCATTCTGACCAGCGAATCGGCCTGGCAGGCAAGCTGGTGGCTTTCAGAGGTATTTAACGCCGCCGCCTGGGTCGCCAGCGTTTTTAACGGCTGCTTGAAGGCATCGCCAATGTTCTGCATAAATGCGGCGCGCCCCTGCTGGTTTTTCTCATACAGCCTTTGCGCCTGCTTGAGCTTTTTATTGACCAGCACTTCGCGATCCTGGTCGCGAATAATGAAGATTTGCGTGCGGGGAGCCACCTGGCTGCGGAACTGACGGATCTCGTACAGTTCATTGTTGATGGTGGCCTGAATCACCCCCTGGTGTTGATCCGCCATGGTGGTGATGTTCTGCAGGTTAAGATGCGGCAGCAGATGGTCGGCAATTTTATTGCTCATCACCGTACGATTCGCTTCCTGGTCGTGAACCAGGACCCCAAGCGGCAGCACGGAAACAATCTCTTCATTCAGTGCACGCAATACGCGCAGCTCGTTGCTGGTGCCGGCCGGAACCGCAGAGGCGTCGCTCTGACGACCCGTCTGGAAACGGAAGGTGCTGTAGCCAAACAGGGCCAGAGCCAGCAGACCGATATTCAGCAGCAGAGGCAGCAGGATATTTTGCAGGGTGTCGAGCAACAGCGTGCCAAACGGCACCTGCCACACCAGGCGCATACCGGTCGAGTTCACCGATGAGGCAATTTCGATTTTCGAGCCGTTAAAGGAGATCGATACGCTCTCTGCGGCCTCTTTGTCAGACGCCGCACGCATGTTCTGGGTGCTGCTGTCTGGCTCCAGGCGGAAGCTGTCGAGCGGCATGTCCGGCGGAATTAAATCATTAATCGGTAAATCGAAGGCCACTACCGTCGCCAGATGTCCGGGCTGGTTGAACGTGGTGCGCAGGGTAAAATAATGACCGTTTTGCCAGGCCAGACGACGCAGGGAAGAGAAACTCTCACGTTCATCAAGAGCGTTCGCCTGCTGCAGCATCTCTGCCCGGCGGGAATCGACGATGCTGCCCACGGTTGTCTCTTTAAAGCCGGATGAGAGATCTTTTAACGGCAGCGTTGAGATCAGGATCATGCTGTTGTCCTGACCGTTCAGATAGTACATCGACCAAGGTACCGTTTCGGCACCCCAGAGGGTATCCAGATAGGTCGAAATACGCTGCGTCATCTCAAGCGTCGCGCTGTCGTGAGAGCCAAAAATAAGAGCCTCGGTCTTACGCTGCGGTTTTTCGAGATAATAGACATCCTGCTTAAGCCGCGTTTCCTGAAGTCCATCCCCGGACGAGGAGGTCGGGGCAGCAGCGATATTGTCGTAAATCTGCCAGGTGGCGTAGCGCCAGGTGTCTATGCGCTTGTGCACGGCGTGGGTGATATCCACGACCTGATAGCTCTTATCCTTCAGCCATGCGTTAACCGCGCTTTGTACCATCACCCCCATGGTGACTAACAGCACAACGATCAAAAGAAGAAAGAAACGGGTGATGCTCCCTGGGAGGAGGGAGAATTTGCTCGGGGCGGTAGTTTCAGTCTGACTCATTGATATCTTTAACCCGTTATGGTCGTGCTCTGTGGCGATAGGGCAGTATAAAGGGTAATAACTGAATTTCCAGCGCGACTGTCCGGGAAGAGGCGACTTTTTCTCCGGACAATATCGGCGGCGGGGAGTGCAGAAAACATGTACAAACTCGCCATGCGCGTACAAATAATCGACCCACGCCGTCAATAAATAGCACGAATTAACAAGAAATTAAGTTTTGCACCAATTTATGGACTTCGGAGAATACCCGACGAGAATTTAGTTAATAGTCGTTACAATTACGGTGCGGTAGCACAAAAAAAGAGAAGTTACGTAAAGAAAGGTAAAAAAAAACCGAATGCGAAGCATTCGGTTCAATTAGGGATAAACAGACATTCAAAACTGAATGACGGTAATAAATAAAGTTAATGATGATAGCGAGAGTTATTTTAGAGATTAGCTGCGATCTTGTTTTGTCATTCAGTGCTGTAACGGATTTTATTGTAACTTACTGATATTTGTGGGGTGATTTTTCCGTTTGATTATAAGTGCTAATTTTCTAAGCTATTTGTGCTTTGTAAAAGTTCCTTGATATTTACATTTTGAAACATGTTGATAGATGAATGAAACATCTTCAAAGTTTTCGTATCATATTCGCATTGGATTATTCTGTAATTTTGAGGAGAATGAAATTGCCGACTGGTTAATGAGGGTTAACCAGTAAGCAGTGGCAATTATAAGGCATATAACAGAGGGTTAATAAAATGAAAGTTAAAGTACTGTCCCTCCTGGTACCAGCACTCCTGGTGGCAGGCGCAGCAAATGCGGCCGAAATTTATAACAAAGATGGCAACAAATTAGATCTGTACGGCAAAGTCGATGGTCTGCACTATTTCTCTGACGACAAGGGTGCCGACGGCGACCAGACCTACATGCGTCTTGGCTTCAAAGGCGAAACTCAGGTTAACGATCAGCTGACCGGTTACGGCCAGTGGGAATACCAGATCCAGGGCAACACCTCCGAAAGCGAAAACGATGCCTGGACGCGTGTGGCGTTCGCGGGTCTGAAATTCGGTGACGCGGGTTCTTTCGATTACGGTCGTAACTACGGCGTAATCTACGACGTAACCTCCTGGACTGACGTTCTGCCAGAATTTGGCGGCGATACCTACGGCGCAGACAACTTCCTGCAGTCCCGTGCTAACGGCGTAGCGACCTACCGTAACCAGGACTTCTTCGGTCTGGTGGATGGTCTGAACTTTGCCCTGCAGTATCAGGGTAAAAACGGCAGCGTAAGCGGTGAAAACGTAGGTGGCCGTAGCCTGCTGAAACAGAACGGCGACGGCTACGGTGCATCCGTGACCTATAACCTGGGCGAAGGTTTCAGCGTGGGCGGCGCAATGTCCTCCTCCAAACGTACCGCCGATCAGAACGGCGCAAGCGTTTACGGTCATGGCGATAACGCAGAAGTCTATTCTGGCGGCCTGAAATACGATGCCAACAACATCTATCTGGCAGCGCAGTACTCCCAGACCTACAACGCAACCCGTTTCGGTACCTCTAACGGCGACAGCCCGACTACCGCTTACGGCTTCGCTAACAAAGCGCAGAACTTCGAAGTGGTTGCTCAGTACCAGTTCGACTTCGGCCTGCGTCCATCCGTGGCTTACCTGCAGTCTAAAGGGAAAGACATCGAAGGTTACGGCGATCAGGATCTGCTGAAATATGTTGATGTTGGTGCGACTTACTACTTCAACAAAAACATGTCTACCTACGTGGATTACAAAATCAACCTGGTTGATGAAAATGAATTCACCCGTCAGGCGGGTATCGGTACTGACGATATCGTCGCGCTGGGCCTGGTTTACCAGTTCTAATCGCTTCACCGTGTGACGTAAGGGGCCTGATGGCCCCTTTTTTGTGTTTCCCGGATTCTCACAACTCACCCGTTTTGGTGTACTCTTGCCGCCCTGGCATGAGGATAATAATGAATGGACATGACTTTTTTACGCGCCAGCTTTCTGGCTATGCTTTTTTTCCTGACCGCGTGTAACGATCCCACTCCCGTGGCGAAAACCGACGCACCCGCGGCGACGGTGCTCGAAGGCAAAACGATGGGCACCTTCTGGCGCGTCAGCGTGATGAACCTCGATAAAACGCGCACAGATGAACTTCGCGGCAAAATCCAGTCTCAGCTGGATGCCGACGATCAGCTGCTCTCAACCTATAAAAATGATTCGGCGCTGATGCGCTTTAATCTCTCCACCAGTACCTCCCTGTGGCCGGTGAGCGAAGCGATGGCCGATATCGTGACCGAATCCATACGCGTGGGTTACAAAACCAACGGGGCGATGGATGTGACCGTCGGACCTCTGGTGAACCTCTGGGGATTTGGCCCTAACAAACAGCCGATGACCACGCCTGAACAGGCGGCCATTGATGACGCCCGCGCCCGGACAGGGCTGCAGCATCTGACGGTGATCAATCAGTACGGGCAACAGTACCTGCAAAAAGATATCCCCGATCTGTTTGTCGATCTGTCGACGGTTGGGGAAGGCTATGCGGCGGATCATCTTGCTGCGCTGATGGCCCAGGAAGGCATTTCCCGCTATCTGGTCTCCGTGGGCGGCGCGTTAGTCAGCCGGGGGATGAACGCCAGCGATAAGCCGTGGCGCGTAGCGATTCAAAAACCGACCGATCGGCAAAATGCCGTGCAGGCGATAGTGGATATCAACGGTCACGGCATCAGTACTTCCGGAAGCTACCGTAACTATTACGAGCTTGACGGGAAGCGTATTTCGCATGTTATCGATCCGCAGACCGGCCGTCCCATCACGCATAATCTGGTCTCGGTGACGGTCATTGCCCCCACTGCGCTGGAAGCGGATGCCTGGGATACCGGATTAATGGTTCTCGGCCCGGAAAAAGCCAAAGAGGTGGTTCGCCAGGAAGGACTGGCGGTTTATATGATCACCAAAGAGGGCGACGGGTTCAAAACCTGGAGCTCGCCGCAGTTCAAGAGTTTCCTGGTGCACGACAAAAATTAAAAAGCAAGGTTGCGGGTTTTTTATCACTGGCGCTCAGGTACGCTCTATGTATGCTTACATGAGGAGCCGATAATGAGAAACCCGACCTTTATTACCGATGAGGATCGCTGGCAGGCCGTGCTGGCCCGCGATCCGCGCGCTGACGAGCGGTTTGTCTTCGCCGTGCAGACGACGGGAATTTTCTGCCGCCCGTCATGCCGCGCCCGCCACGCGCTGCGTAAAAACGTCCGCTTTTATCCCGATGCCCACCACGCCGTTCAGGCAGGGTTTCGCCCGTGCAAGCGCTGCATGCCGGACAAACGCGATCCGCAGGAGCAGAAGCTGGCAAAAGTGGAACACGCCTGTCGTCTTCTGGAGCAGGATCCCACGCTAACCCTGGAGGGGCTGGCGCAGCAGGTCGCCATGAGTCCTTTCCATTTCCACCGTCTGTTTAAGTCCGTGACCGGCATGACGCCAAAGGCCTGGCAGCAGGCGGCGCGAGGCCAGCGCCTGCGCACCGCGCTTGCACAGGGAGACAAAATTACCGACGCCGTGCTGGCGGCGGGTTTTCCCGACAGCAGCAGCTATTATCGTAAAGCCAACGATGCGCTGGGTATGACGGCGAAGCAGTACCGCAAAGGGGATGCGGCAGTGCGTTATGCCATCAGCGACTGTTCGTTAGGACGCTGTCTGGTGGCAGAAAGCGAGCGGGGGATCTGCGCGATCCTGCTGGGTGACAGCGATGCGGAATTAACCGAAGAGCTTGCCGCGCAATTTCCAAAAGCAGCACATGCGCCGCTGGAAGAGGATTTCGCGCAGCGGGTCCAGCAGGTGATTGTCAGTATTGATAATCGCGACGTACCGCTTGCGCTGCCGCTGGATATTCGCGGAACCGCGTTCCAGCAGCGCGTCTGGCAGGCCCTTCGCAACATTCCCTGCGGCGAAACGGCAAGTTACCAGCAGGTGGCGCAGGCGATTGGCCAGCCCAGTGCGGTACGCGCCGTTGCCGGAGCCTGTGCGGCAAACACGCTGGCGATTGTGATCCCCTGTCATCGCGTGGTTCGTAACGACGGCGCGCTGTCGGGTTACCGTTGGGGGATGGCGCGAAAAGCGCTATTACTGAAACGCGAGGCGAAACGCCAGGAGGGATAATGCTCGATCTTTTTGCGGATGCTGAACCCTGGCAGGAGCCGCTTGCGCCGGGAGCTGTGATCCTGCGCCGCTTTGCGCTCTCCCGTGCGGCGGCGCTGCTGGCCGGTATCGACGAGGTGACGGCGGTTTCGGCGTTTCGCCATATGGTGACGCCGGGCGGCTACACCATGTCGGTAGCCATGGCCAACTGCGGGGAACTGGGCTGGGCGACGAACGAGCGGGGCTATCTGTATGCCCCGAACGATCCCGCTACCGGCCAGCCGTGGCCCCCGATGCCTGCGGTTTTTCAGGCTCTCTGCCACGAGGCCGCCGTAGCAGCGCAGTATCCTGACTTTCGGCCGGATGCCTGCCTGATCAACCGCTACGCCGTTGGCGCGAAGCTCTCGCTGCATCAGGACAAGGATGAACCCGATCTGCGCGCGCCTATCGTTTCGGTATCGTTAGGTTTGCCTGCCGTCTTCCAGTTTGGGGGATTACGCCGCAACGACCCGCTCAAGCGCATCATGCTGGAACATGGCGATGTGGTGGTGTGGGGCAGGGAGTCGCGGCTGTATTATCACGGCATTCAGCCGCTGAAGCCCGGGGTTCACCCGCTCACGGGCGAGTACCGTTTCAACCTGACCTTCCGTCAGGCGGGGTACAGTAAACTAAAATAAGAATTATTCTTGATGTACACGCAGGGCAGTTTACACTGCTGGCTGATTTTTATTGTCCGGATTGCCTGCATGCAACTACTTCTCCTCGTCTGGCGTCAGTATCGCTGGCCCTTCATTGCAGTAATGGCGTTAAGCCTCGCCAGCGCCGCGCTGGGTATTGGCCTGATCGCGTTTATTAACGTGCGGTTGATTGAAATGGTCGATACCTCGCTCTCCGTTCTGCCGGAGTTTCTCGGCCTGCTGCTCCTGTTGATGGCGGTTACGCTCGGTTCCCAGCTGGCGCTGACCACGCTCGGGCACCATTTCGTTTTCCGTTTGCGCAGTGAGTTTATCAAGCGGATCCTCGATACCCAGGTTGAGCGCGTTGAGCAGCTCGGCAGCGCATCCCTGCTGGCGGGGCTGACCAGCGACGTGCGCGCCATCACCATCGCGTTCGTTCGGCTGCCGGAGCTGGTGCAGGGGATCGTTCTGACCTTTGGATCGGCTGCCTATCTCGCCTGGCTCTCCAGCAAAATGCTGGCGGTGACCGCCCTGTGGATTGCCATTACCATCTGGGGCGGCTTTATGCTGGTGTCGCGCGTCTATAAACATATGGCGGTGCTGCGCGAAACCGAAGATAAACTTTATAACGATTACCAGACGGTCCTGGAAGGGCGCAAAGAGCTCACCCTGAACCGCGAGCGCGCCGAGCATATCTTTAATCATCTCTATATCCCGGACGCGCGCGAATACCGTCATCATATTATTCGCGCCGACACCTTCCACCTGAGCGCGGTGAACTGGTCAAACATCATGATGCTGGGTGCCATTGGCCTGGTATTCTGGATGGCGAACGGCCTGGGCTGGGCGGACACCAACGTAGCGGCAACCTACTCGCTGACGCTGCTGTTTTTACGCACGCCGCTGCTCTCGGCGGTCGGTGCGCTGCCCACCCTGCTGAGTGCGCAGGTGGCCTTTAATAAGCTCAAAAAATTCGATCTCGCGCCGTTTAAAGCCGAATTCCCGCGTCCGCAGGCCTTCCCGAACTGGCAGACGCTGGAGCTGCGTAACGTCACGTTTCGCTATCAGGACAGCGCCTTCTCCGTGGGGCCGGTCAACCTGACGCTCCGCCGCGGTGAACTGCTGTTCCTCATCGGCGGCAACGGCAGCGGTAAATCTACGCTGGCGATGTTGCTGACTGGACTCTATCAGCCGCAGTCGGGCGAGATTTTGCTGGACGGCAGGGCGCTGAGCGCGGAGAAGCCCGAGGATTACCGCAAGCTTTTCTCGGCGGTGTTTACCGACGTCTGGCTGTTCGATCGGCTCCTGGGGCCGGAAGGGCAACCGGCCAATCCTGCGCTGGTGGAAAAATGGCTGGCGCAGCTGCAGATGTCGCACAAGCTGGAGTTACAGGACGGGAAGATCCTCAACCTGAAGCTTTCCAAAGGGCAGAAAAAGCGCGTGGCGCTGCTGCTGGCGCTGGCGGAAGAGCGTGACATCATCCTGCTGGACGAGTGGGCTGCGGATCAGGACCCGCATTTCCGCCGCGAGTTTTATCAGGTGCTGCTGCCGCTGATGCAGGAGATGGGCAAAACCATTTTCGCCATCAGCCACGACGATCACTACTTCATTCATGCTGACCGCCTGCTGGAGATGCGTGACGGCAAGCTGAGCGAGCTGACCGGTGAAGAGCGCGATGCGGCATCGCGTGACGCGGTAGCGCGCACGGCCTGATGACCTCACCCTGGCCCTCTCCCACAGGGAGAGGGGATAAATCGTGGCCGCGATGCCGCTTTTTTCTCCATCCCGCCGCGTTGTTTATTCTTATTTACATATCCCCGCGCTATGCTTAACCCCAACTCATTTAATGGATTTATGATTGATGTCGGTATTAAAGAAAAACAGCGCCAGACAGCGTGACCAGGAGCGCGCGCGACTCATCTGGCTTCTCACGACCGATAAAGCGGTCACTTCTACGCTTTTAGGCAAACTCACCCTGGCTGAGCAATATGATGTCGGCACCCTGGCCGACGATATTGCTGAGGTAGGTGCGCTGGTTGCCCATTTACCCCCGCCGGATCTGGCGGATACCCTTGAGGCGCTTCCCTCGGAAGAGCGCCACGCCCTGTGGCGTCTGGTGCAGGATCACGAGCGCGGGCAGGTGCTGCTTGAGGCCTCCGAAAACGTCTGGGACGACCTGATCGACGAGATGAGCGACCGGGATATTCTCGACGCTCTGCAAACCCTGGATATCGACGAGCAGATTTACCTCGTTCAGCACCTGCCGCGAAACCTGACCGGCCGCCTGCTGGCGTCACTGCCTGCCGATGAACGCGCGCGCGTGCGTCAGGTGATGCACTACGAGAAAAACAGCGTCGGCGCGATCATGGAGTTCGGCGTTATCACGGTGCGACCGGACGTCACGCTCGGTACCGTGCAGCGCTATCTGCGTCGCCTGGGCAAAATGCCGGACAACACCGATAAACTGTTTGTCACCTCGCGGGATAAAACCCTGCTTGGCGAGCTGGAGCTGAAAACCATCCTGCTCAACAGCACCCAGCGGAAGGTGAGCGAGGTGATGGAAAACGAGCCGATGGTCTTCTCTCCGGAGGACGACGCGGAGAAAGCGGCGCGTACCTTCGAGCGTGACGACCTGGTGAGTGCCGCCGTCGTGGATTCAGTCGGCAAACTGATGGGGCGTCTGACCATCGATGAGATCGTTGATGTGGTCTATGAAGAAACCGACAACGACCTTCGCGCGCTCGGGGGGATCAGCGCCGAAGATGACGTCCATGCCTCCGTCGGCAAGGCGGTGAAAACGCGCTGGGCGTGGCTGGCCATTAACCTGTGTACCGCGTTTATCGCCTCCCGCGTGATCGACGGTTTTGAACACACCATTTCGCAGCTGGTGGCGCTGGCCTCGCTGATGCCGATTGTGGCCGGAATTGGCGGCAACACCGGAAACCAGACCATCACCATGATCGTCCGCGCCCTGGCGCTGGAAAACATTCAGCCCGGTAACTTTGCCTTTCTGATCTTCAGGGAGATGGGCGTGGCGCTGATCAACGGCCTGGTATGGGGCGGCATTATGGGCGGCATCACCTGGTGGCTGTACGACGATATGGCCCTGGGCGGCGTGATGATGCTGGCGATGGTGCTGAACCTGCTGGTGGCATCAATGATGGGGGTCATTATCCCGCTGACGATGACCAAACTGGGGCGCGACCCCGCGGTGGGGTCGAGCGTGATGATCACCGCCATCACCGATACCGGCGGTTTCTTTATTTTTCTTGGGCTGGCGACGATTTTTCTGCTTTAAGTCGACGCTTAATGCGGGCGGGGAGGAGTGCCATGACGATAATCCCGCCCAGCACGCCAATCGCCAGATTGCCGGTTGATACCGTGGCGGCAACGGTGACCAGCATGACGACCGTTTCTGCTATCGGGGCCGTTTTCACCGTGGCTGGCTGAAGGCTGTGCCAGCTGAAGGTTTTGACGGCGACAATCGCCATAATACCTGCCAGCACCGCCATCGGGATGTTGGCCATCACGTCGCTGAGCGCCGTCACCAGGATCAGCAGCACAATGCCCGCCGCAAAGGTTGAAATGCGGCTTCGACCTTTCCCCATCTCCACGTTGACGATGGTTTGTCCGATCATCGCGCAGCCTGCAATCCCGCCATAAAATCCGGCCAGAATATTGCCGACGCCTAGTCCAATGCTTTCGCGGCGTTTACCTGACGGTGTCGAGGTCAGCTCATCCACCAGCTTTGCCGTCAGCAGGGATTCCAGCAGGCCGACAAACGCGATGCTCAGCGCGCACGGCCAGATAATGCTCAGCGTCTGCACATTGAGCGGGACCAGCAGCTCGGTAAGACCCGGCAAACCTCCGCTCATGGAGCCTTCATCGCCCACGGTTGGCAGGATTTGACCGGTTGAAACGGTGAACAAGGTAAGCACAACAATCGCAATCAGCGGGGAAGGGATGCTTTTGATATAGCGCGGCACCCACAGCACGATCAGCAGCGTCAGGACGAACAGGCCCACAATCAGCGGGCTTCGGCTCCAGAAATGCGGCACCTGAGCGAAGAAGATCAAAATGCCCAGGGCGTTAACAAATCCGGTCATGACCGACTGAGGTATAAAGCGCATCAGCCTTGCCATGCCCAGCACGCCAAACAGAATCTGAATCACGCCCGCCATCAGCACGGCGGGAAGTATGTACTGTACGCCGTGCTGATGCACCATCGGGCCAATGACCAGCGCCACGGAACCGGCCGCTGCCGTGACCATCGCCGGACGGCCCCCGAGTACAGACAGGGCAAGACACAGCACCACGGAGGCGATCAGGCTGACCTTCGGGTCAACGCCCGCCACAACCGAAAATGAGATAACCTCGGGGATCAGCGCCAGGGCGGTAATCACGCCAGCCAGCGTTTCACGCGTCAGCCGCTTTGGGGAACGCAGCACGTTGGCTACGCGGTCTTCGGGGGATACAGCAGAATGGGGTAGGGACATAACAGTTCGCTGGTTAGGGCAGGCTTCCGTGCGCGCGATCGCAAAACGCAACATACTAGCCAGTAAAACCGCGCTTTACCAGACGCATCGATAATTCCTCACAAACAATCCATCATTAAATTTCACAATTACAATAATTTCGTAACCTTTAAACAATATTTAAAAGTTGTTACCGTGCCCCCGCAGCTTTTTTCACCTGCAATTTCCACGCATCAAGCACTTTTACACTAAGGCATAAATTATGAAAAAAATGACTGCCATGCTCTTTTCTCTGGCCGTGGGGCTTAACACCGTCTCCATGGCGGCGAAAGCTGACGCACCAAAAGAGCAGGAAACGGACGTCCTTTTAATTGGTGGCGGTATCATGAGCGCCACGCTGGGAACCTATCTGCAAGAACTGCAGCCGGACTGGTCTATGACCATGGTCGAGCGCCTTGATGGCGTGGCGCAGGAGAGTTCGAACGGATGGAATAACGCCGGTACCGGACATTCGGCACTCATGGAACTGAACTATACGCCGCAGAAAAAGGACGGTTCCATTAGTATCGAGAAGGCGGTAGAGATCAACGAAGCATTCCAGGTTTCTCGCCAGTTCTGGTCTCATCAGGTCAACAGCGGCGTGATGCACGACCCGCACTCCTTCATCAACACCGTGCCGCACATGAGCTTTGTGTGGGGTGAGCAGAACGTTAACTTCCTGCGCGCGCGCTACGCCGCTCTGCAGCAGAGCACGCTGTTCCGCGGGATGAAATACTCTGAAGACCACGCGCAGATTAAAGAGTGGGCTCCGCTGGTCATGGAAGGTCGTGACCCGAACCAGAAAGTGGCGGCAACCCGTACCGAAATTGGTACCGACGTTAACTACGGCGAAATTACCCGTCAGCTGGTGACGTCTCTGAAGAAAAAAGAGAACTTCAACCTGCAGCTCAGCACCGAAGTACGCGGTTTCAAGCGCAACGCGGATAACAGCTGGAGCGTGACCGTCGCCGATCTGAAAAACAACGAAGCCGAGCACGTCATCAAGGCGAAGTTTGTCTTTATCGGTGCGGGCGGCGCGGCGCTGAAGCTGCTGCAGGAGTCCGGTATTCCGGAAGCTGACGACTACGCGGGCTTCCCGGTGGGCGGCCAGTTCCTGGTGTCCGATAACCCGGAAGTGGTGAATCGTCATCTGGCAAAAGTGTACGGCCAGGCTTCCGTTGGCGCACCGCCGATGTCTGTTCCGCACATCGACACCCGTATGCTTGACGGCAAACGCGTGGTGCTGTTTGGGCCGTTCGCGACCTTCTCCACGAAGTTCCTGAAAAATGGCTCCCTGTGGGATCTGCTCAGCGCCACGACCACCTCTAACGTCAAGCCGATGATGGACGTGGGTCTGGATAACTTCGACCTGGTGAAATACCTGATTAGCCAGGTGATGCTCTCTGACGACGACCGTTTCGAGGCGCTGAAAGAGTACTATCCGCAGGCGAAGAAAGAAGACTGGCGTCTGTGGCAGGCGGGTCAGCGCGTACAGATCATCAAGCGCGATCCGAAAGAGGGTGGCGTGCTGCGTCTGGGTACCGAAGTGGTAAGCGATAAGGATGGCACCATTGCCGCGCTGCTGGGTGCGTCACCGGGCGCGTCTACCGCTGCGCCAATCATGCTGCACCTGATGGAAAAAGTGTTTAAAGATAAAGTCGCCAGCCCGGAATGGCAGGCGAAGCTGAAAACCATTATTCCATCCTACGGCACGAAGCTGAACGGCAACGTGAGCGCGACGGAGCAGGAGCTGGAATACACCAGCCGCGTACTGCAGCTGCAATACATCAAGCCACAGGCTGCGGATGCTGCGCCAAAAGCGGAGCTGAAGCCTCAGCCGGAAAACAAACCGGTTGCGGATATCGCGCTGTAAGGTAAAAGCAAAACGGTAACATCCGTTACCGTTTTTAGTGTTTTCTCCCTCTCCCGGTGGGAGAGGGGTGGGGTGAGGGCACCAGAGCGCGCCCTTTCCGGGTCGGGTAAGGCGAAGCCGCCACCCGACTTAATTTCAACGTACTACCGCTTGTCCGACAGTCTCATCTGCCTTCCACACGCGATACTTCACTTCTACGTTTTCAGGTGTATACACCACGATCGGCAGCTTGCTGTTGTAGCGCAACAGACTGTTGTCGCCCAGATACGCCGTTACAAATTTCTTCTCTTTCTTGCCGTCCGGGCAGGCCATCATGGTGGAAACCGGAGAGGTCACTTTGTCAAAGACGTAATAGTCGTAACCCCAGCCTTCCAGGGTTTTGCTTTCCAGCTGACCGCCCAGACGGTGCTGGTTGCAGTCCACTTCCAGCGTCTTGCCAATTAATAGTTCCACTTTAAAGTTCGCTTCATCCTGCTGAACCGGCAGCTGAATCACCTGACGCTTCATCCCTTTGTCCGCCTGCGGGTACGGAGCCACTTTTTCCAGCGGCTGCTTTTTTGGGGTTTCGCTGGCGAAAGCGCTGCTGCTGACGCACGCGGCGGCGATGAGGGCGATGGCAAATTTAGGTGCGTTTTTCATTGTCATTCCTTTATGTCAAAACGATCTTGCGCAGGTTAACATAACAATGATGAATAATTGGTGTTATTTACTTACATTTTCACTATAGGTAGCGTTATGCGCTTTTAATTTACCTGTTTAGTGGTTGTTTATGCTGGTGTGGAGTCGGGTGCCAGTTCGTGTTATTTTAGACCCTATATATTGTTATTCATCTGTAAAAGGGAAGAGAGATGGTTCGTGCAAAACTGAAAACGCCTGAAGGCCGCAAGTTCCTCCTGGCGCTGCTGGTCGTATTTATGATTGCCGCCGCGTGCGTGGGGCGGGCAACCATTGTTGGCGTTATCGAACAGTACAATATCCCCCTCTCTGCCTGGACAACCAGCATGTATGTCCTGCAGTCGGCGATGATCTTCGTCTACAGCCTGGTGTTCACCGTTCTGCTGGCCATCCCGCTGGGCATTTTCTTCCTGGGCGGACGTGAGAAGCATTAAGCGCGGACTCGCAATAGCTAAGCCATCCTGCCGGATGGCTTTTTTTATGGTCTCATCCCACTCTCCTCAGGTTTTTTTAATCCGCGATATCCTATCCTGTAAGCATTCAGGCAACTGTTTTTAAAGCAGGAGCGGTAGATGCGTTCCAGATTTCCAGTGCTCAGCCAGATCCCCAAAGGCGTCTGGGTTGTAGGAGGCGTCAGTATGTTGATGGATATCTCGTCAGAGAGTATTCACAGCCTGCTGCCACTTTTTATGATGACCACCCTCGGTACGAGCGTGCTGTTTATCGGCCTGATTGAAGGGCTGGCGGAGGCCACCGCGCTTTTTATTAAGGTCTTTTCGGGGGCGATAAGCGACTACCTGGGTCAACGTAAGGGGCTGGCCCTGCTAGGGTATGGCCTGGGGGCGTTAAGCAAACCCCTTTTCGCATTAGCGTCCTCTTCCGGGATGGTTTTAGGCGCACGTCTGATAGATCGTACGGGGAAGGGGATACGGGGCGCACCGCGGGATGCGCTGGTTGCAGACGTCACGCCGCCGGAAATGCGTGGTGCGGCATATGGTCTGCGTCAGTCAATGGATACCACAGGCGCATTTCTTGGCCCATTACTGGCCGTAAGCTTAATGCTGTTGCTGGACAACGACTTTCGCACTGTTTTCTGGATAGCCCTTATCCCCGGTCTGCTTTCAGTTGCCTTGCTCTATTTTGGCCTTCAGGAGCCGAAAACTCCCCTCGAACATAAACGTACTAATCCCATTAAACGAGAGAATTTGAGGCGGCTGGGTAGAGCTTGCTGGTGGGTGATTGGCCTTGGTGCAGTGTTCACGCTTGCCCGGTTTAGCGAGGCTTTTCTCGTCCTTCGTGCGCAGCAGTCGGGCGTTCCTCTGGCCCTTATTCCGCTGGTGATGGTGGTCATGAACGTACTCTATTCCCTTTCCGCTTACCCTTTTGGCAAACTTTCTGATGGCATGAGCCACACCCGGCTTCTGCAGTGGGGGCTAATGGTGCTGATTGTTGCAGATATTGTTCTGGCACTGAGCAGCCACTGGATGGGGGTCATTTTAGGCGTCGCGCTTTGGGGAATACATATGGGTATGACCCAGGGACTACTGGCGGCAATGATCGCTAAAACCGCACCGTCCGATCTGCGCGGTACGGCTTTCGGTATTTTTAGTCTGGTCAGCGGCGTAGGATTGTTAATCGCCAGCGTGGGAGCCGGCGCGATATGGGAAACGTTTGGCGCGGAATATACGTTTTATGCCGGAGCGGTGATTTGTCTGACTACGCTTGTGTATCTGCGCAAAACGCCGGACGAGGCGAAATAAAAAAACCAGCCATCAGGCTGGTTTTCAATATGTTTTTGGTCGGCACGAGAGGATTTGAACCTCCGACCCCCGACACCCCATGACGGTGCGCTACCAGGCTGCGCTACGTGCCGACGCATAAAAAGAATACTACTCGATTCCGTTTTGAATGCAAGGGAATCTGTCGCTAACTGGTTTATTATTAATCAGTTAGCGATGAAGCGCTTCTCATCCGTCAGGACCTGCAGCAGCAGGCTCAGCTGCGGTTTCTGGTCTTTCAACCGTTCACCCTGCAGATTATACGTCTGATAATTCCCGTTGCTGTTCAGCACCAGCGTCAGCTTCGGCGTGGTCACCACCAGCGTATTATTCCCTGCCGCCGTCACCCAGCTGTGGCGGCGCGCGGCGCTGAAGAGATCCTGCCCCTGCGAATACTCGTTTGCTGGCGTGCTGACGTGCAGCAGGCGTTGCATCAGGGTGGTCATCACATCTTTATGCTCGGTGAGCATATTGATGCGCTGCGCCGGGGTGCCTGGCCAGTGGATCACCAGCGGAACCTGCAGATTCGGGCGAGACCAGCTCATACTCTTCGTCTCGTCACCTAGCGGGATGCCATGGCCCGCGGTCACGATCACCACGGTGTTGTCCAGCTTGCCCGACTCGCGAAGCGCGTCAAGCACGCGGCCTATCTGCGCATCAACATCGCCAGCCGCGCGGCCGTAGCGGCGCGCAAAGTCACTCTTATTGCTGTTGGCAAGCGTTGTGCCGTTAAAGGCAACCCATGAGAACCAGCGATTATCTTCCTGGGCGTAGCGCTGCAGCCAGTTTATCCATTGGCTGGCGGTCTGCGCGTCGGACTGATTTTGCGCCGTCGGCAGTGAGAAATCGGACAGCAGCGCCTGACGGTAAAGCGGGCTGTTAAAGCCATCGGAGGAGAACAACCCTAACTGATAGCCTTGCTGATTCAGCCCGGTGATCAGCGCCGCAGGCGTGCGGGTAGACAGTACGCCGTCCATGTAGCCGGCTGAAATGCCATAGAAGAGGCCAAAGATGCCCGCATCGGTGGTGTTACCGGAACTCATATGCTGAGTAAACGAGACGTTCTGACTCGCGAAAGCGGCCAGCGCCGGCATCTGCTTCTCGAAACGGGAATAGTTCAGGCCATCGACGGTGATCAGCAGGACGTTTTGCCCGCGCCCCATATCGCGGTAGTTCAGGTCGCTGAGAGGATACTGAACGCTGACGGCTTCCGGATTACCCTGCTCGATAAGACGGCGCTGGTACTCCTGCGCATCGAGCAGGCCGTGTTTCTCGAGGAAGCGACGGGCCGTCATCGGGTACGAGAGCGGCAGGTTCGCGCGCTGCATGGTAATAGGGCGATAGAAGTTCGCATCCGCCCAGATATACATGATGTGCGAACTGATAAAGGAGACGAAAAAGAGCGCGGCGACGGGCTTCGCATAATGGCGTCGCCGGGTCAGGCTGCGGAGCTTTTGCCAGCTCCAGGTGGCGAACAGCATCTCAATCAGCAGGATCACCGGGACGCTGATAAACATCAGCTGCCAGTCACGGGCCGTTTCGTTCTGGTCGGGGTTAATCACCAGTTCCCAGACGATGGGGTTGAGGTGCAGGTGGAAGCGGGTGAACACTTCACTGTCGATAAGCAGCAGCGTCATCCCCACCGTCGCAAGGATGGCGGACAAGAACCGCATCAGACGCTGCGACATGACGATAAACGTCAAGGGGAACAGGATCAGCAGATAGGTGGCGAAAACCAAAAAGCTAAAGTGACCGACAACGCTTATCCAGGAGTAGATACGCCCGGTTAGCGTTGTTGGCCAGTCTGCGACAAACAGATAACGACAGCCAATGACCGTCGCCAGCAGAATGTTGAACAGGGCAAACCAGTGCCCCCAGCTGACCATCTGGGAGACTTTTTCACGGTAGCGCTGACGATTCGTCACCATAAACTGTTGTTCGTATCCCTTAATGGGCCGGGTCGTTGCTGACGGACGACTGTAAAGCCTGGGCGAAAGATTTTGCGATCGCCTGACGCTGAGCCGGAGCAACGCTGGTATTAATCAGGTTGGTGACCATATTTCCCAAAACCATCAGGGAGAGATCGGTCGGCGTTTTATGTTTTTCCAGTACGTTGACCAGCTCACTGAGCAGTTGTTCAACGTGTTCATCACTGTAGCGGGAATGTTGTGGCATAAATCAAAATCAGTTTGTTGATGAAAGGGCAACATATTACCGTAGCAACAGCTTTTTTTCCCCTTTTTTATCTGTTGTTGCACACATGTCCTGGTGGTGGTTGAATACCGCCCGGTCTAAAAGGAGAGTTTATCATGAGTCTGGAAATCAACCAGATTGCCTTGCACCAGCTTATCAAGCGTGATGAGCAAACCCTTGAAGTGGTGCTGCGCGATTCGTTACTGGAACCCACGGCGACCGTGGTGGAGATGATGGCAGAGCTGCATCGCGTCTACAGTGCCAAAAATAAAGCCTATGGCCTGTTCAGCGAAGAGAGTGAACTGGCCGATAGCCTGCGCCTGCAGCGTCAGGGCGAAGAGGATTTCCTGGCGTTTAGCCGCGCCGCCACCGGGCGTCTGCGCGACGAGCTGGCGAAATATCCGTTCGCCGACGGCGGGATCGTGCTGTTCTGCCACTATCGCTACCTGGCGGTCGAGTATCTGCTGGTTACCGTGCTGAATAACTTAAGCAGCATGCGTGTGAACGAGCAGCTGGATATCAGCTCAACGCATTATCTGGATATCAACCATGCGGATATCGTGGCGCGTATTGATTTGACCGAATGGGAAACCAACCCGGAGTCGACCCGCTACCTGACTTTCCTGAAAGGGCGCGTGGGCCGCAAAGTGGCGGATTTCTTTATGGATTTCCTCGGTGCCAGCGAAGGTCTTAACGCCAAAGCGCAGAACAAAGGGCTTCTCCAGGCGGTTGACGACTTCACGGCTGAAGCGCAGCTCGATAAATCTGAGCGCCAGACCGTGCGCCAGCAGGTTTACAGCTACTGCAACGAACAGCTGCAGGCAGGGGAGGAGATCGAGCTGGAGTCCCTGTCAAAAGAGCTGGCGGGCGTCAGCGAAGTCAGCTTCCAGGAATTCACCGCGGAGAAAGGCTATGAGCTTGAAGAGAGCTTCCCGGCGGATCGCAGTACGCTGCGTCAGTTAACCAAGTTTGCCGGCAGCGGCGGTGGGTTAACCATCAATTTTGACGCGATGTTGCTGGGTGAGCGCATCTTCTGGGATCCGGCCACCGATACGCTGACCATTAAAGGTACGCCGCCGAACCTGCGCGATCAGCTTCAGCGCCGCACCTCAGGTGGGAAATAACAGCCATAAAAAAACCCCGCAGAAGCGGGGTTTTTTTTCGACGTGTTTGCGATTACGCGCGAACGAAGTCGATGTGAGACAGTTTTGGCTTGAACGGGTGACGCTGAACAGCCTGAACTTTCACTTTTTCTTCTTTACCGCCAACAACGATGGTCAGAACTTCGCTGTAGAATTCAGCTTTGGTCTGCAGGTTCCAAAGTTTGTCGTGATCCAGTTCGATTGCAACTGGAGCAGCTTCGCCACCGTAAACGATAGCCGGGAACTTGTTAGCGTTACGCAGGCGGCGGCTCGCACCCTTACCCTGCACGTTACGTACTTCTGCTTCGATAGTGAACATTGATTTCTCTCTGTATTTAAAACCCTGCTACAGGCGACCCAGCAGCAGGTGAGTGTTCTGCCTCACGGATGTGAAGCGGGCGGCATTTTATACTCAAATGCCCCTCACATCAATGAAAAGTCCCGCTAACCGCGCAATTCGTTGGCGCGACGGAAGCGACCTTCGTAGTCAAAAAGTTTCTCGCGCACCTGCCAGAACTGGCCTTTCTTACGGGCGACGACAAAATCCGGATGGCGCAATAACACCTGCTGACGCACGATATCGGCTACGGTAATCCAGCGCAGGGGCACGCCTGGCGTGCGGGTATGCGGGCGGATAAACAGCTGTTCGAAGGCCATTCGCTGGGCAGGCGTCTGGACGCGGAAGCGCTCGCTGACGTCCGCCCCGTCTTCGTCGTAATAGGTGATTTTCAACCACTCACCTTTTTCATCGGCGCCGGGCTGCAGTGCCATGCCGGAACAGCGCAGCACCAGGGCATCTTTCAGCTTTAGCGCCGCTTTCAGCATGTCGTCCGGGTCAACCAGCACCGTGTCGCATTCCCGGCAGCGGCGAGCGGCAATGTCGTTTTCGGCGTTGCACTGCGGGCAGTTTTTGAACCGGAAGCGGAAATCGCACTGCTCGCGTTGCCCGTCATCATCTTCAAACCAGCCCTGACAGCGGCGGCCAAAGTGTTCGATCAGCGTACCGTCGGCGGTGGTTTTCCCCCAGAAGGTGTTGGCAAACCCGCAGGCAGGGCAAAAGACCTGTACGGGCACGTTGTCGCTTTTCCCTTTTGGCGCGCCGACCTCAGGCGTATAGAGATCGTGCGGGTTACCGGCATAATCCAGAATCAGGCAGTCGGTTTTTCCCGGGGCCAGGCGCAGGCCGCGGCCAACAATTTGTTGATACAGACTGACCGATTCGGTCGGGCGCAAAATGGCGATCAGGTCGACGTGCGGGGCGTCAAAGCCGGTGGTCAATACCGACACGTTTACCAGATAGCGGAACTGCTGGGCTTTAAAGGCGTCAATCAGGCCGTCGCGCTCCGGGCCGGGCGTTTCGCCGGTGATTAACGCCGCGTCACCGGCGGGCAATAATCCGGTGATTTCTCGCGCGTGCTCAACGGTGGCGGCAAAGATCATCACCCCTTTGCGCGTCGCGGCGAACTCCTCAATCTGGCTGATGATATGCGGCGTAATACGCTTTTGCTTTTTCAGCTCCTGGTTGAGATCCGCTTCGCTGAATAAGCCGTTGCTCTGCGCCTGCAGACGGCTGAAATCGTACTGCACCACCGGCATATCCAGCCGTTCAGGCGGCGTCAGGTAGCCATGTTTGATCATGTAGCGCAGCGGAAGTTCGTAAATGCAGTCGCTAAACAGGGCCTTGTCATCGCCGCGTACCATGCCGTGATAATGGTAGCGATAGATCCAGCCTTTCCCCAGGCGAAACGGGGTCGCCGTCAGGCCCAGCAGGCGCAGGTGAGGGTTCACCGCTTTCAGGTGAGCCAGGATTTGCTGATACTGGCTGTCGTCGTCATCGCTGATGCGGTGACACTCGTCAACAATCAGCAGCGAAAATTCGCTGCGAAACAGGTCCAGATTGCGCGCCACCGACTGCACGCTGCCGAAGACCACTTTGCCGTGGCTCTCTTTGCGCTTCAGCCCGGCGGCGAAGATATCGGCTTCCAGCCCAAGCGCACAATACTTGGCGTGGTTTTGCGCGACGAGCTCTTTGACGTGCGCCAGCACCAGCACGCGACCGCGAGCCAGACGCGCCAGTTCGGCGATGACAAGGCTTTTGCCTGCGCCGGTCGGGAGCACAATCGCCGCTGGCTCGCGATGTTTACGGAACCAGGCGAGGGTGGCGTCAACGGCTTCCTGCTGATAGGGACGAAGTGTAAAAGTCATGGGGTCTCGGTTTCGTTATTCCGCACATAGTATGCCACGAAACTTTTTCCCTTGAGTGGCGCAACCAGACCATTATACTGAACCGTTCCAGACTGCTTCTTTTTTCGGACCTGTTGTCCGACTTCCAGCACCATTAAGGCTAAAAAGATTTCATGCGACTTGATAAGTTTATCGCTCAGCAACTCGGCGTAAGCCGCGCTATTGCCGGGCGCGAAATTCGCGCCAGCCGCGTTACCGTGGATGGCGACATTGTGAGAGACAGCGCGTTCAAACTGCAACCTGACCATCAGGTGGAGTATGACGGCAATCCGCTGACCCAGCAGCACGGTCCGCGCTACTTCATGCTGAATAAGCCGGAAGGCTACGTCTGCTCAACGGAAGATCCCGATCACCCGACGGTGCTCTATTTCCTCGACGAACCGGTGGCGCACAAGCTGCACGCCGCAGGCCGCCTCGACATCGACACCACGGGTCTGGTGCTGATGACCGACGACGGGCAGTGGTCGCATCGCATTACTTCCCCGCGTCACCACTGCGAGAAAACCTATCTGGTCACGCTGGAGTCGCCGGTGTCGGATGACACGGCAGAGCAATTCACGAAAGGCGTTCAGCTGCATAATGAAAAAGATCTGACCAAACCCGCCGTGCTTGAGGTGATCACGCCGACGGAGGTCCGTCTGACCATCAGCGAAGGGCGCTACCATCAGGTGAAACGTATGTTTGCCGCGGTGGGGAACCACGTTGTTGGCCTGCATCGTGAGCGGATTGGTGCGATCGAACTCGATCCCGACCTGGCGCCAGGCGAATATCGCCCGTTAACGGAAGAAGAGATCGCCAGCGTCGGTCTGCCTTCGCACTAATTTCAGGAGAGCTCTGTGACCACCAGGCCACACTCGTCGTTCAAAATCGTCTTCATTCTTGGCCTGCTGGCCATGCTGATGCCGCTGTCTATTGATATGTACCTGCCCGCGCTGCCGGTCATTTCCGCGCAGTTTGGCGTTCCGGCGGGCAGCGCGCAGATGACGCTCAGCACCTATATTCTCGGCTTTGCCCTCGGCCAGCTGTTTTATGGCCCGATGGCGGACAGCCTTGGACGCAAGCCCGTTATTCTGGGCGGGACGCTGGTCTTTGCAGCCGCAGCGGTTGCCTGTGCGCTGGCGCAGACCATCGATCATCTGATTATCATGCGCTTCTTCCACGGTCTGGCGGCGGCAGCGGCAAGCGTGGTGATTAACGCCCTGATGCGCGATATTTACCCGAAAGAAGAGTTCTCCCGCATGATGTCGTTCGTGATGCTGGTGACGACGATTGCGCCGCTGGTGGCCCCGATGGCCGGTGGTGCGGTGCTGGTGTGGTTTAGCTGGCATGTGATTTTCTGGATCTTGGCCCTGGCCGCGCTGCTGGCCTCGGCGATGATCTTCTTCTTTATTGATGAAACGCTTCCCGTCGAGCGCCGCCAGAAATTCCACATCCGAACCACAATAGGCAACTTTGCCTCGCTGTTTCGCCACAAGCGCGTGCTCAGCTACATGCTGGCAAGCGGGTTCAGCTTTGCCGGGATGTTCTCCTTCCTGAGCGCCGGGCCGTTTGTCTACATTGAACTGAATCACGTTTCGCCGCAGCACTTCGGCTACTATTTCGCGCTTAACATCGTCTTCCTGTTCATCATGACCATCATCAACAGCCGTTTTGTCCGGCGGGTGGGGGCGCTGAACATGTTCCGCGCCGGGCTGTGGATCCAGTTTGTGATGGCTATCTGGCTGGTGGTGAGCGCGTTTCTGGGCGTGGGCTTCTGGGCGCTGGTGGTCGGCGTAGCGGCCTTTGTCGGCTGCGTGTCGATGGTGTCATCTAATGCGATGGCGGTGATCCTGGATGAGTTTCCGCATATGGCGGGCACCGCCTCTTCCCTGGCGGGGACGTTCCGCTTCGGCATCGGCGCTATCGTTGGGGCGTTGCTTTCAATGGCTACATTTACGACGGCATGGCCCATGCTGTGGGCGATGGCTTTTTGCGCAACCAGCTCGATACTCTTCTATCTTTACGCCAGTCGACCGCGAAAAGCGGCCCACTAAAATACAGAGAAGGCCCGACAGGGCCTTTTTTGTTGATGCATATCAACCAAACCCCCGTTCGTTTATTCCGTGTTTGTTTATTTTATGTAAAATCTATTTATGTAAAAAGTCACATCATTGTATTCAAAAAGGTTGAGTTAGATCGCAGAAACGGGTACATATAGCGCCGACGCGAGCCTGGATATCGATAAAAAAGCGCTGAATAGTGCAGGCTGGCGATGATGTGTTACTATAAATGTAAATAAATTGTGAAGTAAATTTTGCTTCCGGGGAACGAACGTGAATACATTACAACTCTCCATTGTCCATCGCTTGCCCCAGAGCTATCGCTGGTCGGCGGGTTTTGCAGGTTCGAAAGTTGAACCGATTCCGCAAAGCGTCGCGGGCTGTGAAAACTGCCTGGTGGCACTCAAGCTGCTGAGCCCGAGCGACGAAAATGCATGGCGGGTGATGGAGCGTCTCAGTCAGGCCCTGACGGATATCGAAGTGGACAGCTCCGTGCTGGAGTGTGAAGGTGAGCCGTGCCTGTTCGTGAAGAGCCAGGACGAGTTTGCCGCCACCTGCCGTCTGAAGAATTTTGGCGTTGCCATCGCGGAGCCTTTCTCCGGCCAGTACCCGTTCTGACCGCTAGTCTGCCGACAACAGCTGGCGCGTGTAGCGCTGCGTTGGCGCGCTAAATACGCGCTGGCACTCTCCCTGCTCGACCACTTCTCCCTGTCGCAACACAATCACCTGATGGCATAGCGCCCGCACCACCTGAAGATCGTGGCTGATAAAGATATAGGCCAGCCGGTGTTTTTCCTGAAGCCCTTTCAGCAGCGCCAGGATCTGCGCCTGAACGGTTCTGTCCAGCGACGACGTTGGTTCATCCAGAATAATCAGCTCCGGCTTCAGGATCAGCGCGCGGGCAATGGCGATACGCTGGCGCTGCCCGCCGGAGAATTCAGCCGGATAGCGGTGGCGCGTCCCGGCATCTAAGCCCACTTCGGCCATCACCCGCATAACTTCCTCCTCGCGCTGCTGAGCGCTCAGGCCGGGCTGATGCACGCGCAGACCTTCCTCGATAATCTGTAACACGCTAAGCCGTGGGTTAAGCGAAGAGTTGGGATCCTGAAACACCACCTGCATGCGGGGCCGCACGGGCAGCATCTGGCGGCGGTTCCAGCGGTGCAGCGGCATATCGTCAAAGAGGATCTCGCCCTGCGAGGCAATTAAGCGCAGCAGCGCCAGACCGGTGGTGCTTTTGCCGGAACCGGATTCGCCCACCAGCCCCAGGGATTCTCCCGGGCGCAGCGAGAAGCGGATGTTTTTCAGCACCGGATTCTGGTCGACGATGCGCCGCAGAATACCTTTGCGGATCGGGAACGAGACGGACAAATCCTCAACGCGCAGCAGCGGTGTGCTGTCAGCCGCGAGCGGAACCGGGTCGCCGGAGGGTTCGCTGTCGAGCAAACGCTGCGTATAGGGGTGCTGCGGCGCGCTCAGCAGCGTGGACGCGCTATTCTGTTCAACGCATCGTCCGTTTTGCATCACCGCGACGCTGTCGGCCAGCTTTCTCACAATGCTCAGGTTGTGCGTGATAAACAGCAGGCTCATGTTCAGCTCGTCACGCAGTTCCCGCAGCAGCGTCAGTATTTGCGCCTGTACCGTCACGTCCAGCGCCGTTGTGGGCTCGTCGGCAATCAACAGCTCGGGTCGCGTGAGCAGGGCCATAGCGATCATCACGCGCTGTCGTTCGCCGCCGGAGAGCTGGTGCGGAAAATCATTCAGCCGTTTGGCCGCATTGCGTATGCCCGTTCGTTCCAGACAGTCCAGAATTTCTCCCCGCGCGGCCTCTTTGCGCATCCCCCGGTGCAGGGAGAGCACTTCATAGAGCTGTTTCTCGAGGCTGTGCAGCGGGTTGAGGGAAACCATCGGCTCCTGGAAGATCATCGCGATTTTGTTGCCGCGAATGCCGCGCAGGGTATGTTCGTCGGCATGCAGCAGCGAGCTGCCGTGAAACAGAATATCCCCTTGCGGGTAGCTCACCGGCGGAGACGGCAACAGGCGCAGGATGGAGAGTGCCGAAACGCTCTTGCCTGAACCCGACTCGCCCACCAGGGCCAGCGTTTCACCGGGCTGGATCTGCAGCGACAGGTCGGTGACCACGGTGCGCGTCTCGTCCTGCTTAGAAAAAGCAATCGACAGGTTATCAATACTGAGAAGAGGCTGGGTCATTTTATACCGCCTTGTTCGGATCGAAGGCATCGCGCACGGCTTCGCCAATAAAAATCAGCAGCGACAGCAGCACGGCCACGGAAAGAAAGGCGGCGATGCCTAACCACGGCGCCTGCAGGTTGTTCTTACCCTGCAGCAGCAGTTCGCCGAGCGACGGGGAACCCAGCGGTAGCCCGAAACCAAGAAAATCCAGTGAGGTGAGGGTGGTGATGGAGCTGCACAGAATAAACGGCAGGAAAGTGAGCGTTGCCACGACCGCGTTGGGCAGCATGTGGCGGAAGATGATCCCCCGGTCGCTCACGCCAAGCGCCTGCGCGGCGCGAATGTAGTCGAAATTGCGGGTGCGCAGGAACTCCGCGCGCACCACGCCCACCAGCGCCATCCAGCCGAACAGGACGGTGATGCCTAACAGCCACCAGAAGCCGGGCTGCACCACGCTGGAAAGCAGGATGATCAGAAACAGCGTTGGCATGCCTGACCAGACTTCAATAACCCGCTGACCCCACAGGTCGATTTTCCCGCCGTAGTAGCCCTGAACGGCGCCCGCCACGACGCCCATTACGCTTGAGAAGATCGTCAGCATCAGCCCAAAGAGAAGAGAAATTCGCGTGCCATACAGGATGCGCGCCAGCACGTCGCCGCCGTTAGCATCCGTTCCCAGCCAGTTCTGCGCGGAGGGCGGGGAAGGGAAGGGCGTCGTGGTGGCGAAGTTAATGCTGTTTGCGCCAAAGCGTACCGGCGCCCAGAGCGCCCAGCCGTGCTGCTCAATCTGCTGGCGAAGCCACGGATCCTGATACTCCGCCGGTGTTGCAAACGGGCCGCCAAAGTCGCTTTCGCTGTAACTGGCGATAACCGGCACGTACCAGCGGTCGTTAAAATGCACCAGCAACGGCTTGTCGTTGGCGATCAGCTCCGAACACATGCTTAAGGCAAACAGCACGGCAAAAATCCACAGCGACCAGTAGCCGCGGCGGTTGTGGCGAAAGCGGGCCCAGCGGGCCTGGTTGACGGGGCTTAAACGCGGCATCAGCGGCCCTCAAAATCAATTCGGGGATCGACCAGCGTATAGCTGATATCACTGATGATATTCAGCAGCAGGCCAATCAGGGTGAAAATATAAAGTGTGCCAAACATCACCGGATAATCGCGCGAAACGGTAGCCTCATAGCCCAGCAGCCCCAGGCCGTTGAGCGAGAACATCACCTCTATCAGCAGCGAGCCGGTAAAAAACATGCCGATGAACGTGGCCGGAAATCCGGCGATCACCAGCAGCATGGCGTTGCGGAACACGTGTTTCCACATGATCTGCTTCTCGCTTACGCCCTTGGCGCGGGCAGTCACGACGTACTGCTTACGAATTTCATCGAGAAAGGCGTTTTTGGTCAACATGGTCAGGGCCGCAAACCCGCCGATGACCGTGGCCAGCACCGGCAGCGTGATATGCCAGAGATAGTCGGTGATTTTCTGATACCACGGCAGGGAGCTGAAATCGGCGGAGACCAGCCCCCGCAGCGGGAAGAGGTCGAAATAGCTTCCCCCGGCAAAAAAGACAATCAGCAGGACGGCAAACAGAAACGCCGGTATGGCGTAGCCGATAATGATGAACGTGCTGCTCCAGATATCAAACCGGCTGCCGTTATACACCGCTTTGCGGATCCCGAGCGGTATAGAGACCAGATAGATAATCAGCGTTCCCCACAGCCCCAGCGTTATCGAAACCGGCAGGCTTTGCTTGATCAGCGTTAATACTGACGCACTGCGAAACAGGCTATCGCCAAAATCAAAGCGGATGTAATCCCAGAGCATCTTGAAATAGCGTTCGTGAATCGGTTTGTCAAAGCCGTAGCGGCGGGTGATCTCGGCGATCACCTCCGGATCCAGCCCGCGTCCGCCGCGATAATGGCTTTCGCTGATATTCCCTACGCCGGTTCGCGCATGGCTCGCGCCCATCCCTTCACCGCCGCCGCCGGGCATGCCGCCGCTGTTGCCAAATTCAATGGCGGCAATCGCCTGATCGACCGGGCCGCCGGGGGCGATTTGCACGATAAAAAAGTTAATCGTGATGATGGCCCACAGGGTGGGGATGACCAGCAGAAGACGGCGGAGAAGATAGGCACCCATGATGATTCCTTATCGCCGCTCAGCGGGAAGTCTGGCGGCTTTGTTAACGTCATACCACCAGGTATCAAAGCCCAGGGAGTAGACAGGGCGCACGGCAGGCACGGAGAACTTGTCCCAGCGCGCAAGGCGATCTTCGCCCATATACCACATCGGCAGCATGTAGTAGTTCCAGGTCAGGACCCTGTCGAGGGCGCGCCCGAGCGGCAGGAGCTTTTCTTTATCCCCCTGCGCCGCCACTATTTTCGCAATCAGCACGTCAATTGCCGGGCTTTTTACCCCCGGCGCATTGTAGGAGGAGTCAATGTAGCTGGAGGCCCAGGAGATTTGCAGGTCCGAGCTGGGCCACGGCTGCGCGGGCCACAGGCGCTGCATCATGTCGTAATCACGGCTGCGCATGCGGCTGGTGATCTGCGCGTTATCGACCTGGCGAATGTTCATGGTCACGCCCAGCCGCTCAAGGTTGTGCTTAAACGGCAGTACCCACTGATCGTTGCCCCCGGACGAGAGCAGCAGCTCAAAGCTGAGAGGCTTGCCCGTTTTGGCATCCACACGCTTTTGATTTTTCAGGTGCCAGCCCGCGTCATCCAGCAGCTTGCTGGCTTTCAGCAGGTTGTCGCGGTCGTAACCGTCACCGTTCGACGCGGGCGGCTGAAACACGGTGGTGAACACCTGCGGCTGCAGCTCCGCTTTCAGCGGCGCCAGCAGTGCCAGCTCGTCGGCTTTCGGGTAATCGCGCGCTGCGTATTCGGTGTTCTGAAAGTAGCTGTTCGCACGGCTGTAAGCCCCGTAAAACAGCGCTTTGTTCATCCACTCAAAATCAAAGGCCAGGGAAATGGCTTCGCGCACCCGGCGGTCATTAAATACCGGACGCTGAATATTAAACGCCAGCCAGCGGGTGTCCTGGGCAGACTCATTTTTGTGCTCGTCTTTGACGATATAGCCTTTGGCGAAATTTTTGCCGATATAGCGGGTCGCCCAGTTTTTGGCGCTGCTTTCTACGCGTAAATCGAAGGCGCCGGCTTTGAACGCTTCAAACGCCACGTTATCGTCGAGGTAGTAATCATAGCGAAGGGTGTCGAAATTCCAGCGCCCGCGGTTTACCGGCAGGTTGGCCGCCCAGTAGTCCTTAACGCGAGAGTAAACGACATATTGCCCCATGCGCCAGTCGGTGATGCGGTATGGGCCGCCTGCCAGCGGCGGCGTGGAAAGCGGGTCGCTTAGCTTATGATTTTTCCAGAACGATTCCGGCATCACCGGCAGCGAGAACAGGCTGAGCATGTTTTCTTTGTTCGGTTCGCTCAGCTCGATGCGCACGGTGAGCGGCGCGATGGCTCTGACGGAAGCCCCTTTATACACGATGCGGAACTGGGGGACGCCTTCGGTCATGAATTTATGGAAGGTGAACGCGACGTCGCTGGCCTTCACCGGCGTACCGTCGTGAAAACGCGCCCGCGGATTCAGCGAGATTTCCGCCCAGGCGAAGTTATCGGCGTAACGCACGTTCTCGGCAATCAGCGGATAATAGCTGCCGGGCTCATCATCCGAGGTGACGAAGAGCGTATCGTAAAGCGATTCCGTTCGCGCGGCCGCCACGCCGCGCAGGGCGAAGCGGTTGAAGTTGTCGAATGTTCCCGTGGCGGAAAGCGTGACCTTTCCGCCCTTCGGCGCGGCAGGGTTAACGTAATCGAAGTGCGTAAAATTGACCGCATATTTCGGCTCGCCAATCACCGCGAAGGCGATATTTTCTTTGATGGCCTGCGCCTGGCTGGACAGGCTCGTTAGTGCCAACATCAGCAACATGAAGCGCATAAGCATCTCGCGGCGGCTCCCTCTTTTACAGACCGGCTCGGTTAAGCTGAATAATAAGTGACGTCACGGGCAATGTGAAATTAATCACCCTCGGGCGAAATATCAGGCCGCCATTCGCGGAACTGCGCCAGCGGCATCGGGCGGCTAATCCAGTATCCCTGCAGGAAATTAACGCCGTGTTCGCGCAGCCAGGCGGCCTGTTCCGGCGTTTCCACCCCTTCGGCGACGGTCGACATATTCAGTCGTCTTGCCAGCGTCAGGACGGCATCCAGCACCGGCGACGTCACGGTCTCAGTGCCAATCGCATTAACAAAGCCGCGGTCAATCTTGAGGTAGTCCATGGTGAAATGCTCAAGATAAATCAGCGCGCTGTGGCCGGTGCCAAAATCATCAATGGCTATCTCAAACCCTTCGTTATGCAGCCATTCGAAAAGGCTGTTGGCTTCCCGATGATTGAGCATGTCGCGCTCGGTAATTTCCAGCACGATCTGGAAGTAATCCTGCGGCAGTAGCGCTTTGAAGGTGCGCATATCGTCTTTGAAGCTTTCCGCATGCAGATGCCCCGGCGCAATGTTGATGCCCACCTTTGCTCCCGGAGGTAACAGCGTTTGTAACACGGGCGCATCGTGAATGATAAGGTCAAAGAGATGCAGCGTCAGCGGGACAATCAGCTTCTGCGCTTCGGCAAAGTTGATAAACGCGTCCGGCGGAATTTCCCCCATTGTCGGGTGTTTCCAGCGCATCAGCGCTTCAAGCCCGGTCATCTGGAGCGATTTAGCATCGACGACGGGCTGATAAACCACATAAAACTGACCACGCTTAATGGCGCTTAAAATCTCTTTACCCGGGTTGAGGCGAATGCTGAGGATATAGTAGTTGAGCGATCCGGCACAAATGCCGCATACCAGCCCGAAGAACAGGGCGTAGAGAATTTCATCGCTGGTCCAGGCGTCAGCATACAGGTTGATGGTCAGGGGCACATCTTTCAGCGTCGCGGTACGGGCCGGCGTTTCATGTAGATCATGCGCAAGGACCAGCGTGCTGGAGCGCGTTGACAGCGCATGGTCGCCAATAATGATGGCAATACCGGCAAATTCGTCCTGGCGCGCGGTGTAGAGCAGGTAAGGCGTCAGATTGAGGTTCACCGAGGTAAATACGCCGCCGTCCTTCACTAGCGGGTTACGGTACCAGATGGCAATCGCGGGCTTGTTGGGCAACATCGGGGTGCCGGGAAGTAATGCCATATCAATCTGTTTGTCGATGTGCAGCTCGGGGATCAGCTCCTCCATGGGGACATTCATCGGCCCCGTGGCAGAAGAGCAGAACGCCATTTTGTCTCTGACCAGCAGGAATGCGCGAACGTTAACGCTAAAGGCAGCGCGCGAGGTAAGTTCCTGATTGACGTCGTGGCAGTTGTTTAACGTGAGCGGCTGGAGCACATCGATAGAATTTTTTAACTCATCGAAGTAGCTCTCCATATAGATGCTCACATCGTGGATCAGGGTGTCGAATTTGACTTCCCGCTTGTGGTAGCTCCAGAAAAATTGCAACGAACCCAGGAGCAGGGCGGCGATCAGGCCTGTGATGATGCTGAGGATCAGTATTTTGCGATTGCTGGAGAAATAGCGGGTGAACATAGACGTCGTGATTCCTGAAATGCCGCTGGATGTATTCAGTGTAACGGGCAAAAAAAAAACACTGCCGAAGCAGTGCTTTTTTTCATCATATCGTCAGCCAAGGGATAACCAACGATACAATAGTCATATTAACTGCGGGTCAGTACGCGGCGTGCTTCGTTGTAGCGCTTCTTCCAGTACGGTTCATTCATGCTGGAAATGGTCACACCGCTGCTGGTGGAGGCATGTACAAACTGGTCATTACCAATGTAGATGCCAACATGTCGACCTGTAGAACCGGCACGGAACAGGACTAAATCACCGGTGCGCAGTTTGGTACGTGAAATCGACTTGCCCATCTCCTGCTGTTCATAGGTTGAACGCGGAAGATCTAACCCAAATTGCTCACGGAAAGTACGCTGTACAAAACCGGAACAATCAATACCTGTTTTTGTGCTGCCGCCAAGGCGATAGCGCACGCCTTTCCAGTCAGCATACTGGTCCATAATGCGGGACTTCACGTCCAGATTACGTACCATATTTTCAAATTCATCCTGAGAGGCTTGCAGTGACGAGGAATCTTCCATTCCCACAACACGCGTCTCAGGATGCATATTCTTTGCGGTGTTCGATGTACTACATGCAGACAACAGTACCGCGACTGCTATCGCCGGGATCCCCCGTAAGATATATCTCAGAAACGGTTGAGATTTGACCATTTTGTTTATTATCCCTTGAAGTCCTTAACGACAAATATCGTTATAAAAATGCCAAACGTGACGAGACTAATTATCTGTTCACATTGAGACAATTCTTTCTGGTCACATTTGTGGCACAGCGCACAAAATTATTCGCCAGTGAAATAATTATCTCTATGGGGCAAAACGAGTTCGAGATTAACCGATTGCCTGGGGTATTGCGAGAAAAAAAAGCCTTTTTTTTATAAGAAAATGTGATACAGAAAGTAAAAACATAGAATTGCTCAAAATAGCGACGGATCCGCTGCGCCAGTATGCAATTGCTTCATTTTTATCATGAATATGATGACGAGAATATGACAGTGGGGAAAGATCGCGGCGAGAACGCTATCAGGGATCATGTCGATCCCTGATAGCTCACGTTAATTTAGGTTAGTTATTTGTTTAATTATTGTTGCGCTCTGCCGGGAAGATAGCGATCGAACAGCGCTATTATCCTGTCGCTCAGTGGGGTCATTAAACACCACGGCAGCGCAATCAGCGCCACGGAGAGCGAACCGACGGCAATATCGGTAAACCAGTGAGCGCCAATCATTACGCGCGGGAAGGCAAAAACCACAAAAATAATCAGGGCTATGGCAAAGGCTTTTCTGCCAAAATAGCGAAGCATAATTGCGGAAAAAATAAGCAGCATCATACCGTGATCGCCGGGGAAACTGTCCTTCGACGCATCTTTTGTTGGAATATGCAGCAGTTCGCTGACGCGATAAATATCGGTGAAGAATAGCGTTGGGCTTGAGCGCTTAACCGGAATAATCGCGGTTGCCAGCTGGTTAATGGCGACGGCAAACAGCAGCATTACCAGACCGATAATGAGAATACGCCGACGCCCGGCTTTATCCTCTTTCAGCCAGAAAGAGAGCATCAGGCAGCCCATGGCCAGCAGCGAGAAGCCGTCGAAGGCGCGGTTGTTGGTAATTGCCACCAGCCACAGGAACGCGTTGCTCTTCACCAGCTCCTGGTTGAAGAAGTGAAAAATGGCAGAATCCAGCGGGAACCAGAAACCATGATCCGCCGGGATATACCAGGAGAAGAAAAGCGCCAGACCGGCGACATTAAGCAGTAATATCAGGGGAAATCGAGTTGTCATAACGTTCTGCATAGAGTGAAAACTGGGGCAACGTTAGCCGCCCGAACTTAAACGAATCCTCAACAGGCTGGACTGGAGGGCATTCCAGTCGGCGTTAACCGCACTAATTAACTCTATTCGGCTGTCAGGCGGCGCCACATTCTGCGTTTCAATAAAGAAATCGTCACCCTGACGGTTGATCCGCACCAGCCCGTCTGGGGTGCGCATGATCCCTTTCACGCGATCGACGGGAGCAAGTCGGGCCCACTCCAGGATCCCGATGGTGTCGAAAACGGTTTCAGCATCAAATATCCATCCGCAGGCCTGATATCCCTGGCCGCTGTTCAGGTTACGACGCCAGCGCTGATGTTCCGGCAGGCTGAGAGCGGCTAAACCCTGCTTAACCGGATGACTGTGCGAATGAGCCGCACTGGCAGGCAGCTCGGTGAGGTTCAGACGAGGAAGATCAAGCAGGGCGCTATCAATATTCCCCTGTGTGGTCTGCACCCGCGTGCGGTTGCCGCCGAAATGTTGCCACCACGCGTCCAGCGCGGCCTGGCTTTCAGCCGTGGCGCGATCTGCTTTATTCGCGACAATAACGTCAGCCGAGGCGAGCTGATCGCGGAAGTTCTCATTGGCCACCGCTTTGTCATCCAGAAGCTGACGCGGATCGAGCAGACACAGGGTGGCGCGCAGGTCGATCCACGGCTCGTAAACCGGGGCGGTCAGTAAATCGAGGATCTGCTTCGGATGGCCCAGCCCGGTGGGCTCAATCAGCAGGCGGTCGGGTTTGCCCTGACGCAGCAGCGTATTGAGCCCGACCTGCATCGGCAGGCCATTGACGCAGCACATGCACCCGCCGGGGATCTCTTTAATCATCGCGCCGCTGGATGACAGTAACGCGCCGTCAATGCCTACCTCGCCAAATTCATTGACCAGCACGGCCCATTTCTCGGCAGGATCTTTATTCGCCAGCAGGTGGAGAATTGAGGTGGTTTTACCGCTGCCGAGAAAACCGGTGATGAGGTTGGTTTTGGTCACGTGCGCTCCAGATGAGGATTGTGATGCTATAACACTAATCTCTCTATCCTGGCGAAAAACGTGACCGGTGAGAAGGGGGAGGGCGAACGGAGGCTTCATCCGTTCGCGTTAAGCGCAATAATCGTTAAATATTTAACGTCTCAATAACAGCCTGACGCGCGCCGTGGCGGGTGATGCGCTGGTATGCCTGGCTGACAGCCTCCACAAACGCGCTGTTTTGCGCGAGATCGTGACCAAAGACCTCGCTCAGCCCCAGCAGGGCGTTAACGCGGTCGGCGTCGCTGCTGGCATTGACCATCGTGCGAATTTTATCGCTGAGGGGATCGCGAACATCAATCGCATTGCCATGGTCGTCGGTACCGCTGACGTAGCGTATCCAGCCGGCCACGCCCAGAGCCAGCAGCGACCACGGTGTTTTTCGCTCGAGATGAACGCGGATCCCGTCCAGCATTCTTTGTGGAAGCTTCTGGCTACCGTCCATCGCGATTTGCCAGGTCCGATGCTGAAGTGCCGGGTTGGCAAAGCGCTCGAGCAGGCTATCGGCGTAGGCGGTGAGGTCGACATCCTTAATGCGTAATGTGGGCGCCTGCTCGTCCAGCATCAGCCGACGGGCGGCTTCGCGGAACGCAGCGTCCTCCATGCATTCATTAATATGGGCGTAGCCCGCGAGGTACCCCAGATACGCCAGGAAAGAGTGGCTGCCGTTGAGCATGCGCAATTTCATCTGCTCCCAGGGCAGAACATCCTGCACCATCTGAACGCCCGCGACTTCCCACTCCGGACGGCCGGCAATAAAATTATCTTCCACCACCCACTGAATAAACGGTTCACAGCTGATGGCGCACGGATCTTCAACGCCGAGCGCGTCGGTAATTTCCGCCAGCGAGGCTTCCGTCGCGGCGGGAACAATTCTGTCGACCATCGTCCCCGGGAAGCTTACGTGGCTGTCAATCCATTCAGACAGCGCTGCGGAACGCTTTTGCGCCATGCCCAGTACCGCGTTTTTCACCACGTGCCCGTTATCAGGGATATTGTCGCAGGAGAGCACGGTAAACGCAGGCAAGCCGCGCTCGCGGCGGCGGTGAAGCGCTTCGACCAGGATCCCGGGTGCGGAATGCGGCTCTGAGGGGTTTTCAAGGTCATGGATTATCCGGGCGTTGTGCAGATCGAGTTTCCCCGTAGCGGGATCGATGCAATAGCCTTTCTCCGTGATGGTGAGCGACACAATTGCGACCTGAGGCTCGCAAAATTTCTCAATAATGGCGGGCAGAGAGTCCAGCTTTGCGTTAAGGCATTCATGGACGGCACCGACGATAATCGCCTCATTGCCTTCTGCCCCTTTCTCCAGCACGGTGAACAGATGATCCTGCGCGCGCAGCTGGCTCATCAGCACGTCGCCGCTGAAAAGACTAATCTCACAAATACCCCAGTCGCCGCCTTTTTCATTAAGCACCCGGTTTGTTAACAATGCCTGGTGCGCACGGTGAAACGCGCCAAAGCCAAAATGGACGATGCGGGAGCGCAGTTGCTGACGATCGTAGCGAGGCTGATGAACCCGGGCAGGAAGGGCGGTGGAGGCAATTGTCTTCATGAGATACACACCTGATTAACCATTAATTAACAATGCCAGTGTAAAGTTATATGACAGCAAATAAAATTGGTGAGCCGTAAATATCCCCGTTCTGTGAGTTTGATCAATCAATGTGTGGCGGTATGTTGACCCTTAGCGGTAAACATGTATGGTAGTCGTCATTGCAGTAACGCATATTGGTATAACAACTTAAGAGGGTGAGGCAATGGAACAAACCTGGCGTTGGTACGGGCCGAACGATCCGGTTTCTCTTGATGATGTGCGTCAGGCAGGCGCAACGGGTGTCGTCACGGCGCTGCATCATATTCCAAACGGTCAGGTATGGCCGGTTGAAGAAATTCAACAGCGTCAGGCGCTGCTGGCGGAGAAGGGGTTAACCTGGTCTGTGGTAGAGAGCATCCCGGTTCACGAAGACATCAAAACCCATTCCGGGGAGTACCAGACCTGGATTGCTAACTATCAGCAGAGCATTCGCAACCTGGCGGCCTGCGGCATTGATACGGTTTGCTATAACTTCATGCCTATCCTCGACTGGACGCGTACCGACCTTGAATATCAGATGCCGGACGGCTCGAAAGCCCTGCGTTTCGACCAAATCGCCTTTGCGGCGTTTGAGCTGCACATTCTGAAACGCTCCGGCGCCGAAGCGGATTACACCGCGGAAGAGCAGCAGCAGGCGCTCGCGTGGTTTAACGCCGCCAGTGACGCAGACATCGAAAAGCTGACCCGTAATATTATTGCGGGCCTGCCGGGGGCGGAAGAGGGGTATACGCTGGATCAGTTCCGCGCGCGCCTGGCGGAATACGGCGATATTGATAAGCAGCAGCTGCGTGAAAACATGGCGTACTTCCTGCGCGCTATCGTGCCGGTTGCTGAAGAGGCAGGCGTACGCCTCGCGGTACACCCGGACGATCCACCGCGTCCTATCCTCGGCCTGCCGCGCATTGTTTCCACTATTGAAGATATGCAGTGGCTGAAAGAGACGGTAAACAGCATCTATAACGGCTTTACTATGTGTACCGGCTCCTACGGCGTGCGTGCGGATAACGACCTGGTGCGGATGATTGAAACCTTTGGCGATCGCATTCACTTTACGCACTTGCGTGCGACCTGCCGCGAAGAGAACCCAAAAACCTTCCACGAGGCGGCGCACCTGGGCGGCGATGTGAACATGGTAGCGGTGGTAGACGCCATTCTGGCGGAAGAGGCGCGTCGCAAGCAGGCGGGCGATGTGCGTCCTATTCCATTCCGTCCGGATCACGGCCACCAGATGCTGGACGATCTGCGTAAGAAAACCAACCCGGGCTATTCGGCGATTGGCCGTCTTAAAGGGATGGCGGAAGTGCGCGGCGTCGAGCTGGCGCTGAAGATGACGAAGTATCCGGAGCTTCTGTAAGCGCTGTTGCCCGGTGGCGCCGCTTACCGGGCCTATAAAAAAACCGGCCTGAGAGCCGGTTTTTGTGTTTTTGCAGGTCAGGTAAGGCGAAGCCGCCACCCGACAAACGCCGCAATCAGTCAGCGCGACCCATATAGCGTTTTTCTTCGATATGGATGCGGATTTTCTCGCCAGCGGAGAGGTATTCCGGCACCTGCACAACCAGGCCGGTGGTCAGGGTAGCCGGTTTGTTGCGCGCACTTGCGGATGCGCCTTTGATGCCGGGTGCGGTTTCCACGATTTCCAGATCGACAGTCTGTGGCAGCTCCAGCGCCAGCAGCACGCCGTCCCAGGTCAGAACCTGCATGTCAGGCATGCCGCCTTCAGGGATGAACAGCAACTCTTCTTCAATCTGATCTTTGGTAAAGATGTACGGGGTGTAATCTTCTTTGTCCATGAACACGTATTCGTTGCCGTCGATGTAGGAGAAATCAACGTAGCGACGGGTCAGGGTCACGGTATCGACGATATCGTCACCTTTAAAGCGCTCTTCCACCTTCAGGCCGGTACGCACATCGGCGAAACGCATTTTATACAGCGTTGCTGCACCACGGGCGCTGGGTGCCTGAATGTCGATATCTTTCACAATCAGCAGTTTGCCGTTGTAATTCAGCACCATACCTTTCTTAATTTCGTTCGCTCTTGGCATTGCAGTAATCCTGTTTACGGGAGGTAAAAAATATCGCGCCAAATTACTCGCGCGCGGCCTTTCAGGCAAGAGGAATTCGTGGCTTTTGCTATCAATACGCAAAAGGTGTTACTGTGCGCGCGATGCCCGACTGCGCGGGCGATCGTCAGCGAAAGAGAGCATTTATGGATTGTCGTCCCGATTGTGGCGCGTGCTGTACTGCACCGTCCATTTCAAGCCCCATTCCAGGAATGCCGGAGGGCAAGCCTGCCAATACCCGCTGCGTTCAGCTCTCGGAAACGAACCTGTGCATGATCTTTGGCTCACCGCTGCGCCCGAAAGTCTGCTCCGGGCTTCAGCCCACGGCCGAAATGTGTGGCAGCACGCGAGGGCAGGCGATGACGTACCTTCTTGAGCTGGAAGCGCTCACCGCGCCCTAAACGTCTTTAATCCTCGCCAGACAGCCGATCGTCAGCGTGCACATCACCAGCGCAATCCAGAACACCGTGTGATAGTTCCAGATTTCTGCAACGACACCGGCCATTGAGCCCGCGATAATCCAGCCCACGCGGGTGGTATTAGTATAAAGGGTGGTGGCAGAGCCTGCCTGACCCGGCATCAGATCCTGGAAATAGAGCATCCCTATCCCGGCGAGAATGCCTATATAAATGGCGTTCAGCAGCTGTAAAGCCAGCAACAGCCCCGGCGTATGTACCGTCAGCATACCGATATAAAACAGCAGACCGGCGATGGCGGCGATGCGCATTAAAAAACGCTTTCCGAAGCGCTTTGCGTAATAGCCCGCAATGAGCATCGTCGGGATCTCAAGCCCGGCAGCGGTGCCCATCATGATGCCCGCCAGCTTCTCCGACAGGTGCAGTTCATCAATAATAAACAGCGGCATATTGATGATATACAGGCTGTTGGTGCCCCACATCAGCGTGCAGATAGCAAACAGGAGCAGGGCATCGCGGCGGTTGCGGCGCGGCGCTTCCAGCACGCCCGTTGCCACTTTCGGCTCTTTGCGCATGGACGGCAGGAAGAACCACACCAGCGCGCCGCACACCACAAACGCGACGGCCGCGCTCAGGTACATCACCGTAAAGCCAAAACCCATCGCCAGCGCGTAGGCCAGCGGCGGGCCAATCACCCACGCCAGCGACACCTGAGCGCGCAGGAGAGAGCTGAACATCACCGCTTCACGTCCGGTATGGTCGGCGTGTTCGCGGGCAAGGGCGAACAGCTGAGGGTTCGCCGTTGAGCCAAAGCTGCTCAGGAATACCCCGACGAAGAGCAGAATGAAATAGTTGCGGTTCCAGGCAAACAGAACGCAGGCCATGACCCCCAGCAGACAGCAGAAAACGATCAGGCTTTTACGATCGCCTTTTCTGTCGGAGCGTCCCGCCAGAAACTGGCTGACCAGGATGCCGATGATGGCGCTTCCGGTAAAAAAGAAGCCGACCATTGCCGGACGAACGTGAACCTCATTTGTCAGGAATAAGCTTAATGTCGGCGTCTGTAACGCACCGGCAATGCCCGTGAAGAAGGCAACAACCAGGAACGCCGCGGAGGTCAAATCAAAGGGCTTCGGCGAGACGGCCGCAGGGGTGTTATGCATGTTTTATAATTAGCGAGTAGCAGAGAGGGGCGGAGTTTACGCCGTCAGCTAAAAAATAAACAGTGGGCGCGGTCAATGATGCCACGAAAAATCAAAATAGCATTTCAACTTACGTCCCACCTGGCTGACCTTAGCTGAAACTGTATTGCTGAACTTCAGCAAAATTCAGCTGAACGAAGAAGAAATGTGCTGTATCTCTAAATTCTGAGATCGGAAATACGAGTTTACTTGCAAGACATTGCAGAAAGCGCAAGACTTTTTGAAACGTTTCAGCGCTATCTTGTTTTAACAAACGGAGCAGGCTAGCGCATTTTTTCTCATTAAAGCTGAAACGATTCAAGTTCAGCAGGAGTGGAGAACCATGTTCCAGTTATCTGTTCAGGATATCCACCCGGGCGCTCAGGCCGGGGATAAAGAAGAGGCTATTCGCCAGGTTGCCGCTGCGCTTGTGCAGGCGGGTAACGTCGCGGACGGCTATGTAAACGGCATGCTGGCCCGCGAGCAGCAGACCTCAACCTTCCTCGGCAATGGCATTGCCATTCCGCACGGCACAACCGACACCCGCGATCAGGTGCTGAAAACCGGCGTTAAGGTTTATCAGTTCCCGCAGGGCGTGCTCTGGGGCGACGGTCAGGTGGCGTATGTGGCTATCGGTATCGCGGCCAGCAGCGACGAACACTTAGGCCTGCTGCGTCAGCTGACGCATGTCCTGAGCGATGACGATGTGGCTGAACAGCTGAAGTCCGCGACCACGGCTGAAGAGCTGCGCGCCCTGCTGATGGGCGAAAAACAGAGCGAAGCGCTGAAGCTGGATAATGAAACGCTGACGCTGGACGTGGTTGCCTCCGATCTGGTAACGCTGCAGGCGCTGAACGCGGGTCGTCTGAAAGAAGCCGGCGCGGCGGATGCCACGTTTGTGACGCGCGTGATTAACGATAAGCCGTTGAATCTGGGTCAGGGTATCTGGCTGAACGACAGTGCTGAAGGCAACCTGCGCAGCGCTATCGCCGTGAGCCGCGCGGCTAATGCGTTTGACGTAGAAGGCGAGCGCGCGGCCATGCTGGTGACCGTGGCAATGAACGATGAGCAGCCGGTTTCCGTGCTGAAGCGTCTTGGCGATCTGCTGCTGAACAACAAAGCTGAAAAACTGCTGAACGCTGATGCCTCCACCGTGCTGGCACTGCTGACCAGTGATGATGCGCCGACCGAAGACGTGCAGACCGCGGAGTTCGTGGTACGCAACGAGCACGGCCTGCATGCCCGTCCGGGCACCATGCTGGTGAATACCATTAAACAATTCGAGAGCGAGATTACCGTGGCGAATCTGGATGGCACGGGCAAACCGGCCAACGGCCGTAGTCTGATGAAAGTTGTCGCGCTGGGCGTGAAGAAAGGCCACCGTCTGCGTTTCACCGCGCAGGGTGCTGATGCTGAACAGGCGCTGAAAGCGATTGGCGACGCCATCGCGGCAGGTCTGGGGGAGGGCGCATAATGAGCAGACGTGTTGCGACTATTACGCTGAACCCGGCTTATGACCTGGTAGGATTTTGCCCGGAAATTGAGCGCGGCGAAGTCAACCTCGTGCGTACCACCGGCCTGCATGCTGCGGGCAAAGGGATTAACGTCGCGAAAGTGCTCAAGGATCTCGGTATCGACGTCACCGTGGGTGGATTCCTCGGTAAAGATAACCAGGATGGTTTCCAGCAGCTGTTCAGCGAGCTGGGCATTGCCAACCGTTTTCAGGTTGTTCAGGGCCGTACCCGCATCAACGTCAAGCTGACGGAGAAAGACGGTGAAGTGACCGATCTTAACTTCTCTGGCTTCGAAGTGACGCCGTCTGACTGGGAGCGTTTTGTTAACGACTCTCTGACCTGGCTTGGTCAGTTTGACATGGTCTGCGTCAGCGGCAGCCTGCCGTCCGGCGTGAGCCCGGAAGCGTTTACCGACTGGATGACGCGCCTGCGCAGCCAGTGCCCGTGCATTATTTTTGACAGCAGCCGCGACGCGCTGGTTGCCGGTCTGAAAGCCTCGCCGTGGCTGGTGAAGCCGAATCGCCGCGAGCTGGAGATCTGGGCGGGTCGTAAGCTGCCGGAATTAAAAGATGTGATTGACGCTGCCCATGCGCTGCGCGAGCAGGGTATCGCTCACGTGGTTATCTCGCTTGGTGCAGAAGGCGCGCTGTGGGTTAACGCTTCTGGCGAATGGATCGCCAAACCGCCGTCGGTTGACGTTGTCAGCACCGTTGGCGCAGGGGATTCGATGGTTGGCGGCCTGA
Source organism: Enterobacter cloacae complex sp. ESBL7 (assembly GCF_041679625.1). Taxonomy (NCBI): domain Bacteria; kingdom Pseudomonadati; phylum Pseudomonadota; class Gammaproteobacteria; order Enterobacterales; family Enterobacteriaceae; genus Enterobacter; species Enterobacter cloacae complex sp. ESBL7. The sequence goes on from NZ_JBGORN010000002.1 coordinate 371,282, forward strand.
TTTATGGTCTGCTGATGCGTGAATCCAGTGAACATACTTTACGTCTTGCCACTGCCGTTGCTGCCCTGGCCGTAAGCCAGAGCAATGTCGGTATTACCGATCGTACCCAGTTAGCCGCGATGATGGCGCGCGTTGACTTAAAACCTTTTAACTAACAGCAGGAGAGGAATAATGAAAACGCTGCTGATCATTGACTCCGGTCTCGGACAGGCTCGCGCCTATATGGCGAAGACCTTGCTGGGAGCGGCGGCGAACAAAGCACATCTCGAGATCATTGATAACCCGGGCGATGCCGAACTGGTCATTGTCCTGGGCGACAACATCCCGGCTGACAGTGCGCTGAACGGCAAAAAAGTGTGGCTGGGCGATATTAATCGCGCGGTGGCACATCCGGAACTGTTCCTGAGCGAAGCGAAAGGGCACGCGTCTGTCTACAGCGCGCCTGTCGCGACGGCACCGGCTGCGGCCACGGGTCCGAAACGCGTTGTTGCAGTGACGGCCTGCCCGACGGGCGTGGCTCACACCTTTATGGCGGCTGAGGCCATTGAAACCGAAGCGAAAAAACGCGGCTGGTGGGTTAAAGTTGAAACGCGCGGCTCCGTCGGTGCCGGCAACGCTATCACCCCTGAAGAAGTGGCTGAGGCCGATCTGGTGATTGTGGCGGCGGATATCGAAGTGGACCTGGCGAAATTTGCCGGTAAGCCAATGTACCGCACGTCTACCGGCCTGGCGCTGAAAAAGACCGCGCAGGAGTTTGATAAAGCGCTGGTGGAAGCGAAGCCGTATCAGGCAACCGGCGCGCGTCAAACCGCGACGGAAGGTAAGAAAGAGTCTGCAGGCGCCTATCGCCATCTGTTGACCGGTGTGTCTTACATGCTGCCGATGGTGGTTGCGGGTGGTCTGTGTATCGCCCTCTCGTTCGCATTTGGTATTACCGCGTTTAAAGAGCAGGGCACGCTGGCCGCTGCGTTAATGCAGATTGGCGGCGGTTCCGCGTTCGCACTGATGGTTCCCGTTCTGGCAGGCTTTATTGCCTTCTCCATCGCTGACCGTCCTGGCCTGACGCCGGGTCTTATCGGCGGTATGCTGGCCGTGAGCACCGGTTCTGGCTTTATCGGCGGTATCATCGCGGGCTTCCTGGCCGGTTACGTCGCGAAGCTCATCAGCTCGAAGCTCAAGCTGCCGCAGAGTATGGAAGCGCTGAAGCCGATTCTGATCATCCCGCTGATTTCCAGCCTGGTGGTCGGTCTGGCGATGATTTACCTGATTGGTAAGCCGGTTGCGGGCATCCTGGCGGGTCTGACCCACTGGCTGCAAACCATGGGCACCGCGAACGCGGTTCTGCTGGGCGCAATCCTCGGCGGCATGATGTGTACCGACATGGGTGGTCCGGTGAACAAAGCGGCGTACGCCTTTGGTGTTGGCCTGCTGAGTACCCAGACCTACGCACCGATGGCAGCGATCATGGCGGCAGGTATGGTGCCTCCTCTGGCGCTCGGCCTGGCGACGATTATTGCCCGTCGTAAGTTCGATAAAGCGCAGCAGGAAGGCGGTAAAGCCGCGCTGGTTCTGGGTCTGTGCTTCATCACCGAAGGGGCGATTCCGTTCGCGGCTCGTGACCCAATGCGCGTACTGCCGTGTTGTATCGCGGGTGGGGCAGTGACCGGGGCGATCTCCATGGCGATTGGCGCGAAGCTGATGGCACCACACGGCGGTCTGTTCGTGCTGCTGATCCCTGGCGCCATCACGCCGGTCCTGGGCTACCTGCTGGCCATCGTTGCTGGTACGCTGGTGGCGGGTCTGTCATACGCGGTGCTGAAACGTCCTGAAGTGGAAGTTGTGGCGAAAGCAGCGTAAGCGATAAACCACAAAAAAGCCGGGTTGCATTTCGCACCCGGCTTTTTTTATGCCGCCTGTTCAGCGGTTTGCTGTGCCTTCAGCCAGGCAATCTCTTCTGCCCAGATGTCCGGATTAATGGTTTCCAGCACCATCGGAATACCGTCGAAGCGGGCGTCCTGCATAATGAAGCGGAACGCATCTTGACCAATGTTGCCTTCACCCAGGCTGTGGTGGCGGTCAACGCGGCTGCCGAACGCACTTTTCGCATCGTTCAGGTGCATGCCCCGCAGGTACTTAAAGCCCACAATGCGCTCGAACTCATCAAACGTGTTTTTCGTTGCCTCGGTGGTGCGCAGGTCATATCCGGCGGCAAACGCGTGGCAGGTATCAATGCACACGCCAACGCGGGATTTATCCTCCACGCCGTCGATGATCGCCGCCAGATGTTCGAACCTAAAGCCGAGGTTGCTGCCCTGACCGGCGGTATTCTCAATCACCGCGGTGACGCCTTTGGTCTTGTCCAGCGTGATGTTGATGGATTCGGCAATGCGCGCCAGGCAGGCATCTTCATCGATTTGCATCAGATGGCTGCCCGGATGGAAGTTCAGCAGCGTCAGCCCCAGCTGTTCGCAGCGCTGTACTTCATCAAGAAACGCCTCGCGGGATTTTTCCAGCGCTTCTTCAACCGGGTGACCGAGGTTGATCAGGTAGCTGTCGTGGGGAAGGATCTGGCCTGGCCCGTAGTGGTACTTCTCACAGGCGGCTTTGAAATCATCAATCACGTCGGCGGTGAGCGGCGCGGCGCGCCACTGGCGCTGGTTTTTGGTGAACAGGGCGAAAGCGGTCGCCTCGATTTCGGCGGCGCGAATGGCGGCATTCGCAAGGCCACCTGCAGCGCTGACGTGCGCTCCAACATATTTCATAAAAAAACTCCTGCTAACCCGAAACGCTTATGATAGCGGGTTAGCAGGAGAAGGACGAGATGGTTTATGCCATCAGGCTGTGCACCGCGAGGTTAATCGCACCGCCGCCGACAATCAGCCAGATAAAGAGCACCAGCGCCATCAGCAGCGGTTTCGCCCCGGCTTTTTTCAGCGCGCTGACGTGTGTGGTCACCCCCAGCGCCGCCATGGCCATCGCCAGCAGCACGGTATCCAGCGTCACCAGCATATCCACCACCGCTTTCGGCAGCAGGTGGAAGGAGTTGAAAATCGCCACCACGATGAACAGGATCGCAAACCACGGAATGGTGATTTTGCTTTTCTCGCTGCCGCCTGCCGGTGCCAGCTGCTTAACCCGCGCCGCGAGGAAAATCAGGAACGGTGCCAGCATCATCACGCGCAGCATTTTGGCAATCACCGCCGCGTTTTCGGCTTCCGGGTTAATGGCATGTCCTGCCGCCACCACCTGCGCTACTTCGTGCATGGTCGAACCGATATAGATGCCGTAGGTTTCCGGGCTGAACCAGTGGGCCACCAGCGGATACATGGCCGGGTAGAGGAAGATTGCCAGCGTACCGAAGATCACCACCGTCGCCACCGCCACGGTCACCTTGCTGGCTTCGGCTTTAACGACGGGCTCTGTTGCCAGCACCGCCGCGGCTCCGCAGATACTGCTCCCGGCACCGATCAGCCAGCTGGTTTGCTTATCCAGGCCTAATATTTTCTGGCCAATAAAGCAGGCCAGTAAAAAGGTGCTGGTCAGGGTCAGGACGTCGATGGCAATTCCGCTCACGCCCACGTCCGCAATCTGCGAAAAGGTGAGACGGAAGCCGTAAAGGATGATCCCGAGACGCAGCAGGTGCTGTTTGGCAAAGATCACGCCGCCGTCGCAGGATTTCCAGATATGTGGGTAAACCGTATTTCCCACGACCATGCCCAGCAAAATGGCCAGCGTCAACGCGCTAAAACCTGCGCCTGCGATAGCCGGGATGCTGCCGCCCCATAGCGCTACGGCGGTCACTGCTGCGCTAAGCGCGAGGCCCGGCACGAAGTGCCACACTGTACGATGATGTTGTAAGGTGATTTCTGACATAACCTTCTCCTTTGTCTGGCTAAAGGTTACGGCGCTCTGGCTTAAAAATAAAATTGATTATATACTTATAATCAATCTATATAAGTGGTAAGCAACCATGCACATTACATTGCGTCAGCTGGAAGTGTTTGCCGAGGTGCTGAAAAGCGGCTCGACGACCCAGGCGTCACAAATGCTGGCGCTCTCGCAGTCTGCGGTCAGCGCGGCGTTGACCGATCTTGAAGGACAGCTGGGCGTGCAGCTGTTCGACCGGGTAGGGAAGCGTCTGGTGGTCAACGAGCACGGTCGTCTTCTTTATCCACGCGCGCTGGCGCTGCTGGAGCAGGCTATCGAAATCGAACAGCTGTTCCGCGAAGACAACGGTGCGATCCGCGTCTACGCCAGCAGCACCATTGGGAACTACATTCTGCCGGAAGTGATTGCCCGCTACCGCCGGGATTTCCCGACCCTGCCGCTGGAGATGAGCGTGGGTAACAGCCAGGACGTTATCAACGCGGTGATCGATTTCCGCGTGGATATCGGCCTCATCGAAGGGCCCTGCCATAACGTCGATATCATTGCCGAGCCCTGGCTGGAGGATGAACTGGTGGTGTTTGCGTCCCCGGCCTCGTCGTTATTGCAGGGCGAGGTGACGCTGGAGCGCCTGGCGCAGGCGCAGTGGATCCTGCGCGAGCAGGGCTCCGGCACGCGTGAAATTGTCGATTATCTGCTGCTTTCCCATCTGCCGCATTTCCAGTTAGGGATGGAGCTTGGGAACTCTGAGGCTATCAAGCACGCGGTGCGTCATGGCCTGGGGATCAGCTGTCTTTCCCGGCGCGTCATTGCCGAACAGCTTGAGACGGGGTCGCTGGTTGAAATCCCGGTTCCGTTGCCGAAACTGGTGCGCACGCTATGGTGCATCCATCATCGTCAGAAACACCTTTCCAGCTCTCTGCAGCGTTTTCTGCGCTACTGCGCCATTTAACGTTCCCCGGTGGCGCTTCGCTTACCGGGGCTACGCGCGCCTGTCACCCTACATTTTTATGCTTTACTTATAATCCTGGCCGAGTCATGAAGCTCTCTTATAACTGAGTATTTCTGCCGGAAGGAACGCGGATCGTCTGCTACAATCGCGCCTCATTTATTGAATGGACAGCATTTTCATATGGTTTCAGAAATTAAAACCACAGAAGCGCCCACGCTACGTCGTGAACTCAAGGCGCGTCACCTGACGATGATCGCCATTGGCGGCTCAATCGGAACAGGTCTTTTCGTTGCCTCTGGCGCAACGATTTCGGCAGCCGGCCCGGGTGGGGCACTCTTCTCTTATATCCTGATTGGCCTGATGGTGTACTTCCTGATGACCAGTCTCGGCGAACTGGCCGCGTACATGCCGGTATCCGGTTCGTTCTCGACCTACGGTCAAAAATACGTTGAAGAAGGCTTCGGCTTCGCGCTGGGCTGGAACTACTGGTACAACTGGGCGGTCACTATCGCCGTTGACCTTGTCGCCGCACAGCTGGTGATGAACTGGTGGTTCCCGGATACGCCGGGCTGGATCTGGAGCGCCCTGTTCCTCGCCGTCATCTTCCTGCTGAACTACATCTCCGTGCGCGGTTTCGGCGAAGCGGAATACTGGTTCTCTTTGATCAAAGTGGCAACCGTCATCATCTTTATCGTCGTCGGTGTGGCGATGATCGTTGGTATTTTCAAAGGCGCAGAACCTGCGGGCTGGAGTAACTGGGCGATAGGCGATGCGCCGTTTGCCGGTGGCCTTTCGGCGATGATTGGCGTGGCGATGATTGTCGGCTTCTCGTTCCAGGGTACCGAGCTGATTGGTATCGCCGCCGGTGAGTCAGAGAACCCGGAGAAAAATATTCCGCGTGCGGTCCGTCAGGTCTTCTGGCGTATCCTGCTGTTCTATGTGTTCGCGATCCTGATTATCAGCCTGATCATCCCGTACACCGATCCAAGCCTGCTGCGTAATGACGTAAAAGACATTAGCGTCAGCCCGTTCACGCTGGTCTTCCAGCACGCCGGTCTGCTTTCAGCTGCGGCGGTGATGAACGCCGTTATCCTGACCGCTGTGCTTTCAGCCGGTAACTCCGGGATGTACGCGTCCACCCGTATGCTCTACACGCTGGCATGCGACGGTAAAGCGCCGCGTATCTTCGCGAAGCTGTCCCGTGGCGGTGTACCGCGTAACGCGCTTTACGCAACAACGGTGATTGCCGGTCTGTGCTTCCTGACCTCCATGTTTGGCAACCAGACGGTGTACCTGTGGCTGCTTAACACGTCCGGGATGACGGGCTTTATTGCCTGGCTGGGGATTGCTATTAGCCACTACCGTTTCCGCCGCGGTTTCGTCAAGCAGGGTCACGATATTAACTCGCTGCCGTATCGCTCCGGCTTCTTCCCACTGGGTCCTATTTTCGCCTTCATTCTGTGCCTGATCATTACGCTGGGACAGAACTATGAAGCGTTCCTGGCGGACACCATTGACTGGGGCGCCGTGACGGCGACCTACATTGGTATTCCGCTGTTCCTCGTCATCTGGTTTGGCTACAAGCTGACGAAAGGAACAAAATTCGTTCGCTACAGTGAAATGGAATTCCCGGAACGATTTAAACAATAACCGCAGTTCCTCTCTTTTAACCCGCTCAATCGAGCGGGTTTTTTTATTCCCGAATTCTGACACAAAGATATATTTCTTAACAATTTAATTGATAATAATTATCGTTTGCTTTATCGTTATCAAAAATAAGCGTGTCACCGACCCACCGCAGATGTGGGCGGCAGGGAAGACGCTGTGAGCAATGATGATTTGATTTAGTTGTATTTACCTCATGGAGATATGGAATGTTTAGGTTGAATCCCTTCGTCAGGGGAGGACTTTGTGCGTCCGCAATGTCCCTGGCCCTGCCTGTTATCGCAGCGGAATCCGGCGACACAATGGTTGTAACGGCCTCCGCGACCGAGCAAAACCTGAAAGACGCCCCGGCAAGCATCAGCGTGATTACCCAGGAAGATTTGCAGCGCAAACCCGTTCAGAATCTGAAAGATGTGTTACGGGAGGTGCCGGGCGTTCAGCTCACGAGCGAAGGGGACAACCGTAAAGGGGTAAGTATTCGTGGACTGGACAGCAGCTATACGCTGATCCTGATCGACGGCAAGCGCGTTAACTCGCGTAACGCGGTATTCCGCCATAATGATTTCGACCTCAACTGGGTGCCGGTTGACGCCATCGAACGAATCGAAGTGGTGCGCGGACCGATGTCTTCTCTGTACGGTTCCGATGCGCTGGGCGGCGTGGTGAACATTATCACCAAAAAAATCGGCCAGAAATGGACGGGCACCCTGAGCGCCGATTCCACGATTCAGGAGCACCGGGACCGTGGAGACACCTACAACGGGCAGTTCTATACCAGCGGTCCGCTGGTGGACGGCCTGCTGGGGCTGAAAGCCTACGGTAGCCTCGCGAAGCGTGAGAAAGACGGTCAGCAGAAGTCCTCTACCACGGCGAGCGGTGAAACGCCGCGCATTGAGGGCTTCACCAGCCGCGATGGGAATGTGGAGTTCGCCTGGACACCGTCTGAAAACCACGACTTTACGGCGGGCTACGGCTTCGATCGTCAGGATCGCGACTCGGATTCCCTCGACAAAAACCGCCTTGAACGTCAGAACTACTCTCTCAGCCACAACGGCCGTTGGGGCGTCGGCAACAGCGAGCTGAAGGTTTACGGCGAAAAGGTGGATAACAAAAACCCGGGCAACAGCAATCCGATCACCTCCGAGAGCAACGCGGTGGACGGGAAATACGTGCTGCCTCTGGGCGAAATCAACCAGCTGCTGACCTTCGGCGGGGAATGGCGTCACGATAAGCTGAAGGATCCGGTCAACCTGACGGGCGGTTCCAGCAGCAGTACCTCGACAAGCCAGTATGCCCTGTTCCTTGAAGATGAGTGGCGTATCTTTGAACCTCTGGCGCTGACCACCGGCATCCGTATGGATGACCATGATACCTACGGTGACCACTGGAGCCCGCGAGCCTATCTGGTTTACAACGCGACCGATACCGTAACGGTGAAAGGGGGCTGGGCTACCGCGTTTAAAGCGCCGTCACTGCTCCAGCTGAGCCCGGACTGGGTCACCGGCTCGTGCCGCGGTGCCTGTGAGATTGTCGGTAACCCGGATCTGAAACCGGAAACCAGCGAGAGCTTCGAATTCGGTCTGTACTACAGCGGGGAAGAGGGCTGGTTAGAGGGCGTGCAGGCCAGCGTTACCACCTTCCAGAATAATGTGGATGATCGCATCAGCATCAGCCGTACGGCCAATGCGAAACAGGCGCAGGGCTACCCTAACTACGTTGGCCTGAATGCGGACGGTGAGCCGATTTTCCGCTACTACAACGTTAACAAGGCGCGCATCCGCGGGGTGGAGACCGAGCTGAAGCTCCCGCTGGCGGACGACTGGAAACTGACCCTGAACTACACCTACAACGACGGCCGTGACATCAGCAACGGCGGCAACAAGCCGTTGTCCGATCTGCCGTTCCACACCGCCAACGGTACCGTTGACTGGAAGGCGACGCAGGACTGGTCGTTCTACGTTCAGGGCAACTACACCGGTGAGAAACGCGCGCTGACCAGCAGTGCACCAACGCCGGGTGGCTATGTCATCTGGAATACCGGCGCCGCGTGGCAGGCGACGAAAAGCGTGAAGCTGCGCGCGGGAGTGCAGAACCTGCTGGATAAAGATCTGAGCCGCGACGATTACAGCTATACGGAAGATGGCCGTCGCTACTTTGTCGGTGTGGATTACAAGTTCTGATGCGGCCAGGGTAAAAGCAAAACGGCAACGTAAGTTGCCGTTTTTAGTATTTGTTCCCTCTCCCTGTGGGAGAGGGCCAGGGTGAGGGCATCAGAGCGCACGTAGCCGCACTTACCCAAAAAAATGCTCCGCATGGAAGCGGAGATGATCCTCAATAAAGGATGCGATGAAGTAATAGCTGTGGTCATACCCCGGCTGGATGCGCAGCGTCAGCGGCCAGTCCTTCTGGCGTGCCGCTTCTGCGAGCACCGCAGGCTGTAGCTGTCCGGCGAGGAACTGATCCGCATCGCCCTGATCGACAAGCATCGGGATCGCATTTGCCGAGCTGCTGGCCAGCATCAGCGCACAGCTGTCCCATTCCTGCCATTTTGCTTCATCTTCACCCAGATAGTTCGTGAAGGCTTTTTGCCCCCACGGCACCTGCGTTGGGTTCACAATTGGCGCAAATGCCGACACGCTGACGTATTTTCCCGGATTTTTTAACGCCATGATCAGCGCCCCGTGACCGCCCATAGAATGTCCGCTGATGGCGCAGCGGTCGCTTACCGCAAACCCGGACTGAATCAGCGCGGGCAGCTCGTCGCGAATGTAGTCATACATGCGGTAGTGGCCTGCCCACGGCTGCTCGGTCGCATTGAGATAAAACCCGGCGCCTTTACCCAGGTCGTATCCTGCATCGTCGGCCACATCATCGCCACGCGGGCTGGTATCAGGCATCACCAGCGCAATACCCAGCTCGGCGGCAAGTTGCTGCGCGCCCGCTTTGGTGGTGAAGTTTTCGTCGTTGCAGGTCAGGCCCGAAAGCCAGAACAGAACCGGCGGGTTTTCCGTCGGCGGCAGGAAAATGCTGAACGTCATCGCACAGTTCAGGACGGTGGAGTCATGCCGCCAGCGCTGCTGTCGACCTTCAAAACAACGGTGCTCTTCGAGCAGTTCCATGCAGGGCTCCTTAATGAGAATGCGTATTCATAAAAACCATAATACAGCCTTTTCATTGACCTGTGAGTAACTTTCACTTTCGCCAGACGGCGAGATGCTGCATCATAAATTTACTTTTCTTTAACAATTGGAGCGGTCATGGCGCTGCGTATTGCGCTCAGTGGATTTGTCGTTCTGGTGGTGGCGATGGGAATAGGGCGCTTTGCCTTTACGCCTCAGGTGCCGCTCATGATTGCTGCCGGGCAGCTTACGCTGACCAGCGCGGGTCTGGTGGCGGCGATGAATTATCTGGGCTATCTGGTGGGCGCATGGGATGCCATGCGCGCGCACCGCTTTGTGGAAACGCGCCTCTGGCTTGGCATCACCGGCGCGGTTGCGCTGACGCTGCTCTCCGCGGCGGCGGATAACGCCGTCGTACACGGCCTGCTGCGCTTCGTGATTGGCTGCATGAGCGGCTGGTCGATGGTACTCATTGCCGCCTGGACCAACGAACGGCTGGGGCAGCTGGGTAAACCGGGCCTGAGCGCCGCCGTGTTTGCCGGGCCAGGGGCGGGCATTGCCCTGAGCGGGCTGCTCGCCGTCTATATCCAGGCGAAATCCCTTTCGGCCGGGGCGGCATGGCAAATCTACGGCGTGCTGGCGCTGGTGCTGATTGCGCTGGTGGCGCGCTACCTGCCGCGATCCGGGCAGCTCCATCGCCCCGGCACCGCGCCGGAGCCGCTGGTGCTGACGGCGGATTTAAAGCGCCTGGTCTGGAGCTACAGCCTGGCCGGGTTTGGCTATATCCTCCCGGCGACATTTCTGTCGCAAATGGCTGCGGTGCGTTTTCCCGGCAGCCTGTTCGCCCAGTTTGTTTGGCCGATTTTTGGTATCGCCGCCGTGGTGGGCATTGCGCTCAGTATTCTTTTACGCCACGCCTCAACGGCGAACCGCAGGCTGGCTATCGTGCTGTGGTTACAGGGGGCTGGCGTGCTGGCGGCCTGGCTGCTGCCGGGGATTGGCGGTTTGCTGACGGGCGGGCTGCTGGTGGGCGGCGGTTTTTTGTGTGCCGTCCAGCTCTCTCTTTTATACGGCCGCGAGCTGGCGCCAAACCATACGCGCTATATGGCAGGCTTGCTCACCACCGGGTATGCGATTGGTCAATTGATTGGCCCGATGACCTCGGCGTTATCAACCTGGCTTACCCACCGGCTGGAGCCCGCGCTGGGGCTTGCGGGCGTTGCGCTGTTCGTCGGCGGAGCGCTGGTCTGGAATCGTCACGCTGAAAGGCAACAGCAATTGCAATAATTATCGTCGTGAATACTGGATTATGTGCGCCGCCTCACGCACAATGAGCGCATACTTTTGCCACAACGAGGGCAAAAGACGCCACACCTGCAGGAGAACAAAATGTCATCACTCAGTAAAGAAGCTGCCCTGGTCCACGAAGCCCTGGTTGCGCGCGGTCTTGAAACGCCACTGCGTCCGCCCGTACAGGATTTGGACAATGAAACCCGCAAGCGTCTGATTGCCGGTCATATGACCGAGATCATGGAGCTGCTGAATCTCGATCTGAGTGACGACAGTCTGATGGAGACGCCGCACCGCATCGCGAAAATGTACGTCGACGAAATTTTCTCCGGGCTGGATTACGCCAATTTCCCGAAAATCACCGTCATTGAAAACAAGATGAAAGTGGACGAGATGGTGACGGTACGCGATATCACGCTGACCAGCACCTGCGAACACCACTTCGTGACCATCGACGGTAAAGCGACCGTGGCGTATATCCCAAAAGATACGGTGATTGGCCTGTCGAAAATCAACCGCATCGTGCAGTTCTTTGCTCAGCGTCCGCAGGTGCAGGAGCGTCTGACGCAGCAGATCCTGACCGCGCTGCAAACGCTGCTGGGCACCAATAACGTGGCCGTCTCTATCGACGCGGTTCACTACTGCGTGAAGGCGCGCGGCGTGCGTGATGCAACCAGTGCAACGACCACCACGTCGCTGGGCGGCCTGTTTAAATCGAGCCAGAATACCCGCCAGGAGTTCCTGCGCGCCGTACGTCACCACAACTAAGACTTACAGGGCAGGAACCATGGAGCGAAACGTCACGCTCGATTTTGTTCGCGGCGTCGCCATTCTCGGTATCCTGCTGCTTAATATCAGCGCCTTCGGCCTGCCGAAGGCGGCTTATCTCAATCCTGCCTGGTATGGCGACATCACGCGCAGTGATGCATGGACCTGGGCTGTCCTCGATCTCTTCGCGCAGGTTAAATTCCTCACGCTGTTTGCCCTGCTGTTTGGTGCAGGTCTGCAACTCCTCCTCAAACGCGGTACGCGCTGGATCCAGTCGCGCCTGACGCTGCTGGTTCTCCTAGGCTTTATCCACGGCCTGTTCTTTTGGGACGGCGATATTCTTCTCGCGTATGGGTTAGTCGGGCTCATCTGCTGGCGTCTGATTCGCGATGCGCACAGCGTAAAAAGCCTGTTTAACACCGGCGTGATGCTCTATGTCATGGGGCTTGGGGTCCTGCTGCTGCTGGGGATGATCTCCGGCGAGGCGACGAACCGTTCCTGGATCCCGGATGCTGCTAACCTGCAGTACGAACAGTACTGGAAGCTGAAGGGCGGTACGGAAGCGATAAGCAACCGCGCGGATATGCTGGGGGATAACCTCCTTGCGCTGGGGGCGCAATACGGCTGGCAGCTGGCGGGCATGATGCTGATGGGCGCGTCACTGATGCGCACCGGCTGGCTGAAAGGGGAGTTCAGCCTGCGTCACTATCGGCGAACGGGTATCGGGCTGGTGCTGATCGGCGTGCTGATTAACCTCCCGGCGATAATCACGCAGTGGCACATCCACTGGGATTACCGCTGGTGCGCGTTCCTGCTCCAGGTGCCGCGCGAACTGAGCGCGCCGTTCCAGACCATCGGCTACGCGGCGCTGATCTATGGCTTCTGGCCAACGCTTTCCCGCCTGTGGATCGTCAGCGCTATCGCCTGCGTGGGCCGCATGGCGCTGAGCAATTACCTCCTGCAAACGCTTCTCTGCACCACGCTTTTCTATCGATTTGGCCTGTTTATGAAATTCGACCGCCTCACGCTGCTGGCGTTTGTTATTCCGGTCTGGGTGATTAACCTGGCGTTTTCTGTTCTCTGGCTACGTTATTTCCGCCAGGGACCGCTAGAGTGGGTGTGGCGTCAGTTAACCGCACATGCTTCAGGGGTATCATTGAGGAATACATCCAGATAACGATCTGGATCACAATCATTAACAAAACGGATGTAAGCGTTTTCATGAGTGTGAGCTTCTTCACGTAGTCCCCTTTCTCTCGCTGCCAAAATAGCCACCTTGCTAAACACAGGGGGTGTCTGTGAGTTGCTGCAATCCTTTGAAGGATGGTGAATATGATCACCATTCGTGACGTCGCCCGTCAGGCGGGCGTTTCTGTGGCTACCGTCTCACGCGTGCTGAACAATAGCGCGCTGGTCAGCCCTGAAACCCGTGAAACCGTAATGAAAGCCGTGACCCAGCTCGGGTACCGGCCAAATGCCAATGCCCAGGCGCTTGCGACGCAGGTCAGCGACACCATCGGCGTGGTGGTGATGGATGTATCGGATGCCTTTTTCGGCGCGCTGGTCAAAGCGGTCGACGTGGTCGCCCAGCAGCATCAGAAATATGTCCTGATCGGCAATAGCTATCATGAGGCGGAAAAGGAGCGCCATGCCATCGAAGTGCTGATCCGCCAGCGCTGTAACGCCCTGATTGTCCACTCAAAAGCCTTGAGCGATGAAGAGCTAACCGGCTTTATGGATCAGATCCCGGGCATGGTGCTGATCAACCGCATCGTCCCCGGCTATGCCCACCGCTGCGTCGGGCTGGATAACGTCAGCGGGGCCATGATGGCGACGAAAATGCTCATCAACAACGGGCATCAGCGGATCGGCTATCTGGCCTCCAGCCATCATATTGAAGATGACGACCTGCGGCGCGAGGGGTGGCAAAACGCCCTGAAAGAGCACGGCATTAAGCCGTCAGAAAGCTGGACAGGCACCGGTACGCCTGACATGCAGGGCGGTGAGGCGGCGATGGTGGAGCTGCTGGGCCGCAATCTGCAGCTTACTGCGGTGTTTGCCTATAACGACAGCATGGCGGCAGGCGCCCTGACGGCGCTGAAAGATAACGGCATTGCGGTGCCACAGCATTTATCACTCATTGGTTTTGATGATATCCCGATTGCCCGTTACACCGACCCGCAGCTGACAACGGTGCGTTACCCCATTGCCTCTATGGCGAAACTGGCGACTGAGCTGGCGTTACAGGGGGCGGCAGGGCTGCTGGATCCGGGCGCAACGCACTGTTTCATGCCGACTTTAGTGCGTCGGCACTCCGTCGCGGCCCGGCAAATTGTGGTTCCGATCACTAACTGATTACTTGAGGTGATGTAACCGTTTTCAATCTGTGAGTAAATTCACAGTATCTTAACAAGACGCTGACTATGATGTCAGCGTTTTAGGGGCTGAAACGCTATGTAACGGTGATTATTCACTTTCACTATAGCCAATGTGCCGCAAACAACGAATAAAACGCATTTCTGGAGCGTTACCGAACACGGAAGATAGAAATTTTATAAGTGAACTTCGGCTGTCAGTAACGTTTTATTAACACCTGCCCGCCGATCGTTATTCACAAGAACTACCCTGCATAAAAAAAACCGGAGATACCATGAATAAGAAGGTGTTGACCCTGTCTGCCGTAATGGCAAGCATGCTTTTTGGTGCAGCAGCGCACGCTGCGGATACCCGTATTGGTGTGACCATCTATAAATACGACGACAACTTCATGTCTGTTGTACGTAAAGCGATTGAGAAAGATGCGAAAGCAGCGCCAGACGTTCAGCTGCTGATGAACGACTCCCAGAACGACCAGTCCAAACAGAACGACCAGATCGACGTTCTGCTGGCGAAAGGCGTGAAAGCCCTGGCCATCAACCTGGTTGACCCGGCTGCAGCAGGCACGGTTATTGAAAAAGCGCGCGGCCAGAACGTGCCAATCGTCTTCTTCAACAAAGAACCTTCCCGTAAAGCGCTGGATAGCTACGACAAAGCGTATTACGTCGGTACCGACTCCAAAGAGTCCGGTATTATTCAGGGCGATCTGATCGCGAAACACTGGGCGGCGAACCCGAACTGGGACCTGAACAAAGACGGTCAGATTCAGTTCGTGCTGCTGAAAGGCGAACCCGGCCACCCGGATGCTGAAGCCCGTACCACCTACGTTATCAAAGAGCTGAACGACAAGGGTCTGAAAACCCAGCAGCTGGCGTTAGATACCGCGATGTGGGATACCGCTCAGGCGAAAGATAAGATGGACGCGTGGCTGTCCGGCCCTAACGCGAACAAAATCGAAGTGGTTATCGCCAACAACGATGCGATGGCAATGGGTGCGGTAGAAGCGCTGAAAGCACACAACAAATCCTCCATTCCTGTGTTCGGCGTGGATGCACTGCCAGAAGCGCTGGCGCTGGTTAAATCCGGTGCGATGGCCGGTACCGTTCTGAACGATGCCAACAACCAGGCGAAAGCGACCTTCGATCTGGCGAAAAACCTTGCCGATGGCAAAGGCGCGGCTGATGGCACCAGCTGGAAAATTGAAAACAAAATCGTTCGCGTACCTTACGTGGGCGTAGACCAGTCCAACCTGGCTGAGTTTATCGGTAAATAAGTTAGCGGTACTGTCTCCACTGGGCGCAATTCGTTGCGCCCTTTTATAACGCGATATGCGAGGCCAACAAGGTATAATTATGGTCAGCACAAATACTCAGTCATCCGGTGAATACCTGTTGGAAATGAGCGGTATCAACAAGTCATTTCCCGGCGTTAAGGCACTCGATAATGTTAATTTAAAAGTTCGTCCTCACTCTATTCATGCCCTGATGGGGGAGAACGGTGCGGGTAAATCAACATTATTAAAATGTCTTTTTGGGATCTATCAAAAAGATTCTGGCAGCATTCTTTTTCAGGGGAAAGAGATCGATTTCCATTCAGCGAAAGAAGCACTGGAAAACGGTATCTCGATGGTTCACCAGGAATTAAACCTGGTGCTGCAGCGTTCAGTCATGGATAACATGTGGTTGGGGCGTTATCCGACCAAGGGTGTCTTTGTCGATCAGGACAAAATGTATCGCGACACCAAAGCGATTTTTGATGAGCTGGATATTGATATCGACCCGCGCGCCCGCGTGGGAACATTATCCGTCTCCCAGATGCAGATGATCGAAATCGCCAAAGCGTTCTCCTATGATGCGAAAATCGTCATCATGGACGAACCGACATCGTCATTAACGGAAAAAGAGGTTAATCACCTTTTTACCATTATTCGTAAGCTAAAAGATCGCGGCTGCGGCATTGTGTATATCTCCCACAAAATGGAAGAGATCTTCCAGCTGTGCGATGAGATTACCATTCTGCGCGACGGTCAGTGGATTGCCACGCAGCCGCTGGAAGGGCTGGACATGGACAAGATCATCGCCATGATGGTCGGCCGTTCCCTTAACCAGCGCTTCCCGGACAAAGAAAACAAGCCGGGCGAAGTGATCCTGGAAGTGCGCAATCTGACCTCGTTGCGTCAGCCGTCTATTCGCGACGTCTCCTTCGACCTGCATAAGGGCGAAATCCTGGGGATTGCCGGTCTGGTCGGGGCAAAACGTACCGATATCGTGGAAACCCTGTTCGGTATCCGTGAGAAAGCCGAAGGCACTATTACGCTGCACGGTAAGAAAATTAACAACCACAACGCCAACGAAGCCATTAATAATGGTTTTGCGCTGGTGACGGAAGAGCGTCGTTCGACCGGTATTTATGCCTATCTGGATATTAACTTTAACTCGTTAATTTCTAACATTCGCAATTACAAAAACAAAGTCGGACTGCTGGATAACTCCCGCATGAAGAGCGATACCCAATGGGTTATTGACTCCATGCGCGTGAAAACGCCAGGACACCGCACCCAAATTGGTTCTCTGTCAGGCGGTAACCAGCAGAAAGTCATTATCGGACGTTGGTTATTAACCCAGCCAGAAATTCTGATGCTGGATGAACCGACCCGCGGTATTGACGTCGGCGCGAAGTTTGAAATTTATCAGCTGATTGCCGAGCTGGCGAAAAAGAATAAAGGGATCATTATTATTTCTTCCGAAATGCCGGAATTGTTAGGGATCACGGATCGTATTCTGGTTATGAGCAATGGTCTCGTTGCCGGTATTGTTGACACCAAAACGACAACGCAAAACGAAATTTTGCGTCTTGCGTCTTTGCACCTTTAAGATCAGGGGCTCCTCATGAGTGCGTTAAATAAAAAAAGTTTTCTCACTTACCTGAAAGAAGGCGGTATTTACGTTGTTCTTTTAGTACTGCTGGCTATCATCATTTTCCAGGACCCTACGTTCTTAAGCCTGCTGAACCTGAGTAACATTCTGACCCAGTCCTCCGTGCGTATTATCATTGCGCTGGGCGTGGCGGGCCTGATCGTGACCCAGGGGACGGACCTTTCTGCCGGTCGTCAGGTGGGTCTGGCGGCGGTTATCGCGGCAACCCTGCTGCAGTCGATGGAAAATGCCAACAAGGTCTTCCCGGAAATGGCCACCATGCCGATTTTCGTGGTGATCCTGATTGTCTGCGCCATCGGTGCGGTGATTGGTCTGATCAACGGTATCATCATCGCCTACCTGAACGTGACGCCGTTTATCACCACGCTGGGTACGATGATCATCGTTTACGGTATCAACTCCCTGTACTACGACTTTGTCGGTGCTTCACCTATCTCGGGCTTTGACAGCGGCTTCTCGACCTTTACGCAAGGGTTTATCGCGCTGGGCAGCTTCCGCCTGTCGTATATCACCTTCTATGCGCTGATCGCAGTGGCCTTCGTCTGGATCCTGTGGAACAAAACGCGCTTTGGCAAAAACATCTTCGCAATCGGCGGTAACCCGGAAGCGGCGAAAGTCTCCGGCGTAAACGTTGCCCTGAACCTGCTCTTCATCTACGCGCTGTCCGGCGTGTTCTACGCCTTCGGCGGGATGCTGGAAGCGGGCCGCATCGGCTCTGCAACCAACAACCTCGGCTTCATGTACGAGCTGGATGCAATCGCAGCCTGCGTGGTGGGCGGCGTCTCCTTCAGCGGCGGTGTGGGTACGGTACTGGGCGTGGTGACCGGTGTGATCATCTTCACCGTCATCAACTACGGCTTGACCTATATCGGCGTGAACCCGTACTGGCAGTACATCATCAAAGGCGCCATCATTATCTTCGCGGTTGCGCTGGATTCACTGAAGTACGCGCGTAAGAAGTAATTGCTCCTCGCGTTATCCGGCCCGCTCATCGAGCGGGCTTTTTTATGCCTTATGCCAGCTGTGACTCCTCTCGGGTCACAATGCGCTCAAACCAGTCGAGTTCGGAGAGCTTGCAGGCGACCCACTGTTCGGAAAAAGCGTCGCCCAGGCTGTCGGTGAGGTACTGACAGCGGGCAAAGGTCTCAATCGCCTCCTGCTGAAACAGCGGCAGCTCGGGACGATCGTGCTGCGGTTCGGGCAAATCCTCGTCGTCGGTGTTTTCCAGCCCGTACAGCATGCCGGTCAGGATAGTGGCTGCCACCAGATACGGATTGGCATCGGCCCCGGCCAGCCGGTACTCGATACGACGGTTGTGGTCATCCGAGCAGGGAATACGCAGGGCGGCGGAGCGGGTGTTATAGCCCCAGGAGTTAAATACGGGCTCCGTCAGGTTTTTACGCAGACGACGAAACGCGTTAACGCCCGGCGCAAGAATGGCGACAGAGGCGGGCATCAGCGCCAGCTGCCCCGTGATGCACAAACGCATCATGCTGTTAAGCGCGTCCACCGGGGAAGCAAAGACGTTTTCGCCGCGACTGTTATTCAGGCTGAAATGGAAGTGCAGGCCGCTGCCGGAAAGCTGGCTGAAAGGCTTAGCCATAAAGTTGGCCTGCAGGCCGTGCTTTTCGGCAACGTATCGGGTCAGGCGACGAAGCGCCAGCACGTTATCGCAGACCTCAACGACGCGATGGCTGTGCTTCAGGTTTAATTCGTACTGACCGGACTCGGCTTCCGCCACGATCCCGCACATCGGGATGCGCTGCAGGTGCGCCAGCTGTTCCAGCTCGTCAAACAGCGCCGCGTGGGCTGTCGTAGTATCCATGTGAAAACAGCCCTGATTTTGCGGATCCCGATCGTCATGCCCCGTCAGATAGAACTCGATTTCCGGGGCAATCACCGGGAAGAGGCCGTGCTGGTGGAAGCGGGCCAGCACGTTCTGCAGTATCACGCGCGGCTCAAGCGGGCAGGGATTATCGTCGCTGTCTTTCATCGTCAGCAGGATCTGCGCGTTGTGCTGCGGATCTTGCGGAGAGGGGCGCAGGGAACCGGCGACCGGAACGCAGACTCGGTCCGGCTCATCATGAAGCGGGGCGGCGATTTTTCCTTTCTGATCCATCGAGTAGACCGAAAGGGGAAAATAACAGCCTTTTTCCAGGCTTAGCATGCTCTCCACCGACAGACGCTTGCCGCGCATCGTGCCGTTGATATCGTTCAGGTAAACGTCTACATGTTTCGTCTGCGGGTAACGTTCCAGATAATCTGCCACTTCCACTGAAATGTTGTGCTGCAGGGCGTCAATTTTTTCATCAAGCCAGAGACCGGAATTGAGTGCGCCAGGAAGTGATAAACCGGGAAAGTTAAAATACGGGCGGAGACTTTTGAGGAAAAACGCATTCATTATTGAGTTCATAGTTATTCTTCAATGAAGCCGTAGCGGCAGTGAACTCAGCTTAAAAGAGCCGACGTAAAGGGGGGATAAAAAGCGTCAGGCCCGGCGTAAAGAAAGTATAAAGGCGGCCCTGTTATTTCTCTTTTTTCTGCATATCCAGCAGCTGCTCGGGCGTGACGGCCGGGTAACCCTGCGCATCTTCCGGCACTTCGTGCATCGCCGGAATCGGCACCAGCGGGCCTAAAAAACGCGGTTCGCGTTTGAAGATATACAGATCGGCCAGGGCGCCAAAACGCGCGCCGAACTCGCGCACGCGCACGCTCAGCATGTCTTTTGGCGACGGCACCGCGTAACACTGCGCCTGAATGCCCATATGCAGCGCGATAAACAGCGCGCGCTCGCAGTGGAAGCGCTGGGTAATGATGATGAAGTCGTTGGTATCGAAGACTTTACGCGTGCGCACGATGGAGTCCAGGGTGCGGAATCCGGCGTAGTCGAGCACGATATCGGCAGGATCCACGCCCGCGGCAATCAGGTCCTTACGCATCGTCACCGGTTCATTGTAGCTTTGCAGGGCGTTATCCCCGCTCAGCAGCAGGTAGTTCACCTTGCCGCTGTTGTAGGCGTTCAGCGCGCCCTGAATGCGGTAACGGTAATACTGGTTGATCACGCCGGTGCGGTAATACTTGGCGGTGCCGAGCACCACGCCAACCTGACGATAGGGCAGGTCCTGCAGGTCATCAAAGATGTAGGGGGCGGTTTTCCAGCTCATCCAGCGGTCGAGACCCAGCACGATCAACAGCAGTATGCCGACCAGGACAGACAGGCTGTAAAAAACGCGCTTTAACATGGAGATGGCTCGTTCGTGGATGAAATTTAACTCAGGCTACTTTACCCGCCTGGTTAGCGCAAGAAACAGCGACTCAACTGAGGGGTTTTTCAGCAAACTGGCGGGCATTTCTGCCCGCCGGAAGGATTACGCAAGCAGTACGCGGTCAATCGTCGTGCAGCCCAGCGCTTTAAGCGTCGCGGCGGTGGCATCCCACTGGATCAGCGGCGCATCGGCAATTTCTGCCAGAATAGCGCGCTGAATGTCCGGATAGTCATAGCCGTTCAGGCTCAGCAGGTTAAGCGCGCCCTGTAGCGGTGGCAGGGTTGGGTTAAACGCGGCGTTTTCCGCGTAGCTGCCGCTAAAGATCCGGCCATCGCGGCACTGCAGCGCCACGCCGCTCGGGGACTTGCTGTACGGCGTGTGGCTCTTGTTCGCCGCACGAATGGCCGCCTGGCTCAGGTCATCGCCTGACAGGGCGTAACCGTGGTCCTGCTCGTCCATCAGCAGCGTTTTGATTTCCAGATCTTTCGGGCCAAACGCGTCAGGCAGATAATCCCCCAGCGTATGCGGCGCGCGGCCTGGCAGATTGATGCGCAGCTGCAGCCCGCTGTTCAGCTCGTTCATAAACTGACGGCAGTGGCCGCAGGGGGTGTAGTTAACGGTAATGGCGCTCAGGGCTTTTTCACCGCGCAGCCAGGCGTGGCTGATGGCGCTCTGCTCGGCGTGAACCGTTTGCTGCATGGTCGCACCCAGGAACTCCATATTGCCACCGAAGTACCAGGTTCCGCTGATGCCGCGCGCAATGGCCCCGACGTTAAAGTGGGAGAGATCGGCCCGCGCGCAGGCGGCAGCCAGAGGAAGCAGTGCGAATGCCAGCGCGTCTTCGTCCAGTCCCGTTGCCTGTTTCAGCATCGTGACCTGCTCCGCGGTCAGCAGGGCGGGGAAGTGTGCATCTGCCAGAACGGGAGCCAGGGCTGACTGCAAATTCTCTGCAAGCTGGGCGAAAGCAGCTTGAAAACGTGGGTGCATGGCGTTTGCCTCATAAAGGTTAATGGATCGGTAGTTTACGGAGCCGTCAGGGCTTTATATGTGATCCACTTCTCATTATGTATGCAACTTATGAAATCAAAATGAAATTTGCGCGACGCATCGCAAATTTTAGCCCATCACCGCCAGAATCAGCGGGAAAATGAACGGGGCCAGCAGGGAGGTGATAATCCCGCAGATCACCAGCGCCAGCGAGCTAAACGCCCCTTCCTGATAATCCAGCTCCGCGCAGCGGGCAGTGCCCAGGGCGTGGGAAGCTGTTCCCATCGACAGCCCCCGTGCCGCTTTAGTGTGAATACGCATCCCGTTCAGCAGGGTGTGACCAAACACCGCACCCAGAATACCGACGAAAATGACGCACATCGCGCTGATGGCCGGGATCCCGCCGAGGCTGCCGCCGACCGCCATCGCGATAGGCGTGGTTACCGATTTAGGCAGGATAGAGGCGGCGATCTGCGGGGAGGCCCCCATCAACAGCGCTACCGACGTGCCGGTGATCATTGCCACCAGGCTGCCCACAAAACAGATGGTAATGATGGATTTCCAGCGGGCGCGGATCTGGTGGAGCTGCTCATATAAAGGAAAGGCAAGCGCCACAACGGCAGGCTGCAGCAGATCGTTTAAAATTTTGCTGCCGGCAAAGTAGCGTTCGTAGGGAATGCCGGTGAGAAGCAGGAACGGAATAATTACCACCATCGCCACCAGCAGCGGGTTCAGCAACGGCATTTTGAAACGTGCGGCAAGCTTGCGCGCGGCGAAGAACACCGCCAGGGTTAACGGCAGCGACCACCAGATATTGGCCATCATTTTTTTGTTTTCTCCCCGACCACGTTACGTTCGCCATGCACCAGATGCGAACTCCAGCTCACCACAAGGAAAACCACCAGCGTACTGACCGCGCAGGAGACCACAATCGGGCCGAACTGGGCTTTGAGCAAATCAAAATACTGCATGACCCCGACGCCGATAGGCACGAAAAGCAGCGCCATATAGCGAATAAGGACGAAGCAGCCGGGATTGACCCATTTTGCGGGCAGGATTTGCAGCGCCAGCAAAACAAAGAGGATCAGCATACCGATAATGCTGCCGGGAATGACGATGGGCAGCAGCGACGCGATGAATATCCCGGCATACAGGCAGGCGTATATCAGAACGAATGCGCGCAGATATTGCCAGATAATGTTCAATGATTTGCTCATGGTGATAGTCCTTGCTGAAACGCATTCATCATACAATTAAACCTAAAAATGTGCCACGGATCACATCATGAAATTTGAGCATACCAGACATTCCAGAATGGAACGTCTGGTATCACCGCACAGGGGCAGGCTACAGTTTAGAGGAAAGGGCGTGCGGTGGCGAAGTGACGAGCCAGAGAATGCATCAGCGCGAGGCGGTCAGTTTATCCAGAAAAGAAAACAGCACCTGGTTCATTTCGCGATAATCATGCGAGCGAAGTTTTTCCGCCGTATCGACAAAACGAAATTCAGCCGCGTGGCGGAGATCGTTCTGCGAATGTTCAATCAGCAGCTCAACCACCTCCGGCGTCAGTTCCATATGACACTGAAAACCGTAAACCCGTTCGCCATATTGCACGATCTGACGGGGGCAGCCCTCGCTGTAAGCCAGCACCTTAGCCTGCGGCGTCAACCCTGGCATGTCGTTATGCCAGTGACCGACGTTCAGCTCGTGGCCAAAATCCTCAAACAGCGGGTTCGCCTTGCCTGCATCTGTGAGCCTGACGGGAAATGTGCCGATCTCTTTTTCCGGGCTATGGCAAAACGCGGCGCCCAGCGCTTCACCGATAAGCTGCGAGCCCAGACAAACGCCAATCACCGTTTTACCTGCCTCAATTGCGCGGCCTATGAGTGCCTTTTCCGCCTGCGCATCAAACCATGGGCACTCCTTAAGCGTGGTGGCAGGTGACTGCGGGCCTCCCATGATGATAAGCACGTCCGTGCTCTCCAGGTCTTCGGGTAACGGATCGCCCTGATAAACTCTGGAGTAGCTCATACTACAGCCGCGCTTTTTCCCCCAGATTTCATATGCGCCAGGCGCTTCGAAATGTTCATGAATGATAAAATGAATGTGCATTGCGTCTCTCTCCGGTTACGTGTACAAGCAGCATCATAAGAGGAAGGGAGGAATGTGAAATGCCAACCGTTATCGATAAAACGCCAATTCATGACGATGCCATCGGATGGTCCAGAGGGGCAATTAGCTATACGCGCGGCGAAGTGGATCCCCCTCACCGGCATCCACAGGGGCAGCTTTTGTTTGCCATCAAAGGGGTGATGCTGGTCGAAACCGGCAATAAGCGTTGGGTCATACCGCCACAGCGCGCGCTGTGGATCCCTCCCTTTCAGGAACACACCTACAGCGTGTTATCCGCAACGGAGCTTCGCGCGGTCTGGTTTAGCCCCACGCTGATATCGCAATGCGGATCTTTTAAACGGAAAGAAGAGGTTCACGTGATTATGGCGACGGCGTTGTTCAAAGAGCTGATTGCCGGGCTGTTCAGTGCGCAATACCGGCCAGCCAGCCAGCGCAGCATGGCCGTTTTGCTGCTTGAAATCCTCAGCGAGGCGCAGCAGATTTCGGCCGAATTACCGATGCCCTTGGATGAGCGCTTACATCGCGTTGCCTGTGACATCATTGCCAGCAATCTCTGGGACGTTTCGATGGACAGGCTGGCGGAACAGGCCGCGATGTCTGAACGCACCTTCTCACGCGCGTTTATTAATGATACCGGCTTTAGCTTCCGGGCCTGGCGACAGCGAGCAAGGATTTGTGCCTCGCTGGACCTGCTCGCCAACGGATACCCGGTTAAGCAGGTGGCCTGGATGCTGGGGTTTTCTGGCCCGGCGGCATTTGCGGCGGCGTTTCGCGCCATTGTCGGGGCAACGCCGGCTGACTTTCTCCCTGAACAGAAGCGCTTCCCAGCGATATAGAGAGCGGCTACTATAGCGCGTCTTTTTTCACAGGTACTGCTATGCGTGTTTTACTGGCCCCAATGGAAGGCGTGCTCGACTCCCTCGTGCGCGAGCTTCTGACCGAGGTGAACGATTACGATCTCTGCGTGACGGAGTTTCTGCGCGTGGTCGATATGCTGTTGCCGGTAAAATCTTTCTTCCGCCTGTGCCCCGAGCTGCACAACCAGAGCCGGACCTCTTCCGGCACGCTGGTGCGTATTCAGCTGCTCGGCCAGTACCCCGAATGGCTGGCGGAAAACGCCGCCCGCGCGGTTGAGCTGGGCTCTTACGGGGTGGATCTCAACTGCGGCTGTCCGTCGAAGCTGGTGAACGGCAGCGGCGGCGGGGCGACGTTGCTGAAAGATCCTGAGCTGATTTACCGCGGCGCGAAGGCCATGCGTGAGGCCGTGCCTTCGCATTTGCCGGTGACGGTGAAGGTGCGCCTGGGGTGGGACAGCGACGCGCGGCAGTTTGAAATCGCCGATGCGGTGCAGCAGGCCGGGGCCACCGAGCTGGTGGTGCATGGCCGCACCAAAGAAGATGGCTACAAGGCCGAGCGCATTAACTGGCAGGCGATCGGTGAGATCCGCAAGCGCCTCACCATTCCGGTCATCGCCAACGGTGAAATCTGGGATTACGAGAGCGCGCAGGCCTGTCTGAAGGCCACCGGCTGCGATGCGGTAATGATCGGTCGCGGTGCCCTGAATGTGCCCAACCTTAGCCGGGTGGTGAAATATAACGAGCCGCGAATGCCGTGGGCAGACGTCGTCACGCTGCTGCAAAAATACAGCCGACTGGAAAAGCAGGGCGACACCGGTTTGTATCACGTCGCGCGAATTAAACAGTGGCTGAGTTATTTACGCAAAGAGTACGATGAAGCGCTGGGATTATTTCAGGAGATTCGGACATTACAGACTTCGTCTGATATTGCCCGGGTAATTCAGTCAAAATAATAAGCGTTAAATTGCTCACACTTTTTTAAACCAGAAAACCGTTCTGGTTTTCAACGTGGCGCGACGGTGTTAAGGTGCCACTGTTTTCAACGCAGGATTGTTACTGGTTAACAGGCAAAACCTAAGCGTTTCACAGCATTTTCGCTGTGGAGCGCTTAGGTTTTTTTTTGCCTCTCGTTTACGCAGGAGAGAAATTTGGCTTAGCGCTTTTTACTGATTTTAAAAAAATGAAATATCGACAGGAAATAGAAAAATTTCCTGCGACCGGTTACGCACAAAATACTCAATCACAGGTTGTTATTATGGCATATAAAAATAAACTCTATGCGCTCGCCTTATTAGCGATATCCCCGCTGTCGTTGGCGCAGGACTGGAACGGAACGGTATTAGGCTTTGAAGCTCCGCCGGAGCCTGCTCTGGGCGAAATGCTCGGCATACGTAAAATCCTCAACGATAACGGTTTTACCTGGAACCTCGGATATCTGAATGAAATTGGCTGGAACGGAGGCGGTGGCTATAACCACGACTCCCACGTGGCCTATATCGACCAGTTTGCGCTGACCTTCAGCCAGGATCTTGAGCGCTGGACCGGTATCCCGGATGCGCGTATCGAAGGGAACATCGTCAACCGTAACCACAATGACGACCTCACCACCAAACGCGTGCAGGACCCTCGCGTCAACTTTAACGACCTGACCCAGGAGAGCTGGGGCGGACAGTCCATTACCCGCCTGGGCTGGCTGACCTTTGCCCGCAGCTTTGACGACCGGCGTCTGACCTGGCGCATCGGGATGATGAACAAGGTGCAGACCTTCGATCAAATCATCCCCTGTGATTTCCAGCTGCTTTCGCAGTGCGGCGGGAAGTCAGCCAACTCGCTGACGTGGAACAACTGGAACGTTCACACTTGGGGCACCACGCTTGCGTATAAATTAACGCCGACGCTGACCCTGAAGGGCGGCGTGATGGAGCAAAATCCCGAGGCCTCCAGCCGCAGCCACGCGTGGAGCTGGTCGACGAAGGGCAGCAAAGGGGTCTTACTGCCGGTTGAAATCGAAGCGCGTCCGCTGATTAACGGCCTGCCGGGCGCGTATAACCTGGGCGTGGTGTTTACCAACGCGCCGCAAACCGATCTCTATCGCGGCAAATCCGGCGGTGCGGGCGCGACGGATCCGGACGGGTTTGAAACCCACAGCCGGACCTGGTTCATGTACGCCGGGCTAAACCAGCAGCTTACCCAGCATCAGGATGACCCGAATCGCGGGTTGAGCACCTCTTTCAGCATGAGCCTTGCGGATCAGAGCACTAACTACATGCACCAGGTTTACGCCGCCTCGCTGCGCTACCGCGGGCTGTTTGACGCCCGTCCGGAAGACTGGATTGGCTTCGGGCTAACCTGGATTGATATGAGCAGTCAGTACGCCCGCAACCAGCGCTATATGAACAGCCTGAGCGGCGTGTCGGACTATAACGATCCGGCGTATCACCCGGAGCCAGGCCACTCCCTGAACGGCGAGTTTTACTACCGTTTTCGTCCAGTGCCGTGGCTGGAGCTGCAGCCGGGCATTCAGTACTGGCACCATCCCGGCGGGGTCAGTCGCACCCAGGATGCCTGGGTTACCGAGCTGAAAACGGTGGTGAGCTTCTGATATCACCGTAGCAAGTTCGATCCGCGTCACGTTTCTGACGCGTGACGCATTGAGGCTATGAATGAAACTGATAGAGTGCCAGAACTGGATTGTTACTGCTTAGGCAGGCAAAACCTGATTTTCTGGCATCTGCCGGAGGTCAGGTTTTTTTGTTTCTGGGGTTCAGATGAAAATCGCCAAGATACTCAATAATAACGTGGTGGTTGTTCAGGATGAGCGCGGGCGCGAACAGGTGGTGATGGGCCGTGGGCTGGCCTTTCAGAAGCGCGTCGGCGAAGCGCTGGATACCGCGTTGGTTGAAAAGGTGTTTGCGTTACAAAGCGATGAACTGGTGCGTCGACTCGGGGAGTTGCTGAATCAAATTCCGCTGGAGGTAATGACCACCTGCGACCGCATCATCGGGCTGGCGGCGCAGCGGCTGGGCAAGCTGCAGGAGAGTTTGTATATCACCCTCACCGACCACTGCTACTTTGCGATTGAGCGGCAGAAGAACGGGCTGGCCATCAAAAACGTGCTGCTGTGGGATATTAAACGGCTGTATCCGAAGGAGTTCGAATTAGGGCAGGAGGCGCGGGCCATTATCGCCAGACGCCTGAACGTCGAGCTGGAGGAGGATGAGGCCGGATTTATCGCGCTGCATCTGGTCACCGCGCAGCTCAACAGCGAAATGCCGGAAGTGATGCACGTGACGCGGGTGATGCAGGAGATCCTGCAGCTGGTGAAGTATCAGCTGCAGCTTGAGTATGATGAAGACTCGCTCAGCTATCAGCGTTTTGTCACGCATCTGAAGTTTTTTGCCCAGCGGATGCTGACCCGCACCGTGGTGGAAGATGACGACGTCTCGCTGCATACGGCGGTAAAAGACAACTACGCGAAAGCGTGGAAATGCGCCGAGAAAATCGCCCAGCACCTGAACAAAAGCTATCAGCGTGAGCTGACGACCGAAGAAATTATGTTCCTCGCCATTCATATTGAGCGGGTGAGAAAAGAGGGGCGTTAAGCCTCAAAACAGGATTGTTACTGCATCTCGCAGGCAAAACCTGAGCGCGGCCTTCGTCAGAAGGTCGTTCTCGGGTTTTTTTATTTTTTATACTCAGTCAACAGGTGCCTGCAGGCATCGGATGTAAGGAAATCGAGATGGAATACCAGGCTTTAGCGAAGGATATTCTCGGCCACGTTGGCGGAAAAGAGAACATCGTCAGTCTTGTACACTGCGCGACCCGGCTTCGCTTCAAACTGAAAGAGAACCAGCGGGCGGATGCGGAAGGGCTCAAGAAAAACCCGGGCGTCATCATGGTGGTCGAAAGCGGGGGCCAGTTTCAGGTAGTGATTGGCAACCACGTCCACGACGTCTGGCAGGCGGTGCGCCATGAGGCAGGCCTTACCGATGACGCGCCCGTCGTGGAAGAGAGGGGCGAAAAAGGGAATCTGCTGGGCCGCCTGATTGACATCGTCTCCGGGATCTTCACCCCGTTTATCGGCATTCTGGCCGCGTCCGGTATTCTGAAAGGGCTGCTGGCGCTGGCCGTTGTGTGCGGCTGGCTCAGCACCGAGAGCGGCACCTATAAAATCTGGTTCGCCGCCAGCGACGCGCTGTTCTTCTTCTTCCCGCTGGTGCTGGGCTATACCGCCGGGAAAAAATTCGGCGGCAACCCGTTTATTACCATGGTCATCGGCGGGGCGCTCACCCATCCGATGATGATTGCGGCGTTTAACGCCAGCCAGCAGCCGGGCGCGGTATCGGACGCCTTTTTGGGCATTCCCGTCACCTGGTTTAACTACAGCTCGTC
Organism: Enterobacter cloacae complex sp. ESBL7; assembly: GCF_041679625.1. NCBI lineage: Bacteria > Pseudomonadati > Pseudomonadota > Gammaproteobacteria > Enterobacterales > Enterobacteriaceae > Enterobacter > Enterobacter cloacae complex sp. ESBL7. Next base: position 399,908 of record NZ_JBGORN010000002.1, read on the forward strand.
GGTGATCCCGATTATTCTCGCCGCGTGGGTCAGCTGCTGGCTGGAAAAACAGAGCACCAGGCTGCTGCCTTCCTCGATGAAAAACTTCTTCGCGCCGCTGATCTGCTTAGGATTAACCGTGCCGCTGACCTTCCTCGTTATCGGGCCGCTGGCGACCTGGCTGAGCCAGATGCTGGCGAACGGCTATCAGAGCATTTACGTTCTGGCACCGTGGCTGGCGGGCGCGGCGATGGGCGCGCTGTGGCAGGTCTGCGTTATTTTTGGCCTGCACTGGGGGCTAGTGCCGCTGATGATCAACAACCTGGCGGTGCTGGGGCATGACTCCATGCTGCCAATGCTATTGCCCGCAGTGTTTGGCCAGGTGGGGGCAGCGCTGGGGATCTTCCTGCGTACCCGCGATGCCCGTCAGAAGATGCTGGCGGGTTCATCGGTAACGGCCGGGATATTTGGTATCACCGAACCCGCTGTGTATGGCGTAAACCTGCCGCTGCGCCGCCCGTTTATCTTTGGCTGCGTGGCGGGAGCTATCGGCGGCGCGATTGTCGGCTTCAGCGATACCCACGTTTACTCCTTCGGCTTCGCCAATATCTTTACCATCGCCCAGATGATTCCGCCGGGTGGGGTAAACGCCACGCTGTGGGGCGGCGTGATCGGCACCGCGGTAGCGCTGGTGCTGAGCTGCGGGTTGACGCTGGCGGCGGGCATGCCGGGACGCGCAGCGGCGGAAGCTGCGGTTACGGCAGGGGAAAACGAAGTCTTATCCCCGATGACCGGGACCGTTCTGGCGCTCGACCAGGTGCCGGATACCACGTTTGCCAGCGGCCTGCTGGGCAGCGGTGCCGCCATTATTCCCTCCGATAACAAAGTGGTGGCCCCGTTTGCCGGCGTGGTGGCCTCGCTGTTTCAGACCAAACACGCCATCGGCCTGCTCAGCAACAGCGGGATTGAAGTGTTAATCCACGTGGGTATCGATACCGTGAAGCTAGACGGCAGGCCGTTTACCGCCCACGTGAAGGTGGGCGACAGGGTACAGCCCGGCGATCTGCTGCTGGAGTTTGACCGACAGGCGATTATCGATGCCGGATACGACCTGGCGACCCCGATCATTATCAGTAACAGCGATGAGTATCGTGACGTGGTGACCGTGGCGGCAACGTCCGTCAGCGCCGGTGCGCCGTTACTCAGCGTAAGCCATCAATAACAGGAGAACGTGATGAAAATTTTCCCGGACGATTTTTTATGGGGCGGCGCGGTTGCCGCGAATCAGGTAGAAGGCGCGTATCTGGAGGAGGGGAAAGGGCTATCCACCTCAGACGTTCAGCCGCAGGGTGTTTTCGGTCCGGTGGTTGAGCGCGTGGCGGGCGACAGCGGCATCAAGGACGTCGCCATCGACTTCTATCACCGCTACCCGGAAGACATCAAACTGTTCGCTGAGATGGGCTTTAGCTGCCTGCGCGTCTCCATTGCCTGGACCCGCATTTTTCCGAACGGCGACGAGCAGCAGCCTAACGAGGCGGGGCTGGCGTTTTACGACCGGCTGTTTGACGAGCTGGCCGCGCACAGCATTACCCCGCTGGTGACGCTCTCGCATTACGAAATGCCGTGGGGGCTGGTGAAGCAGTACGGCGGGTGGGGGAGCCGCCAGACCATTGGGTTCTTCGAGCGCTACGCCCGTACCGTGTTTGCGCGCTACAAGGAGAAGGTGAAGCTCTGGCTGACCTTCAACGAGATCAATATGTCTCTGCACGCGCCGATGACCGGCGTGGGCCTGCCGGAAACCAGCAGCAAAGGGGAGGTGTACCAGGCGATCCACCACCAGCTGGTGGCCAGCGCGCTGGCCGTGAAGGCCTGCCACGAGATTATCCCGGATGCCAGAATCGGCAACATGCTGCTGGGCGGCCTGATGTATCCGCTGACCTGCAAGCCGGAAGATGTTCTGGAGACGCTGCAGGAAAACCGCGCGTGGCAATTCTTTGGCGACGTGCAGTGCCGTGGCGCCTACCCGGGCTATATGCAGCGCTTCTTCCGCGACAGCGGGATTCAGCTTGAGGTAACGGATGACGACCGCGAGGCGCTGAAATCGACCGTCGATTTTATCTCGTTCAGCTACTACATGACGGGCTGCGTCACCGCGGATGAGGCCCTCAACCAGCAGGCGCGCGGCAATATCCTGAGCATGGTGCCAAACCCGCATCTGGCAAGTTCCGAATGGGGCTGGCAGATTGACCCCATCGGCCTGCGTACCCTGTTAAACGTGCTCTGGGATCGCTATCAGAAGCCGTTGTTTATTGTGGAAAATGGCCTCGGGGCGAAGGATAAACCGGATGCGGACGGCGTGGTGCAGGATGACTATCGCATCAGCTACCTTAACGACCACCTGGTACAGGTGCGTGAGGCCATTGACGATGGCGTTGAGGTGATGGGGTATACCAGCTGGGGGCCAATCGACCTGGTGAGCGCGTCTAAAGCTGAACTCTCCAAGCGCTACGGCTTTATTTACGTCGATCGCGATGACAGCGGAAAAGGCACGCTGGCGCGCAGCCGTAAGAAAAGTTTCTACTGGTATAAAGAGGTGATTGCCACGAAAGGGGCTTCGCTGAAAGCCTGATATTAATGACGTTGCCCGGCTCTGAGCCGGGCAAATAGATCAGAAAATCATCTTGAATACGCCGGTAACCACTAAGAGCCCTATCAGAAATATAATTAAAATAACCCACAGTAATATTTTCATTCCTTTCTCCCGCTCATGTATGTCCTGAATAAGTGTAGCAGCGTATTTATATTTGGCGTGAATGCATTGAATTTAATCATTCTTTTTGGGAATAAATTTCCGGGTATTAAAATGTATGACAATTTGCGGATTGCCACGCGTTACTAAAAAAATGAACGATATCGAGCGTAACGTGCGCCTTTATTTTTTGAGTGTATGGCGTCATGAAACGTTCTCTTATTTTATCTCTGAGCGCACCCTTCGCTTTTATTCTGGCAGCCTGTGCGCCTGAACATGCCACGGTGTCTCCCATTAAAACGCAAACCGCTGCGGCGTCGGTGAATACGGTTCTGAATCATCAGGACTGGCCGAAGAATGAGTGGTGGAAAGCGTATAACGATCCCCAGCTTAACGGGCTGATTGCGAAAGCGTTGAGCGATGCGCCGGATATGCAGATTGCCCGTCAGCGCATTACGCTTGCCGAAGCCCAGGCCAAAGCCGCAATGGCCGCTGACGGTCCGCAGATTGATTTTTCCGCCGATGCGGAACGCCAGAAAATGTCCGCCGAAGGGCTGATGGGGCCTTTCGCCCTTACCGACCCGGCTGCAGGCACCACCGGGCCGTGGTACACCAACGGCACCTTTGGGCTGACCGCAGGCTGGGATCTCGATCTGTGGGGAAAAAATCGCGCCCGGGTCGAGGCCCGGATTGGCAAAGTGAATGCGCAAAAAGCGGAGCTGGAGCAGACCCGCCAGCTGCTGGCCAGCAGCGTGGCGCGGCTTTACTGGGAGTGGCAAACTCAGGCCGCCGCAGGGGAGGTTCTCGCGCAGATCAAACATGAGCAGGACAACATAATCGGCGCCGATCGCGAACTGTATCAGCACGGGATCACCTCCTCCGTTGAAGGGGTGGAAACCGATATCGACGCCAACAAAACCGAAGAACAGCTGGCAGAAGTCAACGGGAAGATGAAAGCCGTTGAGGCGCGTCTGGTCGCGCTGACGAATTCTTCCTCCGTAACGCTTACGCGGCATGCGCTGCCGACGGTTGACGCCGCGCTACCGCCGACGCTCGGTTATGAACTGCTGGCACGCCGTCCGGATCTTCAGGAGGCGCACTGGTATATCGAAGCCTCCATGAGCGAGGTGGAGGCCGCCAGAGCGGCTTTCTATCCTGACGTGAACCTGATGGCGTTCTTACAGCAGGATGCCCTCCATCTGAGCGATCTGTTTCGCGCTTCAGCGCAGCAGATGGGCGTGACCGCCGGGCTGACGCTGCCGATCTTCGACAGCGGCAGGCTGAACGCCAGCCTGGATATCGCCCAGGCGCAGAACAATCTCTCGGTGGCGAACTACAACAAAGCGGTGGTCGAAGCGGTCAATCAGGTGGCGCGCACGGCCAGCGAAGTCGAAACGCTGACGGCGAAGAACCGCCATCAGCAGCAGGTCGAAAAAGATGCGGCGCGGGTTGTGGCGCTGGCGCAGGCGCGTTTCAGCGCGGGGATCGTTGCGGGCTCGCGGGTCAGTGAAGCCAGGATCCCGGCCCTCAGGGAAGACCTCGCCGGATTGTTGCTGAAAGGCCAGTATGTCGACGCCACGCTGCAGCTGACGTCGGCGCTGGGCGGTGGCTATCATCATGGCTAAAAAAGGTCATTATCTATACTTACCTCTTTGCAGTTTTTCAGGAGGTGAGTATGACCAGAGTAGCGATAGTGACCGCATCGGATTCCGGGATTGGTAAAACCACGGCGCAGATGCTCGCAGAGCGCGGGTTTGATATTGGCGTCACCTGGCACTCGGATGAAAAAGGGGCGCTGGAAACCTGCCGCGAAGTTGAAGCGCAGGGGCAGCGCGCAGAGGCTATCCATCTTGATTTAAGCACGCTGCCGGAAGGCGCAGAGGGCATTGAAACGCTGATTGCGCGTTTTGGTCGGCTGGACGTGCTGGTTAACAATGCGGGTGCGATGACCAAAGCGCCGTTCCTTGAGATGCCGTTTGACGACTGGCGGAACATTTTCACCGTCGACGTGGACGGCGCGTTTCTCTGTTCTCAAATTGCCGCCCGACAGATGGTGAAGCAGGGGGAAGGGGGGCGGATTGTGAACATTACTTCGGTGCATGAGCACACGCCGCTGCCGGAGGCCAGCGCCTACACGGCGGCAAAACACGCGCTCGGCGGGTTAACCAAATCCATGGCGATGGAACTGGTTAAGCACAACATTCTGGTGAACGCCGTCGCGCCGGGCGCCATTGCCACACCGATGAACGACATGGACGACAGCGAAGTGAAGGAAGGCTCAATGCCGGAAATCCCGCTGGCGCGGCCGGGCCACACCAAAGAGATTGCCAGCCTGGTCGCGTGGCTGTGCGACAGCGACGCCAGCTACACGACGGGGCAATCGTTTATTGTCGACGGGGGCTTTATGCTGGCGAACCCGCAGTTTAAGCCGGAGGGGTAGTTTTCCCTCACCCTAACCCTCTCCCAAAGGGAGAGGGAACTAAAAACACCCTCTCCCTTTGGGAGAGGGCCGGGGTGAGGGGAGGAGACCGCACTCACTCCTCATCCCGCGTCTTATCCCGGTGCTTCAGCCACAGCCTGACCCCGATCACCGCCGCAACCACCAGAATCAGCCACGCCCAGTGCTTCAGGTGCTGGTCGAGATTATGCAGCCACGGGCCAATCACTTCGCCCCCTACGTAGCCGAGCGTCGTAAAGATCAGCGCCCAGGCAATCGCACCAAGAACATTGAGCGGCAGGAAAATTTTTGGCGGCAGATGGCTGGCGCCAATCAGTATCGGCCCGATAATGCGAAAGCCATACATAAAGCGCGTGCCGATGACGAACAGATAGGGATGACGTTGAATGAGCCGTTGAGCGCGGCGGATTTTCTTCTGATGCTTTGCGAAACGCTTAAGCAGCGTGGGCCCGAAGCGCAGCCCGAGAAAGTAGAGCAGCTGATCGCCAATCATTCCGCCGAGCGCGACCGCAGCGACGACCAGCGGGAATTTCAGTAAGCCCTGATGCGCGGCGACGCCGCCTAACAGCGTGATGGTTTCACCTTCTGCCACGCTACCGACGACCAGCGCGGCATATCCATATTGTTCAATAAGTGCGTTAATATCCATTACGTGAATGTTATCTCCCTCTGCTTACCTCGTTTAATCATATACCCCATGAATCAACAGCGGGGAAATCAACGGAAATTTCCCACTGTACATAAAATAATCTAAAGCCTGCATTATACTTAAGGTATCGCTGACGGGCCGACAACAAGGGGGCGCTATGAACCATGTCTGGGGACTTTTCTCCCATCCCGATCGTGAGATGCATGTCATTAAAAGTGAGAACGAAACGGTCTCGCATCATTACACGCACCACGTGCTGCTGATGGCTGCGGTGCCGGTAATATGCGCCTTTATCGGAACAACACAAATCGGCTGGAACTTCGGTGACGGCACCGTGGTTCAGCTTTCCTGGTTTACCGGGCTCTATCTGGCCATCGTTTTTTATGGCCTGATGCTGGCGGGTGTGGCGGTAATGGGGCGCGTCATTCACTGGATGGCGCGTAACTACCCGCAACGTCCATCGCTGGCGCACTGTATGGTCTTTGCCGGATATGTCGCGACCCCGCTGTTCTTAAGCGGGATTGTTGCGCTCTATCCACTGGTCTGGCTGTGCGCGCTGATCGGTACTATTGCCCTCTTTTACACCGGGTATCTGCTGTATCTGGGGGTTCCAACCTTCCTGAATATCAATAAAGAAGAAGGCCTGAGTTTTTCCAGTTCAACACTCGCCATCGGGGTGCTGGTGCTGGAGGCGCTACTGGCGCTGACGGTTATTCTTTGGGGTTACGGATACCGTCTCTTCTGAGTTCACTGCATTGCTGGCGTAAATGCCAGCAATGCAGCATCTGTTCACGATTATCCGCTGGCGACAACGCCCGGTGACCGCTATGATGCCGAAGCCAGCCTGTGTTTATCCGTTGATACAGGCGGTGTACGTCATGACGTGCGTGAATAATTATCAGAAGTCTCACCATGCTGAAATTCCGAGTCTCTTTACTTAGCCTGGCGCTGCTGCTGGGCGCGTCCGCTGCCGTGCCGACCGTCGCTAAAACGCCTGCGGTGACCGCCGCCGCCGCTCAGCCGCAAATTGCGTCCGGCAGCGCGATGATTGTCGATCTCAACACCAATAAGGTGATCTACGCCAGCCATCCGGACCTGGTGCGCCCGATCGCCTCAATAACCAAATTAATGACCGCGATGGTGGTGCTTGATGCACATCTGCCGCTGGACGAAAAATTGAAGGTGGATATCAGCCACACGCCGGAGATGAAGGGGATCTACTCTCGCGTGCGTCTGAACAGTGAAATCAGCCGTAAAAATATGCTGCTGCTGGCGCTGATGTCGTCTGAAAACCGTGCGGCGGCGAGCCTGGCGCACCACTATCCGGGCGGCTACGACGCCTTTATCCGCGCGATGAACGCGAAAGCCAAAGCGCTGGGGATGACCAATACGCATTATGTTGAACCGACGGGACTGTCGATCAACAACGTCTCCACGGCCCGCGATCTGACGAAACTGCTGATTGCCAGCAAGCAGTATCCGCTGATTGGTCAGCTCAGCACCACCCGTGAAGAGATGGCGACCTTTGCGAACCCGGCCTATACGCTGCCGTTCCGCAACACTAACCATCTGGTATACCGCGATAACTGGAATATTCAGTTAACCAAAACCGGCTTTACCAACGCGGCAGGACACTGTCTGGTGATGCGCACCGTGTTTAACGGTAAGCCGGTGGCGCTGGTGGTGATGGATGCTTTCGGCAAATATACCCACTTCGCGGACGCGAGCCGCCTGCGTACCTGGATTGAAACCGGGAAAGTGCAGCCCGTTCCGGCCGCAGCATTGACGTATAAAAAGCAGAAAGCGGAACAGATGGCGACGGCGCAGAACGACTGAGTCGTTTGTGCGCGATGATGCCCTCACCCCGACCCTCTCCCACAGGGAGAGGGAGAAAACACTAAAAACGGTAACCCAGGTTACCGTTTTGCGTTTATTCCGGCAGCGTCCAGTCCCCATCGTTGAGCGAGCGCTGCATAATCACCGTATCCCGCCAGTCACCTTTCTTATAGCCTACGCTGCGCAGCTGACCGACAATCACGAAGCCGTGCTTTTTATGCAGCCGCAGCGAGCCGGAATTATTGTTGCCATCGCCCACAACGGCAATCATCTGCCGCCACGGGCCTTGCTCGCAGCGGGCGATCAGCGCATCCATTAATGCCGAACCAAAACCGCGCCCGGTGATGCTGGCATCCACGTAAATCGACTCTTCCAGGGTATAGCGGTAGGCGTGTCGCGGGCGGTAAGGCGTGGCGTAGCAGTAGCCTACCACGATGCCGCGATACAGCGCGATCAGCCACGGCAAACCGCTCTCAGCCACGCTTTTCATACGCTGACGCATTTCGTCGATGGTAGGGGGGACTTCTTCAAATGACGCGCGCCCGTGCAGCACATGCCAGGCATAGATGGCGGCGATGGCATGCACATCATCGGGAAGGGCATCGCGCACTTCCAGTTCGGTCTCGGATAAAACATCAATAGCCGACATGATGTGCCTGCTCCTCGTTATAGAATGCCGGAGAAACGTTCCTCCGGCGTCAGAGCGTCACTCTATTACGATTAAGGCACGCTAAACAATCTCTCAAATTTGGCTGTAGGAATTAATCAGACGCTTGCGTTACGCGCTGCTCCGCATCTGCCTCTTCTTTCCAGTATTTCTTCCGCGTTGTTTTACCAATGCCGGGATTCATGCTGTTTGTAGGGTCATTCTCGCGATAAAACTGCTTAAGTGCGTCAGGGGCTTTATAAAGATGCCCGACGTTATGTTCCGCAGGATATTGTGCGCCGCGTTCACGCAGCAGGGCGAGCATCTGCTCCTTCAGTTCGTGCGCATCGACCCCTTTTTTGACGATGTAATCCTGATGGAAGACATAACACATAAAGTGGCCGTAATAGAGCTTATGCACCAGCTTGCTGTCGATTTCCGGCGGGAGGTGCTCAAACCACTCGGTGTCGTTACGTCGGAGGGCGATATCCAGCGCCAGAATATCTTCCACCTCTTCGGAATGCACCGCCTGATAACGGATGGCGGCGCCCGCGGCGGCAAAACGGTGCAGGAACGCTTTGCTGCCCTCTTCAGGCGTACAGGCAAAGAAATCCCCTTCGGCGGTTTTGAAGAATTCGGTCAGCCAGGACTGCGCTTCGGCAATTCCGTCCCCGGCCATTTTCAGCAGCAGGTGATGCTCGTACTTATCGCGCCAGGTTTTCATTCGCTCCGGCAGATGCGCCGGGAAAACGTTGCCCAGCTTCTGCATAAAGCGGTCGGTGAAGTGGGGTTTGAACAGCGACACTTTCTCCAGCATCGCGTCGGTGCGGCCCTTCATGGTGAAGAAGAACGGCATTTTGTCGGTGCCGAGCTTGTCGATCATCAGGAACGTATCTTTTCCGTAACGCTCGGCGATGTCGTAAATGTCCCGGTGCATGTACTCGCCCGCCACCGGCAGATGGGTGAATTCGCCCAGAATATGACGACGAATTTCGGTCAGAACCTCAGGCTGATTGGTACCGATGTAGAACACCTGCTGCTTTTTCTCCGCCGGGAAGGTATCCAGACGTACGGCAAACACGGCCAGCTTCCCGGCGCAGCCGGAGGATTCAAACAGGCGGTCCGGGTCGGCGTTGTAGCGCGCCGGCGTATCGGCGTCGATATCCCGCACGCGGGTCACGTAGTCGTGATCGTGCGCGTGGCGGCCGTCGTGCTGCACGTCTTCGTCCTTCACGCGATCGTCGTCGAGCTTGCTGAGGATTTGTTCCGGCGTTACGCCGAGATCGATACCCAGATGGTTCACCAGCGTCAGCTTGCCGTTTTCGTCAATACGGGCAAACAGCGACATCTCGGTGTAGGCCGGGCCGCGCTGCACCAGCGAACCGCCGGAGTTGTTGCAAATCCCGCCAACCACCGAGGCGCCAATGCAGGAGGAGCCAATCACCGAGTGCGGCTCACGGCCCAGCGGCTTAAGCGCTTTTTCCAGGGAGTAGAGCGTCGTGCCGGGGAACGCGAGCACCTGCTCGCCTTTATCCAGCAGGTGCAGCTTGTCGAGGCGCAGGGTGCTGATAATCACGATGTCGCGATCGTAATCGTTGCCGTTCGGCGTGGAGCCTTCGGTCAGGCCGGTATTGGCGGCCTGCATTAAAATAATCTTGTCGGCGGCGACGCAGGCGCTCAGCACGCGCCACAGCTCCAGCAGCGTGCCGGGGAAGACCACCGCCAGCGCTTCGCCCTGACCGGAGCGGAAACCTTTGCGGTAGCGGGCGGTTTTGGCCGGGTCGGTAAGCAGGTGAGAGGAGCCAACCAGGCGCGACAGTTCGTTAATAAAAGTCGTGTTATCGTTTGTTCGAACAGAAGTCATCTTCCACTCCTTGTGGTGGGGCAAATTTCTCGCTGTAAAGCATAGCGCGATTAACTGTTAAGCGGTCGAGTATTCACGAGAAAAATCAGAGAATAACCCTGCAACGTTTCGAGGGTTTGTGGCACACTGCGCTTTTCGCACGGTATGGCCGAGATCGTCCGGCGGTTATTGATGAGAGAGTAAAACGACATGAAATGGCTATGTTCTGTAGGTGTCGCCGTCAGCCTGGCGCTGCAACCTGCGCTGGCAGAGGATTTGTTTGGTAATCACCCGCTCACGCCTGAAGCACGGGATGCGTTTGTCACGGAATTGCTCAAAAAAATGACGGTTGATGAGAAAATCGGCCAGCTGCGTCTTATCAGCGTCGGCCCGGATAACCCGAAAGAGGCCATCCGCGAGATGATCAAAGACGGGCAGGTTGGAGCCATCTTTAATACCGTCACCCGCCAGGATATCCGCAAGATGCAGGATCAGGTGATGGATCTCAGCCGCCTGAAAATTCCGCTGTTCTTTGCCTATGACGTGGTGCACGGTCAGCGTACCGTTTTCCCGATTAGCCTCGGTTTAGCCTCCTCCTTTAACCTCGACGCGGTGAAAACCGTCGGGCGCGTGTCGGCTTATGAAGCGGCGGACGACGGCCTGAACATGACCTGGGCGCCGATGGTGGACGTCTCGCGCGATCCGCGCTGGGGCCGCGGCTCGGAAGGCTTTGGTGAAGACACCTATTTAACCTCCACGATGGGTAAAACCATGGTGGAAGCGATGCAGGGCAAAAGCCCGGCGGATCGCTACTCGGTGATGACCAGCGTCAAACACTTCGCGGCCTATGGCGCGGTTGAAGGCGGGAAAGAGTACAACACCGTCGACATGAGCCCGCAGCGCCTGTTCAACGACTACATGCCGCCGTACAAGGCAGGGCTGGATGCGGGCAGCGGTGCGGTGATGGTGGCGCTGAACTCGCTGAACGGTACGCCTGCGACGTCCGATTCATGGCTGCTGAAAGACGTCCTGCGCGACCAGTGGGGCTTTAAGGGCATCACCGTTTCCGACCACGGCGCGATTAAAGAGCTGATTAAGCACGGTACCGCCTCCGATCCGGAAGACGCGGTGCGCGTGGCGCTCAAGTCCGGCATCAACATGAGCATGAGCGACGAGTACTACAGCAAATACCTGCCGGGGCTGGTGAAGAGCGGCAAGGTCACGATGGCGGAGCTGGACGATGCCGCGCGCCACGTGCTGAACGTGAAATACGACATGGGGCTGTTTAACGATCCGTACAGCCATCTGGGGCCGAAGGATTCTGACCCGGCAGATACCAACGCTGAAAGCCGTCTGCACCGCAAAGAAGCGCGTGACGTGGCGCGTGAAAGCCTGGTGCTGCTGAAAAACCGCCTCGACACGCTGCCGCTGAAAAAATCCGGCACCATTGCCGTGGTGGGCCCGCTGGCCGACAGCAAGCGCGACGTGATGGGCAGCTGGTCTGCGGCAGGCGTGGCCGATCAGTCCGTGACCGTGCTGACCGGGATTAAGAGTGCCGTGGGTGATAACGCGAAAGTGGTGTACGCCAAAGGGGCGAACGTCACCAACGATAAAGACATCGTCACCTTCCTCAACCAGTACGAGGAAGCGGTGAAGGTCGATCCGCGCACGCCGAAGGAGATGATCGACGAGGCGGTGAATACCGCGAAACAGTCTGACGTCGTTGTCGCGGTCGTGGGCGAAGCGCAGGGTATGGCGCACGAGGCCTCCAGCCGTACCGACATCACCATTCCGCAGAGCCAGCGCGATCTGATCGCCGCCCTGAAAGCCACCGGCAAGCCGCTGGTGCTGGTACTGATGAACGGTCGTCCGCTGGCGCTGGTGAAAGAGGACCAGCAGGCTGACGCCATTCTGGAAACCTGGTTCGCTGGTACCGAAGGCGGTAACGCCATCGCCGACGTGCTGTTTGGTGATTACAACCCGTCGGGCAAGCTGCCGATGTCCTTCCCGCGCTCCGTTGGGCAGATCCCGGTCTACTACAGCCACCTGAACACCGGTCGCCCGTATAACGCCGACAAGCCGAACAAGTACACGTCCCGTTACTTCGACGAAGCTAACGGCCCGCTGTATCCGTTTGGTTACGGTCTGAGCTACACCAGCTTCAAGGTTTCTGACGTGAAAATGTCGGCGCCGACCCTGAAGCGTGACGGCAAAGTTACCGCCAGCGTCGAAGTGACCAACACCGGCAAGCGCGAAGGGGCAACGGTGATCCAGATGTACGTGCAGGATGTCACCGCCTCGATGAGCCGTCCTGTTAAGCAGCTGCGCGGCTTCGAGAAGGTCAATCTGAAGCCTGGCGAAACCCAAACCATCAGCTTCCCGATTGACGTGGACGCGCTGAAGTTCTGGAACCAGCAGATGAAATACGATGCGGAACCGGGCAAGTTTAACGTCTTTATCGGGGTGGATTCTGCCCGCGTGAATAAAGGCGAGTTCGAGCTGCTGTAACCTTCCCTTCTTTGCATCCCCCGGCTTCCGGGGGATGCGTCTTACGTTATGCTAAAAAGGCATTTTGCCGGGTAAATCCGCTGTTTTAAGCTACGCTTTTCTCTCAAGCCTCTGAAAAAGGCGATAAAAAAATGAGGATAGCGGAATGACGATTGCAAAGGGGATGTTGGGATCTGCGGTGCTGCTGGCGGCGCTAAGCCTGCCGTTACAGGCGGCGGAGCCGGTAAAAGTGGGCTCAAAGATCGATACCGAAGGCGCGCTGCTCGGCAATATTATTTTGCAGGTGCTGGAAAGCCACGGCGTGAAAACCGTCAATAAAGTTCAGCTGGGCACCACGCCCGTCGTGCGCGGGGCGATCACCTCCGGCGAGCTGGATATCTATCCGGAATACACCGGCAACGGGGCATTCTTCTTCAAAGATGAAAACGATCCGGCATGGAAAAACGCCAAAGCCGGGTATGAGAAAGTCAAAAAACTCGACGCGGAACAGAACAAGCTGGTCTGGCTGACGCCTGCCCCGGCCAACAACACCTGGACTATCGCCGTGCGCAAGGACGTGGCGGAGAAAGGTAAGCTGACGTCTCTGGCGGATCTCAGCCGCTATCTGAAAGAGAAGGGTGACTTTAAGCTGGCAGCGTCGGCGGAGTTTATCGAGCGTCCTGACGCGCTCCCGGCGTTCGAAAAAGCCTACGACTTCAAGCTCGACCAGGAGCAGCTGCTCTCGCTCGCGGGCGGGGATACGGCGGTAACCATCAAGGCGGCGGCGCAGCAAACTTCCGGCGTTAACGCGGCAATGGCCTACGGCACCGACGGCCCGGTGGCGGCGCTCGGCCTGCAAACCCTGACCGATCCAAAAGGCGTACAGCCGATTTACGCCCCGACCCCGGTCGTGCGCGAGGCGGTGCTGAAAGCCTATCCGGATATTGCAGAATGGCTCAAGCCGGTCTTCGAAAAACTGGATGAAAAAACGCTGCAACAGCTGAATGCCAGCATTGCCGTCGAGGGGCTGGATGCCAAAAAAGTGGCCGCCGACTTCCTGAAACAACAAGGGCTTGTGAAGTAACGGGAAAGGGCCGTGCCAATAAAATGTCATAACCGCGTACTGCTGCTGCTGGCCTGCGTGGCCATCGCGGCGATCGCGCTGCCGTTTGTGAATGTCGCCCCTAACCGCCTGATGTCAGGGGAAGGGCGCTATCTCTGGGAAGTGTGGGCGTTCACGCCGTGGTGGCTGGCGGCGGCGCTGGGCGCGTGGGTTGCGCTATCGCTCTGGCAAGGCCGCACGGCGCAGTGGCTGACGCTGCTCCTCGCTGAAGGGCTGTTTATCATCCTGTTCTGGGGGGCCGGGCAGGCGGCGACGCATATGGCCTCAGCGGAAAGTCCGCTGGCGAGAACCACGGTGGGCAGCGGCCTCTGGCTGTGGCTGGCGCTGTGTCTGCTGGCCAGCAGCGACGCCATTCGTCGACTCATCTCCAGCGCCGTCTGGCGCTGGGTGCTCAACGCGCAGATATGGTGCATTCCCTTGTTCCTGCTGTTCAGCGGTGAGCTGAACAATCTCTCGCTGCTGAAAGAGTACGCCAACCGTCAGGAGGTGTTTGATGATGCCCTGACGCAACACCTGACGATCCTTTTTGGCACGCTGATCCCGGCTCTGCTGGTCGGGATACCGCTCGGCATGTGGTGCTATCGCCATCCTTCACGCCAGGGCGGGGTGTTTGCCGTGCTCAACGTGATCCAGACCATACCTTCCGTCGCGCTGTTTGGCCTGCTGATTGCCCCGCTGGCGGGGCTGGTGAAGTCATTTCCGGTGCTGGGTACGCTCGGCATAGCCGGAACGGGGTTAACGCCCGCGCTTATTGCGCTGGTGCTGTATGCGCTGCTGCCGCTGGTGCGCGGCGTGGTCGCGGGGCTGGGCCAGGTCGCGCCGGATGTACTTGAAAGCGCCCATGCGATGGGGATGAGCGCGCGGCAGTGTTTCTGGAAAATTCAGCTGCCGCTGGCGCTGCCCCTGCTGCTGCGCAGCCTGCGGGTGGTGGCGGTACAAACCGTCGGCATGGCGGTGATAGCGGCGCTGATTGGTGCTGGCGGCTTTGGCGCGCTGGTGTTCCAGGGGTTGCTCAGCAGTGCCCTCGATCTGGTGTTGCTGGGCGTGGTGCCCACGATTGCGCTGGCGGTTGTCGTCGACGCGCTGTTTGCCTTATGGCTCGCGCTGCTCAGGAGAAGAGCCAATGATTGAATTTCATGATGTCAGTAAAACCTTTGCCGGTCGCCCGGCGGCGAGCCACCTGAACCTGAACTTTGCCGAGGGGGCGTTTTCCGTGCTGATTGGCACCTCGGGCTCGGGAAAATCCACCACCCTGAAGATGATCAACCGGCTGGTGGAGCATGACAGCGGGCTGATCCGCTTTGCCGGGGAAGAGATCCGCTGCCTGCCGGTGCTGGAGCTGCGCCGCCGGATGGGCTATGCCATTCAGTCTATCGGCCTGTTTCCCCACTGGACGGTGGCGCAGAACATCGCCACCGTGCTGCAGCTGGAGAAATGGTCGCGGGCAAAAATCGCCGACCGGGTGGATGAACTCATGTCTCTGCTGGGGCTGGAGCCATCGCTGCGCGACCGCTATCCGCACCAGCTTTCCGGAGGCCAGCAGCAGCGCGTGGGCGTGGCGCGCGCGCTGGCGGCTAACCCGCAGGTGCTGCTGATGGATGAACCCTTCGGCGCGCTGGATCCGGTCACGCGCGGGGCGCTGCAGGCGGAGATGACCCGCATTCACCGCATTCTCGGACGCACGATCGTTCTCGTGACGCACGATATTGATGAAGCTCTGCGCCTGGCCGACCATCTGGTGCTGATGGATCATGGCGAAGTGGTGCAGCAGGGCTCGCCGCTTGAGCTATTAACATGGCCGAAGAACGACTTTGTGCGCGAGTTTTTTGGCCGCAGCGAGCTGGGCGTGAGGCTGCTTTCCCTGCGGACGGTCAGCGACTATATGCGTCGGGAGGAGGTACCGGTGAGCGGCGAACCTCTACAGGCGCAGATGAGCCTGCGGGATGCCCTCTCGGCGTTTGTCGCGCGCCAGTGCGAGGTATTGCCCGTCTCGGACTCCCGCGGTACGCCGTGCGGAACCTTACATTTTCGCGATTTGCTGGCCGGGGAGGTGACGCGTGAAGGCACTGCGTGATCCGCTCCTCTGGCTGGTAGCGCTCTTTGTCGCCTTACTGTTTCTGATGCCTCACAGCGCGGCGCTGTTTAACGCTCTTTTCCCGGGGCTGCCGCGGCCGGTTTATCAGCAGGAAAGCTTTATTAATCTCGCCCTGGCGCATCTCTGGCTGGTGGCGCTCTCAAGCGCCATCGCGGTTGTGTTGGGAGTTGGGGCAGGCATCGCGGTCACGCGGCCTGCGGGCAAAGAATTTCGTCCGCTGGTGGAGACGATAGCGGCGATTGGCCAGACGTTTCCCCCGGTGGCGGTGCTGGCGATAGCGGTGCCGGTGATGGGCTTTGGTCAGCAGCCCGCCATTATTGCGCTGATTTTATACGGCGTATTGCCGGTGCTGCAGGGCACGCTGGCGGGCCTCGCGGCGGTACCGGCGTCGGTGCTGAGCGTGGCAGAAGGGATGGGGATGAGTCGCGGCCAGCGGCTGCGCAAGGTTGAACTGCCGCTTGCGGCACCGGTGATTATTGCCGGGATCCGCACGTCGGTGATTATTAACATCGGGACGGCGACCATTGCGTCAACGGTCGGTGCCAATACGCTGGGAACGCCGATTATTATCGGCCTGAGCGGGTTTAATACGGCTTATATCGTGCAGGGGGCGGTGCTGGTCGCGCTGGCGGCAATCGTCGTCGATCGCCTTTTTGAGCGGCTGGCGCTGTACCTCAGCCGACACCGCCGCGAACAATAAACGAGTATCCTGCCAGCATCACGCCGCCGATACCGCTCACGGCCATCAGGACAAAAAGGGTAATAATGGCCAGTTTGGTTGCCTTCATCATGTGCTCCTGTTGTTAACGGAACAATTATACGGTGAAGCGCAGCTGTTAATGAACCATTAAATGCCGTTATGGCTCATCCGGGCCAAGGGAATAAACCGGGTAACCATTCTCTCGCCATTCCGTCAGCAGCTGTTGCTGCGTGGCGGACGGCACTTCTCCACACCAGACCAGCAGGGTCTGACCGTCGAAAAACTCGGGCTTAAGCTGCGCCAGCGAGTGCGCCAGGACATCCACGCGCCAGCCCTTCTGGGTCGCAATCCACGCTTCCAGCCACAGGCGGGTGGTATCGTGCACGTTCCAGCCGACCACCAGCGCATCTTTTCCGGCCTTGTTCTTCGCTGAGGCAAGGCAGACGGCAATATAGTTGATCAGCACCCCGTCGAGTATGCTGAGCAGCGCCTGCAGGGTGGACTGCTGGCATTGCAGACGTCGACGGAGCGGAATGAAAAGATGGGAGATCAGCGTCTGTGCCGGATAGTCGCGGCCCTGCTCTTTTATCCACGCGCGCAGGCGCTGAAGATTCCCCGCCTGCAGAAGCCGCAGCAGGGTTTCCTGTTGTTCGCGCCAGAGGTGTTGCGTGTCCGGGTCATCATGGCTCAGCAGGGACTTCACTTTGCCGACCTGCACTCCGTTGTCGATCCAGCTTTTAATTTCGCGGATGCGGTCGATATCGGCCTCATTGAAAAGGCGATGCCCACCGTCGGTCCTCTGCGGTTTAAGCAATCCATACCGTCGCTGCCACGCCCGTAGGGTAACGGGATTGATATCACAAAGGAGTGCCACTTCACCTATCGTGTAAAGCGCCATATTCGCCCCCTGGCTTACGCGTTCCCAGCTTAACTGTAGACCCACTTTGGCGAACCAGGAAGGATTGATTGATTTTTGAACAAACAATGCGAAGCATGCGCGATATTCAGAAAAAGGTGTGATAACGGACACGATTTTGCGCTTTTTTGGGATGCTTCAAAGAAAGTAAACCCGCATCAGTGTATGTTACGCGTTTTTAGCGTGTGCGGTTTTGAGTATGTACGAGTTTAATCTGGTGCTGCTGTTGCTTCAGCAGATGTGCGTGTTTCTTGTCATTGCCTGGCTGATGAGCAAAACGCGCCTGTTTATCCCGCTGATGCAGGTTACCGTACGTCTGCCGCATAAGCTGCTCTGCTACGTTACCTTCTCTATTTTCTGCATTATGGGGACCTATTTTGGCCTCCATATCGAAGACTCTATTGCCAACACGCGCGCTATCGGCGCGGTGATGGGCGGGCTGCTGGGCGGTCCCGTCGTCGGTGGCCTTGTGGGCTTAACCGGGGGGCTGCATCGCTATTCCATGGGCGGGATGACCGCGCTCAGCTGCATGATCTCCACGATCGTGGAAGGGCTGCTCGGCGGGCTGGTGCACAGCTACATGATCAAACGCGGCCGCCCGGATAAAGTCTTTAGCCCGCTTACCGCCGGCGCCATTACCTTTGTGGCCGAAGTGGCGCAGATGGCGATCATTCTGCTCATTGCCCGTCCGTTTGAAGATGCGCTGCACCTGGTCAGCAGCATTGCCGCTCCGATGATGGTCACCAACACCGTGGGTGCGGCGCTGTTTATGCGCATTCTGCTCGACAAGCGCGCCATGTTTGAGAAGTACACCTCGGCGTTTTCCGCCACGGCGCTGAAGGTCGCCGCCTCGACCGAAGGGATCCTGCGCCAGGGGTTTAACGAAGAAAACAGCATGAAGGTCGCGCAGGTGCTCTACAAGGAGCTGGATATCGGCGCGGTGGCCATAACCGACCGCGAGCGGCTGCTGGCCTTTACCGGCACCGGGGACGATCACCATCTGCCGGGTAAACCGATCTCCTCAGCCTATACGCTGCGCGCCATTGAAACCGGTGAGGTGGTGTATGCCGACGGTAACGAACTGCCTTACCGCTGCTCGCTGCATCCGCAGTGCAAGCTGGGCTCCACGCTGGTGATTCCGCTGCGCGGGGAAAATCAGCGGGTGATGGGGACTATCAAGCTGTATGAGGCCAAAAACCGTCTGTTCAGCTCCATCAACCGCACGCTGGGAGAGGGGATAGCCCAGCTGTTGTCCGCGCAAATCCTGGCCGGGCAGTATGAACGGCAGAAAGCCCTGCTGACGCAGTCTGAAATTAAGCTGCTGCATGCTCAGGTCAACCCGCATTTCCTGTTTAATGCCCTCAACACGCTCAAAGCGGTGATCCGCCGCGACAGCGATCAGGCCGCGCAGCTGGTGCAGTTTCTGTCGACCTTTTTCCGTAAGAACCTGAAACGGCCGTCTGAGATCGTGACCCTCGCCGATGAGATTGAGCACGTGAATGCCTATCTGCAGATCGAGCAGGCGCGTTTCCAGTCGCGCCTGCAGGTGTCGCTCTCCGTTCCGGACGAGCTGGCGTATCAGCATCTCCCGGCCTTTACCCTGCAGCCTATTGTCGAAAACGCCATTAAACACGGCACGTCACAGCTTCTGGGAACGGGGGAGATAACCATTGCCGCCAGCCGTTTCAACCACCATCTGGTGCTGGATATTGAAGATAATGCCGGGCTTTACCAGCCTTCCGCCTCGGGCGGTTTAGGGATGAGCCTGGTGGATAAACGCCTGCGCGCCCATTTTGGCGACGACTGCGGCATTACCGTCGCCTGTGAGCCAGACCGATTTACCCGTATTACCGTACGACTGCCGCTGGAGGAAAACGCATGTTAAGAGTGCTGATTGTGGATGACGAGCCGCTGGCACGAGAAAACCTGCGCGTTCTGCTGCAGGAGCAGCCCGATATTGAGATTGTGGGGGAGTGCGCGAATGCCATTGAGGCCATCGGCGCGGTGCACAAGCTGCGCCCTGACGTGCTGTTCCTCGATATTCAGATGCCCCGCATCAGCGGGCTGGAGATGGTCGGCATGCTCGACCCGGCGCATCGCCCCTATATCGTGTTTCTGACGGCGTTCGACGAATATGCCGTTAAGGCCTTTGAGGAGCACGCGTTTGACTATTTACTCAAGCCGATCGAAGAGAAGCGTCTTGAAAAAACGCTCACCCGTTTACGCCAGGAGCGAACCGTACAGGACGTCACGCTGCTGCCGGAAAACCAGCAGCCGCTGAAGTTTATCCCCTGCACCGGGCACAGCCGAATTTATCTTCTGCAGATGGATGATGTGGCGTTTGTCAGCAGCCGCCTGAGCGGGGTGTTTGTCACCAGCGCCGAAGGGAATGAAGGATTTACCGAGCTGACACTGCGCACGCTCGAGAGCCGCACGCCGCTGATCCGCTGCCACCGCCAGTATCTGGTGAACATGGCGCACCTGAAGGAGATCCGCCTGGAAGATAACGGCCAGGCCGAGCTGGTGCTGCGTGCCGGGCAAACGGTACCCGTCAGCCGTCGCTATCTCAAGAGTTTGAAAGAGGCGATTGGCCTGTAAAACTGGTACACTGCGCGCCATTGCATCATCGACATTCGAAGGCTCTATGCTAAGTAACGACATTCTTCGTAGCCTGCGCTACACCCTGAAAGCAAACAACAACGACATGGTGCGCATTCTTGCGCTGTCGGACATGGAATCCACGTCTGCCGGTTTCGATACCTGGATGACCAAAGAAGACGAAGAGGGCTTCGTTCGCTGCCCGGACATCATTCTGTCGGGTTTCCTGAACGGCCTGATTTACGATAAGCGTGGCAAAGATCCGGCCGCGCCGGAGCTGGCGCTGGAGCGTCGCGTGAACAACAACACGGTGCTGAAAAAGCTGCGCATCGCGTTCTCGCTGAAAACGGACGATATTGTGGCGATCATGACGGAGCAAAAATACCGCGTATCCGTGCCGGAAGTGACCGCCATGATGCGCGCGCCGGACCACAAAAACTACCGCGAGTGCGGCGATCAGTTTCTGCGTAATTTCCTGCGCGGGCTGACCCACCGGGTGCATCACCCTAAACCATAAAAAAAGCCGGAGATTATCTCCGGCTTTTTTGTTATTTCACCTGCTGGCCAGGCTTCGCGCCTTCATCAGGGCTTAACAGGAAGATATCTTTCCCGCCAGGGCCTGCGGCCATCACCATCCCTTCAGAGATGCCGAAGCGCATTTTGCGCGGCGCCAGGTTCGCCACCATCACGGTCTGACGACCGATCAGCACCTGCGGGTCCGGGTAGGCTGAACGGATGCCGGAGAAGACGTTACGCTTCTCGCCGCCCAGATCCAGCGTCAGGCGCAGCAGCTTGTCAGAACCTTCCACGAATTCCGCGTTTTCGATCAGCGCCACGCGCAGGTCGACTTTGGCGAAATCGTCAAAGGTAATGGTTTCCTGAATCGGATCGTCTGCCAGCGGGCCGGTCACCGGTGCCGCAGCCGCTTTAACCTCTTCTTTAGACGCTTCCACCAGGGCTTCAACCTGCTTCATCTCGATGCGGTTGTACAGCGCCTTGAAGGTGTTCACCTTGTGGCCGAGCAGCGGCTGCGCCATGGCATCCCAGGTCAGTTCGGTGTTCAGGAACGCTTCTGCGCGGGCTGCCAGCTGCGGCAGAACCGGCTTCAGGTACGTCATCAACACGCGGAACAGGTTGATGCCCATGGAGCAGATGGCCTGCAGATCGGCATCGCGCCCTTCCTGTTTCGCGACAACCCACGGTGCCTGTTCGTCCACATAGCGGTTTGCCAGGTCGGCCAGGGCCATGATTTCGCGCACGGCTTTACCGAACTCACGGGTTTCCCACGCGTCGCCAATGGTGGCTGCCGCGTCGGTAAAGGTTTTGTACAGGGCAGGGTCAGCCAGTTCAGCCGCCATCACGCCGTCAAAACGCTTGGCGATAAAGCCCGCGTTACGGGAGGCCAGGTTCACCACCTTGTTGACGATATCCGCGTTCACACGCTGCACGAAATCTTCCAGGTTCAGGTCGATATCGTCGATGCGGGAAGAGAGCTTCGCGGTGTAGTAGTAGCGCAGGCTGTCCGCGTCGAAGTGGTTCAGCCAGGTACTGGCCTTAATGAACGTCCCGCGAGACTTGGACATCTTCGCGCCGTTCACCGTCACGTAGCCGTGTACGAACAGGTTGGTTGGCTTGCGGAAGTTGCTGCCTTCCAGCATCGCCGGCCAGAAAAGGCTGTGGAAATAAACGATGTCTTTACCGATGAAGTGATACAGCTCGGCCGTGGAATCTTTCTTCCAGTATTCGTCGAAGCTGACGGTGTCGCCACGCTTGTCGCACAGGTTTTTGAAGGAGCCCATGTAGCCGATTGGCGCGTCCAGCCAGACGTAGAAATATTTGCCCGGCGCGTTCGGGATTTCAAAGCCGAAGTACGGCGCATCGCGGGAGATATCCCACTGCTGCAGGCCGGATTCGAACCACTCCTGCATTTTGTTCGCCACCTGCTCCTGCAGCGCGCCGCTGCGGGTCCACGCCTGCAGCATTTCGCTGAAGGACGGCAGGTCGAAGAAGAAGTGCTCGGAGTCACGCATGACGGGCGTGGCGCCGGAAACCACGGATTTCGGCTCGATAAGCTCGGTCGGGCTGTAGGTCGCGCCGCACACTTCGCAGTTATCGCCGTACTGGTCCGGGGATTTACATTTCGGGCAGGTGCCTTTGACGAAACGGTCCGGCAGGAACATGCCTCTTTCCGGATCGTACAGCTGAGAGATGGTGCGGTTTTTGATAAAACCGTTCTCTTTCAGACGGGTGTAGATCAGCTCCGACAGTTCGCGGTTTTCGTCGCTGTGCGTGGAGTGATAGTTGTCATAGCTGATGTCAAAGCCAGCAAAATCAGTCTGATGCTCCTGACTCATTTCGGCAATCATCTGCTCCGGGGAGATCCCCAGCTGCTGCGCTTTCAGCATGATCGGCGTGCCGTGAGCATCGTCCGCACAGATGAAGTTAACCTCGTGGCCGCGCATTCGCTGGTAACGGACCCAGACATCAGCCTGGATATGCTCCAGCATGTGGCCGAGGTGGATTGAGCCGTTGGCGTACGGGAGTGCGCACGTTACCAGAATTTTCTTCGCGACTTGAGTCATAGTAGGCATTACTTCTTTTAACTGTGAAAAGGGTTTTTGATGTTACCCGAAAGGTAATAACTACGCCAAGTGATAAGGGCATTAATCCATAAATGAATAATTGTTACCTCTGGGGTAAACTTGGTAATTACACGTCTTTTTTCAGAACAACTACAAAGGAGTCGGGATGAGTTCTCAATCCCAGGCCAAATCACCGGAAGCCTTACGAGCAATGGTCGCCGGGACGCTGGCTAACTTTCAGCATCCAACCCTGAAGCACAATCTCACTACGCTGAAAGCGTTACACCACGTTGCCTGGCTGGACGATACCCTGCACATTGAGCTGCAGATGCCGTTCGTCTGGACCAGCGCCTTTGACGCGCTGAAAGAGCAGACCAGCTCTGAGCTGCTGCGTATTACCGGTGCGAAGGCGATCGACTGGAAGCTGAGCCACAGCATCGCCACGCTGAAGCGCGTGAAAAACCAGCCTGGCGTGAACGGCGTGAAAAATATCATTGCCGTCAGCTCGGGCAAGGGCGGGGTAGGGAAATCTTCTACCGCCGTTAACCTGGCGCTCGCGCTGGCAGCGGAAGGGGCAAAGGTCGGTATTCTGGATGCGGATATCTACGGTCCGTCTATTCCTAACATGCTGGGCGCGGAAAACCAGCGCCCCACCTCGCCGGACGGGACCCACATGGCGCCAATTATGGCGCACGGTCTGGCGACCAACTCCATCGGTTACCTGGTGACTGACGATAACGCCATGGTCTGGCGCGGCCCGATGGCCAGCAAAGCGCTGCTGCAGATGCTGCAGGAGACGATGTGGCCTGATCTGGATTATCTGGTGCTGGACATGCCGCCGGGCACCGGTGACATTCAGCTGACGCTGGCGCAGAACATTCCGGTCACGGGGGCGGTCGTCGTGACTACGCCGCAGGATATCGCGCTGATCGACGCCAAAAAAGGCATCGTGATGTTCGAGAAGGTGGAAGTGCCGGTGCTCGGTATCGTCGAGAACATGAGCATGCACATCTGCAGCAACTGCGGTCACCACGAACCTATCTTCGGTACGGGTGGTGCAGAAAAACTGGCCGCGAAGTATCACACCCAGCTGCTGGGGCAGATGCCGCTGCACATTACCCTGCGTGAAGATCTGGACAGCGGAAAGCCAACGGTGGTCAGCCGTCCGGACAGCGAATTTGCGGAAATGTATCGCCAGCTGGCGGGACGCGTTGCGGCGCAGCTCTACTGGCAGGGCGAAATCATCCCGGGGGAAATCGCGTTCCGCGCGGTGTAATTCCTCAGCTCCTAATTGCCGGGTGGCTTCGCTTACCCGGCCTACAAATGGCACCATCACGTAGGTCGGGTAAGGCGAAGCCGCCACCCGACTTTAACCCAACCGATAGTGCATCAAATAATACTCTCCGTCCGGAGAATTACCCGTCGCCTCTATGTGCCAGCCGTGTCGCTGGTAAAACGCAATAGCCCGCGCATTCTTCACCAGGCACTTAAGTGAACCCGTACTGGTAAACGTCTTCTGTACGTGTTCAAGCAACTCATGCCCGACGCCCAGGCTCTGATACTGCGGATCGACAAACAGGTTGTGCAGGAAATTATCGTTCGTCCAGACGGAGGCAAAACCCAGGCGATGACCGTTCTGAACAGCAACCCAAATCACTTCGTCACGGGTTGCCGCGTCAAAGTCTTCAAGCTGCCAGTCCGCGTTGTCCAGCCATGGCCAGGCTTCACGCCGGGCGTGGAGGTAGAGCGTGCGCAGGAAAGGACGGTCGCTTTCCTGCCAGGGGCGAATCAGAATTGCGTTAGCGGTGATAGAAAATATCTCCATTGTAGGCTTTGTAGATCTTGCCATCAGCATCGCCGATCAGCACGTAGTTCTCACCCATGTAGGTCCAGTGGGTTCCGGCATCCGGAGCCGGCAGGTTACGCAGCTGGTACTGTTTGATGGTGTACTCCGGCGTTTGATACTGCGCCGGCGCCGTGTCGCCAATCTTGAATTTCGTAAAGTCAGCGATGAACTCTTGTTCTTCATAGGCCTTGATGCCCGATGGCGCAGCGGCCGTTTGCGGGGCAGCGAATGCAGATCCCGCCAGAGACAGTAATACACCCAGAAGCAGCAATTTACGCTTAGCCATTTTTTCTCCAGTGATATCGTTACAGATACTTTTCGTCTGCAGGTCGTGCAAAGCGGAGCAGACAGTCCATTTTAAGTATCAACGCAGGGTATGTTTGAGAAAAAATGTAACAAAAGTGGACGGTTTTGTGTAGTCAAACTGGATGATGCTTATCATTGTGGTGAATATTGTCTGTGCTTTATATTTTTAATATTTATTATTTCGATACTCAAACCTGAAAATAACTTTTTACGTCAAAATTGGACTGTAATACGAATGCTTTCCCACTGAAGGACATTTAATATTGTCTTCGGGCGAAGCGCGCTTACTACCTTTTTTACAAGATCAATCGTTGTTTTTTTAGAGGCCAGGTGGCTTGCGCTTTATCATGCCGAAATTACATGCCGAAGTTGAATAAATAATTAAATTTCATGAGCTTATGTTGGGTTTATTTGCAAGCTTTACGATAAGCGCAACGTTAAAAAGAAATAGTTATATAAATGAAAAGTACAACTGCATTTTCGCTGTTATTTCTCACCATTAGTCAGTTAACGGGATGTGTATTTTCCCCCGGACAGAACTTGAGCGTGTACGGGAAAAAAGTCAATACGGCGGAAGATGTTAATTATCAGCTTGATAAGCACGTGGAAATTTTTCCACTAACGCCGGGGTTGATTGAAAAGCTGCGTCCAACCGTATCGAAATCTCAGGCAAATCCTAATCTGGATGAGCAGATCAAAAACTGGGAATACCGTATTGGTACAGGCGACATCCTGACGGTCACCGTCTGGGATCACCCTGAATTAACAACGCCCGCAGGACAATATCGTAGTGCGAGCGATGCCGGCAACTGGGTCAATGCCGATGGTACGCTCTTTTATCCCTACGTTGGTAAGCTGCGTGTAGCGGGAAAAACGGTTTCACAGGTACGTGAAGAGATTACATCTCGACTGGATAAAGTCATTGAGAGCCCGCAGGTGGACGTCAGCGTTGCCGCCTTCCGTTCCCAAAAAGCCTATGTCACCGGAGAGGTCGAAAAATCAGGCCAGCAACCCATAACCAATATTCCGCTGACGGTGATGGATGCGGTTAACGCCGCTGGCGGTCTTTCTGCGGATGCCGACTGGCGTAACGTCGTGCTGACGCATGATGGCAAGGACTCCCGCCTTTCGCTCTATGCACTGATGCAGCATGGCGATTTGACACAAAATAAGCTGCTTTATCCGGGCGATATCCTGTTTATTCCCCGAAACGACGCGCTGAAAGTGTTCGTGATGGGCGAGGTGGTTAAACAGAGCACGCTTAAGATGGATCGTAGCGGCATGACGCTGGCCGAAGCCCTGGGCAATGCCGGTGGGCTTAACCAAAATATGGCTGATGCAACCGGCATTTTTGTTATCAGGCAGGTAACGGAAAAAGGCGACACGGGCAAAATTGCCAACATCTATCAACTCAATGCGGAAGATACGTCAGCCATGGTGCTGGGTACGGAATTCCAGCTGGAACCGTATGACATTGTCTACGTCACTACGGCACCGTTATCACGCTGGAATCGCGTGATCTCCCAGCTGGTACCTACCATCAGCGGCGTCCATGACCTGACCGAAACCGTTCGTTATATCAAATCGTGGCCGCAGTAATGTTTCAGTCAATCTTAGTGGTCTGCACCGGCAATATTTGCCGTTCACCGATTGGTGAGCGGCTGTTGCGTCAGCAATTGCCCGGCAAGCAGGTGTCCTCGGCAGGTATTTTTGGACTTGAAGGGTGCCCGGCGGATGCGGCTGCGCAGTCTGTCGCCTGGTGTCATGGCGTTTCGCTGGAAGGGCATGTTGCCCGCAAGGTGACGCGCAGCCTGTTGCAAAAATCCGATTTGATTCTGGTAATGGAGCCGGAAC
This sequence comes from Enterobacter cloacae complex sp. ESBL7, assembly GCF_041679625.1. NCBI lineage: Bacteria > Pseudomonadati > Pseudomonadota > Gammaproteobacteria > Enterobacterales > Enterobacteriaceae > Enterobacter > Enterobacter cloacae complex sp. ESBL7. Next base: position 426,575 of record NZ_JBGORN010000002.1, read on the forward strand.
ACCTCCGTTTCATTGCCACAATGGCCCCGGAGAACCGGGGAAAATCGCTGCTCTTTGGACAATGGCTTGAAACAAGGCACATTCCCGACCCGTATCACAAAAGTCGCGAAGTCTATGAATATGTTTTCGAGCAATTGGGGAAAGCCAGTCAGGAATGGGCTCGTCGTTTGAGTCAACAAGGAATGAAGCCGTAATGTCGTCTTCTAAATCAGACAAATATAGTGCTGCGACACCGCAGAATAATGATATCGATCTTCTTCAGTTGTTTGCTGAGATGTTTGATCACCGGGTGACGATCGCGTGTGTCACGCTCTTGCTCACGGTATGTGCAGGGATATATGCGTTCAGCGCCACGCCAGTTTATCAGGCTGATGCCCTGTTACAGGTTGAAGAGAAGCAGAATAACTCGCTAATCAAGAACCTGAACCCGTTCGGGTCCGATCTCTCACCCGATGTCGCGCCGGAACTTTTACTCCTTAAATCACGGATGATCCTGGGAGAAACCGTTGATCAATTAGGGTTGACGTACAACGCCAGGCGACGCGTGTTTCCTGTCGTCGGGCCTTTGTGGGAACACGTGCGGGGACGTAAATCCGCTGAAATAACGATTGGCGCGCTGACTATTCCCCTTCTGAAAGGGCAGCCACAAACGCTTTTACTCACCGTACGGGAGAAAGGGCGATATCGTCTTGAGGGAAAAAAGCTTGAAGCAGACGGCATAGTGGGGAAAACGCTGGTTAAAGACGGAATGTCGCTTCTGGTGACATCCCTCAGCGCGGAACCTGGCACCCAGTTTACCCTCGAAACCGTCACAAGGCTTGACGCGATCAATGTCATTCAGAACAGGCTTACGGTTGTGGAGTCGGCGAAACAGAGCGGTATGATCTCCTTAATGTTAACGGGTGAAGACCCCGCCAGGATCGCCACGATACTTAATGCCATTGCTGAAAATTACCTCAGCCAGAATATTGCGCGCCAGGAAGCGAAAGATTCCCGCAGCCTCACGTTCTTACAGGAGCAATTACCTAAGATCAGCCGGGAGCTGGATGAAGCCGAAGCGAGACTCAATGCCTACAGAGAGCAACGCGATTCTGTCGACTTATCTCTGGAGGCTAAGTCAGTACTTGATCAGGTGGTTAACGTGGAAAACCAGCTTAACGAGCTGACGTTTCGCGAAGCAGAGGTTTCCCAGCTTTTCAAAAAAGACCATCCCACCTACCGTGCCTTGCGGGAGAAGAAACAAACGCTTGAGCGGGAGCGTGCGCGCCTGAACAATCGCGTTTCATCCATGCCTTCCACGCAGCAGGAAATCTTGCGCCTGAGTCGTGACGTTGAATCCGGGCGTACCATATATCTGCAGCTGCTGACGCGTCAGCAAGAGCTGAGTATCTCTCGCTCCAGCGCTATCGGGAACGTGCGGATCATTGACCCGGCCGTGACGCAGCCAGATCCGATCAAACCGCGCAAAGCGCTCATTATCGTACTGGGTATGCTGATGGGGTTGATGCTCTCTGCCGGCATGGTTTTAGTGCGCTCAGCCTTTAATCGGGGCATTACCTCGCCTGAACAACTGGAAGTGCAGGGGATACCGCTTCTGGCGACGCTTCCGCGCTCGGTGTGGCTCTGGAAAAAAACGCACCTGCGCAGGAAAACCCTGTTTGCTTCCCGATGGAAGCACAGGACATCAAACGTTCCTTTTTTGCCCATTGACCGTCCGGCAGATATATTTGTCGAGGCGCTGCGCGGGCTGCGCACCAGTCTGCATTTTACCATGATGGATGCCACAAACCGGATCGTCGTGGTGTCTGGCCCCACGCAGGACTGCGGAAAGACGCTGGTCAGTACTTCACTGGCGTCGATTGCCGCTCAGGCCGGACAGCGAGTGCTGTTTATTGATGCGGATATGCGCAAGGGATATGTCCACAATGTTTTCCAACTGAGCAATCATCGGGGATTATCCTGCGTACTCGGAGGAGCCGTTGAGTGGCAGGAGGCGGTTCAACGCGCCGAGAAAGGCGGTTTTGATGTATTGACCTGCGGACCCCAACCTTCACATCCCGTTGAGCTGCTCATGAGTGAACGCTTCCAGGCCGTAATGTCGCAGATAGACAAACTGTATGACATCGTGATTGTCGATACCCCACCCGTGCTTGCCGTAACGGATGCCTTGCTGATAGCCAGAGCAGCGGCTACCACGCTTCTGGTCGCCCGCTTTGGTAAAACCAGCGTCAAGGAGATCGAGAACTGCCTGAAGCGTCTGCAGCAAATGGGTGTGCAGGTGAATGGCGCGATCCTCAATGATATCGTGAAATCGGCTGCGCTCTATTACAACTCGGGATATAGCCATTACGACTACGGCTATACACAGGAGTAAACCTGGCGCGACACTTCTTTACAGCGTGATGGCGTATTGCCCGTTAAGATGACCTTCGTTGAAACATGAGGTCACAATGGATAACCGCAAAATCAGTCGACTGCGCCGCTGGGCGCGGGAAGGGATCATATTCGTTCTGCTGACGCTGGCCGTGGTGTGGGGTGTTGATCGGTACCGAAAACCGACACTCCCCGCCAGTTTTAGTGCAACACCGATGCAGAGCATCGACGGCAATATTCACGATATCGCGGCACTGAGCCAGGAACGGCCGCTTCTGATTTACGTCTGGGCCACCTGGTGCAGCATATGCCGTTACACGACGCCTTCCGTTAATCAGCTGGCAGAAGAAGGCGGGAACGTGGTGAGTATTGCCATGCGTTCCGGCGATAACGCAAAGCTTGCGCGCTGGGTTGAAAAGAAACAGCTGAAAATGCCGGTGATCAACGATGAAAACGGTGCGTTGTCGCAGCAGTGGCAGGTGAGCGTCACGCCGACGCTGGTCATTGTGTCGAAGGGTAATGTGGTTAGTACCACGACGGGCTGGACGAGTTACTGGGGATTAAAATTAAGGATGTGGTGGGCAGGCGTATAAAAATAACCCCTCTCCCGGCGGAAGAGGGGTGTTGTATTACTTAGCCAGAACTTCCTGCGCGGTGCGCTCAACCAGAGACAGCAGGATTTTAATATCTTCCAGCGTCACGGTTGGGTTCAGCAGCGTCAGCTTCAGGCAGGTGACGCCGTTGTGCTCGGTCACACCAACGTTCGCACGGCCGGATTCCAGCAGCGCATCACCAATTTTCTGGTTCAGCAGGGCGATGCCCGCGTCATCCATCTGCACCTGTCCGCGGAAGCGGAACAGAACGCTTGCCAGCTGTGGCTGCATAACCAGTTCCAGAGCAGGCTGCTCTTTCACGTAGGCCGCAACCTGCTGCGCCAGGGTCACGCCGTGATCGATGATCGCCGCGTATTGCTCCTGCCCCAGCGCTTCCAGGCTCATCCACAGCTTCAGCGCGTCAAAACGACGGGTGGTCTGCAGAGATTTGGACACCAGGTTAGGCACACCCGCTTCTTCGTCGAACTCAGAGTTCAGGTAGGCCGCCTGATAGCGCATCAGCTCATAGTGGCGCGCTTCTTTCAGCAGGAACGCGCCGCAGCTGATGGTCTGGAAGAACTGCTTGTGGAAGTCCAGGGTGACGGAATCCACCAGCTCGATGCCGTCCAGGTAGTGACGATACTGCTCAGACATCAGCAGCGCGCCGCCCCAGGCCGCATCAACATGTACCCAGATGTTCTGCTTCGCGGCCAGCTCTGCAATCGCACGCAGCGGGTCGATAGCACCGGCATCGGTGGTACCTGCCGTTGCGACGATCGCCAGAATCTGTTCGCCGTTCGCGTTGCACTGTTCGATTTTCGCCGCCAGATCGGTCAGATCCATGCGGGAGAATTCGTCCGTTTTCACCTGCACGACGGACTGGTAGCCCAGCCCCATCAACGCCATGTTTTTCTGCACGGAGAAGTGTGCGTTTTCAGAGCACAGCACGCGAATTTTGCGCAAATCGCCGACCAGGCCGTCCTGCTGAACGGAGTGACCCTGACGCGCGAAGAACGCATCGCGAGCCAGCATCAGGCCCATCAGGTTGCTCTGGGTGCCGCCGCTGGTGAAGACACCGGCGTCGCCGGCCTGATAACCCACGCGGGTACGCAGCCACTCGATCAGTTTGATCTCGATAATGGTTGCGGACGGGCTTTGATCCCAGGAGTCCATACTCTGGTTAGTGGCGTTGATCAGCACTTCCGCCGCCTGGCTTACGACCAGGCTTGGGCAGTGCAGGTGCGCCACACACTGCGGGTGATGAACGGACAAGCTGTCTTTCAGGAAGAACTCCACGGCGCGTTCAATCGCCGCTTCGTTGCCCAGCCCTTTCGGGTTGAAATCCAGCTTAATGCGGTCGCGCAGTTCCGCGACCGTTTTGCCCTGGTACATCTCAGGCTGTTTCAGCCACTGCATCACAGCCTGAGTGCTTTGTTCGATCGCCTGCTGGTAAGCTTCAATGCTCTGCGCAGAGGAGAACAAAATTGGGTTTGAATCAGACATCGTAATCAATAACTCCGGTTACGCCGGGCGAACGCCCGCAGCAAGCAGTGCCTGCTCAAATTTATCCAGGAAGATTTTCAGCTCTTCGTCGCTGATCAGCAGAGACGGCAGCAGACGCAGAACGATACCGTTACGGCCGCCGCGCTCCAGAATCAGACCGGCTTCGAAGCACTTCTTCTGAATCAGTGCAGACAGCTCGCCGTCGCCCGGGAAGCAGCCCATGTGGTCAGCGGCTTCGTGTGGCTTAACGATCTCAATACCGATCATCATGCCCAGACCGCGCACGTGGCCGATAACAGGATAGCGTTTCGCCATCTCTTTCAGCTGGCCTTTCAGCCATTCGCCCTGAGCGGCAACTTTGCCCGCGATGTTCTGATCTTTCAGGATTTTCAGCGTGGTCAGGCCGGTGGCCATCGCCAGCTGGTTGCCGCGGAAGGTACCGGTGTGGTGGCCTGGCGCCCATGCGTCGAACTGTTTTTTGATACCGAGAACGGCCAGCGGCAGACCGCCACCTACGGCTTTAGACATTACGATGATGTCTGGCTCAATGCCCGCGTGTTCGAAGGCGAAGAATTTACCGGTACGGGCAAAGCCAGCCTGAACTTCGTCGAGGATCAGCAGAATGCCGTGTTCCTGAGTCACTTTACGGATGCGCTGCAGCCACTCTGCCGGAGCCGGGTTCACGCCGCCTTCGCCCTGAACGGCTTCCAGAATCACCGCAGCAGGTTTACGCACGCCGCTTTCAACGTCGTTGATCAGGTTATCGAAGTAGTACGTCAGCGCTTTCACGCCCGCTTCACCACCGATACCCAGCGGGCAACGGTACTCGTGCGGGTAAGGCATGAACTGCACTTCTGGCATCATACCGTCTACCGCTTCTTTCGGAGACAGGTTGCCGGTCACGGACAGCGCGCCGTGGGTCATACCGTGGTAACCACCAGAGAAGCTGATGATACCGCTACGACCGGTCACTTTTTTCGCCAGCTTCAGCGCCGCTTCAACGGCGTCAGCACCGGATGGACCGGTGAACTGCAGGCAGTACTCTTTGCCCTGACCAGGCAGCAGAGAGAGCAGGTATTCAGAAAACGCGTCTTTCAGAGGCGTAGTCAGATCCAGGGTATGTAACGGCAAGCCGCTGGTAATGACATTTTGGATGCTTTTCAGCACATCAGGATGGTTATGGCCAAGCGCAAGGGTTCCCGCGCCTGCTAAACAGTCAAGGTATTCTTTATTATCTGCATCGGTGATCCACACGCCTTCTGCTTTAGTGATGGCTAAAGGCAGTTTGCGCGGATAACTCCTGACGTTAGATTCAAACTCGGCCTGACGGGCCAGATAGGTTTCGTTGCTTTTGTGGGCATCTACGGTGTCAATACGGACTTTATCCGTCATCATATCACTCCTACAACCGCCGCTTCGTTATGAGCCACGATTGAATAAAAAGTTAAAAAACAGATGGGGGCCTGAAAAAAACGCCGCCAATATAGAGCCTTTTGCCACGGGGCTCAATGGTTAATTTGTTTACTGTTTTGTGACATGGCGCTCAGGGGAGGGGATATCCCCTTTTTAAGAAAGAAAATTGCACTTTATGGTAAAGAAAAACAGACTGTTACGTGTGTTCTGCCCTGACTGTAAATTCATAAAAAAGAGTGTGACAAATCGTGCCATTCGCTGACCGAAAAGGAGGCAGACTGCCTCCTTGTTCGCTTTATTTCTGCGACACCTGCAAAATGCCGTGGTTACGCCCCGTCGTCTTATTCCAGGACGCCGCCGTAATGCCGTTCTCATCAATGCTTAGCGATATAACAAAACCATTACCGTGGATCTCATAGAAATGAGCATTCAGACGCTTAACGGTGGCCTTTTTGCCGTTAATGGTGGCGTTAAAAAAGCCGTTTGAAATCGTGGCGTTAACCGCATCCGATGTAAAAGTGGCTTCACGCAAAGGGTCGTGGCCCGCAGCTGTTGAGTGCTGCGCCGCATTTTGGGCTTTTGTTTTGTGGATATCACAAGAGCCGTCATTCGCGTTCATCTCAGTACATCCTGAACGTTCTAATTGAGCACGATAGTGCGCGTTAATCGCATGAGCCGGTGTTGTCGCTACCGTTAACATCAGTGCAATCCATATTAATTGAGTTTTCATGGCTAAACTTTTGTCCACCTTATAAAACGCACAGATAATAGGAGACGTACATCATGCCGATCCAAATACCGACGCCAATGAGCATCAGATACAGGGTCGCTGAAATAATGATATGTCTGAGCATGTTTTTTCTGTCATCGCTATTCTTGCCGGAGGCAAGCAGGTTATTAACTTAATGGTGTAAGTTAATAATGCTTAAGTTGTATTTCGTTAAAAGCCCATTCCGACGCCAACTGACGCTCCCATATTATTGGCGGTATCATCAGAGAAGCTCATTTTCGCGATCACATGTGAACTAAAGTTAACGGATGCCCCAACGGCAAGGGCGCTTTCACTATTGTATGTGGCTCCGCCAGCAGAGAACATAACTTGCTGATTCGTTTGTACCTGCGGTAATCCTGCCATCGCCATGGCACCTGAAATGCCGGCATTAGCTTGCTTCTTATTATTATCTACTTCATCGTGCAGTGATTTAAATTGCTGGTTGGTATTATTATTCATTGCCTGTAACGTCTGTTTCGTTGCCAGCAGATCCTGAGCGGTAGCGGTAACCGCCTGGGTATTATTAGCCACTTTAGTTTGTGTTGCTGCGTCTACCTGCATGTGCGTCACGGTGGTCGTCACGCCATCTTTACCATCTTTGCCATCTACGCCATTAGTGGGTTTAGGGGCATTTTCCAGGCTATCAAGACGGTTATCTTGCACTTTGTTAACGTTTTCCATATTGATAATTTCTGTGCCGTTCGTCATAACGCCCTGTAAAGCCGCATCGCTTTTTTGATTGGCAGTATCTGCAAGCGCGCCAGCAAGCAAGGCTTTTTGGTTAGCGTCATTTGTGGCTTGCTCAATAACCAAAACACCTAATTTAGTGGATTGAAGGTCGCTATCCACCTGCGTTAAGCGGTTTTCAGTTGAGAGATCGCGAGCAATACTATCGACCCTGTTTTGCGTAATTTGGTCTTGATGGTCATTCACAATATCTGTGATTGATGCGTCATCCCAAACGGCAGCAGCAGCGTTGGTAATATTCATGGCGCTACCGGCGACCACCCCAAATATAAAAACAGAAATAACAGATTTATTGAAAAGTTTCATTCGAAGGACTCACATCATTAACGTATTAAAAAACAAAATTAAGCAGAACAGTTTTGGCTTTAGTGGTATGTGGATATCTGTATTTCCATATCTCAATACAGGATATTCAATGCCCGGACCTTTTTTAGTGGCGTGAATAAACTATCGATTAAACCCAAATTGATGATTTTGATCTAAATCATAAATGATATGAATAAATGAAAGGGCAGGTTGCTGTAACGAGGAGGTTTATTTAATGTATACATTAACTTATGGATTGTGCGATAAATCAAGGGAAGCGTTAAGCTATTGATGAAAGTACAAATGTTTAATAGAGTTAAATAAATTAATACTGCCTTATTCTTTCATGCGAAAGAAGTTTATCTATCTTATAAAAGCGGAATGAGCACGTAATAAAAAATAAAAATAATAGTCTCAGCAAAAGTACGTAATAAAGTTTTTCAATAACGTATTAACAATTACTGAACCAGAATTAACTAAAGCGTAATAAATGTTGGCAAATGACGGGAAAGAGCGCCTGGAGATTTCCGCGGTGACAACGGCGTGATAAATCGAAACTCCTTGCGCCTGGCCTGGGGCCGCAGTTACACTACATCACGTTAATGAGTTTCATAACTCAATGTTTTAAATGTATTTTGACTCGGGGTGCCCTTCTTTGTGAAGGCTGAGAAATACCCGTATTACCTGATCTGGATAATGCCAGCGTAGGGAAGTCAGATGCCTTCCCGGTCATCGCTTCTTCACGCAAGGCAGGAGCGAACCCATGCAGCCTGACCTGCTCGATTTACACGTTTTACACCACTTCCGAACCCGTTCTCCGCTGACCCACTGTATGACCAACGATGTCGTACAGACCTTTACGGCCAACGTTTTGCTGGCGCTTGGCGCCTCACCCGCGATGGTGATTGAAGCCGAAGAGGCTGAACAGTTTGCCGCCATCGCCGATGCGCTCCTGATTAACGTTGGCACGCTGACCTCGCCGCGCGCGCAGGCGATGCGTCGGGCAATAGAAAGCGCGGTGGCTGCAGGCAAGCCCTGGACGCTGGACCCGGTTGCCGCGGGCGCCCTGACGTTCCGCACCCGTTTTTGCCATCAAATCCTTGCCCTGAAACCGGCCGCCATTCGCGGCAATGCCTCCGAGATTCTGGCCCTTGCCGGAATGAGCGCGGGCGGGCGCGGCGTCGATACGACCGACTCCGCAGCCAGCGCGGTACCCGCTGCACAGGCGCTGGCTCGCCAGACCAATGCCGTTGTGGTCGTCACCGGCGAGGTGGATTACATCACCGACGGGCAACGCACCCGCACGGTAACGGGCGGCGATCCGTTGATGACGCGCGTAGTGGGAACGGGATGCGCGCTTTCTGCCGTTGTGGCGGCGAGCTGCTCGCTGCCGGGCGACCGGATGGATAACGTCGCTGCTGCCTGCGGATGGATGAAGCAGGCCGGAACGGTGACCGTTGCGCAGTCGCGTGGGCCTGGCAGTTTTGCCAGCGCGTTTCTGGATGCGCTCTATACGCTGGAGGAGCAGGCATGAAGCGGATTAACGCCCTGACCATTGCCGGCACCGATCCCAGCGGCGGCGCGGGTATCCAGGCCGATCTCAAAACCTTCTCGGCCCTTGGCGCGTACGGCTGCTCGGTCATTACCGCGCTGGTGGCGCAAAACACGCGCGGCGTGCAGTCGGTCTACCGTATCGAGCCGGATTTTGTTGCCGCGCAGCTGGATTCGGTATTCAGCGATGTGCGCATCGATACCACCAAGATCGGCATGCTGGCGGAGACGGATATTGTGGAGGCGGTGGCCGAGCGGCTTAAACGCTATCAGGTGCAAAACGTGGTGCTGGATACCGTCATGCTGGCAAAAAGCGGCGACCCGCTGCTCTCCGCCTCCGCCGTGGAGACGCTGCGTACAAAGCTACTGCCGCAGGTGGCGCTTATCACGCCCAATCTGCCGGAAGCCGCCGCGCTGTTAGGCACATCGCATGCGCAAACTGAACGCGAGATGAAAGCGCAGGGAAACGCGCTGCTGGCGATGGGCTGCGGGGCGGTGCTGATGAAGGGCGGTCATCTGGATGACGCTGAAAGCCCGGACTGGCTCTTTACCCGCGACGGCGAAGTACGCTTTACCGCGCCGCGCGTGCAGACCAAAAACACCCACGGCACGGGCTGCACGCTCTCCGCCGCGCTGGCGGCGCTGCGCCCGCGGCATGAAGGCTGGGCCGATACGGTGCGCGAAGCGAAAACCTGGCTCTCGGCGGCGCTGGCAAAAGCCGATACTCTGGAAGTGGGTCACGGTATTGGGCCGGTTCATCATTTTCATGCATGGTGGTAACCCAGTATACTGGCAGGAAACACCACGCCTGAGAAAACAGAGATGGAACAAGCGCATACCCGGTTAATCGCTCAACTGAATGAACGGATCGCCGCGCCTGACAACACGCCGCTGTACCTGAAATTTGCCGAAACGGTAAAAAACGCGGTGCGCAGCGGGGTGCTGGAGCACGGGAATATTTTGCCCGGCGAGCGCGATTTGAGCCAGTTAACCGGGGTGTCGCGCATCACCGTGCGAAAGGCGATGCAGGCGTTGGAGGAAGAGGGTGTGGTGACGCGCTCCCGTGGCTATGGCACGCAAATCAATAACATCTTCGAATATTCGCTGAAAGAGGCGCGCGGTTTTTCCCAGCAGGTGGTGCTGCGCGGCCAAAAGCCTAATACGCTGTGGGTCAACAAGCGGGTGGTGAAGTGTCCGGAAGAGGTCGCAAACCATCTGTCGATCCCGCCGGACAGCGAGGTCTTTTTGCTCAAGCGCATTCGCTATGTGGATGACGATGCGGTGTCGATTGAAGAGTCCTGGGTGCCGGTTGGCCTCATTCCCGATCCCGATGCGATTGGCATTTCGCTGTACGATTACTTCCGCAGTCAGAATATTTTCCCGCAGCGCACCCGTTCACGGGTTAGCGCCCGCATGCCGGACAGCGAGTTTCAGGCGCACATTAAGATGGACGAAAAAATACCGGTGCTGGTGATCAAGCAGGTCGCGCTTGACCAACAGCACCGGCCGATTGAGTACAGCATCAGCTACTGTCGCAGCGATCTATACGTCTTTGTGTGCGAGGAGTAGCGCCTCGCGAGTCGGGGCGCAGTCCCCGCCGCGGTGGCTGACTACCCAGGACGCCACGGCATTCCCCAGCAGAACGGCGTCTGCCAGTGACCATCCCGCCGCCAGCCCGGCAAGCGTGCCGCCCGCGTGGCTGTCGCCAGCGCCAATGGTGTCCACAACCGTCGCCGGGAACGCCGGAACAACGCCCGCATCGTCGCCGTCATACCACGCGGCGCCGTCTTTATCATGACGCACAATCAGCGCGGCGCCGAAGCGCTGCTGCCACTCCGCACCCAGGTTTTCAGCCGCTACGCCCAGTCGTTCGGCTGCGATCTCTGCTTCCTGACGATTAAGCGACACGATCGGCCTGCAGGCCATAATCCGCGCCATCAGCGCGTCGGGGATATCCGCGATGCGGGGACCGAAATCGATAAAGGCCGTCACGTCCTGCAACCCCTCCAGCCAGCGCGTCAGCAGCTCGCCGCACGGCGAGGCCAGCTGATAGCCGGATAAGTAGACCAGGCTGTTCGACGGGATGTTAAGCACATCAAGCCAGCTCTGCTGCCACTGGTTCTCCACGCCGCTAAAGGACATGAAGGTGCGCTCTCCGTCTGGCTCCACCAGCGCCAGGCACCAGCCGTTATCGCCGGTTTCGGCCGCAATGGCGCTGTGCAGATCCTGCTTCGCCATGGCGTTGCGAATAATATCCGCCCAGACGCCGTGACCGACGGGCAGGGCGTTTTGCGACGCAATGCCGAGCCGCTTCAGGGCGATGGCAATGTTTAGCGCGCAGCCGCCGATATTCACGCCCTGCTGTTTGAGTTCGATATCGCACCCGCGCCAGGGCAGGGCGTAGGCGTCGGCGATGACGTCTATCACCGCCGCGCCCAGCACCGTCACCGGCCGCGCGGCGTGCAGGGTGTCGAGACGTTGGGCAAATGAATTCATACGCCCTCCCTTTGCTCCCGGTAGTGCAGCAGTTTCGCGCAATAGTGGCCGAAATCGAGCCGGTTGACGGCGTCGAGCTCGGCTTTGAGCGCCGGGTCAATCGCCTGCACGCCGTGGAGCGCGCCGCAGATGGCCGTCGCCATCGCGCCAATGGTGTCGGTATCGCCGCCCAGGTTGGCGCATAAAATGGCGCAGCGGTTTGGGTCGGTTCCCGCCAGTTCGACCATCGCAATGGCCGCCGGAACGGACTCAATGGTGCTGGTTCCGGCCCCCACGAGCTGGTACACCTGCTCGCTGGCGGACTCAACCCCGTTGGCTTCCCGCACGGTCTTAAGCGCCAGCTCAATACGTGCCGCCAGCGATGCGCTGAAGGTGGTGGTTTTCGCCTCCTGCGCATAGCGGGCGATACCCGGCAGCGCATCGACGATGTTCTGCCAGCTTTCGCCGTCGATAGCGCGGGAAACCGCCCAGGCAATCACCACCGCGCCGGCAATGGCGAGGTCCGATTTATGGGTCGGGCTGGAGGCCAGCGCCACCTGCTCAACAAAGTGTTCCAGGCGCGTGGCCGGAAGCAGGCAGCCCAGCGGGGAGGCGCGCATCGCCGCCCCGTTAGTCACGCCGTTGTTGTCCAGTTCGCTAACCGGCTTGCCGTCGCGAATCGCGTTAAGCGCGATTTTGGAGGTCGGGCCGAGCACGTTCTTATTAAACGCGTCAAAATCGAGCGCCCAGCGCAGAATATGCTTGCCGATAACGTCCGCGTTAATCTCCCCGTCGCACTCGACGATCGCATCCGCCAGGCACAGCGCCATTGAGGTATCGTCGGTGAACTCTGCCTGTTTGAAATAGCAGGCCGCATTGTTCTCTGCCGGGCCGGGTAAAAAGCGGTCGATCCAGCCGAAGTGCGCCTTGACGCGCTTTCTCGGCCACAGCTCCGACGGCATGCCCATCGCATCCCCTAACGCCTGCCCGTAAAGGGCACCGAGAACACGTTCTTGTTTCATTTAACTTCCCCTTGTGTCAGCGCGGCATCGCCATCAACCACCGCAATGGCGGCGATCTCTTTATCCGATTCGCGGAAAAACAGCATAAACAGCACGGCAATCACGGCAATCATGATTGCACCAAACGTCCACATTCCGGCCCAGTTGAAGGTCAGCCCATTCACCGGCTCTTTGTATGCGAACATTTTTTCCATCATCACGCCGCCCAGGCGGTAACCCAGCAGGCTACCAAAGCCCTGACAGCACAGCGTAATCAGGCCCTGCGCGGCGGTGCGCATGTGCACCGGCGCTTTTTTGTCCACGTAGATGTACGCGGTGACGTAATAGAAGTCGTAGCTCACGCCGTGCAGCAGAATGCCGAGGAACAGCAGGGCGTAGGTAAAGTACTGTTCCGCTCCGCCGTAAACAAAGAACCCGTAGCGGATGGCGGCGGTAATCAGGCCCAGCAGTAAGACCTTCTTAATACCAAAGCGTTTGGTAAAGAACGGCAGGGCGAGCATAAAGAAGATTTCGGAGAACTGGCCGAGCGTCATCCAGCCGGTGGCGTTTTTCATCCCCACTTCGGTGAGATAGCCGTTGGCGAAGATGTAATAGAAGGCCAGCGGCATGGCGAACAGGAACGAGCAGAAGAAGAATACCAGGAAGTTTCTGTCGCGCAGCAGGATTAACGCGTCCAGCCCGAGCATCACTTTGAAATCCAGCTTGCCGGTACTTTTCGGCGGCGTATTCGGCAGGAACAGGGCAAATACGCCGAGCAGGGCGGAGCTGGCTGCCGTCATCAGCAGCGGGATATTGGTATCGGAAATATCGCTGTAGCCCAGCATCTGCGGCAGGAAACCGCACGCCAGCCCGGAGGCGATCCAGCCGATGGTACCCATCACGCGGATGCGCGGGAAATCGGCCTCAACGTCGTCCACGTTGGCAAAGGCGATACTGTTGGTCAGCGCGATGGTCGGCATATAGGTCAGGGAGTAAACCAGCAGCAGCGGGAAGAAGGTGCTGAACTGGGTTTGCTGCGCGGCGAAGTACATCAGAATGGCTCCGGCGAACATCAGCACTGACAGCACTTTCTGCGCGGCGAAGAAGCGGTCCGTCAGCGAGCCGACCAGAATCGGGGAGAGGATCGCGGCAATAGCGGTACAGGCGTAAGACCAGCCGATTTCCCCGGCGGTAAAACCGCTTTTGCTCAGCCACAGCCACAGCGGCACAAACCACGCGCCCCAGATAAACCATTCAACAAACATCATGAATGACAGTTGGACTTTCGTTTTCATTTTTTAATCCTGCATGTCAGAGAGGGTACGCCTTTAACATACCACTCAATAATACCTTTTAAATACCTTTGTGGCGATTGTTTGATCAATGTAACAGTTTTGTTGTACACGAATCGAGCCAGCAGATTGTGCTGAAAAAAAAAGCAAAGAGTGGAAAATCTGTTAAGTCGGTACCAGGCTTAGTCTGCCCATAAAAGATGGGACTGGATAAACACACACCGACACGACGTCGGACTTACGGGAGTATCACATGACTGATATTGCGCAGTTGCTTGGCAAAGACGCCGACAGCCTTTTACAGCATCGTTGTATGACCATTCCAGCCGACCAGCTGTATCTGCCTGGTCATGACTACGTTGACCGCGTGATGATCGATAACAACCGTCCGCCTGCGGTCCTGCGAAATATGCAGACGCTCTACAACACCGGGCGGCTCGGCGGCACCGGGTATCTCTCTATTCTGCCGGTGGACCAGGGCGTAGAGCACTCTGCGGGCGCCTCTTTTGCGGCGAATCCGCTCTATTTCGATCCAAAGAATATTGTTGAGCTGGCGATTGAGGCGGGCTGTAACTGCGTGGCGTCTACCTACGGCGTGCTGGCCTCGGTTTCGCGTCGCTATGCCCACCGCATTCCGTTCCTTGTGAAGCTGAACCACAACGAAACCCTTAGCTATCCAACCGAATATGACCAGACCCTCTACGCCAGCGTTGAGCAGGCGTTCAACATGGGTGCGGTGGCGGTAGGGGCGACGATTTACTTCGGCTCCGAACAGTCCCGTCGTCAGATTGAAGAGATCTCCGCGGCGTTTGAGCGCGCGCACGAGCTGGGCATGGTCACCGTACTGTGGGCATATCTGCGCAACAACGCGTTCAAGAAAGACGGCGTGGATTACCACGTGTCTGCCGACCTGACCGGGCAGGCGAACCACCTGGCGGCGACCATCGGCGCGGATATCGTGAAGCAGAAAATGGCCGAGAATAACGGCGGCTATAAAGCGGTGAACTTTGGCTACACCGACGATCGCGTTTACAGCAAACTGACCAGCGATAACCCGATCGACCTGGTGCGTTACCAGCTGGCGAACTGCTACATGGGCCGTGCGGGGCTGATCAACTCCGGCGGCGCGGCGGGCGGTGATACCGACCTGTCAGACGCGGTGCGTACGGCGGTTATTAACAAACGCGCGGGCGGTATGGGGCTGATCCTTGGCCGCAAGGCGTTTAAGAAATCGATGGCCGACGGCGTGAAGCTGATCAATGCGGTGCAGGACGTCTATCTGGACAGCAAAGTCACGATTGCCTGACGGCTCCACCTCCACCTCCACCTCCACCTCCATCTCCCTCTCCCTGTGGGAGAGGGTTGGGGTGAGGGCATCATTGCGCACCGAGTGAAACATCAGCGCAAAAGCACGCAGTCCGGCGGCAGCCGGCACTGCAGCGCGCCGGGCAGTACCTCAATGCGGAACTGCGTCCCGCTCAGCGGCTCTCCGTCGAGGTTAAAGGTCATCCCGTGCGGAGCATTCACTTCAAACCACGCCGATTTCCCGGCGATGATATTTGGGCTCTCTTCCGGCTGCGTCAGCGTGGTAAACAGCGCGGGCAGCAGGCCGTCGCCCGTGAAAATACGCAGCTGGAGCTGACCGTCATTAATCAGCGCCTCCGGGCACAGCTGCTGTCCGCCGCCCGCCTGACGCCCGTTGCCGATGCCAATTACCAGCGCGTCACCCTGCCACTGAAAATCCTCGCCGCGAATTTCGCAGCGGTCGGGCTTGAGGGTGTCCATGCGCATCAGGCCGTGGATCAGGTACGACACGCCGCCCAGCGCCGCCTTCAGCTTTTCCGGCGTTTCGCTGGTGATGCGCGTGCCAAACCCGCCCGTCGCCATATTGATAAAGCAGGTTTTATCATTCACCTGCGCAATATCCACAGCGGTGGCCTTGCCGAGGATCGCCAGCTGGAGCGCTTTCTCCAGCTCTTCCGGGATCCCTGCGCTGGTGGCAAAATCATTGGCGGTGCCGAGCGGTAAAATGCCCATCACCGGCCGATTTGCCGGGGGCAGGTCGATAAGCGCTGACGCAATCTCATTAATGGTGCCATCGCCGCCGCCAGAAATGATGGTGCTGACGCCAAGCCCGAGGGCTTCATTGATATAGCGTGCCGCGTCGCCTTTTTCCCATGTCACCCTGACGTGAATGCGCGCGCCATCTTCACGCAAACCCTGAATTGCCTGACGCAACAGATCGTTGCCCGCGCTTTTGCCATTGAGAATCAATAAACTGTCTGAATAGGTTGCCATCCGCGCTGCTCCCTTTTTTAGCGTTAGTAAGAGTGTATAGCAGAGAGGAAAAAAGCGGGTAAGAACAGGATGAAAGGAACAAAATATGCCCGAAAGCGCGTTACACTCCAGCGATGATAGTAACGTAATCACAGGAAAGTGATGATGAATAAAATTTTGGTAAGCGCGTGCCTGATGGGCTTTAAGGTTCGTTATAACGGAAGTGAAAAAGCGCGAATGAACGAGCAGCTCAAGCGCTGGCAGCAGGAACAGCGTCTGGTTACCCACTGCCCTGAACTCGCGGCCGGGCTGCCTGTCCCTCGTCCTCCGGCAGAGATTATGTCCGCTGATGGCAAAGACGTAATGCGCGGACAAGCCAGAATAATTGAAAATACAGGGCAGGATGTGACTGAGCATTACCAGCTTGCAGCCTGGCTCGCGCTACGCGCTGCTCAGGAGTCGGGGTGTAGCGCAGCACTATTAACCGATGGCAGCCCAACGTGCGGCAGTCAGTTTATTTATGACGGATCTTTTCGCGGGATCCATAAAGCGGGGAGGGGTGTTGCTGCATCGTTGCTCGCAGAGCATGGGGTAGCCGTGTTCTCTGAGGGGCAAATCGACGAGCTTATTGCCTGGGTTGAGGAGAGAGAAGGCAAAAAATAAGCCCGCGTAAGGGAGATTACGCAGGCTAAGGAGGTGGTTCCTGGTACAGCTAGCATTTATGGGTTATGTTTTTCAGCGGGGGGATAATACCCGTATTGAACGAAGCGGTATGTGATCCGATTCTAAGAATTATCCCAGCGCGAAAAAATTTCCCTGATTAACTATTTGCCGTGTGGGTTTCGGGTGCTTTCACCGTTGAAGTTACGCATCAGCAGCGCAAACTTCAGCTCCACCTCTTCCGGAACCGGCAGCCAGACGGTGTGCCCGTCGCCCGGCGCCACATCAATCGCTTCGCCTTTGCCGTTTTCCAGATGCTCCAGCGTGAAGTTCATGTTGCCCTGCGGGGTCATCAGCTCCAGGCTGTCGCCTTTGGTGAATTTGTTTTTCACCGCGACGGCCGCCAGCGCGCCTTTGCGCTCGCCGGTAAAGTCGCCGACAAACTGCTGGCGCTCGGAAACGGAGTAGCCGTGCTCGTAGTTCTGGTAGTCGTCATGGGTATGACGACGCAGGAAGCCCTCGGTGTAGCCGCGGTGCGCCAGGCCTTCCAGGGTTTCCAGCAGGCTGGTATCGAACGGTTTACCGGCAGCCGCATCGTCGATGGCTTTGCGGTACACCTGAGCGGTACGCGCGCAGTAGTAATAGGATTTGGTGCGCCCTTCGATCTTCAGGGAGTGCACGCCCATCTGGGTCAGACGCTCAACGTGGGCGATGGCGCGCAGATCTTTCGAGTTCATGATGTAGGTGCCGTGCTCGTCTTCAAAGGCGGTCATGTACTCACCCGGACGTTTGGCTTCTTCAATCATAAACACGCTGTCGGTTGGCGCGCCGATGCCCAGCGTCGGCTCAACGTTGGTTACCGGAATAGGCTCGTGCTTGTGCACGATATTACCGACGTCATCCTCTTTGCCTTCCTGGACGTTATATTCCCAGCGGCAGGCGTTGGTGCAGGTGCCCTGGTTCGGGTCGCGCTTGTTGATATAGCCGGAGAGCAGGCAGCGGCCGGAGTAGGCCATGCACAGCGCGCCGTGAACGAAGATTTCGATTTCCATATCCGGCACCTGGGTGCGGATCTCTTCGATCTCTTCCAAAGAAAGTTCGCGGGACAGGATGACGCGGGTCAGCCCCATCTGCTTCCAGAATTTCACCGTCGCCCAGTTGACGGCGTTAGCCTGTACGGAGAGGTGAATATCCATCTCCGGGAAATTCTCCCGAACCAGCATGATTAAACCCGGGTCCGACATGATCAGCGCGTCCGGCCCCATATCCACCACCGGCTTCAGGTCACGGATGAACGTTTTCAGCTTGGCGTTGTGCGGCGCGATGTTCACGACCACGTAGAATTTTTTGCCCAGGGCATGCGCTTCGTTGATGCCGAGCTGCAGGTTCTCGTGGTTGAATTCGTTGTTGCGCACGCGCAGCGAGTAGCGCGGCTGGCCCGCATAAACGGCGTCGGCACCATAGGCGAAAGCGTAACGCATATTTTGCAGCGTTCCCGCCGGGGAAAGGAGTTCCGGTTTAAACATGTTTGTTCTCGTTCTGATGACAGGTCAGATCCGCGTGCACCAGGTGCAGCGGTAAGGGGAGATCCCCCACTTTAAGGGCGGGCATTGTAGCGCTGCGGGGCAGGGAGGTAAAGCGTCGAGTCGTATCACCGCCCATCCGGCGTGTACGCATATTTTTAGGTATTGTCTTTACCATCTGGCTTGAAAGACCGAGGCAATGCCGTTTCCCGCTTTCAGTACAAGCGTGGACTGAACGTCATTGCTTTTGCTTAATTCGAATCAACCAGATACAGGAAAACTAACTGATATTGAGATCGTGTATAACTTTTGAGCGTCATCAAGTCGTCTGTTCAGGAACCTATCTGAATACGTAGCTTGATTAATGAAGAGAAAAAGACGGAATCTGTTTATGAACCGTTACCATTTGTCAGGGGAAGAGTATGGCGAGGCTGGATTTCTGTGAACTTGCTTCTGCAAGCGCAGATACTGCAGATAGCGACCAATTTGAGAAGTTCGCAAAAATATTCATGGAAAAAATTTTGGGAGGGATTGTAACTAAAGGCCCAAGCCGGGGGGCGGATGGTGGCATAGATATACGGGTTGAGTTTGATATTGCCGGATGTCGAATTGCCAAACTTGTTAGCTGCAAACACTACGCTCCTTCTAAAAAGTCCGTTGGTCGCAGTGATGAAGAGGACATTCAGGACAGACTTGCTGAATTTGAATGTGATGAGTTTGTTGGATTTTATTCCACCATTGCATCGTCCGGACTTGAGCAAAAACTGGAGCGACTGAAAGCTAAAAAAGGGATTTTGTACCAGATTTATAATTCAGAGGATATTGAAACCTTATTACTGGAAAATCATGCGGGCTTTCAGTTAGCAAAGCGTTTTTTTCCTCGTTCAGTACAAAATATATTACCACAATTTATTGCTCTACTGCCCACCTTCACATCCTGTGACGCAGTGCGTCATTCTTCAGGTTGGATAGTCCCGGATGTTTATAGTGACTACGAGCCACGGGTCTACGCCTGTAATGCTAATTTAGCTGCACAGTATGCAAATGAGAAAGCGATGAATGATATCCATGAACCTATGTTCTTGCAGGCATGGAAAGATGCCGTCCATATGTTTTCAGATTATTTCATTATTCCTGCTGCCGGTATTAACAGTGTAAGCAATATTAATGAATTACCACCGGACTGGGATACTTCAGACGATATAATAAATTTATCCGCCGGGAAACGATGGGCACTTTTGGCTATCTGGAGTTTTTTTGATGATAAAAAGGTTAATGCTATTTTGAAGAAAATGCATAAACATCCTTCTCAGCAAGATTTGAACGTTATTAGCTTCGCTTTCCTGGCGATGATAACTGGCACCGAGCGTCGCGATGTATTAGCGCGACTTTTTGCTTATGCTACACCTTTTCGTTCCTGGTAAGGCCACAGTTTTAATGTCTGGAGTCTCTGCCCCGCAGTGCTGCGGGGCAATATTCTCACATTATCCTGCACGCATCCGCTTCCCAGCGATACCCCACGCCGTACACCGCGCGGATAAACGACTGCTCGGCGTCCAGCGCCTCCAGCTTGCGGCGCAGGTTTTTGATGTGGCTGTCGATGGTGCGGTCGGTCACGACGCGGTAATCGTCATACAGGTGGTTCAGCAGCTGCTCGCGGGAGAACACTTTTCCCGGCTCGTGGGAGAGGGTTTTCAGCAGGCGGAACTCCGCAGGCGTCAGGTCCAGCAGCTTGCTGCGCCAGCTCGCCTGGAAGCGGCTTTCGTCGACAATCAGCGGGCTTTCGGCATCGAGCACCTGAAGCTCGCGCTGCGGCCTGCAGCGGCGAAGAATGGTTTTCACGCGGGCGACCACTTCACGCGGGCTGTAGGGCTTGCAGATGTAATCGTCCGCGCCAATTTCGAGCCCCAGCAGGCGGTCAATCTCTTCAATTTTGGCGGTGACCATGACGATCGGCACGTCGGAGAAGCGACGAATTTCCCGGCACAGGGTCAGCCCGTCAATGCCCGGCAGCATTAAATCCAGCAGGATCAGATCCGGCGGGGTCTGGCGCACGTATGCCAGCACTTTATCGCCGTGGCTGATCAGCGATGGAGCGTAGCTGGCCGCACGTAAATAGTCGATCAGCAGCTGCCCAAGCTTCGGCTCGTCTTCCACAATCAAAATGCGCGGCGTGTTTTCGTCAATCGGTAACTCGGTCATACTTCTCTCGATAAATCCCGTTCCAGAGGTAACTCTACTGTAATGCTAACCCCGCCAAAAGGCGAATGGGCGGCGCGGATCGTGCCATTATGCGCCTCGACGATGTTAACGCAAATCGCCAGCCCCAGTCCGGAACCGCCGCTGGCGCGGTTACGGGAGCCTTCGGTACGGTAGAAACGTTCAAACAGTTTTTCCAGCTGCGCGTCCTGCACGCCGGGGGCGGAATCCGCGAAGGTGAGTGCAAAGCGTCCGTTTTCCTGCCTGCCGGAGATGTGCAGCCCGCCGCCGCTGTCGGTGTAGCGCAGGCTGTTTTCCAGCAGGTTATTGAACAGCTGCATCAGCCGGTCTTTGTCGCCAAACACCACCGCGCTGTCCGGCAGGGAAAGGTCGATTTTCAGGTTGCGGCTGGCAAACCGCTCGCGGAAGGCGCCGCTGATCACTTCCAGAATATTAATCACGTCCACCGGCGCCTTCTGGTAGGCCAGCGCGCCTTCGTCGGACATGGAGAGCTGGTGGAGATCGTCCACCAGCTTGGTGAGCGTGCCCACCTCCGCCTGCAGAGAGGCCACCGATTCAGGCGTAAACTGGCGCACGCCGTCCTGGATGGCCTCCAGCTCGCCGCGCAGCACCGCCAGCGGCGTGCGCAGCTCGTGGGAGATATCGGCCATAAAGTCGCGGCGCATCTGCTGGTTCTTCTCCAGCGTGCTGGCGAGCTGGTTAAAATCCTGCGCCAGCTTGCCCAGTTCGTCCTGGCTGCGGGTATCGACGCGGGTGGTGAAATCCCCGGCGGCCAGCTTGTGCGTGCCTTCCACCAGCCTTTTCACCGGGGCGAGCAGACCGCGCGCCAGGGGGAAGGTGGCGAGCGCGGCGAGCAGGGTGGAGAGGGCGACAATCAGCCAGCTTGTCCGGCGCTGCTGGCGGTCAAAGTTGATGTCGGTGTTGCGCGTCAGGCGCTCCACAGGGGAGGCGATAACCCAGCCGACAGTCGCATTGTTGACTTTGATCGCCCGACGGGTGCCGTCCGGCGGGATCGGCGCACGCGGACCCACCAGCGTGCGCATGTCCTGATCAATCACCCAGAACTGGGTGCGCCAGCCGTGCGGCGGCATGCCTGGCCCCGGGCGATCGTCACCGGTATCGTGCTCCAGCGAGCGCAGGATCTGGAAAATAAAGCGGTCGTTATTGCGCAGAAAACGCCAGTTGCCGTGCTGGGCGTACTGTTCACTCAGCGCATCGCTTAAGCCCTGTAAACGCTGTTCATTGCCATGCTTGATGTAATCAATAAAACCGCGCTCAAAGCTGATCCGCACCGCCCAGTGCATGGTGATCAGCAGGACGATACAGGTGGCAAATATCGCCACGAAGAGCTTGCCGGTAATGCCCGGACGCCAGAATTTCATGAGCCACTCCTTTTGCCGCGCCTAATCACGACGTTCTTGCTGGTATCATCCGGCACTCTGGCGAAGATGAAAGCGGGCAGGGCGATGATGACCGCCATGCTGAGATAGGTATACAAAAAGACCTGATGCGCCACCGGCGTGTCGACGCTGAGATGGTGCTGGCCGTACATGCCGAGCAGTAAACCCGCGATGGTTACCCCGACGCTCATCGAGAGCTGCATGATCATCGACAGCAGGCTATTGCCGCTGCTCGCCAGATCGTCCGGCAGATCCTTCAGCGTCAGGGTATTCATCGACGAGAAGCGCATGGAGTTGACGATCCCCTGGCAGAACAGCACCAGCGGCAGAACGTAGTACCAGCCCATCAGCGCCACGGCCATAAACAGCAGGCTCACCAGCGCCAGCCCCAGCGTGGCGGTTACCAGCACGTGACGATAGCCAAAGCGGTTCACCACCTGCACCACGATGCGCTTCATTCCCATGCTGCCGAGCACCATCGGGATCATCATCAGGCCCGCGTGGAACGGCGAAAATCCCATTCCGATTTGCAGGAAAACGGGCGTCATAAACGGCAGCATGCCGCTGCCGACACGCCCGGCGAAGCTGCCGAACAGGCCAAGGCGATAGGTGGGGTTTTTAAACAAGCTAAGGCTGAACAGCGCCTTATCGTTACCTCTGGCATGCCGCAGATACCACAGTATGGCGGTAACGCCGAGCGCGATCAGGAGCCCAAGCGTCAGGGGCGAAATCCCCAGCCCTTTTTGCCCGTCGAGCGCCAGGGTAAGCGTGGCCATGCCCGCCGCCAGCAGGATAAAGCCGAAGAAATCAAAGCGCCGCGTCTGCATTTTGTAGTTCGGCATCAGCGTCAGGGTGGCGATGGCGCCGATGATGCCAACCGGGAGGTTGATTAAAAAGATCCAGTGCCAGGAGGCGTACTCCACCAGAATGCCGCCGAGCGCCGGGCCCAGCAGCGGCCCCACCTGACCGGGCAACGTCACAAAGGTCATCGCCGCCATGTACTGCTCGCGCGGCACGATCTTCATCACCGTTAGCCGCCCGACGGGCACCATCATCGCCCCGCCGACGCCCTGCAGCACGCGCGCCATCACCAGCTGGTCGAGGGTGTTGGCCTGGGCGCAAAACAGCGAGCCGGTGGTAAACAGCACGATGGCGGTAAAGAAGATGTTCCGCACGCCCACTTTGTCCGCCAGCCAGCCGCTGGCTGGCAGCATGACGGCCACCGTCAGCACGTAGGAGACAATCACCATATGCATATGCAGCGGGCTCTCCCCCAGACTTTTCGCCATGGAGGGGAGGGCGGTGTTGACGATGGTCGTATCCAGCGACTGCATAAAGAAGCCGAAAGCGACTATCCATAGCTGCCAGCGAACGTTAGCGGGGAGATCGGTCATTTACTCGGTCACCGTGGTTCTGTTTTTACGCGAAAAGCGCAGCCGCAGGCGGTCGAAGAACAGATAGACCACCGGCGTGGTGTACAGCGTCAGCAGCTGGCTCATGACCAGGCCGCCGACGATGGTGATCCCCAGCGGCTGGCGCAGCTCTGAGCCGTCTCCGCCGGAGATAACCAGCGGCAGTGCGCCAAACAGCGCCGCCAGGGTGGTCATCATGATCGGACGAAAACGCAGCAGGCAGGCCTGGAAGATGGCCTCTTCCGGCGACAGATTGCCGTTGCGCTGGGCGTCCAGGGCGAAATCCACCATCATGATCGCGTTTTTCTTCACGATGCCGATTAACAGCATGATCCCAATGAGCGCGATCAGGCTGAACGGCGCGCCGAACAGCTCTAGCGCCAGCAGCGCCCCCACGCCCGCCGACGGCAGCGTCGAGAGAATGGTCAGCGGGTGAACGTAGCTCTCGTACAGCACGCCCAGCACAATATAGACCGTGGCGATGGCGGCCAGAATCAAAATCACCTGCGAGTTCATCGTCTCCTGGAACACCTGCGCGGTGCCGGCAAAGCTGCCGCGTACGGTGGACGGCACGCCAAGCTGCGTCATCGCGCGGTTGATTGCGTCGCTGGCTTCTGAAAGCGACGAACCGGCGGGCAGGTTAAAGGAGATGGTCGACGCCGCCGAAAGGCCCTGATGGTTCACCGACAGCGGCGCGTTGGCAGGCCGCCAGCTGGCAAAGTAGGAGAGCGGAATCGCCTTGCCGTCGTTGTTAATCACAAACATTTTGTCCAGGGCACTGATGTCCTGGGTGTAGCGCGGGTCAACCTCCATCACCACCTTGTACTGGTTCATCGGCTGGTAGATGGTGGAGATCTCGCGCTGGCCGAAGGCGTTGTTCAGCAGGCTGTTGGCGGCCTCAACGTTAATGCCCAGACGCGACATGGTTTCGCGGTCGTAGGTCAGGGCCATCTCGGCGCCGTTGTCCTGCTGATCGGAGTTGACGTCCGCCAGCTCCGGCAGGGCGGCCAGCGCCTTGCGGATCTTCGGCTCCCACTCGCGCAGGGCGGCTAAATCGTCCGAGAGCAACGTGTACTGATAGCTGGCGTTCGCCTGACGGCCGCCGACGCGGATATCCTGAACGGCCATCAAAAACAGGTTTGCCCCCGGCTCTTTGGCGAGCTTCACCCGCAGGCGGTCAATCACCTGCTGGGCGGTTTCGTTGCGCTCGCCGCGCGGTTTCAGGGTAATAAACATCATCCCGCTGTTAACGCGTGACCCGCCGGTAAAGCCGGTGACATTATCCACGGCTTTGTCTTCACGAATGATCTTCATAAAGTCCTGCAGCTTGCCGCGCATCGCCTGGAACGAAATGCTCTGGTCCGCCTGAATCCCCCCCATCAGCACGCCGGTGTCCTGCTCGGGGAAGAAGGTTTTCGGGATGGTGATGTACATCCAGACGTTCAGCCCAATGGTGGCGATAAGCACCAGGCCGACCAGCCGGGTATGGTTCAGCGCCCACTTCAGCGATTTGCCGTAGCCTTCCTGCATGGCCATCAGGAAGCGACCAAAGCCTTTACGGCGCGGCTGCGAATGGGGCTTGCTGCGCTTGAGCATCCAGCCGCACATCATTGGCGTCAGCGTTAAGGAGATCGCCAGCGAAATGCCGATGGCGACGGAGAGGGTGACGGCAAACTCGCGCAGCAGCCTGCCCGGCAGCCCGCCCATCAGCAGCAGCGGCAGGAATACCGCCACCAGCGACAGGCTCATGGAGAGCACCGTAAAGCCCACCTCGCGCGTGCCCTGCAGCGCGGCCTGCAGCGGCTTCACGCCCGCTTCCAGGTGGCGGGAAATGTTTTCCAGCACCACTATGGCGTCATCCACCACGAAGCCCGTCGCTATCGTCAGGGCCATCAGCGACAGGTTGTTGAGGCTAAACCCGCACAGGTACATGGCGGCAAAGGTACCGATCAGCGAGACCGGCACGGCCACCGCCGGAATAAGCGTCGCGCGGCCGGATCGCAGGAACAGGAAGACCACCAGGATCACCAGCGCGACGGAGATAATCAGCGTTTGCTCCACCTCTTCAAGCGAGGCGCGAATGGTCGGGGAGCGATCCTGGGCAATTTGCAAATCGATTGCTGCCGGGATGGTCTCCTGCAGGTCCGGAAGACGGGCGCGAATGCTGTTCACCGTCTCAATAATGTTCGCTTCCGGCAGCTTGCGGATCATCAGCAGAATGGCCGGCTTCGCGTTGGTCATCCCGGCGTTGCGCACGTCCTGCACCGAGTCGGTGACGCTGGCAACGTCGCTTAAGCGCACCGCCGCGCCGTTGTTGTAGTGAATAATGAGCGGCTGATATTCCGCGGCGGTTTTCAGCTCGTCGTTAGTGTGGATCTGCCAGCGGTGGCTGCCGTCCTCAATCGCCCCTTGCGGCTTGCGGACGTTGGCCGTGCTGATGGCGGAGCGCACGTCATCCAGCGACACGCCCTGGTTGAACAGCGCCTGCGGGTTTAGGCCCACGCGCACGGCGGGCAGAGAGCTCCCGCCGACGCTCACGTCACCGACGCCGTTAATTTGTGAGATTGTCTGCGCCAGCTGGGTAGACGCAAAGTCGTAAAGCTGCCCCTGCGAATACGTATCCGAGGTCAGCGTCAGGATCATGATCGGCGCATCGGACGGGTTGGCCTTGCGGTAGGTTGGGCGGCTCGGCATCCCGCTCGGCAGCAGGCTTTGTGCGGCGTTGATGGCCGCCTGCACATCGCGAGCCGCGCCGTTAATATCCCGGTCGAAGCTGAACTCCAGAATGATGCGCGTGCTGCCCAGCGAGCTGCTGGAGGTCATCTCGTTGACCCCCGCAATCCGCCCGAGCGAGCGCTCCAGCGGCGTGGCAACCGACGAGGCCATGGTCTCCGGTGACGCGCCCGGCAGCGAGGCGCTGACCATGATCACCGGGAAATCCACCTGCGGCAGAGGCGCTACCGGCAGCAGCCGGAAGCCCAGCATGCCGCAGAGGGTAATGGCGAGCGAGATTAAAATCGTCGCCACCGGGCGATAAATGAAGAGGGCGAAAAACTTCACTTATGCCTCCTCTTCACGTTTCGGGAAGCGGCTTTTGGTCCACAGCGCCAGGCGGTCAAACAGCAGGTAGATAACCGGCGTAGTGAAGAGCGTTAGCACCTGGCTTACCAGCAGACCGCCGACCATGCCGATACCCAGCGGACGGCGCAGCTCCGCGCCGACGCCGGTGCTGAGCATCAGCGGCAGCGCGCCCAGCAGGGCGGCCAGCGTGGTCATCAGGATCGGGCGGAAACGCAGCAGACAGGCCTGGAAGATGGCGTCGCGCGGCGACATGCCCTGCTCGCGCTCGGCGGCCAGGGCGAAGTCGATCATCATGATGGCGTTTTTCTTCACGATCCCGATAAGCAGGATAATGCCGATGATGGCAATGACGTCCAGCTCGCTGCCCGCCAGCATCAGTGCCAGCAGCGCCCCCACGCCCGCCGTCGGCAGGGTAGAGAGGATGGTGATCGGGTGGATAAAGCTTTCGTATAGCACGCCGAGCACGATGTACATCGCCACGACCGCCGCGACGATAAGCCAGATGGTGTTACCCAGCGCGGCCTGAAACGCCAGCGTGCTGCCCTGGAACTGGGTCTGAATATCGGACGGGAAGCTGAGCTCTTTTTCAGCAGCCTGAATGGCCTCCACCGCTTCGCCGAGAGAATAATTGTCCGGCACGTTGAAGGAGATGGTGGTGGACGGGAACTGATCCAGATGGTTAATCGACAGCGGGGTATAGCGTTCTTCCACCGTGGCGATAGCGCTCAGCGGCACAATGCCGCCGTCTTTGCTGGTCAGGCGCACCGAGTCCAGCCCCGCCAGTCCTGGCGTGTTCTCTGTGTTGTGCTCCAGCACCACGCGATACTGGTTGGCCTGGGTGTAGATGGTGGAGATCAGGCGCTGACCGAAGGCGTTGTATAGGGCGTTGTCCACATCCGACATGGTAATGCCCAGACGGCTGGCGGTATCGCGGTTGACGTTCACGTATGCCGCCAGCCCTTTGTCCTGCCAGTCGCTGCTGACGTCGGCGAGCTGCGGCAGGGTGTTAAGCTTATTCACCAGCTGCGGTACCCAGGTGCTGAGGGCATCCAGCGTGGTGGCCTGAAGCGTGAACTGGTACTGCGTGCGGCTGACCTGGGTATCAATGGTCAAATCCTGAATCGGCTGCAGGTAAAGCTCAACGCCCGGCACGCGCGCGACGGCGTTTTGCAGACGCTCAATGACGGCGTTGACGCGATCGTCGCGTTCATCCAGCGGCTTGAGGTTGATCTGCAGACGCGCGCTGTTGAGCGACGGGTTGGTGCCGTCGACGCCCACGTAGGAGGTCAGGCTCTCCACCGCCGGATCCTTCATGACGATCTCAGACACCTGCTGCTGGCGCTGGGCCATGTTCGCGAAGGAGACCGACTGCGGGGCCTGAAGCGTGCCCTGAATAATGCCGTTGTCCTGAATCGGGAAGAAGCCTTTCGGAATGAAAATCCACAGCATCACGCTGAGCGCCAGGGTTCCCAGCGCCACGCCGAGGGTGGCCCACGGATGGTTCAGAACTTTCGCCAGCACGCGGCCGTAGGCGGCAATAATCCGCTCGAACATGCGCTCGGAGGCGCGCGAGAAGCGGTTTTGCTTGCGCAGGGACTCGTGGCTCAGCATGCGGGCGCACATCATCGGCGTCAGGGTCAGCGACACCACGGCGGAGATCAAAATGGCGACCGCCAGCGTCACGGCAAACTCGCGGAACAGCCGCCCGACGATATCGCCCATAAACAGCAGCGGGATCAGCACCGCAATCAGCGAGAAGGTCAGCGAGATAATGGTAAAGCCGATTTCGCCCGCGCCCTTCAGCGCGGCCGCCAGCGGCTTTTCGCCTTTCTCGATATAGCGCGAAATGTTCTCGATAACGACGATGGCGTCATCCACCACGAACCCGGTGGCGATGGTGAGCGCCATCAGCGTCAGGTTGTTAATCGAAAAATCGAGGAACACCATCACCGCAAAGGTCCCGACCAGCGAGAGCGGCACGGCGACGGCGGGAATAACGGTTGCCGGGACGTTACGCAGGAACAGATAGATGATCATGACCACCAGCGCAATCGCCAGCATCAGCTCAAACTGGGTGTCGGTGACCGACGCGCGAATGTTGGTGGTACGGTCGGAAAGCACCTTCACGCTGACCGATTTCGGCAGGCTTTCGATCAGCTGCGGCAGCATGGTGCGGATGCTGTCGGCGGTTTCGATGATGTTAGCGCCCGGCTGGCGCTGCACGTTCATCACGATCGCCTGCTGCCTGTTGGCCCAGGCGCCGAGCCAGCTGTTTTCGGCACCTTGCTCCACGGTCGCCACGTCGCCCAGACGCACCGGGGCGCCGTTCTGGTAAGCAATAATCAGCTGACGGTATTCATCGGCGGACTGCATCTGATCGTTGGCAGAGAGCGTCACGGCGCGGGTGGGGCCGTCCAGCGAGCCTTTTGCCGAGTTAACGTTGGCGCTGCTGATGGCGGTGCGGATGGTTTCGCTGGTCAGGCCCAGCGCGGCAATTGCCTGCGCGTTAAGCTTCACGCGCACGGCGGGGCGCTGGCCGCCCGCCAGCGTGACGAGGCCGACGCCGGAGACCTGTGAAATTTTCTGCGCCACGCGCGTTTCGACCATGTCTTCGACCTGGGTCATCGGCATGGCGGAGGAGGTGACGGCCAGCGTCATGATCGGCGGATCCGCCGGGTTAACCTTGCTGTAGACCGGCGGGTTGGGCAGGTCGGACGGCAGCAGGTTGGTGGCGGCGTTAATCGCGGCCTGCACCTCCTGCTCGGCGACGTCCAGCGACAGCGTCAGCTGGAACTGCAGCGTCACGACGGATGCCCCGCCGGAGCTCTGGGAGGACATCTGTTTTAGCCCCGACATCTGGCCGAACTGGCGCTCCAGCGGCGCGGTAATGGCGGACGTCACCACGTCCGGGCTGGCCCCGGGATAGAGAGTGACAACCTGAATCGTTGGGTAATCCACCTCCGGCAGCGCCGACACGGGCAGGAAGCGATAGCCGATAATCCCGGCGAGCAGGATCGCCACCATCAGCAGCGTGGTGGCGACAGGACGAAGGATAAACAGGCGTGACGGCCCGCCTGTAGAGCCTGGAGGCATCACCTGCATCAGGATTTCGCTCCCTGTTTCGCAGGTTCAACCACTTCCACTTTGGCCCCTTCGGTCAGACGGTCAATGCCGTCGGTGACCACGCGGTCGCCTGCGGAAAGGCCGGCGGCGATGACCACCGTCTGGCTGTCCTGGATACCGGTTTTCACCAGGTGCTTGCTGACCTTATTGTCACCGTTAAGTATCCAGACGAAATTACCTTCGTTACCCATCTGCAGCGCAGCGGTGGGGATCACCACCGCGTTCTCTTCGGTGGCGACCAGCATGCGCGCGTTGACGAACTGGTTCGGGAAGAGGGCATCGTCCTGATTGTTAAAGCGCGCCTTCAGCTTGATGGTGCCGGTGGTGGTGTCGATCTGGTTATCCAGGCTGAGCAGAGAACCTTCGCTCAGCTTCTGCTTGTTGCTGCGGTCCCAGGCTTCCACCACCAGCCCCTTCCCGGATTTTTGCGCCTGCACCACGGTCGCGATTTCGCTTTCCGGCAGGGTAAAGACTAAATCAATCGGGTGAGTCTGGGTGATCACCACGATGCCCGTGGTGTCGCCGCTGGAGATCTGGTTGCCGATATCGACCTGCTTCAGGCCCACGCGTCCGTCAATCGGCGCGGTGATGCGGCTCCAGTCCAGCTGCAGCTGTGCGCTGGCGACGGCGGCCTCGTCGGCTTTGATGGTACCCTGCGTTTCGCTGACCAGCGACTGCTGGGTGTCCAGCTCCTGACGAGACACGAGGTTGGTTTTCACCAGCTGCTGGTAGCGGGCCAAATCGCGACGGGCGTTGGCGAGCGTGGCTTTGTCCTTCGCGAGCTGCCCCTGCGCCTGGGCGAGGGCGACCTTAAACTGGCTCGGGTCGATTTCCGCCAGCAGATCGCCCGCTTTAACCTGCTGACCTTCCTGGAAGTGAATGGCCTGAAGCTGACCGTCGACGCGGCTGCGTACCGTCACGGTGTTGGCGGCGGTAATGGTCCCAAGGCCCGTTAGATAGCGAGGAACGGCTTTATTCACTGCCGTCGCCGCCTGTACCGGCGCCAGCGCGCCGCCGCGCATGCCGTGACGCCCTCCGCCTGCCGGGCGCTGTGCCTGACTATTGGCACCGGCGGGGGCTGCGGTGTTCGCGGATTGACTGTGCCAGTACCAGGCGGCGGCAAGGACCACCACAATGATGCCAGCGGCGATTGCCCAGCGGGATTTGTTACTGCCTTTCATCGTTATACGTTCTCATCCTGAAGACTTCGGGGAATGATACTAGTTTAGTCAGCTAACACAGCGGAAAAATGGAGGAAATATGGAAGACTGTCAGGAATGGTCTGAATGGAGGTAAACGCAAAACGGCAACATCCGTTGCCGTTTTTTGTGTTTTCTCCCTCTCCCTGTGGGTGAGGGCACCAGACCGCACCGCAACAACGCTAGCTAAACATCACCTGAGCCCAGCGCGCCAGTCCGGCGGTGACGGAGCCAAAGTCATCGCCACCGGCAATCGGAATGCCCGGCAGCTGTTCCGCCAGCGCTTTCTTGATCAGCGGCGAACGGGCGCTCCCTCCGGTCAGGTAAATCACGTCCGGCTTCTCTTTGCCGTTCTCCAGCGCCAGCTGCACCTGCTCCAGAATACGCTGCAGCGGCTGCGCGAGCGCCGCCTCCAGCCCGTCCTGCGAAATCGCGGTGGCCAGTTCGTCGCTGATAAACGGCAAGGAAACCGCATGCTCAGCGCGATCGGAAAGGGCAATTTTGCTCTCTTCGGCAGTACGCACCACGCGGTAGCTCAGGCGCTGACGCCACACTTTATACAGCAGGGCAACTTTTTCGGCGTCCTGCGCGTCGCGCACCAGATCGTTCAGGAAGCGGCCGTTCGCGGTGCTGTAAAAATCACTCTGCGCAGGTACGTCGTTAATGGCAATCGCGTTCCACCACGGCAGGATCGGCAGGGCGATGCCTTTTTCCGTCTGACCGCCCATGCCGAGCAGCGGCATCAGGCTTTTGAATGCCAGGGCGATATCGAGATCGTTACCGCCTACGCGGCAGCCGCTGTGCCCCAGCAGGCTATTTTCACGGTCGCGACGGTTATGCCACTGCGGCCCCATCAGCAGCAGCGAGCAGTCCGTTGTGCCGCCGCCGATATCCACGACTAATACGCGCTTCTCTTCCGTCAGCGTGGCTTCAAAATCCAGCCCCGCGGCAACCGGCTCATACTGGAACACCACGTCGCGGAAGCCTGCGCGGTGCGCCGCGCGTTCAAGGATCCCCTGCGCCTGCTGGTTAGCCTCATCGCCGCCCAGCCCCTGGAAGTTGATCGGGCGGCCAATGACCGCCTGGGTAATCGCATCGGAGACCTGCGTCTGCGCCTGAGTGCGAATATGCAGCATCATCGCGCACACCAGGTCTTCGAACATCGCCACCTGCTGCGGCTTCAGGCCGCTGGCGCCGAGGAAGGATTTTGGCGACTTAACGAAGTAAACCTCTTCAGGATCTTCAATATAGTGCCCGAGCGAAGAGAGGCCGAACTGCACGCTGGAGGGCGTAACGTCGATGTCTTCCTCGCGGTTAAAGCTGACCGCCCGGCGCAGCAGCGCCTGGGTCTCCGCCGCCGTGGCCGGAACCTGATGGTGGCGGAACAGCCATTCGCTTACCGCTTCACGCGTCGGCGCGCAGAGCATTGACGGCAGCAGCGTGCTCTCTTTTTCCATTTTCAGAAGCTGTGGCTGCCCGTCTTGCATAACCGCAACCGAGCAGTTTGCCGTACCGTAGTCGAATCCAATAAACACGATTAATCCCCATGCCAGTGAGAAGGGGCGAGACTTTAACGAAATGTCCGCATGGCGACAACAGGAATATGAAAGCAAGGCGAAACAGGACCTTTCCGTTTATGCTGTGGAGAACCCAAAAGGAGAGACGATGTACACCCTGAACTGGCAACCCCCTTACGACTGGCAGTGGATGTTTGGCTTTCTCGGCGCGCGTGCGGTGACGGGCATTGAAACCGTCACCCACGACTACTACGAGCGCAGTTTTGCCTGCGAAGGGCATCAGGGGATATTTCGCGTAACGCCGGATATCGCCACCCATACGCTGACCGTGACGCTCAGTCCGGGATTAGTTCCGGTTGCGCAGACGTGCCTTGAACGCATCGAGCGCCTGTTCGATCTCGCCTGCAACCCGCAGCACATCGCGGATACGCTGGGCGATCTCGGTGCTGCCCGGCCAGGCTTGCGTTTGCCGGGGGCGATGGACGCGTACGAGCAGGGCGTCCGGGCGATCCTCGGGCAGCTGGTGAGCGTGGCGATGGCGGCGAAACTGACGTCGCGCGTGGTGGCGCTGTGCGGTGAGCCGATCGCGGATTGTCCGGGGTATCTCTGTTTCCCCACGCCGGACGCGCTGGCGGCAGCGGACCCGCTGGCGATGAAAGCGTTGGGCATGCCGGTAAAACGCGCGGAGTCGTTAATTCACCTGGCGCAGTCGGTCATCGACGGGACGTTTCCGCTTTTCCCACCCGAGAATATTGAGGCCGGGATGAAGGCGCTACAGCAGCGGCCGGGGATAGGGCGCTGGACGGCAAACTACCTGGCCCTGCGCGGCTGGCAGGCGAAAGATGTCTTTCTGCCTGATGATTATCTGATTAAGCAACGCTTTGCCGGGATGACGCCCGCGCAGATTCGGCGTTATGCCGAACGCTGGCAGCCGTGGCGCTCTTACGCGCTGCTGCATATCTGGTATACCGACGGCTGGACGCCGTCAGTTGATGGCGAAATAGCTGGTGTTGAGCAGTAGATCCAGCGGCTGCGGCTCGGCGATGGTGTCGCCATAGATGAAATCAATGCCGATGCCGGAGAGCGTATCCATCATGATGGGCTGATTGCACGGGCCCGCGATGGTTTTCATCCCCAGACGCTGGGCGTGGCCCTGAACAATGGTCACCATCATCTCATCCATCAGGTTGCCATACACGTTGCTTACCACCTCTGCGTCCAGCATCAGATAGTCGGCCATATTAGCGGTCAGGTGGGTGAAGACGTTCATGTCGCGACCCACCTGGCTGAAGATCACGCGGCAGCCCGCTTGACGAAGCTTTTGCAGACTCCGCTGCAGGTTTTTATCCGGGCTGCACACCACGTCGGCAGAGATAACCAGATGCAGGAGACGGCCCGGCATCGGGCTTTTATCCAGCAGGTCGAGAAGTTCATCGACCAGCGTTACGCTGGCTAAACCGGCCTCAGAAAGCGGCAGCGCCACTCCCATGCCTTTACTCGCGACCTGGGCGGCAGAGGCGCGGAAAAACTCATTAAAAATGCGCCTGTCGAGGGCGTGCAAAAGCTCAGGCTCGGCCAGACCCGAGCGGAAGGCATGCTCTTCCTGGACTTCGCCCTGGCTGGTCCACAGGCGTAACGACAGCAGCCAGAAATTACTGCTTTCCGGGATGCGCGGGGAGGCGACGCTGCGGGCGATCATCATCAGGTGATTGTCTTTAATCATGTGCCACTGTTCATCAAGCGACATCATGCTGCGCGCGTTGTGATCCCGCTCCTGCTGGGGTTCGTAAACCGTCACCATGCCGCGCCCGCTGTTTTTCGAGGCATAACAGGCGATATCCGCCTGCGACATCACCTCCGACGCCTGATGGTTATTTTCATCAATCAGCGTGATGCCTGCGCTGGCGCCGATCCGGTGCAGGCGGCCTTCCCACATAAAGTGATAGTCATTGATCGTGTGGATCAGGCGCCCGGCGATATAGCGCGCGCTTTCAATATTGCAGTCCGGAAGCAGTAACCCGAACTCATCTCCGCCCAGTCGCGCCAGCACGTCGCTGGAGCGGAGCATGGTCAACATCAGGGAAGAGAGTTCCCGCAGCAGGGCATCGCCCGCCGCATGGCCTGCCGTATCGTTGACGGCTTTGAAGCGATCGAGATCGATAAAGACCAGGGCATGACGCTGGCGCGTTTCGCGAACGGTCTGCAGGAGCCGTTTAAGATGATTTTCGAAGCTGACCCGGTTTGCCAGATGGGTCAGGGCATCGTGGGAGGCGCTGTAGCTCAGCTGACGCAGCATTTTGCGCGACTCGGTCACGTCCTGAATCACGATAACCGATCCAATATTCTGCCCGTCCAGCGTGCTGAGCGGCGTAATGCTGTAGTGAATATCAAAATTCCCGCCGGTCCGGCAGTTCAGCACCACGTCCTGATCGATATCGGAACGGGACATATCGCCGCTGTGAATATTCTCCATCAGCGGCCCTTTTTCACCAAAGGTGATATGCAACACCTTGAGGATCGGCTGGCCGATAGCCTCGGTCTGCAGCCAGCCGCTCATTTTCTCGGCTACCGGGTTCATGAAGGTGACGTTCATGTTGATATCGGTGCACAGCACCGCTTCACCGATGGAGTCGAGGGTGATGTGCAGACGCTCTTTTTCCTGGAAGAGGGCCTCGTTGAGCTGCTTCACCTCGGTCATGTCCATGTTGATCCCGAGCAGCCGTTCGACTTCACCCTGCTTATTGAGCACCCGGTTCGCCAGGGAGCGAATGTGGCGCACGCCTTCCTTCACGCGGATGCGGAATTCCAGCTTAAACGGCAGACGGGAAATCAGCGAGTCCCGCAGCACCTGCTCGGCGTGGGCACGATCTTCCGGCAGCATTGTGTCATGCCAGAGCTGCCAGGTAGGCTTGATGTGCGGCGGGATTTCATACAGTTCAAACATCCGCTTGTCCCAGCTGATAATGTCTGGCTCCAGATCCCACTCCCAGATGCCGATACCGCCCGCCTCGTTAGCAAGCGTAATGCGCTCCATCAGGCGTTTGTTGACCCACTCGGTCTGCTTTAGATCGTTAATGTCTTCAATCTGGGCGATAAAATAGAGCGGCGAGCCGTCGGCATGGCGCACGACGGAGACGGCAAGGAGCGCCCAGACCACTTCCCCGTCGCGGGTGTAATAG
Source organism: Enterobacter cloacae complex sp. ESBL7 (assembly GCF_041679625.1). Taxonomy (NCBI): domain Bacteria; kingdom Pseudomonadati; phylum Pseudomonadota; class Gammaproteobacteria; order Enterobacterales; family Enterobacteriaceae; genus Enterobacter; species Enterobacter cloacae complex sp. ESBL7. The sequence goes on from NZ_JBGORN010000002.1 coordinate 462,192, forward strand.
CGCTTCTCAAGGGTATAGGTATTGATGTCGCCGTTGACCAGCTGTTCGAGCTGTTCCAGGTCGGTGTGCAGATCTTCCGGCCAGGTGAGCTGCTGGAAGGTCAGCGACTGGAGCTCCGTCTGGCTGTAACCGAGGAAATTGCACAGCGCCTTGTTAGCCTGCAGCCATTTGCCCTCAATGCTGACCAGCGCCATACCGATGGCGGAATACTCCATCGCATTGCGGAAACGCTCCTCGCTTTCGGTGATGTGTTTGCGCTCGGCGCGGAAGGCGTACATCACCATGGTCATCACGTTGGCAGGCAGGAGCAGCATCAGGAACGGCAGCCAGGGGGCGTTCAGCATCGCCCCGACGTGCTGGGTTGTGAGCGCCACAGGATTTCGGGCAATCATCAGCGACACAACCATCACGGTGACCAGAAACACCAGGAACGCTTCCATTCGCGGCAAGCGCACGGCGCTCCACATAAGCAAAACGATAACGCAGGTGAAAGGCCACGGCAGCCAGGTGATGGCTGCCCAGCTGAGGGCCAGCGTTACGGCCAGCGTGGTCAGGGTTTCCAGCAGCAGTCTCGGGTCACGGTGGCGCAGCAGATAATGCGGTTTAAACAACAGCCCCAACGGTACCACCGCCAGCGCGCCGATGGCTTCGGACAGCACCCAGACGAAGAAATTACGCAGGGGTTCAGGGCCGGGAGCCAGCAGGGATACCAGCAAGCCGCCCACCAGCGGCGGGATCACCGCGCTGCCGATGGCCACGCGGATCCAGTCATTCAGATTCTGCAGCGGGTTGTACCACGGGAGCAATTTGCGCAGCAATAGCGCACCGGTAAAGGCTTCAACCACGTTAATCGAGGTGTAGGTGAGGCTTATCGATCCCCACGAAAACAGCATCCAGGTGGCCAGAATATTGCCGAACGAACAGGCCAGGGCAATTCCCGGCCACATTTTTCCTGCATGGCGATAAAACGCCACCATCATAATGGCGGTGGGGAACCAGAGCGGGGCCAGCAGGGTGCCGAACCGGGTAAGCTCCAGGGAAAATAAGGTAAAGATAAAGGTGACCAGGCCCAGACAGACAAGTCGTATTAAAGGATGTGGGGTGGTAACCAAAACCCGCTGGTATTGTTTATTCATTACCGCTTTATCCAGAGACGCCATGCCGTCAGGGAAGATGTCCGAACGCGTGAATTTGATAATTTGGTTTATGCTAGTACAAACAATTTACAATTCATATGGTGACCGCTCAGAATTTGACACCACAGACTTATTAAATAGAGGCTCCGTGAAAAAAAAACGGTTAAACGCTGAAAAAACGTTCATTTAAATTTCACTCAGGGAATAAGACGTCACTTTTCGGCCAGTCTCGCAGAACCTGTGCTTTCGACTGGTATCACGCCCGCGAAATCCCTATAATTGCCGCGTTTGACGCTCCGGCGTCGTCCTTCCTTAACATCCAGGTTAATCAGGTCGCTAAATTTATGACTGATAAGTCTCATCAATGCGTCATTATAGGCATCGCCGGCGCATCGGCTTCAGGTAAAAGTCTAATTGCCAGTACGCTTTATCGCGAACTGCGTGAACAAGTAGGTGATGAGCATATCGGCGTCATTCCCGAAGACAGCTATTACAAAGATCAATCCCATCTGTCGATGGAAGAACGCGTCAAAACCAACTATGACCACCCAAATGCAATGGATCACAGCTTGCTGTTCCAGCATTTAGAAGCGCTTAAGAGCGGCCAGGCCATTGAACTGCCCGTTTACAGTTACGTAGAACACACCCGCACCCGGGAAACCATCCGCATCGAGCCGAAAAAGGTCATTATCCTTGAAGGGATCCTGCTGCTGACCGACGCCCGCCTGCGTGAATCCATGAACTTCTCGATTTTCGTCGATACCCCGCTGGATATCTGCCTGATGCGCCGCATCAAGCGTGACGTGAATGAACGCGGCCGTTCGATGGACTCCGTCATGGCGCAGTACCAGAAAACGGTTCGCCCGATGTTCCTGCAGTTTATTGAGCCATCCAAACAATACGCCGATATCATCGTGCCGCGCGGGGGTAAAAACCGCATTGCTATTGATATCTTAAAAGCGAAAATCAGCCAGTTTTTTGAATAAGCCGCGCGAATTGTGTACCGTTCAGAGATAACCTGGTTTTACCCTGAGCGCTTACCGCCTCAGGGTACGATGCATGAAAGGAGAAAGTGGCATGCGTCTTTGCGATCGCGATATAGAAGCCTGGCTGGATGAAGGCCGTTTGTCTATTACCCCACGCCCACCCGTTGAGCGTATCAATGGCGTGACCGTTGATGTCCGCCTGGGGAATAAATTCCGCACCTTTAGTGGCCACACTGCGCCGTTCATTGACCTCAGCGGGCCGAAGGACGAAGTCAGCGCCGCGCTCGATCGCGTGATGAGTGACGAAATCGTAATTGATGAAGGCGAAGCTTTTTATCTGCATCCGGGTGAACTGGCCCTGGCGGTGACGTTTGAATCCGTCACCCTGCCTCCGGACCTGGTCGGCTGGCTTGATGGCCGTTCTTCGCTGGCGCGACTGGGGCTGATGGTTCACGTGACCGCGCACCGTATCGATCCAGGCTGGTCGGGGCGTATCGTGCTGGAATTCTTCAATGCCGGTAAATTGCCGCTGGCGCTGCGTCCGGGCATGATGATCGGCGCGTTAAGCTTTGAACCGCTGTCAGGCCCGGCAGATCGTCCTTATAACCGTCGGCAGGACGCAAAATATCGCGACCAGCAGGGCGCGGTTGCCAGCCGTATTGATAAAGACTGATCGTTAGTCCATTGAGGATGCCATGAGAAGAGTTCTGACGACGCTGATGATTTTGCTGGTGGTGCTGGTGGCTGGCCTTTCGGCGTTGGTTCTGCTGGTTAACCCCAACGATTTCCGCGCTTACATGGTGCGGCAGGTCGAGGCGCGCAGTGGTTATCAACTGAAGCTTGACGGGCCGCTGCGCTGGCACGTCTGGCCGCAGCTCAGCATTCTCTCTGGCCGCATGTCGCTCACGGCACCGGGGGCGTCCCAGCCGCTGGTGTCCGCAGACAACATGCGTCTCGATGTGGCGCTGATCCCGCTCATTTCCCATCAGCTGCAGGTTAAGCAGGTGATGCTGAAAGGCGCGGTGATTCAGCTCACCCCGCAAACCGAAGCCGTGCGTGATGCCAGCGCGCCGGTTGCGCCGCGCGAAAATACTCTGCCCGATGAACCGTCCGATACCGGCTGGTCCTTTGATATCGGCAAGCTGAAAGTTGCCGACAGCGTGTTGGTTTTCCAGCATGAGCACCAGGAGCAGGTGACCATTCGCAACATTAACCTGCAGATGGAACAGGATGCTCACCATCTTGCGTCGCTGGAATTTAGCGGGCGCGTGAACCGCGATCAGCGCGATTTGACCCTGTCGCTGAATGCTAATGTGAACGCTTCGGACTACCCGCATCAGCTCACGGCCGACATCCAGCAGCTGAACTGGCAGCTGACGGGTGCCGATCTCCCCACCCAGGGAATAACCGGGCAGGGAACGCTGCAGGCCGTGTGGCGCGAAGAGCAAAAGCAGCTGGAGCTGGATAACCTCAACCTGCAGGCAAATGACAGTAGCCTGAAGGGGCAGGCGAGCGTCACGCTCGAAGAGAAGCCGAAGTGGGTGCTGAATCTGCAGTTTGACAAGCTCAACCTGGAAAATCTGCTGCCGCCTCTGCCGGCCAGCGCCACTGACAACGATGCCACCCAGACGGGGCAAAGCCAGGCACCGGCATCACGTCCGGTTATCTCGTCTAATCTCGATCAGCCTGACTATAACGCCCTGCGCGGGTTCACGGCGGATATTCTGCTGAAAGCCAATAGCCTGCGCTGGCGCGGCATTGATTTTACCGACGTGAGCAGCCAGATGTTTAACCATAACGGTTTGCTGGTGATCTCCGAACTGAGCGGGAAGATGGGCGCAGGAAACCTCTCGCTGCCCGGCACGCTGGATGTCCGTAAAGACGTTGCCAGCGCCGAATTCCAGCCGCGTCTCGACAACGTTGAGATAGGCACCATCCTGAACGCGTTCAACTATCCGATATCCCTGACGGGGCAGTTGACGCTCGCGGGTGACTTCTCAGGCACGAAAATTGATGCCGATGCTTTCCGCCGCGAGTGGCAGGGGCAGGCGCATCTAGATCTGAAGAATTCCCGTATGGAAGGGCTTAACTTCCAGCAGCTGGTGCAGCAGGCGGTTGAGCGCAGCAGCGATGTAAAAGCCCAGGATAACTACGACAGCGCCACGCGCCTCGACAGCTTCACCACGGACCTGACGCTGGACAACGGACAACTCACTCTCGATGGGATGCAGGGCGCCTCTTCACTGTTATCAATGACCGGTGAAGGTAAGCTGGATCTGGTGAAAGAGACGGCGGATACGCGCTTTAACGTGCGGGTACTTTCCGGCTGGCAGGGTGAAAGCAAGCTCATCGACTTCCTGAAAGAGACGCCGGTCCCGCTGACCGTATACGGCAAATGGCAGGCCCTGAATTACAGCCTGCAGGTGGATCAGATCCTGCGCAAGCATCTGCAGGATGAAGCGAAACGTCGGCTTAGCGGCTGGGCGGATCGTAATAAAGATTCACAGGACGGTAAGGACGTGAAGAAGCTGCTGGATAAGCTTTGATGTCCGTTGCGCCGGGTGGCGTTGCGGCCTGATGCCCTCACCCCGGCCCTCTCCCACGGGAGAGGGAGCAAACACTAAAAACGGCAACCGGGTTGCCGTTTTGTTTATTTACACCTCAAAATCCAGCTCTTCCTCATCCCGCAGCGGAATGAGCTGAACCTTCTGCACGCGATGGTTTTCAATCTGCAGCGTTTTGAGCAGATAGTCGCCCACCTGAACCTCTTCTCCCGGCTGCGGGATACGCTGCAAATACTCCATCAGCAGGCCGGCAATCGTGTGATATTCCCGTTTATCATCCAGCGGCAGCGGCACGTATTGCACCAGGTCTTCCAGCGGCATATGGCCGTTAGCCGTCCACGACCCGTCTGCGTTTTTCTGAATGTCATGGCGGGCGTCAATCTCATCCACCTCGTTAGGCAGATTACCGGCAATGGTTTCCATGACGTCGCTGAGCGTGACCAGCCCTTCCACCGAACCAAACTCATCTACCACAAAGGCAAAGTGCGTGCGCGCGTTACGGAATTGCTCAAGGGCGGAAAGCAGCGGTAGCCCCTCAGGGAAGACCAGCGGCTGGCGCACCAGAACGCGCAGGTTGAGCGCCTCGCCGTGAAGTTGCTGCTGGAGCAGGTCAATAACGTGCACCACGCCCAGCAGCTCCTCTTCCTCTTCACCGCCGGTCACCACCACGCGGGTGTGCTGGTTTTTATCCAGCAGGGCGCGAATGTGCTCTTCCGGTGCCGTCAGGTCGATATGCTCAATGTCATGCCGCGAGGTCATGATGCTGCTGACCGTCCGCTGATTCAGATTAAGCACCCGCTCGATCATCCGTCGTTCCTGCGGGTCGAAGATCGGCCCGTCGCTGCGATCGGCCAGCATGGCGGAGGATTCGGCATCCAGCTCCGCATCCTCTTTCTTACCGCTTAGCAGGCGCATAACAGTGTCGGCCGTGCGCTGACGCAGGGTCTGATTCGCGGACAGGAAGCGGCGGCGGTTAAATATCGCCAGCTGGTTGAGCGCTTCAATCATGACGGAGAAGCCGATGGCGGCATACAGGTAGCCTTTCGGAATATGGAAGCCAAAACCGTCGGCCACCAGGCTAAAGCCAATCATCAGCAGGAAGCTCAGGCAGAGGATCACGATGGTCGGGTGACTGTTCACAAAGCGGGTCAGCGCCTTGCTGGCCATGACCATCAGCGTGATGGCAATGATCACCGCGGCCATCATCACCGCAAGGTGGTCGACCATCCCGACGGCGGTGATCACCGAGTCGAGGGAGAAGACCGCATCCAGTACCACGATTTGCGCCACTACCGGCCAGAATTTCGCTCCGCGGCGCTGGGTTGGATTCTCGCTGTCTTTGCCCTCCAGCCGCTCGTTGAGTTCCACCGTGGCTTTGAACAGCAGGAACAACCCGCCGAAGAGCATGATCAGATCGCGGGCGCTAAAACTCAGGCCGTGAACGGAGAACAGAGGCTGAGTGAGCGTCACCAGCCAGGAGATAGAGGCCAGCAGCAGTAAACGCATCACCATCGCCAGCAGCAGACCCGTCACGCGCGCGCGGTCGCGCTGGGAAGGGGGCAGTTTTTCAGCGAGGATGGCGATAAAGACCAGATTATCAATCCCGAGCACCAGCTCGATGACGACCAGCGTAACCAGCCCGGCCCAGATTGAGGGATCGGCAATCCATTCCATAGTAATAGCAATACCTTCTGTTATATGACGAATGTCACACTTCGATCATGGATAAAGCTGGGGGAAATTGCAATGCCGGGCTGAGATTTCTCTTAATACGACGGGTAAAAAAGAGAGCATTCTCAATAGGGTGTAAATAAGCGAAATACGTATATTTAATTACAAGGAATGCATTTTAGGATATATCGCAGGTGATGATTTTTACTCTCATTTTGTCAATATAAAGAAATTCCTAAAAGGTCAAAAATTTGCTCTTAATATTAATCTTAAAAACCGATATTAGGACAGTTGTCTCCTTGCCTGCTATTAGGTTAGCTGCAACAATTCTCCCAGCATCAAATGTTAAATCTCGGTGTTGCTATTAATGTTCGGTCTTCAGGGATGGTTATTCATTATCCGTCGGGTTTCTCAAGCGACTGATATATTTCCAGAAGATCTTGCTCAAGAGGGTGTCTATCCATAACACATTGTTTAGTCAGTGGATTGGTAACTGAAAGCCAAGGGCGGTAGCGTGCCTGAAAGCGTGTGAATCAGCCTCGATTATTCTGTCAATAGCCAATGGATGAATAAGCTTTTTTTAGGACTGATGCCAGTTATATTTCTATTTGATTAACTGCATGCTGAAACCCAATACGACTCGAGCTTATTTAAATTGCACAGGATAATTACTCTGCCAAAGTGATAAATAATCAATGATGAAATCCAAAATGAAATTGATGCCATTATTGGTGTCTGTGACCTTGATGAGTGGTTGCACGGTCTTTCCCGGCAGCAATATGTCAACAATGGGTAAGGATGTGATCAAGCAACAGGATGCCGATTTTGATCTCGACAAAATGGTGAATGTTTATCCACTTACGCCTCGTCTGGTCGAACAATTACGTCCACGTCCGAATGTTGCCCAGCCGAATATGTCGCTGGACCAGGAAATTGCGTCCTACCAGTATCGCGTGGGGCCGGGTGACGTGATCAACGTGACCGTCTGGGACCACCCTGAACTGACCACGCCAGCGGGCCAGTACCGTAGCTCAAGCGACACCGGTAACTGGGTGCAGTCAGATGGCACCATGTTCTATCCCTACATTGGTAAAGTCCATGTTGCAGGGAAAACGCTTGCCGAGATCCGTAGTGATATTACCGGCCGCTTAGCGCAGTACATCGCCGATCCGCAGGTGGACGTTAATATCGCCGCATTCCGCTCGCAAAAAGCCTATATCTCCGGCCAGGTGAACAAATCCGGCCAGCAGGCCATCACCAACGTTCCTCTGACCGTACTGGATGCCATCAACGCCGCGGGCGGGTTAACCGACGGAGCCGACTGGCGCAACGTCGTGCTCACCCACAACGGGAAGGAGCAGCGTATTTCGCTGCAGGCGCTGATGCAAAACGGCGATCTGACCCAGAACCGCCTGCTCTATCCAGGTGACATTCTCTACGTGCCGCGCAATGACGATCTGAAAGTCTTCGTGATGGGTGAAGTGAAGAAACAGAGCACCCTCAAAATGGACTTCAGCGGTATGACGCTGACCGAAGCGCTGGGCAATGCTGAGGGTATCGATCTGACGACCTCTAACGCGACCGGTATCTTCGTTATCCGTCCTCTGAAAGGTGAGGGCAGTGCGAAAGGCAAGATTGCCAACATCTACCAGCTGGATATGTCCGATGCGACCTCTCTGGTGATGGCAACGGAGTTCCGTCTCCAGCCATACGATGTGGTGTATGTCACCACCGCGCCGGTTGCTCGCTGGAACCGTCTGATCAACCAGTTGCTGCCAACCATCAGTGGCGTTCGCTACATGACGGATACGGCGCGCGACATTCATACCTGGTAATCCGCGATGTTTAACAAAATTCTGGTGGTATGCGTGGGGAACATTTGCCGTTCCCCTACGGCTGAACGGTTGTTGAAACACTACCAGCCCGAACTGACCGTTGATTCGGCAGGGCTGGGTGCACTGGTCGGTAAGGGTGCCGATGAGCGCGCAACGAGCGTGGCGCGGGATCATCACCTCTCTCTCGACGGCCACGTGGCCCGCCAGGTCACTGGCCGCATGTGCCGGGAGTATGACCTGATCCTGACGATGGAAAAACGCCATATTCATGCGCTGTGCGATATCGCTCCGGAGATGCGCGGCAAGGTGATGCTGTTTGGTCACTGGGACAATGAACGTGAAATCCCCGATCCGTATCGCAAAAGCCATGAGGCCTTTGAGGCGGTTTACACCTTACTTGACCAGTCTGCCCAACAGTGGGCGCAGGCACTGAAAGTTCAGCAGGGATAACAATGACAGAAAAAACAAGACCTTCTGCCGCCCCGACTTCGGGCAGTGATGAAATTGATATTGGGCGCCTGGTCGGCACTGTTGTAGAGGCAAAGTGGTGGGTGCTGGGCATTACCGCCGTGTTCGCCGCGGCGGCCGTCGTCTATACGCTGTTCGCCACCCCTATCTACAGCGCCGATGCGCTGGTGCAGATCGAGCAGAATACCGGCAACTCGCTGGTGCAGGACATTGGTTCCGCGCTGGCGAACAAGCCGCCGGCATCCGACGCCGAAATTCAGCTCATCCAGTCACGCCTGGTGCTGGGTAAAACGGTTCACGACCTCGGGCTCGATATCTCCGTCACCAAAAATACCTTCCCAGTCTTTGGTGCCGGCTGGGATCGGCTGATGGGGCGCAACAACGACACGGTGAAAGTCACTGACTTCGTGCTGCCAAAAGGGGCAGCCGATCAGACGTTTACCCTGACGGTGCTAGGCCCGAAACAGTACCAGCTAACCAGTGACGCAGGTTTTAGCGCCCGCGGCGAAGTGGGGCAGATGCTGACCAAAGACGGCGTCAGCATGATGGTCAGCGCGATTAACGCCCAGGAGGGCGGCGAATTCACCGTCACCAAATTCTCCACCCTGGGGATGATCAACAATCTGCAAAACAACCTGACCGTCACCGAAAACGGTAAGGACACCGGCGTGCTGAGCATGACCTTTACCGGTGAAGATAAGGATCAAATCCGCGACATCCTGAACAGCATTACCCGCAACTATCTTGAGCAGAACGTTGAGCGTAAGTCGGCGGAAGCGGCGAAAAGCCTGGCTTTCCTCGCGAAACAGCTCCCGGAAGTGCGCGCCCATCTGGATGATGCCGAGAACAAGCTGAACGCCTATCGTCAGGATAAAGACTCCGTTGACCTGCCGCTGGAGGCGAAATCGGTCCTCGATTCGATGGTCAACATTGATGCGCAGCTCAACGAGCTGACCTTCAAAGAGGCGGAGATTTCCAAGCTTTATACCAAACGTCACCCGGCCTACCGCACGCTGCTGGAGAAACGCCGTACCCTGGAAGAAGAGAAGGCGAAGCTCAATGACCGCGTGACCGCGATGCCGAAAACGCAGCAGGAGATCGTGCGTCTGACCCGCGACGTGGAGTCAGGACAGCAGGTTTACATGCAGCTGCTGAACAAGCAGCAGGAGCTGAAAATCACCGAAGCCAGTACCGTCGGTGACGTACGCATCGTCGACCCGGCCATTACCCAGCCTGGCGTGCTGAAGCCGAAGAAAGCGCTGATTATTCTCGGCAGCATTATTCTCGGCCTGATGCTCTCCATCGTGGGCGTGCTGCTGCGTTCGCTGTTCAACCGTGGTATCGAAAGCCCGCAGGTGCTGGAAGAGAGCGGTATCAACGTCTATGCCAGTATTCCGCTGTCCGAGTGGCAAAAATCCCGTGACAGCGTCAAAACCATCAAGGGCGTCAAGCGTTACAAACAGAGCCAGCTTCTGGCGGTGGGTAACCCGACCGACCTCGCCATCGAAGCGATCCGTAGCCTGCGTACCAGTCTGCACTTCGCCATGATGCAGGCCAAAAACAACGTCCTGATGTTAACCGGCGTGAGCCCGTCAATCGGTAAAACCTTCGTCTGCGCCAACCTGGCGGCGGTAGTCAGCCAGACCAACAAGCGCGTTCTGCTGATCGACTGCGATATGCGTAAGGGCTACACCCACGAGCTGCTGGGCACCAACAACGTGCACGGGCTGTCGGAAATCCTGCTCGGCAAAGGTGAAATCAGCCAGAGCGCGAAACCCACAACGGTGCCGAAATTTGACCTGATCCCACGCGGTCAGGTGCCGCCGAACCCGTCCGAGCTGCTGATGAGCGAACGCTTCACCGAGCTGGTGGAGTGGGCGAGCAAAAATTACGACCTGGTGCTGATCGATACGCCGCCAATTCTGGCCGTGACCGACGCAGCGGTTGTTGGCCGCCACGCTGGCACCACGCTGATGGTGGCGCGGTACGCGGTCAACACCCTGAAAGAGGTGGAAACCAGCCTGAGCCGCTTCGAGCAGAACGGGATCGAGGTGAAAGGGGTGATCCTGAACTCCATCTTCCGCCGCGCGACCGGGTACCAGGATTACGGCTATTACGAGTACGAATATAAGTCTGACAGTAAATAACAAAACACACCCCACACCCCTCACCCTAACCCTCTCCCCAAAGGGGAGAGGGGACTGTTCGGTGCTGGATGTGGGGGACGAACGTAATGATAACCACTGGCTGCCTTTCACCCTCTCCCCTTTGGGGAGAGGGCCGGGGTGAGGGGAAAAGATGACCACACAACGCCCTTTAGTTTCAATCTATATGCCGACATGGAATCGTCAGCAGCTGGCGATCCGCGCAATCAAATCCGTCCTGCGACAGGATTACGATAACTGGGAGCTGATCATCGTTGATGACTGCTCTTCCTCGTATGAACAGCTGCAAAAGTTTGTGACTGACCTCAACGACCCGCGGGTGGTCTATACGCATAACGCCATTAACTCCGGCGCATGCGCGGTGCGTAATCAGGCGATTATGCAGGCCAAAGGCCAGTATCTGACCGGGATCGACGACGATGACGAATGGACGCCGAACCGCCTGTCTATCTTCCTGTCGCATAAAGAACAGCTGGTCACGCATGCTTTCCTGTATGCCAACGACTATGTCTGTCAGGGCGAGGTTTATTCGCAGCCCGCCAGTCTGCCGCTGTACCCGAAATCGCCGTATTCTCGCCGCCTGTTCTACAAGCGCAACATTATTGGTAACCAGGTCTTCACCTGGGCGTGGCGCTTCAAAGAGTGCCTGTTCGATACCGAACTCAAGGCCGCGCAGGATTACGATATCTTCCTGCGCATGGTGGTGGAATACGGCGAGCCGTGGAAAGTGGAAGAGGCCACCCAGATCCTGCACATCAACCACGGGGAGATGCAAATCACCTCCTCGCCGAAGAAGTTCTCCGGCTACTTCCATTTTTACCGCAAGCACAAGGACAAGTTTGACCGTGCCAGCCGTAAATATCAGCTCTTTACCCTCTATCAGATCCGCAATAAGCGCATGAACTGGCGCACGCTGCTGACGCTGCTTTCCGTGCGTAACGGCAAGCGCCTGGCTGATGGACTTCGGGGGAAATAATGTTTCTGGAAGATTGCCGCGCTAACAGCTGGAGCCTGCGTCCGTGCTGCATGGTTCTGGCGTACCGCATCGCGCATTTTTGCTCGGTGTGGCGTAAGAAAAACGTGCTGAACAATATCTGGGCGGCGCCCGTGCTGGTGCTGTACCGCATCATCACCGAATGCTTTTTTGGCTATGAAATTCAGGCCGCTGCCACCATTGGCCGCCGCTTTACCATCCATCACGGCTATGCGGTGGTGATCAACAAGTTTGTGGTCGCCGGGGATGATTTCACCATTCGTCATGCGGTCACCATTGGCAACCGCGGGCCTGACAGCCTGGCCTGCCCGGTCATCGGCAATAACGTCGAGCTGGGCGCGAACGTGGTGATCATCGGTGACATTACGATTGGTAATAACGTCACGATTGGTGCTGGCAGCGTGGTGCTGGACAGCATTCCGGATAACGCGCTGGTGGTGGGAGAAAAAGCCCGCGTGAAGGTGATTAAATGAACATTCTGCAATTTAACGTACGCCTCGCAGAAGGCGGAGCGGCAGGCGTGGCCCTGGATCTGCACCAGCGTGCGCTGCAAAAAGGACTTCAGTCTCGGTTTATTTACGGTTACGGCAAAGGCGGCAAGAAAAGCGTCAGCCACGATAATTTCCCGCAGGTGCACAAGCACACGCCGCGTCTGACCTCGATGGCCAACATTGCGCTGTTCCGTCTGTTTAACCGCGACCTGTTTGGCAACCTGAACACGCTGTATCGCACGGTTACCCGCACCGCGGGCCCGGTTGTGCTGCATTTTCACGTGCTGCACAGCTACTGGCTGAATCTGGAAGAGGTGGTGGCGTTTTGCCAGAAGGTGCAGGCCCACAAGCCCGATACCCGCTTTGTCTGGACGCTGCACGATCACTGGAGCGTGACCGGACGCTGCGCGTTTACCGACGGCTGCGAAGGCTGGAAAGATAACTGCCAGAAGTGCCCGACGTTAAGCAACTACCCGCCGGTGAAGGTGGATCGCGCGCATCAGCTGGTGGCCGGAAAGCGTCAGTTGTTCCGCGACATGCTCTCGCTCGGCTGTACGTTTATCTCCCCGAGCCAGCACGTAGCCGATGCCTTCAACAGCCTGTACGGGGCAGGGCGCTGTCAGATTATCAACAACGGCATCGACGTGGCGACGGAAGCCATTCTTGCCGAGCTGACCCCGGTGGCGGAAACCGCGGGCAAACCGAAAATCGCCATCGTTGCGCATGACCTGCGTTACGACGGTAAAACCAACCAGCAGCTGGTGCGCGACATGATGGCGCTGGGCGACAAGATAGAGCTTCACACCTTCGGCAAGTTTTCACCGTTCGAAGGGGTCAACGTGGTGAACCACGGGTTTGAAACCGACAAGCGCAAGCTGATGAGCGCGCTGAATGAAATGGACGCGCTGGTGTTCAGCTCCCGCGTGGATAACTACCCGCTGATCCTCTGCGAAGCGCTCTCTATCGGCGTGCCGGTGATTGCCACCCACAGCGATGCGGCGCGTGAAGTGCTGGAAAAGTCCGGCGGGAAAACCTTCACGGAGCAGGAGGTCCTGCCGCTGGTACAGCTGCCGAAGGCGCAGATTGCTGAGATCGTTTTTGGTACTGACCTGGAATCGTTCCGCAACCGCAGCCGCAAGGCCTACAGTGGACAACAGATGCTGGAGGAATATGTCTCGTTCTATCAGAATCTGTAGTTATCTGCTGCTGCCGCTGATCTACCTGCTGGTCAACGTCAAAATTGCCCAGCTCGGCGAAAGCTTCCCGATAACCATCGTAACCTTCCTGCCCGTTCTGCTTCTGCTGTATGTCGATAAAATCAACCTCAAGAAGCTGATGATTGCCCTAGGGCTGGGCACGGGCCTGACGCTGTTTAACTACATCTTTGGCCAGTCGCTGGATGCGAGTAAATACGTCACGTCGACCATGCTGTTTGTTTATATTGTCATTATTATCGGTATGGTCTGGAGTATTCGATTTAAAACTATTTCTCCGCACAATTATCGGAAAATCCTTAGGTTCTTTTATATTGCCGTTGCGTTAATTGTTATGCTTGCCGCGCTGGAGATGGCGCAAATTATTCTCACCGGCGGCAGCAGCCTGATGGAGATAATTTCGAAATATCTCATTTACAGTAACAGCTATGTATTGAACTTCATCAAGTTTGGCGGGAAGCGTACTACAGCCCTCTATTTTGAACCGGCGTTTTTCGCTCTGGCGTTAATCTCAATTTGGCTCAGCATCAAACAGTTTGGTATCAAAACGCCTAAGACCGATGCTATGATTCTTGCAGGAATTGTTCTGTCTGGATCGTTCTCAGGGGTAATGACATTTATCCTGTTTTACCTGCTGGAGTGGGCGTTCCAGTACCTGAACAAAGATGCGATTAAGAAAAAACTGCCGCTGGCGATTATCTCCCTGACGGTATTTATGGTAGGCGTGATATTTGCCTTCCCGTACATCTCAGAACGTCTGGGTGATTTGGGAACGGAAGGGTCTTCGTCCTATTATCGCATCATTGGGCCACTGGTGATGGTGGGTTATTCCTTAACCCATATTGATGGGGTAGTAAGATTCGGCTCACTTTACGAATATGTTGCATCATTCGGAATCTTTAACGGTGCGGATGTCGGTAAAACCATAGACAATGGTCTGTATCTGTTAATTATTTATTTTTCGTGGTTCGCCGTACTGTTGACCCTGTGGTATCTGTTTAAAGTTTTCAAAATGATGATTAACGCGTTTGGTGATAACCAGAACTTTCGCGTTCAGCTTTATCTGTTTACTCCGGTGTCGCTCTTTTTTACCGGGTCAATATTTAGCCCGGAATATGCTTTCTTGATTGTCTGTCCGTTTATTCTGCGCAAGGCGCTTAATATTACGAACGTATGACGAAATGAGGTGATTTATGTTTCTTAGCGTCATTACTGTCGCTTTTCGTAATTACGAAGGGGTGGTAAAAACCTGGCGCTCGCTGCGCAACCTGGCGCGCGATCCAAGCCTCACCTTTGAGTGGATTGTGGTCGACGGCGGCTCGAACGATGGCACGGCGGAGTTTCTGGAAAAACTCAACGGTGAGTTCAACTTACGCTACATCAGCGAGAAAGATAAAGGCATCTACGATGCGATGAATAAAGGCATCAACATGGCGCAAGGCCGTTATGCCATCTTCCTGAACTCGGGCGATATTTTCCATGAGGACGTGGCGCTGTTTGCCCGTCAGCTGGCTCGCCAGAAAGAGGACGCCATGTATATTGGCGACGCGCTGCTCGATTTTGGCGACGGACATAAAGTGTGCCGCAGCGCGAAGCCAGGCTGGTATATCTATCACAGCCTGCCGGCCAGCCATCAGGCCATTTTCTTCCCGGTAAAAGGTCTGAAAAAACAGCCTTACGATTTGCAGTATAAAGTGTCTTCCGATTATGCGCTGGCAGCCAGCCTGTATAAATCAGGTTACCCGTTCCGTCGAATTAAAGGGCTGGTGTCTGAATTCTCCATGGGCGGCGTGTCAACGTCTAATAATCTGGAATTGTGCCAGGATGCCAAAAACGTGCAGCGTAAAATATTACGCGTGCCGGGGTTCTGGGCGGAATTGTCTTATTTATTACGCCTGCGTACCACAGGCAAAACGAAAACCTTATATAACAAAGCCTGAATATAAGGAAACGCAATGCAGGATTTAAAAGGTTTCTCCGTGCCGAAAGGTTTTCGGGGCGGGAACGGTATTAAGGTACAGCTGTGGTGGGCCGTTCAGGCAACATTGTTTGCCTGGTCGCCGCAAATAATGTACCGCTGGCGAGCCTTTTTATTGCGCCTGTTTGGCGCAAAAATCGGAAAAAACGTAGTCATCCGACCTTCTGTGAAAATTACCTATCCGTGGAAATTAACGCTGGGGGATTACGCATGGGTCGGGGATGACGCGGTGTTATATACCCTTGGCGAAATTACGATTGGCGCAAATTCGGTGGTTTCACAGAAATGTTATTTGTGCACCGGCAGCCACGACTTTATGAGTCAGCATTTTGATATTACCGCTTCGCCTGTTGTGATTGGCGAAAAATGCTGGCTGGCAACGGATGTTTTTGTTGCACCGGGTGTTTCTGTTGGCGATGGCACGGTAGTCGGTGCCCGCAGCAGCGTTTTTAAATCGCTACCGGCAAATAAAATTTGCCGTGGCAACCCCGCAGTGGTGATACGCGAACGCGTTGAAACGAAGAGCCTTGTTAAGTAGGCGTAATCGTTGCAGGCAGTTTGAACGCGGACTGCGCGGAGAAACCGGAACGTACTTAGGTACGTGAGGATTTCGAGCACAGCCCACGTTCAAAATGACAAAAAAGATAGCCTACTTAACGGCTCTGATTAAATTCATAAGTAGAGGAATAAAACATGTCTAAAGTCGCTCTCATCACCGGCGTTACCGGGCAGGATGGTTCTTACCTGGCAGAGTTCCTGCTGGAAAAAGGGTATGAAGTACACGGTATTAAACGTCGTGCATCTTCTTTCAACACCGAACGTGTGGATCATATTTATCAGGATCCTCACGCGGCGAACCCGAAATTCCATCTGCACTACGGCGACCTGACCGATACCTCCAACCTGACCCGTATCCTGCAGGAAGTACAGCCGGATGAAGTCTACAACCTGGGCGCGATGAGCCACGTAGCTGTCTCCTTCGAGTCCCCGGAATACACCGCCGACGTTGATGCCATGGGTACGCTGCGTCTGCTGGAAGCGATTCGCTTCCTCGGCCTTGAGAAGAAAACTCGCTTCTATCAGGCATCCACCTCCGAGCTGTACGGCCTGGTGCAGGAAATCCCACAGAAAGAGACCACGCCGTTCTACCCGCGCTCTCCGTATGCGGTAGCAAAACTGTACGCCTACTGGATCACCGTGAACTACCGTGAATCCTACGGCATGTACGCCTGTAACGGCATCCTGTTCAACCACGAATCTCCGCGTCGCGGCGAAACCTTCGTGACCCGCAAAATCACCCGCGCTATCGCCAACATCGCGCAGGGTCTGGAGTCTTGCCTGCACCTCGGCAACATGGATTCCCTGCGTGACTGGGGTCATGCCAAAGACTACGTGAAAATGCAGTGGATGATGCTGCAGCAGGAACAGCCAGAAGACTTCGTGATTGCGACCGGCGTGCAGTACTCCGTCCGTCAGTTCGTTGAAATGGCCGCGGCGCAGCTGGGCATCAAACTGCGCTTCGAAGGTACCGGCGTGGAAGAGAAAGGTATCGTGGTTTCCGTGACCGGCCACGACGCTCCGGGCGTGAAGCCAGGCGACGTGATTGTGCAGGTTGACCCGCGCTACTTCCGTCCTGCTGAAGTGGAAACCCTGCTGGGCGACCCAACCAAAGCGCACGAGAAGCTTGGCTGGAAACCAGAAATCACTCTGCAGGAAATGGTTTCCGAGATGGTAGCCAAAGATCTTGAAGCAGCGAAAAAACACTCCCTGCTCAAGTCTCATGGCTACGAGGTTGCCATCGCGCTGGAGTCCTGAGAATGACAAAACAACGTATTTTTGTCGCCGGTCATCGCGGAATGGTGGGTTCCGCGATTGTTCGCCAGCTCGAACAGCGCGGTGACGTGGAAGTGGTTGTCCGCACGCGCGACGAGCTGAACCTGCTCGACAGCCGTGCGGTACAGGACTTCTTTGCTAACGAACGCATTGACCAGGTGTATCTGGCCGCGGCGAAGGTGGGCGGCATCGTCGCTAACAACACCTACCCGGCGGATTTCATCTACGAAAACATGATGATCGAGAGCAACATCATTCACGCGGCGCATCTGCACAACGTGAATAAGCTGCTGTTCCTCGGGTCGTCCTGTATTTACCCGAAAATGGCGAAACAGCCGATCGCCGAGAGCGAACTGCTGCAGGGCACGCTGGAAGCGACCAACGAGCCGTACGCGATTGCCAAGATTGCCGGGATCAAGCTGTGCGAGTCCTACAACCGTCAGTACAACCGCGACTATCGTTCGGTGATGCCGACCAACCTGTACGGACCGCACGACAACTTCCACCCGAGCAACTCGCACGTGATCCCGGCGCTGCTGCGCCGCTTCCACGAGGCGACCGCCGAGAACGCGCCGGACGTGGTGGTGTGGGGCAGCGGTACGCCGATGCGTGAATTCCTGCACGTGGACGACATGGCTGCCGCCAGCATTCACGTGATGGAGCTGGATCGTGAGGTGTGGCAGGAGAACACCGAGCCGATGCTGTCGCACATCAACGTCGGTACCGGCGTGGACTGCACCATTCGCGAACTGGCGCAAACCATCGCGCAGGTGGTGGGCTACAAAGGACGCGTGGTGTTTGACGCGACGAAACCGGACGGCACGCCGCGCAAGCTGCTGGACGTGACCCGTCTGCATCAGCTGGGCTGGTATCACGAGGTGTCACTGGAGCAGGGGCTGGCCAGTACCTACCAGTGGTTCCTGGAAAACCAGCACCGCTTCCGGGGGTAACGATGTTTTTAAGTCAGGAAGATTTTGCCACGGTAGTGCGTTCCACTCCGCTCATCTCAATTGATTTGATCGTGGAGAACGAACGCGGCGAGTTCTTGCTGGGGAAACGAACCAACCGTCCTGCACAGGGCTTCTGGTTCGTGCCCGGCGGGCGCGTGCAGAAGGATGAGCGGCTCAGCGATGCGTTTGAGCGTCTCACTCTGGCGGAACTGGGCCTGCAGCTGCCGATGGCAGCGGGCCAGTTTTACGGGGTCTGGCAGCACTTCTATGACGATAACTTTTCAGGCACCGGGTTCACCACGCACTACATCGTGCTGGGGTTCCGCCTGAAGGTGAGTGAGGCAGACCTGCGTCTGCCTGATTCTCAGCATGACGACTACCGCTGGCAGACGCCAGAGGCGCTGCTTGCCAGCGACAATGTGCATGACAACAGTCGTGCCTATTTCCTGGCCGAACGTCAGGCCGAGGTGCCGGGCATATGAAGATCCTCGTATACGGAATCAACTACTCGCCGGAATTAACCGGCATCGGGAAATACACCGGCGAGATGGTCGAGTGGATGGCGAGCCAGGGACATGACGTGCGGGTCATTACCGCGCCGCCGTACTACCCGGAGTGGAAAGTCGGGGAGCGCTACTCAAGCTGGCGCTACCGTCGCGAAGAGGGCGCAGCGACCGTCTGGCGTTGCCCGCTGTATGTGCCTAAGCAGCCCTCAACGCTGAAGCGGTTAATTCATCTGGGCAGCTTTGCCCTAAGCAGTTTCTTCCCGCTGATGGCGCAGCGTCGCTGGAAGCCGGATCGCATCATCGGCGTGGTGCCAACGCTGTTTTGCACGCCGGGCATGCGCCTGCTGGGCAAACTCTCCGGCGCGCGCACCCTGCTGCACATTCAGGATTACGAAGTTGACGCCATGCTGGGCCTGGGGATGGCAGGCAAAAGCAAGGGCGGCAAGGTGGCGAAGCTCGCCAGCGCGTTTGAGCGCAGCGGCCTGCACAACGTGGATTACGTCTCGACTATCTCGCGCTCGATGATGAACAAGGCGCAGGAAAAGGGCGTTCCGGCAGAGAAGGTGATCTTCTTCCCGAACTGGTCCGAAGTGGCGCGTTTTCGCGATGTAACTGAGCAGGACGCTCAGGCCCTGCGCGCGCAGCTCGGTTTGCCTGAAGATCAAAAAATCATTCTTTACTCAGGCAACATCGGCGAAAAGCAGGGGCTGGAAAGCGTGATTGAAGCGGCCCAGCTGCTGAGTGAACATCCGTGGACGTTTGTGATTGTCGGGCAGGGCGGTGGAAAGGCGCGGCTGGAAAAAATGGCCGGGGAACGCGGCTTGACCAACGTGAAATTTTTCCCGCTTCAGTCTTACGAGGCATTGCCTGCGCTGCTGAAGATGGGCGACTGCCATCTGGTGGTCCAAAAACGCGGCGCCGCGGACGCGGTGCTACCGTCCAAGCTGACCAACATTCTGGCAGTGGGCGGTAACGCGGTGATTACGGCAGAAGCCGAAACAGAATTAGGCCAGCTGTGCGACAGCTATCCGGGGATTGCCGTGTGCGTGGAGCCGGAATCGGTCCCGGCGCTGGTAACCGGAATTGAACAGGCACTTGCCATGCCAAAAGTGAACACGGTGGCACGTGAATATGCCGAACGCACGCTCGAAAAAGAGAACGTGCTGAGCCAATTTATTGCAGATATACGGGGATAAATCATGAGTCAAACCACTTTGTATCCGGTTGTGATGGCTGGTGGCTCTGGTAGCCGGTTGTGGCCGCTGTCCCGCGTGCTCTATCCAAAACAGTTCCTCTGCCTGAAAGGGGATCTCACCATGCTGCAGACGACGGTAAACCGTCTGCACGGCGTGGAGTGTGAAAGCCCGGTGGTGATTTGTAACGAACAGCACCGCTTTATTGTTGCCGAGCAGCTGCGCCAGCTGAATAAGCTCACCGAAAACATCATCCTGGAGCCTGCCGGACGCAATACCGCGCCCGCGATCGCCCTGGCGGCGCTGGCGGCAAAACGCAGCAGCCCGGACTGTGACCCGCTGATGCTGGTCCTGGCGGCAGACCACGTTATCCAGCAGGAAGACGCGTTCCGCGACGCGGTGCGTGCGGCGATCCCTTACGCCGAGAGCGGCAAGCTGGTGACCTTCGGCATCGTGCCGGATCTGCCGGAAACCGGCTATGGCTATATTCGTCGCGGCAGCGTGACGCCGGGTGAAGGCGACAGCGTGGCGTTTGACGTGGCGCAGTTTGTTGAAAAACCGAATCTGGAAACCGCGCAGGCGTATGTCGCCAGCGGTGAGTATTACTGGAACAGCGGGATGTTCCTGTTCCGCGCCGGACGCTATCTGGAAGAGCTGCGCAAATACCGCCCGGATATTCTTGACGCCTGCGAGAAAGCGATGGCGGTGGTGGACCCGGATCTCGACTTCATCCGCGTGGATGAAGAGGCGTTCCTCGCCTGCCCGGAAGAGTCCATTGACTATGCGGTGATGGAACGTACGGCGGATGCCGTCGTGGTACCGATGGATGCGGGCTGGAGCGATGTCGGCTCCTGGTCCTCCCTGTGGGAGATCAGCGCCCATACCCCGGAGGGTAACGTCCACCACGGCGATGTTATTAGCCACAAAACGGAAAACAGCTACGTCTACGCCGAATCCGGCCTGGTGACCACGGTCGGGGTGAAGGATCTGGTGGTTGTCCAGACCAAGGACGCCGTGCTGATTGCCGACCGTAACGCCGTGCAGGACGTTAAAAAAGTGGTGGAGCAGATCAAGGCCGATGGCCGTCACGAGCACCATATTCACCGCGAAGTCTACCGTCCGTGGGGGAAATATGACTCCATTGACTCCGGTGACCGCTACCAGGTGAAACGCATCACCGTGAAGCCGGGCGAGGGGCTGTCGGTGCAGATGCACCATCACCGCGCCGAGCACTGGGTGGTGGTTGCGGGTACCGCTAAAGTCACCATCGACGGTGAAGTCAAACTGCTCGGTGAAAACGAGTCCATTTATATTCCGCTGGGGGCGACGCACTGTCTGGAGAACCCGGGGAAAATTCCTCTCGACTTAATTGAGGTGCGCTCCGGCTCGTATCTGGAAGAGGACGATATCGTGCGCTTCCAGGACCGCTACGGGCGGGTGTAGCACTCTGCATTATGCCCGGTGGCGCTGCGCTTACCGGGCCTGCGAATGACAAAAAAATCAATTTGGCCATTACGTGGTCAGGGCCGACTGTTGCCTGAAAAAGGGGTCATCATGGAAAAATTAACCTGTTTTAAAGCCTACGATATTCGCGGCAAGCTGGGCGAAGAGCTGAATGAAGACATCGCGTGGCGCATTGGCCGCGCGTACGGCGAATATTTAAAACCGCAGACCATCGTGCTGGGCGGCGACGTGCGTCTGACCAGTGAATCCCTCAAGCTGGCCCTGGCGAAAGGGCTGCAGGACGCGGGCGTGGACGTGCTGGATATCGGCCTTTCCGGGACCGAGGAGATTTACTTTGCCACCTTCCACCTGGGCGTGGACGGCGGTATCGAAGTGACGGCCAGCCACAACCCGATGGACTACAACGGGATGAAGCTGGTGCGCAAGGGCGCCCGTCCTATCAGCGGCGACACCGGCCTGCGCGACGTGCAGCGCCTGGCGGAAGCCAACGACTTCCCGCCGGTAAACGACGCGAAGCGCGGCAGCTACAAAAAAATCAACCTGCAGAAAGAGTACATCGACCACCTGCTGGGCTACATCAACGTGGCGAACCTCAAGCCGCTGAAGCTGGTCATCAACTCCGGTAACGGCGCGGCCGGCCCGGTGGTGGACGCGCTGGAAGCCCGCTTTAAGGCGCTGAACGTGCCGGTGACCTTCGTCAAGGTGCACAACACCCCGGACGGCAACTTCCCGAACGGTATTCCTAACCCGCTGCTGCCGGAATGCCGCGACGACACCCGCAACGCGGTGATTGAGCACGGCGCGGACATGGGCATCGCCTTTGACGGTGACTTCGACCGCTGCTTCCTGTTCGACGAGAAAGGGCAGTTCATCGAGGGCTACTACATTGTCGGCCTGCTGGCGGAAGCGTTCCTCGAGAAAAACCCGGGCGCGAAAATCATTCATGACCCGCGCCTTTCCTGGAACACCGTCGACGTGGTCTCCGCGGCGGGCGGCACGCCGGTGATGTCCAAAACCGGCCACGCCTTCATCAAAGAGCGCATGCGCGAAGAAGACGCCATTTACGGCGGCGAGATGAGCGCCCACCACTACTTCCGTGATTTTGCCTACTGCGACAGCGGGATGATCCCGTGGCTGCTGGTGACCGAGCTGCTGTGCCTGAAGGGGCAGACGCTGGGCGAGCTGGTGCGTGACCGCATGGCGGCGTTCCCGGCGAGCGGGGAGATCAACAGCAAGCTGGCGCAGCCGGCCGAGGCCATTGCCCGCGTGGAGCAGCACTTTGCGATCCACGCGCTGGAAATTGACCGTACGGACGGCATCAGCATGGCGTTCCCGCAGTGGCGATTTAACCTGCGCTCGTCCAACACCGAGCCGGTGGTGCGCCTGAACGTGGAGTCCCGTGCTGACACGGCGCTGATGGAAGCCCGAACGAAGGACATTCTGGCGCTGTTGAATCAGTAACAATTGCCCCTCCCGGCGGGAGGGGGAACCGAATACAGGAACAACGATGACGAATCTAAAAAAACGCGAACGAGCGAGAACGAATGCATCGTTAATCTCTATGGTGCAGCGTTTTTCTGATATCACCATCATGGTCGGTGGATTGTGGGCGGTGTGTCGGATCGGCGGGCTGCCGTTCTTATATATGCATCTGCTGATGGCACTCATTGCGCTGGTCGTGTTTCAGATGATCGGCGGGATGACCGATTTCTACCGCTCGTGGCGCGGCGTGAAAATGACCACCGAACTGATGCTGTTGCTGCAGAACTGGACCCTGAGCCTGATCTTCAGCGCAGGCCTGGTGGCCTTCAGCCATGATTTTGATAATCGCCTCGTCACCTATCTCTGCTGGTATTTGATCACCAGCGTCGGCATGGTGGTGTGCCGTTCCCTGATCCGCTTCGGCGCGGGCTGGCTGCGTAACCGCGGTTATAACCGTCGCTTCGTTGCGGTAGCGGGCGATCTTCCGGTTGGTAAGGTCCTGCTCGACAGCTTCCGCAAAGAGCCGTGGTTAGGGTTTGAAGTGGTCGGGATTTACCACGACGCGAAGCCGGGCGGCGTGCCGTCGGACTGGGCGGGCAATTACGAACAGCTTATTGAAGACGCGAAAGCCGGTAAAATTCACAACGTCTACATCGCCATGCAGATGAGAGACGAATCCCGCATTAAGCAACTGATGCGCGAGCTGGCGGACACCACCTGTTCGGTGATCCTGATCCCGGACGTCTTTACCTTTAACATCCTCCATTCACGCATTGAAGAAGTGAACGGCGTGCCGGTGGTACCGCTGTACGACACCCCGCTGTCGGGCATTAACCGCGTGCTGAAGCGCGCGGAAGATATTGTGCTCTCTTCGCTGATTTTACTGCTCATCTCCCCGGTGCTGTGCTGCATTGCCCTCGCGGTGAAGCTGAGCTCTCCCGGCCCGGTTATCTTCCGCCAGACCCGCTACGGTATGGACGGTAAGCCGATTATGGTGTGGAAATTCCGCTCCATGAAGGTGATGGAAAACGACAAGGTGGTGACCCAGGCAACGCAGAACGATCCGCGCGTCACCCGCGTGGGGAACTTCCTGCGCCGCACCTCGCTGGATGAACTCCCGCAGTTTATCAACGTCTTCACCGGCGGCATGTCGATTGTTGGCCCGCGTCCGCACGCGGTGGCGCACAACGAGCAGTACCGCTCGCTGATTGAAGGCTACATGCTGCGCCATAAGGTGAAGCCGGGCATTACCGGCTGGGCGCAGATCAACGGCTGGCGCGGCGAAACCGACACGCTGGAAAAAATGGAAAAACGTATCGAATTCGATCTGGAGTACATCCGTGAATGGAGTATCTGGTTCGATATCAAGATTGTTTTTCTGACCATCTTCAAAGGTTTCGTGAACAAAGCGGCGTACTAAGATGAGCTTACGTGAAAAAACCATCAGCGGGGCCAAATGGTCAGCGATGGCGACCATCGTCATCATTGGCCTCGGTCTGGTGCAGATGACCGTGCTGGCGCGCATTATTGATAATCACCAGTTCGGCCTGCTGACCGTTTCGCTGGTGATTATCGCGCTGGCCGATACGCTGTCTGACTTTGGTATTGCCAACTCGATTATCCAGCGCAAAGAGATCAGCCATCTTGAGTTGACCACCCTCTACTGGCTGAACGTGGGGCTGGGGATTTTCGTGTTCGTGCTGGTGTTCCTGCTGAGCGACACTATCGCCAGCGTGCTGCATAACCCGGATCTCGCTCCGCTGATGCGCACGCTGTCGTTTGCTTTCGTGGTGATCCCGCACGGGCAGCAGTTCCGCGCGCTGATGCAGAAAGAGCTGGAGTTCAACAAGATCGGCATGATTGAAACCAGCGCCGTGCTGGCGGGCTTTACCTTCACCGTTGTGAGCGCCCATTTCTGGCCGCTGGCGATGACCGCTATCCTCGGATACCTGGTTAACTCTGCCGTGCGTACGCTGCTGTTCGGCTACTTTGGCCGCAAGATCTACCGTCCGGGGCTGCATTTCTCTCTCGCGTCCGTCTCGTCGAACCTGCGCTTTGGCGCGTGGCTGACGGCGGACAGCATCATCAACTATGTGAATACCAACCTGTCGACGCTGGTGTTGGCGCGCATTCTTGGCGCGAGCGTGGCGGGGGGCTACAACCTGGCCTACAACGTCGCGGTGGTGCCGCCGATGAAGCTGAACCCGATCATCACCCGCGTCCTGTTCCCGGCGTTCGCCAAGATTCAGGACGATACCGAGAAGCTGCGCGTTAACTTCTACAAGCTGCTTTCCGTGGTGGGGATTATCAACTTCCCGGTGCTGCTGGGGCTGATGGTGGTTTCCAGCAACTTCGTGCCGCTGGTGTTTGGCGAGAAGTGGAACGGCATCATCCCGATCCTGCAGCTGCTGTGCGTGGTGGGGCTCCTGCGCTCCGTGGGGAATCCGATTGGTTCCCTGCTGATGGCAAAAGCGCGCGTCGACATTAGCTTTAAGTTCAACGTGTTCAAAACCTTCCTGTTTATTCCGGCGATTATCGTCGGCGGGCATATGGCGGGCGCCATCGGCGTCACGCTGGGCTTCCTGCTGGTGCAGATAATCAATACCGTTCTGAGCTACTTCATCATGATCAAGCCGGTGCTGGGCTCCAGCTACCGTCAGTACATCCTGAGCCTGTGGCTGCCGTTCTATCTCTCGTTGCCGACCCTGGCGGTGAGCTACGGCCTGGGCATCATCCTCAGCGGCCACCTGCCGCTGGCCGCGCTGCTGGCGGTGCAGATTGCCGCGGGCGCGCTGGCATTTGGCGTGATGATTGTGCTGTCACGCAATGCGCTGGTGGTGGAGATGAAGCGCCAGTTTTGCCGTAACGAAAAAATGAAAACGCTGCTTCGCGCAGGCTAGTTATTTAAGAGGCCATTATGAAATTATTAATTCTTGGCAACCATACCTGCGGCAACCGTGGCGACAGCGCCATCCTGCGCGGTTTACTGGATGCAATTAACACCCTTAAGCCTGAGACCGAAGTGGACGTGATGAGCCGTTATCCGGTCAGCTCATCCTGGTTACTGAACCGCCCGGTGATGGGCGACCCGCTCTACAGCCAGATGAAACAGCATAACAACGCCGCGGGCGTGATGGGGCGGGTGAAGAAAGTGCTGCGTCGTCGCTACCAGCACCAGGTGCTGCTTTCCCGCGTGACCGATACCGGCAAGCTGCGCAACATCGCTATCGCGCAGGGCTTTACCGATTTTGTCCGTCTGCTGTCCGGCTACGACGCCATTATCCAGGTCGGCGGATCGTTCTTCGTCGATCTCTACGGCGTGCCGCAGTTTGAGCATGCGCTCTGCACCTTTATGGCGAAAAAGCCGCTGTTTATGATTGGCCACAGCGTCGGGCCATTCCAGGATCCGCAGTTTAACCAGCTCGCAAACTACGTGTTCGGCCACTGCGACGCGCTGATCCTGCGCGAGTCGGTCAGTCTCGACATGATGAAGCGCAGCGAAATTGACACCTCAAAAGTTGAGCACGGCGTGGACACCGCGTGGCTGGTGGATCACCAGGACGACAGCTTCCAGCCGAGCTACGCGGTGCAGCACTGGCTCGACGTGGCGGCGAAACAGAAAACCGTCGCGATTACCCTGCGCGAGCTGGCGCCCTTCGATAAGCGTTTAGGTACGACCCAGGCGGCGTATGAGAAAGCCTTCGCCGACGTGGTGAACCGCGTGCTGGACAGCGGGTACCAGGTGCTGGCGCTCTCAACCTGCACCGGCATCGACAGCTACAACAAAGACGACCGTATGGTGGCGCTGAACCTGCGCAATCTGGTGAACGATCCGTCCCGCTATCACGTGGTGATGGACGAACTGAACGATCTGGAGATGGGCAAGCTGCTCTCCGCCTGCGACCTGACCGTCGGCACGCGCCTGCACTCCGCCATTATCTCCATGAACTTTGGCACGCCGGCCATTGCCATCAACTACGAACACAAATCAGCAGGCATCATGCAGCAGCTCGGTATGCCGGAAATGGCCGTGGATATCCGTCATCTGCTTGATGGTTCGCTCGGTGCGATGGTGGGCGACACGCTCGGCCAGCTGCCTGCGATCAATGAACGCCTGGCGGTGGCGGTGAAAGCCGAGCGCGAGAAGGGCATTGGGATGGTGAAATCGGTACTTGACCGCGTGCGGGAGGGGAAATGAAGGTTGGTTTCTTCTTACTGAAATTTCCGCTGTCGTCTGAAACGTTTGTCCTGAACCAAATCACCGCGTTTATCGATATGGGATATGACGTGGAGATTATCGCCCTGCAAAAGGGCGATACCAAAAATACCCATGCGGCGTATACCCAGTATGGGCTGGAGGCGAAAACCCGCTGGCTGCAGGATGAGCCGTCCGGGAGGCTGAGCAAGCTGCGCCACCGGGCCAGCCAGACCTTGCGCGGGATCCACCGCGCGTCGACGTGGCGGGCGCTGAATGTCTCCCGCTATGGTTCCGAATCCCGCAATCTGATCCTGTCGGCCATCTGCGGGCAAACCGCGCAGCCGTATCGTGCCGACGTGTTTATCGCCCACTTTGGCCCGGCGGGCGTCACCGCCGCGAAGCTGCGCGAATTGGGCGTGATTGACGGCAAAATTGCGACCATCTTCCACGGTATCGACATCTCCAGCCGCGAAGTGCTGAACCACTACACGCCGGAGTATCAGCAGCTGTTCAGGCGCGGCGACATGATGCTGCCTATCAGCGACCTGTGGGCCGGACGCCTGAAAAACATGGGCTGCCCGGGAGAGAAAATTGCCGTTTCGCGTATGGGCGTGGATTTAACGCGCTTCACTCGCCGTCCTGTCAAGGTGCCGGGAAAACCGCTGCAGATCATCTCCGTTGCTCGCCTGACCGAGAAGAAAGGCCTCCATGTGGCCATTGAAGCCTGCCGCCAGCTGAAAGCGCGCGGGGTGGATTTCCACTATCGCATTCTCGGCATTGGGCCGTGGGAGCGACGTCTGCGCACGCTTATCGAACAGTATCAGCTGGAAGATGTCGTAGAGATGCCGGGCTTCAAGCCGAGCCACGAGGTCAAGGCCATGCTCGACGAGGCGGATGTCTTTCTGCTGCCTTCCGTAACGGGCGCCGATGGCGATATGGAAGGCATTCCGGTGGCGCTGATGGAGGCGATGGCCGTAGGTATTCCGGTGGTATCAACCCTGCACAGCGGGATCCCGGAGCTGATTAAGTCTGACCATTCCGGCTGGCTGGTGCCGGAGAATAACGCGATGGCCCTTGCGGACCGATTAGCAGCCTTCAGCGATATTGACCAGCAGGCGCTGGAGCCCGTGCTCCAGAACGCCCGACAAAAAGTGGAAACCGATTTTAACCAGCAGGTGATTAACCGCCAGTTAGCGAGCCTGCTGCAAACGTTGTAACGCCGAGGATGTATGCTGAAAAAGATTACCCGACGCACCTTTGTCTCTTCTCTCTCCGTTCTGGCGGCCACGCCGCTGCTGTCGTCACGCATCGCGCGGGCGGCAAGCGGCAGAACGGTCTCTGTTAATCAGTACAATAACAACGACTGGATCGCCGCTTTTAAGCAGGCGTTTAATGACGGCGACACCGTCGTGGTCCCGGCCGGGCTTACCTGCGAAAACATCAATACCGGTATTTTCATTCCCGACGGTAAAACCCTGCTGATCCGCGGGGCGTTAACCGGCAACGGGCGCGGCCGCTTTGTTTTGCAGGAAGGCAGCAAAGTGATAGGCGAAGGTGCTGGCCGCACGGAGAACATTACGCTCGACGTTCGCGGCTCTGACTGCGTTATCAAAGGGCTGGCCATGAGCGGTTTTGGCCCGGTGACGCAGATCTACATCGGCGGCAAGAAACCGAGCGTGATGCGCAACCTGCTGATTGATAACATCAGCGTAAGCCAGGCCAACTACGCCATCCTGCGCCAGGGTTTCCACAACCAGGTGGACGGTGCCCGCATCACCAACAGTAAGTTTAGCCATCTGCAGGGGGATGCGATCGAGTGGAACGTTGCCATCAACGATCGCAATATCCTGATCTCCGATCATGTCATCGACAACATCAACTGCACCAACGGCAAGATCAACTGGGGCATCGGCATTGGCCTCGCCGGCAGCACCTACGATAACGACTATCCGGAGAAGCAAACCGTCAAGAACTTCGTGGTGGCAAACATCACCGGCAGCAACTGTCGCCAGCTGGTGCACGTTGAAAACGGTAAACATTTTGTTATCCGCAATATTAAGGCCAAAAATATAACTCCCGACTTCAGTAAAAAAGCGGGAATAGACAACGCCACGGTGGCCATTTATGGCTGCGATAATTTCATTATTGATAATGTCGATATGGTGAATAGTGCCGGAATGTTAATCGGCTATGGGGTGATAAAAGGCGATTATTTGTCCATCCCGCAGAACTTCAAGCTCAACAATATTCATCTCGATAATCGTCAGCTTGCGTATAAATTGCGCGGAATACAGATTTCATCCGGTAACGCCACCTCGTTTGTGGCGATAACCAACGTGGAGATGCAGCGGGCGACGCTTGAACTGCACAACAAGCCGCAGCATCTTTTCTTACGCAACATCAATGTGATGCAGGAAGCCGCTGTGGGGCCCGCCCTGAAGATTAACTTCGACCTGCGCAAGGATGTGCGGGGCAAGTTCATGGCGAAAGACGAGACGTTGCTGTCGCTGGCGAACATAAAAGCTGTGAATGAGAAGGGGCAGAGTTCGGTGGATATTGACCGGGTCGACCAGCAGGTGGTGAATGCGGAAAGGCTTAACTTTGCGCTTCCTTCCGCCAGAAAGTAAGTCGTGGGGTCACATCTCATTGAGTGCGCGGTAATCCCTAAAATTTGTTACTGAACTCAGCGATTTTAGGGTTTATAATCCGTGCCATCTTTTCGTCAGTTCTGTCTTATCATTAGCGATACCTCAGGGAATACAGAGATTACCGGAGGTTTGCCAAACACACATAACGCACTGAGTGGTTTATGAACGATAAAGTTTTGTTTATTGGCGCGTCCGGTTTCGTTGGGACTCGTTTGATCGAGATTTCTAAGGCTGAGTTTAATGTAACCAACTTCGACAAGCAGCAAAGTCATTTCTACCCTGACATTACTGTTTCCGGAGATGTGCGCAATCAGGAGCAACTCGATGTCGCTCTTGCAGGTTTCGACACAGTGGTATTACTCGCCGCTGAGCATCGCGATGATGTCAGCCCAACGTCGCTCTACTATGATGTAAACGTTCAGGGTACACGCAATGTACTGGCAGCTATGGAAAAAAATAATGTTAAGAATATTATTTTTACCAGTTCAGTTGCTGTTTATGGTCTCAATAAAGTCAATCCTGACGAATCTCACCCGCACGATCCTTTCAACCACTACGGTAAAAGTAAGTGGCAGGCGGAAGAGGTTCTGAGAGAATGGTTCAACAAAGCGCCTGAAGAACGATCTCTGACCATTATTCGTCCAACGGTCATTTTTGGTGAACGCAATCGTGGCAATGTCTACAATCTTCTGAAGCAAATCGCGGGTGGAAAATTCGCAATGGTGGGCGCCGGAACCAACTTTAAGTCTATGGCTTATGTGGGTAATATTGTTGAGTTTATCAAATTCAGATTGAGCAATGCCAACCCTGGCTACGACGTCTATAACTATGTCGACAAACCCGATCTGAATATGAATCAATTAGTTGCTGAGGTTGAAAAGAGCCTCAGCAAAAAAATCCCTTCAGTTCACCTCCCTTATCCTTTAGGAATGCTAGGCGGTTTTTGCTTTGATATCCTTAGCAAAGTTACCGGCAAGAAGTATGCGATTAGTTCCGTACGTGTAAAAAAATTCTGTGCCACCACTCAGTTTGATGCCACTAAAGTGCACACCTCTGGTTTTAAAGCACCTTATACCCTATCTCAAGGACTGGACCGTACGTTGAAGTACGAGTTCGTGCATGAGAAGAAAGATGACATCACGTTTGTTTCTGAGTAACAACTGACGATCTGGGATTTGTCGGAAACATGTTTTTCCTCTTCTTTATTGGTAGGGTTTCCGACGATTCTGGGTCACACTTATAGCGTAATGAGCTTAAGTAATCAGAGTTCTGAGCCAAACGTGATTTGCATTCGACGGAGTAGACTTTCTTCTTCAGGCATTTTTCCTGACACAGTTTATACTTCGTCAACCATATTAAGGTGGAAGAGATAATGATCAATTTGAAAGCAGTCATTCCGGTAGCAGGCCTGGGCATGCATATGCTGCCAGCCACAAAAGCCATTCCTAAAGAGATGCTGCCGATCGTCGACAAGCCAATGATTCAGTACATTGTTGACGAGATTGTTGCTGCAGGGATCAAAGAAATCGTCCTGGTTACGCACTCGTCCAAGAATGCTGTAGAAAACCACTTCGACACCTCTTACGAGCTTGAAGCGCTGCTTGAGCAGCGCGTCAAACGCCAGCTGCTGGCGGAAGTGCAGTCTATTTGTCCGCCGGGCGTGACCATCATGAACGTCCGTCAGGCGCAGCCGCTGGGCCTGGGCCATTCTATCCTGTGTGCTCGTCCGGTTGTGGGTGAGAACCCATTCATCGTCGTGCTGCCGGATATCATCATTGATACTGCTTCTGCCGACCCGCTGCGTTACAACCTGGCGGCAATGGTGGCGCGTTTCAATGAAACCGGTCGTAGCCAGGTGCTGGCGAAACGCATGAAGGGCGATCTCTCCGAGTACTCCGTTATCCAGACTAAAGAACCGCTCGAAACGGAAGGGCAGGTGAGCCGCATCGTTGAGTTCATCGAAAAGCCGGATCAGCCACAGACGCTGGACTCAGACCTGATGGCGGTGGGGCGTTATGTTCTTAACGCGGATATCTGGGCAGAACTGGAAAAAACCGAGCCAGGCGCCTGGGATCGAATTCAGCTGACCGACGCGATTGCCGAACTGGCGAAGAAGCAGTCTGTTGACGCGATGTTAATGACCGGCGACAGCTACGACTGCGGTAAGAAAATGGGGTATATGCAGGCGTTCGTGAACTATGGGCTGCGTAACCTGAAGGAAGGGGCGAAGTTCAGAAGCCGCATTGAGAAGTTGCTGGCTAACGACTAATATTTCTGTCTCCGGCTTGCGCAAACGGCAGTCATTATTTTGGTGTGTTAATATCCAACCAAAATGATGACTGCCTTTTTTTGTTATAAATTCAATATTTACATGGAGTTATCCAGACTGCTCCTGGACCGCATTGTAGCGATTTGTGCTTGTTTCTGAGGTCGTTTAGGACGACAATTAACGGCAGTTTCTTGTCTGTAATCAGACAAGAAAAAACATTTAATCAAACATCGCTCAGTGCACTGGTAGCTGTTAAGCCAGGGGCGGTAGCGTGCTCAATTTCTGAAACCGTTTATAAAAGCTCAGGTTTCAGAACGCCAGTATCCAGACATATACACTAGACGGAACAGATAACGTGAAAATTCTTGTGACGGGGGGGGCCGGCTTTATCGGCTCAGCAGTTGTACGACATATTATTAAAAATACCCAGGACGATGTCGTCAATGTGGATAAGCTGACCTATGCCGGTAATCTTGAGTCGCTTAGTGAAGTCAGCGAAAGCGATCGCTATGCCTTTGAACACGCAGACATTTGTGATAAAGACGCTATGGAT
This sequence comes from Enterobacter cloacae complex sp. ESBL7, assembly GCF_041679625.1. Lineage (NCBI taxonomy): Bacteria > Pseudomonadati > Pseudomonadota > Gammaproteobacteria > Enterobacterales > Enterobacteriaceae > Enterobacter > Enterobacter cloacae complex sp. ESBL7. The sequence continues at coordinate 494,790 of NZ_JBGORN010000002.1, forward strand.
CGCATCTTCGCAAAGCATAAGCCTGATGCGGTGATGCACCTGGCCGCTGAAAGTCACGTCGATCGTTCTATTACCGGCCCGGCAACGTTTATCGAGACAAATATCGTCGGCACGTATGTGCTGCTGGAAGCCGCTCGTGCGTATTGGTCAACGCTTGATGAACAGGCGAAGAAAGCGTTTCGTTTCCATCATATCTCTACCGACGAAGTGTATGGTGATTTACCCCATCCTGATGAGCAACCGGCATCAACTAAGCTGCCACTCTTCACAGAAACCACCGCGTATGCACCCAGCAGCCCGTATTCGGCGTCGAAAGCCTCCAGCGACCATTTGGTTCGTGCCTGGCTGCGTACTTACGGTTTCCCGACCATTGTGACCAACTGTTCAAATAACTACGGCCCGTACCATTTCCCGGAAAAACTGATCCCACTGGTTATCCTGAACGCGCTGGACGGTAAAGCACTGCCTATTTATGGGAAGGGTGACCAGATTCGTGACTGGTTGTATGTAGAAGATCATGCGCGTGCGCTGTACACCGTTGTCACTCAAGGGAAACCGGGGGAAACGTACAATATCGGCGGTCATAATGAGAAGCAGAACCTCGACGTGGTGCATACTATTTGCGACCTGTTGGATGAAATTGTGCCTAAAGAAGGTTCTTATCGCGATCAAATCACTTATGTTAAGGATAGGCCTGGGCACGATCGTCGTTATGCAATTGATGCAACTAAAATTGGCAATGCGCTAGGTTGGCGTCCCCAAGAAACTTTCGAGAGTGGTATTCGTAAAACAGTTATGTGGTATTTATCTAATGAGTCGTGGGTAAATAATGTAAAAAGTGGAGCGTATGCTTCATGGCTTTCAAAACAATATGGAGAGAATAATTAATGAAAGGCATTATTCTTGCTGGAGGCTCTGGAACAAGACTCTACCCAATTACTATGGGGGTTTCTAAACAATTGCTCCCTATATATGATAAGCCTATGATTTATTATCCGTTATCGGTTTTAATGCTGGCGGGTATACAAGATATATTGATAATTACGACACCAGAGGATCAGGATGGGTTTGTCAGATTGTTAGGTGATGGAAGACAGTTTGGAATTAATCTGAGTTATGCAATTCAACCAAGTCCAGATGGTCTGGCGCAAGCATTTATAATTGGTGAAGAATTCATTGGAAATGATTCTGTTTGTCTTGTTTTAGGCGACAATATATTCTTTGGTCAGGGCTTTACACCAAAACTGCAAATGGCGAGTAACAGAGTCAGTGGAGCAACGGTCTTCGGCTACCAGGTAATGGATCCTGAGCGATTTGGAGTGGTGGAGTTTGATGCCAATTTTAAGGTATTGAGTATTGAAGAAAAACCAGAAAAACCGAAATCAAACTGGGCAGTGACTGGCCTTTATTTCTATGATAACGATGTAATCAATATCGCGAAAAATATAAAACCGTCATCCAGAGGTGAATTAGAAATAACAGCAGTCAACGAAGTTTATCTTAATAATAATAATTTAAATGTCGAGTTGTTAGGCCGAGGCTTCGCATGGCTTGATACTGGTACTCACGATAGTTTGATTGAAGCTGGTAGTTTTGTTGAAACTGTACAAAAACGTCAGGGGATGATGGTTGCATGTCCCGAGGAAATAGCCTGGCGTAACGGGTGGCTCTCAAGCGATGAATTACATACACGAAGTTCTAAATTAATCAAAAATCATTACGGACAATATCTCCGCAAGCTTTTATGTTAGTTCTCTAATGAATAATATCCCGGGATAAATTTATGGAAATTATTGATTTTGATGTTTACGGTGATGACCGTGGATCGTTGATCTCACTTGAACAGTGTAAAAATATTCCTTTTAATATTAAACGAGTGTATTACATTTTCAACACGTCTTCTGGTGTATCGCGCGGATTCCATGCTCATAAAAATTTAAAACAAATTGTAATAGCTATTAAAGGGAAATGCGATTTCCATATTGACGAAGGGCAAGGGATTGAAGTTTTGACCTTAGACTCGCCTTCCAGAGGGCTCTATATTGACAAGTTAAGCTGGAGGGAAATGCATAATTTTTCTAATGATTGTGTTTTGATGGTTTTAGCTAGTGAAATTTATGATCCTTCTGATTATATAACCAGTTACGAAGAATTCAAAGGTATGGCAAATGTTAGAGTTCGTTGAATATGACGAGTCATTTCTTGCGTTAAGTTGGCTGTGGTTGAAGGACCCTGAGATATCCGTACTGACTATGACTCCTGAATTTACAAAAGATGAACAGTTAATATTTTTTAAATCTTTAGGAGAAAGGCGTGATTACTTTATACGCGGCATCACTTATCAGAATAAAAAGATAGGAGCTGTTGGTATTAAAAACATTAATCATGAAAAAGGAGAATATTGGGGATACATAGGCGAGAAAAATTATTGGGGGCAAGGGTTAGGCAGAGAAATTATGCAAAAAATAATTTCAGAAGCACGATTGCTGGGGTTGAAAAAATTGTATTTGCAAGTAAATTCTAATAATCAGCGAGCTATTAATCTATATAAAAAAGAAGGATTTGTGTTTTCATCTGTGGATGAGCAGTTAATCAAAATGGAAAGGTGGTTGTAATGAAATGCCTAGAAGGAATAGTGGATAGCCTTAAAGCCCTAGACTGTGTAGTTTCGACAGAAGAAAAAAGTTTATCAACAACAATATTCTCAAAACATGTTTTTTTAGAGCATCAAAAAAAAGTTCAAAACAAACATAGTATTGTGTTTTCGTTGTGCGATTCAAAAGAAAATAAAATATTATCGCAAATAGTTTTCTCAAAGAAAAATTCGGCTGAAGATTTTGAATTTTTTGCACCGATTACCGGCGCTTTTTCAGATTTTTATTTGATAAATGAACGAGTAGCGTTAAAAAAAATAGATCTATTTTTAGGGTATATTGAAACATATCTTGCCGTCAATTATACCTTAAAGAAATTGACATATAAATTGCCTCCTGAGTTATATAATTCGGATAATAATAATTATTTGTTAAATGCTATGTTTAATAAAGGATGGAGTGTCAATAACATAGATCTTAATTACCATCTAAATATAATAAACGAAGATTATTTTAGGAGGAAATTAAGCAGTAGTAAAAGACGTGAATTGAATAGAATTACAAGGGAAGAAACAACGTTTACTCGAGTTACAGAGCATGATGAGATTCGCTGTGCTTATGAAGTTATAAAAGCTAATAGAGAATCGCAAGGCTATCCAATGACTATGAGTTGGGAGGCGTTATATTCTCTTTACAAGGCTATGCCAAATGACGTTTATTTTTTTAATTTAAAAAAGGATAATTTAATTTTTGCATCATCTATTTGTTTAAAAATAAATGAAGATCATATGTATGTTTTTTACTGGGGCGAAAATCCCGAGTTTAGAAAACTTTCTCCAATCGTAAAATTGGCTGAGCAGTTATATTTATTCTGTGTTGAAGAGGCTTTCAAAACTTTAGACATCGGAATTTCCACTGAGAATTCTTCGATTAATCAAGGGTTGATTGATTTTAAAATAAATATTGGTTGTGAATTAACTAAAAAGATTAGTATTGAAAAAAACATTGGAGAAAAATAATGAAAGTCGATTTTCTTAATTTAAGCCGAATCAATAAGCATTACGCAAAAGATCTAATTCAAGCTTCTGAACGAGTGATTAATTCGGGTTGGTATATTCAAGGAACTGAAGTAAAAAAATTCGAAAATAATTTCGCCATGTATTGTGGAGTGAAGCATTGCATCGGTGTAGCTAACGGACTCGATGCGTTGGTCTTGACTCTTAAGGCATGGAAAATTCTGGGGATGTTAAAAGAAGGTGATGAAATTCTCGTTCCAGGGAATACTTTTATTGCAACTATTCTTGCCATTTCTGAAGTTGGTTTAAAATCTGTATTGATTGAACCAGATGAAGATACATATAATATCTCCATTTCACAGATTAAAAAAAATATAACTGTTAAAACAAAAGCTATCATACCAGTGCATTTATATGGGTATATATGTGATATGGAAAAAATAAAAGATCTCGCCTGTGAACATAATCTATTAATTCTTGAAGATAGTGCCCAAGCTCATGGTGCAACTAAAAATGGGTTAAAATCTGGTTCATGGGGTGATGCTGCCGCGTTTAGTTTTTATCCAGGAAAAAATTTAGGAGCGTTAGGGGATGCTGGAGCTATAACAACTAACCATGACGAGCTTGCTGAAACCATAAGAGCACTAGCAAACTATGGTTCTATCGCTAAGTATGAACATATTTTTAAAGGTGTGAATAGCCGTCTTGATGAAATGCAAGCAGCATTTCTAAATGTGAAATTGGAATTTTTAGAGCACGATATTGAATTACGCAGAAATATTGCACATAGATACCGTTCTGAAATTAAGAATGATAAAATATCACTCCCAGTTGTAAATAATAATGAAGAACATGTTTGGCATCTTTTCGTTATCAAAACGGAACATCGCGAGAATTTAAAAACTTACCTTGAGGAGAAGGGGATTCAAACGCTTATTCATTACCCAAAACCCCCTCACAAGCAGAAAGCTTATACAGAATGGGAACATTTAGCATTGCCTATTACGGAAAAAATTCACAGACAGGTATTATCGTTGCCAATGGATCCTACAATGACTGATGAGGAAATTAGTTATGTAATTCAAGCTATAAATGGTTTTACTGCATGAAGCGATTACTTACAGTTACTTTCTTTACGGGATTGCTAACTCTTATAAAAATGTTTTCTGGATTTATAGTCGCAAAAATTGTCGCTATCTATACCGGCCCAATGGGTATAGTTATGCTAGGGCAGATTCAAAGTGTAGTCGCAACATTAAATGGTTTAGTTAATTCCCCGGTGGGACCGGGGATTGTTCGATTTACTTCCGAAAATCATAAAAATGGATATGATGAATGTGCTAAATGGTGGCAGGCAAGTATCCGATGGGTTGCTCTAATTTTAGCCACAATTATTCCTCTAACAATATTAACATCTTCTTACCTTTCTTCATGGATATTAAGTACACCTAATTTTGGATGGGTCCTGGTTATTACTGCTTTTTTGCTGCCTTTTACAGCCGCAGGAACTTTTATTGCCTCGGTTATCAACGGTCAGCAACAATATAAAAAATATGTACTTTTGGGAATGGTATCCGCAATCTTATCCCTTGCCATCATGCTTCTTTTGATTATTTTAGGGCATATTAATGGTGCTTTGCTGGCGGTTGCAGTTCAAAATGCAGTTGTTGGTATGGTTATGATTTTGTACTCTCTCAGAAAACCATGGTTTAAAATAAACTATCTATGGGGGCAATTTGACTCCAGGAGAATGAAAGATATTCGTGGTTACATTCTGATGGCGGTAACGAGTGCAATTGTGGTCCCTTGCTCACTGATTTTGATACGAAATATTATTGTTCAAAATGTCGGATGGACACCGGCTGGGTATTGGCAAGCTGTTTGGAGAATATCAGAAACTTATCTTGCAGTAATAACTATAGCATTAAGTACATATTACTTGCCTCGCCTTTCAGCGATTAAAGATAATAAATTAATAGTTACTGAAATAAACTCTACTTTAAAAGTCATTCTACCGGTTGTAATGGTATGCTCAACTGGTGTTTATATATTGAAAGATTTTATCATTTCAATATTGTTTACCAAGGAGTTTTATGCAGCAAGAGACCTGTTTAAATATCAATTATTAGGTGATATTCTTAAAATAATTAGCTGGCTATATGCGTATACAATGATTTCTAAAGGGATGACAAAAGTATTTGTTTTGTCAGAGATTCTTTTTGCTGCAAGCTTTGTAATTATCTCTTATTTTTTCGTTATTCATTATGGAGTATATGGTGCTCCTATGGCATATTGTGTTAATTACGGCTTATATTTATTGTTTTCTATATTCGTAGTTTATAGAGTTAAATGATGAAAAAAAAACACGTTTCTATTTTTGTTGTATCGTACAATCACGCTAAGTTTGTTGAGTTGTGTCTAAATTCAATTAAATGTCAATGGAATGTTTCTTATGATTTGACTGTTATCGATAATGGCTCAATTGATGGTACATCTGATATAATTCGGCAATTAAACGTTACACAAGACTTCAAATTTATTGAGAATAATACTAATTTAGGCCTGCCAACAACTTTAAATATGTGCTTGGATATGGCTTTAGGGGAGTACATCTGTTTCATTGCAGCAGATGATTATATGGCTATCAATCGGTTGTTCGTGCAAGTGCGGTTTCTAGAAGAACACCATGAATTTTATGCGTGTTCAGGAACCCAGCTAAAAGTTGATGATAATAATAATTTGTGTGATATAAAAAAGCAAAAAAACATTATAAAAAATTTCATGGTTATCGATAAGGGCAATATTTTCGATAAGACAAACATTATTTACTCTCCAACGTCAATATATCGCACTCAAGCTTTAAAGGATATTGGGGGTTACAGAACTGATATTGCCATTGAGGATCTGTATATTTATTACAAAGCGGCTGAAAGAAACTATAAGATTGCTGTGCTTCCTAATTTATTTTCTTTTTATAGAATCCACTCAGGCAATAGTCACAGTAAATTAAAATGGATGCACGAAAATAAACTAAAAATATTAGGAGAGTTTAAAAAAGCTCCTTTTTATGAAAAGTTAAAAGATTTGATATATTTAGAGGGTTTTTACTCATTATCCAGCAAGCATAAATTATTAGCCCTAAAAATTATCCCGAAGATCATGCATCGAATAGATAGTAAATATTTATACGCTGGAATTTTTAAATTGCTATTTAAATGGTGAGTTATGGATGCAATAATATATCTACTTTTGGCAGTTTTTTTTCTATTATTAACTTACAAATATATAATTAGAGTTTCTGGTCTCTTTTCACTGGATTTTATATCTTTCTGGTTTTATATATACATAATATTTGCTTTTTTGGGTGCATGCGTAATTATATTAGGATTAGCTAATGAAAGTTATTTCGTACGTCCTATTGCAAGTAATCAAGACGCTATTATAGTTGGCTCATATTTTGTTTTATATGGTGGTATTGCAGTTTTTCTAACTTTTTTAGCTTGTCTGAAAGTTTTCAATGCTGAAAGAATATATCGTAGTAATTTGATAAAAATTTGTGAAATTAATAAATCGCAATCCAAAGTTGTCTTTGTATTGGCATGCATATTCCTATTTATTTTTGTATATTATCAGATAAACATCTATCCAAGCCCTCTTGTTATGGCATTTACTAACAGGACTGCAGAAGAAATTGCTCTCCGAAGAATAATGGTTACTAAAGATTTAGGGTTAGTGGCTAACACTTATATTATTTCTGTTGGAACTTTATTGGCTTATATAGTCCCTTATTCTTATTTGGCTCTTACTTGTATAAGGCGAAAATATTATATACATTCGCTATTAACATTTTTTGCTGCCACTATATATATATTATCGACAGGTGAAAAAGGTCCATTTCTTTTCTTTGTTTTTGGTGCTCTAATCTGTTATGGATATTCTCGAGGACAGATAAAGAAAATATCAGTAAAATTGGTGTTGTTTTCTGTTTTAATGTTATTTATTATATACTTGCTTTTTGTAAGTAACGACATACAGCAAATACTTTCACTCATCTTTGACAGAATATTCATAGCGCAAGTAATCTCAGTCTATCTATCCTATGATTACTATAGTTATTCAGGCGATATCGGCCTATCATCTTTAGCTAATATTCTGACAAAAATTTTTAATTTAAACGTAGCACCACCAGCATCCGAACAACTGATGGCTCGTTACTTCCCTGAGATGATAGCACTTGGTGGTTGGAATGTTAATGGTTTATACATATCAGAAGCTTGGTCTAATTTTGGTGTACTGGGTGTTTTGCTGTCACCAATACTTGTTGGACTTGAAAATGCGATTTTAATTAAAGCACTAACAAGTTTTAAAAAGTCACCCATACAGTGTGCTTTCTATTCTTTTTTTACAATCAAGTGTGCATATTTTTTAACTTCTTTCAATGCATATCTTTATCACTCAGACTGGGTTGTAACTATTATTGTTCTGTTACTAATTATGTTTTTAAATCTCATACTCAATGCTAAAAAGTAATTCATATACATTATAGGTTAGAAATGACTAATTTATCAGTTGCATTAGATTTATGCGATACCTTAGTTAAAGGTAATACTACTTTTATTTTTTTAGATCATCTTTTAAAAGACAACTCGTTATATAGGATATATCGAAGAATGAGTCGGTGGTTGCCTTTTAAATTTATATTTAAGGTATCATCGCTGATTAAATTTGATGTGAATAGAAAAATTGCTCTCCTCTTTTTAAGAGGAATAAAAAAAAATATATTGCAGGAAAATGCGAATTTTCTAGTGCAACATATTTTTGTTTATGACGATCAGGTTGTTGAACTTATCGAAAATTGCAAAGCTAGTAAAGTACCGGTTTATATTGTCTCCGCATCCCTTGATGTGATTGTTGAAGCAGTTGCGATTAAATTCGGGGTTCAGTACATTTCCAGTTGTCTTGATTTTAACTCTAATGTTTGCACTGGCACACTGAAACAGGATTTGCTTTATACAAAAGAAACATGCTTTACAAAAGAGAATGAAGAATATTGTGGAATTGATTTCGATCAATTAGTCTTTGTTAGTGATAATATTCAGGATATTTCTCTTTTAAGAAAAGCAAGATTAGGTTTTGGTTTTTATACGGACAAGAATTTTAATGAATTCATTAGCAACGAAATTATTAAGTTTGAGGCGGAGAGTGTTATTAACTCGATAAGTTCTCATAAAGAAAACCTGTTAAATAATGAGACAGTCCAATGATATTTTTTTATGTTCCTTTCTACTATACAATTGTAAGTAGATTGAATGGTTTTTCTAAGCTTTTTTCTTGGATTATAATTTATTTACTACCTCAATTCATGTTTGTATTATTTTTCAGAGGTGTTCCCGACTATTTTTATGCATTATTTAGCATTATGTTAGGGATTCTGTTGATATATACGCTATATGAGGTGGGGTATATATATAATGATGCTGAAACGATAAAAAAAGAAACCCATCCAACCCTAAGACTAAGCCCCAGTCAGTTAAGTTATTATCATGAAAAGAGGGGGTTGATATATTTAGTTCGTTTTATATTGGCGGTGATTATTACCTGCTTCTTTATTTACTTGGAGCAATATTATTTTATTTTTCTTGTATGGTGCATAATTCCTTTGTATGCTGTGTATAACTCAATTAGAAATAGATGGAATCTTTCACTTCATTTTCTCCTCGTTGTGATTAGATATTGCAGTGTAACTATTTTACTAGGCGGAGGAATGGCTTTCTTTTATTGTGTTTTTTTATTTCCGGTTATAAATTTACTAGAGAGATGTTCAGAAAAACGTTTTCAGCTACACTTCTTTCAAACCTTTATCTTTTCAAATAAAAAAGATGGTCGCTATAAATATTACATCTTATTAATGGTTGTTGCAGGTGCGCTATTAATTAATGAGAAAATTTGGGTTAACTTAGTCTTCCTGTTTTTTTCATCCTACTATTTCGCCTATAGATGGCTCATTGTGAAATCAAAATTGGTTTGATGTATGGAAAATATTGAATTTAGCCTTTTAATGTCGTTGTATGATAAGGAAATTCCAGAAAATCTTCATGAGTGTTTGTATAGTATTCATCGACAGACACTAAAGCCGACTGAAATAATTTGCGTCTTTGATGGTCCGATAAATAAAGTTTTATCTGATGTTGTTTATCAATGGCAAAAAGAACTAAATATCGTTATTGTTAGATTGGAGAAAAATGTCGGTCTAGGTTCAGCTTTAAATCTAGGTCTTAAGCAGTGTAGTTATGACGTTGTAGCTAGAATGGACACTGATGATATTTGTGAAGAAAGTCGTTTCGAAATACAAATATCCTATTTCCAAAGAAACAAATCAATCTGTCTATTAGGGTGCCAGATAGCTGAGTTTTCAGAAACTTTGTCAAACATTACTGGTAAGAGATCAGTTCCTTTAACATGCGCGGAAATTAAAAGTTTAGCGAAAAGGAAAAATCCATTTAATCATATGACAGTAGTGTATCGACGCCATATTATAGAGGCCGTAGGTGGGTATAGAGACCATTATTTTATGGAGGATTATAACTTATGGCTCCGAGTGATCTCTTCTGGCTATTATTTTGAAAATTTGAATGAAACATTAGTGTTTGCACGAGTCGGCAATAATATGCTTGCGCGCAGAAGAGGTATTAAATATATTAAGAGTGAGTTCCAGTTAGCTCTCTTGAAGTATAAACTCAATATCCAATCATTCCCCATGAGTTTTTTGTGGTTTTTTTTGCGTTCTGCAGCCAGGGTTTTACCCGTAAACTTTTTATCCAAAATATACAAGTTGAATCGTGACTAACCTTCAAGCATTAATAATATTATAAATATGTTTCATAAAAAACATTGCTTAATATTCCAATAATTTGGAAAATATGTATAAAACACACCTGACAGGAGTATGTAATGTCCAAGCAACAGATCGGCGTCGTCGGTATGGCAGTGATGGGGCGCAACCTGGCGCTCAACATCGAAAGCCGTGGTTATACCGTCTCCGTTTTCAACCGCTCCCGTGATAAGACCGAAGAAGTGATTGCCGAGAACCCAGGCAAGAAACTGGTTCCTTTCTATACGGTGAAAGAGTTCGTTGAGTCCCTGGAAACGCCTCGTCGTATCCTGTTAATGGTGAAAGCGGGCGCAGGTACCGATGCAGCTATCGATTCCCTGAAGCCTTACCTCGAAAAAGGTGACATCATCATTGATGGCGGTAACACCTTCTTCCAGGACACCATTCGTCGTAACCGTGAACTGTCTGCTGAAGGCTTCAACTTCATCGGTACCGGGGTTTCCGGTGGTGAAGAGGGCGCCCTCAAAGGCCCATCTATCATGCCTGGCGGCCAGAAAGATGCGTACGAACTGGTTGCGCCTATCCTGACCAAAATCGCAGCCGTGGCTGAAGATGGTGAGCCTTGCGTAACCTATATCGGTGCAGACGGTGCAGGTCACTATGTGAAAATGGTGCACAACGGCATCGAATACGGCGACATGCAGCTGATTGCTGAAGCTTATTCCCTGCTGAAAGGCGGTCTGAACCTTTCTAACGAAGAGCTGGCTGAAACCTTTACCGAGTGGAACAAAGGCGAGCTGAACAGCTACCTGATCGACATCACCAAAGATATCTTCACGAAGAAAGATGAAGAGGGTAAATACCTGGTTGATGTGATTCTGGATGAAGCTGCGAACAAAGGTACCGGTAAATGGACCAGCCAGAGCTCTCTGGATCTGGGCGAACCGCTGTCTCTGATCACCGAATCCGTCTTCGCGCGTTACATCTCTTCCCTGAAAGAGCAGCGTGTTGCGGCGTCTAAAGTGCTGTCTGGCCCACAGGCTAAACCAGCAGGTGACAAAGCCGAATTCGTTGAAAAAGTGCGTCGTGCACTGTACCTGGGTAAAATCGTTTCTTACGCGCAGGGCTTCTCTCAGCTGCGTGCGGCGTCAGACGAGAACAACTGGGATCTGAACTACGGTGAGATCGCGAAGATCTTCCGCGCGGGTTGCATCATTCGTGCGCAGTTCCTGCAGAAAATAACCGATGCCTATGCTGAAAACGCCGGTATCGCCAACCTGCTGCTGGCACCGTACTTCAAGAAAATTGCGGATGAATATCAGCAGTCGCTGCGTGACGTGGTTGCCTACGCTGTCCAGAACGGTATCCCGGTTCCGACCTTCTCTGCTGCAGTAGCCTACTACGACAGCTACCGTGCTGCTGTGCTGCCAGCTAACCTGATTCAGGCACAGCGTGACTACTTCGGTGCGCATACTTACAAACGTACCGATAAAGAAGGCGTGTTCCATACCGAATGGATGGAATAAGTTAACTTATTCGCTGTAATCAAAACCCGGAGCATGTCTCCGGGTTTTTTTATGCAAAAAGTGTCGCCTGTTATTCGAAGTAGTCTGAATCTCGCCCCGCTCGTAGTGATTACTCCTGGTTTGCCTTGACAGTTCAGTTTGCCAGGAGGTACAAAGCCCCACAGTTATGTTTATCGCGATGGTCTGGCGGCCATCAGTACAGTTAACTCACAGAAGTCATTAGCGAATGAAAATAACAATCTCCGGAACAGGGTATGTCGGTCTTTCTAACGGCATTCTGATTGCCCAGAATCATGAAGTGGTTGCGCTGGATATCGTGCAGGCCAAAGTGGATATGCTCAATCAGAAAAAATCGCCGATTGTGGATAAAGAAATCCAGGACTATCTCAGCAATAAATCGCTGAATTTCCGCGCCACGACAGATAAAGAAGATGCATACCGCGATGCGGATTACGTCATCATTGCGACGCCTACTGACTACGATCCTAAAACCAATTACTTCAACACCTCAACTGTAGAGGCGGTGATCAAGGACGTTATCGCGATTAACCCTGACGCGGTGATGGTTATTAAATCGACCATTCCTGTTGGGTTTACCAAATCTATTAAAGAAAAGTTCGGTATTGATAATATCTTCTTCTCGCCTGAATTCCTGCGTGAGGGGAGAGCGCTTTACGATAACCTGCATCCTTCGCGTATCGTCATTGGCGAACGTTCAGAGCGCGCTGAACGCTTTGCTGCGCTGCTGCAGGAAGGCGCAGTGAAGAAAGATATTCAGGTGCTGTTCACCGACTCCACCGAAGCTGAGGCGATTAAGCTCTTCGCGAATACCTACTTGGCAATGCGAGTGGCTTATTTCAATGAGCTCGACAGCTACGCAGAGAGTCTTGGCCTGAATACCCGCCAGATTATTGAAGGTGTGTGTCTCGACCCGCGTATTGGCAACCACTACAACAACCCGTCATTTGGCTACGGTGGCTATTGCCTGCCAAAAGATACTAAACAATTGCTGGCAAATTATCAGGCTGTGCCGAACAACCTCATTTCGGCGATTGTTGACGCTAACCGTACACGTAAAGATTTCATCTCCGACTCCATCCTTGCGCGTCAACCGAAAGTGGTCGGCGTATACCGTCTGATCATGAAGAGTGGCTCCGATAATTTCCGCGCCTCTTCCATTCAGGGGATCATGAAGCGCATTAAGGCGAAAGGGGTTGAGGTTGTTATCTATGAGCCTGCCATGCCGGACGATCAGTTCTTCAATTCCCGGGTGATCCGCGATCTGGATGCCTTTAAGAAAGAAGCCGATGTCATCATTTCAAACCGCATGGCGGAAGAGCTGGCTGACGTGGCGGATAAGGTTTATACCCGCGATCTGTTTGGTAGCGACTGATTCTCTGTTTTATCCTGTAAAAAACCCGGCTGAATTGCCGGGTTTTTTATTTTCAAACCTTGTAGAAATCGCGGTACCAGCCGACGAAGTTCTTCACCCCATCTTTAACCGAGGTTTGCGGTTTAAATCCGATCACCTCATAAAGCGCCCGGGTATCGGCACTGGTTTCCAGAACATCGCCTGGCTGGAGAGGCAGCATGTTTTTCTCTGCTTTTTTACCCAGCGCGTCTTCCAGGGCGGTAATGTAATCCATCAGTTCGACTGGCGAGCTGTTACCGATGTTGTAGACCCGGTAAGGCGCTGAACTGGTTGCCGGGGAGCCGGTCTCAACGGTCCAGTTTGTGTCTGACTGAGGAATAACATCCTGCAGACGAATAATTGCTTCAGCGATGTCATCAATGTACGTGAAGTCGCGCTTCATTTTACCGTAGTTATAGACATCGATGCTTTTGCCCTCAATGATCGCCTTAGTAAACTTAAATAGCGCCATGTCCGGACGTCCCCACGGACCGTACACGGTGAAGAAGCGCAGGCCGGTGGTCGGCAAGTTGTACAGGTGCGAATAGGTGTGCGACATCAGCTCATTGGCTTTTTTGGTCGCGGCATAGAGTGAGACCGGGTGATCCACGGAATCGTCAGTGGAGAAGGGCATCTTGCGGTTGAGGCCGTATACGGAGCTGGACGAGGCATAAAGCAGATGCTGCACGTTATTATGGCGGCAGCCTTCCAGCACGTTGAGATGGCCGATAAGGTTGGCATCTGCATACGCGTGAGGGTTTTCAAGAGAGTAGCGTACACCCGCCTGCGCGGCCAGATGAATCACACGATCAAACTTCTCACTGGCGAAAAGCGTGGCCATACCTTCCCGGTCAGCTAATTCCAGCTTGTGGAAGGTGAAACGCTCAGATTTTAACAGTTCCAGGCGCGCCAGCTTCAGGTTGACATCGTAGTATTCATTGAGGTTATCGATACCAACAACCTGATGACCCGCCTCAAGGAGGCGTTTACTGACATTCGCACCGATAAAACCTGCAGCGCCCGTGACTAAAAATTTCATAGCTTCCCTCATAAACCCTATTCTATAGATGCCGTAACGCATCACATGGCGTCTATGATAGCGCGAAGGGTGTAAGTTACATAACCCATCTTTCCGATATTACTCATCGGATTCTTATAGAAAAATCGCCAATAATAGATAAACTATACGAACTTAATTATGTTTGCCCTTTTTTTATCAGTTAGGGATTGTATGACGCAAAACAACAATAGCCAGGTCAGTCGAAGCAATGACCCTGAGCAAATTGATTTACTTGATTTAGTGTTCCAGCTGTGGCGTGGAAAATGGGTGATAACAACCTTTGTTGTCGTTTGTATCGCCCTTGCAATTGGATATCTCTCTGTTGCAAAGGAAAAATGGACATCAAGTGCGATTATTACGCAACCAGATGCGGCCCAGATTGCCAGCTACTCTAATGCATTGAATATCCTTTATGGTACTGCGGCACCAACAATGCTTGACAACCAAACGCGCGCTATTGGCCGTTTTAACGCCTCATTCTCGGCGTTGTCGCAGGCGCTTGAAAACCAGAAGGAGCCTGAAAAACTGACTATAGCGCCGACTGTAACTGGGCAGCCGCTCCCGCTGAGTGTTTCCTATACCAGTACATCAGCAGAAGCTGCTCAGAAACAGCTGGCACAGTATATTCAGCAGGTTGATGAGCAAACGGCGAAAGAACTCGCTGTTGACCTTAAGGACAATATCAAAGAGCAAATTAAGACTCTGAATGATTCTCTGCAAAACCAGGAAAAGGTCGCTCAGGAACAAAAAGATCTGCGTATTAAACAGATTGCTGAGGCACTAAAGAACGCTGACGCAGCGAAAATTACTTCGCCTCAGCTTCAGCAAACTCAAGAGGTGACTCAGGAAACGATGTTCCTGCTGGGAAGTGAGGGGCTGAAATCAATGATTGACAACGAGGCTTCTCTCCCGTTGGTCTTCCCAAGAGCCTATTATCAGACCAAACGAAATCTGCTGGACATCCAGAATCTCAATGTAAACCCAGATACAATCCACGTTTACCGTTACGTCATGAAACCAGATCAGCCAGTTCGACGAGATAGCCCGAAAAAAGCGCTTGTTCTGATTCTTGCCGTGCTGCTGGGTGGCATTATCGGTTCAGGTTTTGTGCTTGGCCGCAACGCATTGCGCAACTACAAACCAAAAGCCTGATTTGCAGATAAAAAAAACCGGGGATATCCCCGGTTTTTTTATTTGTGCCGTTTGCGAAGATTTTCAATCACCGCCGTCAAATCCAGCTCCTGATCCTGCAGCAGCACCAGCAGGTGATACATCAGGTCCGACGCTTCATTCGTCAGCTCCTCGCGGTCATGCACCGTTGCGGCCAGCGCGGTTTCAACGCCTTCTTCTCCCACCTTCTGTGCGATGCGCTTGGTTCCGCTGGCGTACAGTTTCGCGGTATAGGAACTCTCGGGATCCGCCGTTTTACGCTCTGCCAGCAGCTGTTCCAGTTGATACAGGAACAGCCACTGGTGGCTCGCCTCTCCAAAGCAGCTGCTGGTGCCCTTATGGCAGGTTGGGCCGATTGGGTTTGCCAGCACCAGCAGGGTATCGTTATCGCAGTCAGGCGTTATGCTCACTGCATTCAGGAAATGACCCGAGGTCTCGCCTTTGGTCCACAGGCGCTGTTTCGTGCGCGAGTAGAACGTTACTTTGCCGCTGTCGATCGTTTTCGCCAGCGCGTCCTGGTTCATATACCCCAGCATCAGCACTTCGCCTGAGACGGCATGCTGGACAACCACCGGCAGTAACCCGTCAGTTTTTTCCCAGTCCAGCTGCGCCTGTTGTTGCTCTGTTAACATACCCTGATCTCCACGCCCTGGTCGGCCAGGTACGTTTTTAACTCACCAATATTAATAATCTGTTTGTGGAACACGGACGCGGCCAGCGCGCCGTCCACGTTCGCATCGCGGAAGGCTTCGAGAAAGTGTTCCATGGTGCCCGCGCCGCCGGAGGCGATCAGCGGAACGTGGCAGACCGAACGGACTTTTTTCAGCTGCTCGAGGTCATACCCGTTACGCACGCCGTCCTGGTTCATCATGTTGAGGACAATTTCGCCCGCGCCACGCTTCTGCACTTCCTGCACCCAGTCGAGCGTTTCCCACTGCGTCACGCGCGTGCGGTTTTCATCCCCGGTGTACTGGTTCACGTGGTACTTGCCCGTTGTGGCGTCATACCAGGTGTCGATCCCAACCACAATACACTGCACGCCAAAACGATCGGCGAGGCGGGTGATCAGCTCCGGGTCGGCCAGGGCAGGGGAGTTGATAGAAATCTTGTCGGCGCCAAAGGAGAGAATTTTGGCGGCGTCGTCAGCGGACTTAATCCCGCCCGCCACGCAGAACGGAATGTCGATCACTTCCGCCACGCGTGCCACCCAGCTTTTATCGACCACGCGGCCATCGCTGGAGGCGGTGATGTCGTAAAAGACCAGCTCGTCGGCGCCTTCATCGGCATAGCGTTTTGCCAGCGGAACGATGTCGCCAATGATCTCGTGATTGCGGAACTGCACGCCTTTCACGACCTGACCATCGCGTACGTCAAGACAAGGAATTATCCGTTTTGCCAGCATTGAATCGCCTCCGTCACAGTAAATTTACCTTCCAGCAGGGCCCGGCCCACAATCACGCCCTGCACACCGGTACCGCGCAGCGCGGCCACGTCCTCTATATCACCGATACCGCCAGAAGACTGGAACGCCACCTGCGGATAACGCGCACAGACCTCTTCATACAGCGAGACGTTGGAGCCCGCCAGCGTCCCGTCGCGGGAGATGTCCGTACACAACACGTGCTTCAGGCCAACGGGCAGATAGATATCGACCAGCTCTTCCAGCGTCACACCGGAGTTTTCCTGCCAGCCGCTAACGGCCACCTGCTTATTACCCTGTTCGTCAATACGCACGTCCAGCGCCAGCACCAGGGCATCGGCACCAAAGCGGCGGAACCAGCCTTTCACGGTCTCAGGATCTTTCACGGCGGTTGAACCCACCACCACGCGGGCCACGCCAGCCTCCAGCAGCGCCGCGACGTCATCTTCCGTACGCACGCCGCCGCCGACCTGGACGGGCACATCAACACCCGCAACAAGTTGTTTTAGCAGCGGGATCTGGCGTTTCGCCGGATCTTTCGCGCCCGTCAAATCCACCAGGTGCAGTACCTGCGCACCCTGAGCGGCATAATCCTGCAGACGCGGCAGCGGGTCGTTTCCGTAGTCGCGCTGCTGGCCGTAATCGCCCTGATGCAGACGGACAACCGTACCGTCAATTAAATCTAACGCGGGAATAATCATCACATCTCCAGGAAGTTTTTCAGCAGCTGCGCGCCCGCGACGCCAGAGCGCTCCGGGTGAAACTGTACGCCGAAGAAATTGTCTTTCTGTACGGCCGCCGTAAACGCTTCGCCGTAGATGCACTGGGCGATCGTATTCACGTTCACCGGCATGGCGTAGCTGTGCACGAAGTAAAAATACGCGCCGTCTTCGATGCCGCGAAACAGCCGGTCGCCCGCTTTGGCGTAGACGCGGTTCCAGCCCATATGCGGCAGAGGCAGGCCGCGATCGGTCATTTTCGGCACGTCTTCATCAATAATACCCAGCAGGTCAACGCCGTTGCTCTCTTCGCTGCGGCGGCCCAGGATCTGCATGCCCAGACAAATGCCCAGCACCGGCTGGGTACAGGCTTTGATCAGGTCGACCAGCTCTCGTTCGCGAATCTGATCCATCGCCGCCTGCGCGGTGCCCACGCCCGGTAAAAAGAGTTTGTCGGCGCGCAGCACCACGTCCGGGTCACGGCTTACCACCGGCTCATAGCCGTGGCGCGCAATCGCCGATTTGACGGAGTTCAGGTTGGCGCATCCGGTATCCAGAATGACCACGTTCATTACAGCACTCCTTTCGATGAAGGCAGGGCGTCACCTTCCACGCGAATTGCCTGGCGCAGGGTACGGCCAAAGGCTTTAAAGAGACTCTCCACGCGGTGGTGGTCGTTCTTGCCCTTGGTCTTCAGGTGCAGCGTCAGGCCCATGGTGTAGGACAAGGAGCGGAAGAAGTGCTCCACCATTTCGGTGCTCAGATCGCCCACGCGCTGGTAGGTGAAATCAGCTTTGTATTCCAGGTGCGGACGGCCGGAGATGTCCATCGCGCAGCGCGCCAGACACTCGTCCATCGGCAGGACAAAGCCGAAACGGTTAATGCCGCGCTTGTCGCCGAGCGCCAGCTTCAGGGCTTCACCCAGCGCCAGACCGGTATCTTCCACGGTGTGGTGATCGTCTATGTAGAGATCGCCTTTTACCGTAATTTCCATGCGGAAACCGCCGTGGGTGGCAATCTGGTCCAGCATGTGATCGAAGAAACCGACCCCGGTGTGGATCTTGCTGCCGCCTTCACGGTCCAGCCAGACCTTCACATCAATCTGCGTCTCTTTGGTGTTGCGCTCTACGTGGGAATAGCGGTCGCGTTTTGTCAGCTGCTCGCCAATCTTCGCCCAGTTCAGGTTGTTGCGGTCGTAGCGCAGCCCCGCGATGCCCATATTTTCCGCCAGCGTGATATCGGTGATTCGATCGCCGATGACATAGCTGTTGGTTTTATCCAGCGCATCTTCAGCCAGGTAGCGCTCTACCAGCTTCACCTTTGGCTTACGGCAGTCGCACTCGTCGGCCGGCATGTGCGGGCAAATCAGCACTTCATCAAACACCACGCCTTGAGAGGTCAGCACCTGCATCATCAGATTATGCGGGCCGTCAAAGTCTGCCTGCGGGAAGCTGTCGGTACCCAGACCATCCTGGTTGGTGATCATCACCAGCTTAAAGCCTGCTTTTTGCAGCTTAAGCAGCACCGGGATCACGTCCGGTTCAAAAGCCAGCTTGTCGAATCGGTCGACCTGAAAATCGGCTGGTGGTTCCGAAATAAGGGTGCCGTCACGATCGATGAAAAGGATCTTCTGGGTCATACTTTCTCCGCTTTCAGGGCGTCAATCACGCGCTGGCTCTCTGCACGGGTGCCTACGGTAATGCGCAGGCACCCGCTCAGAGAAGGTTGTTTATTCTGGTCTCGTAAGATAATGCCCTGATCCCATAAAGATTTAAATACGGCACTCGATGCGGTGAAGCGCACCAGGATGTAGTTAGTTTCAGAGTCGAATACCTGCTCCACGCAAGGGATATCCTTCAGGGCGGTCACCAGATACTGACGTTCCTCCAGAATTTGCGCCACGCGCTCGCGCATCGCGTTGATCCCCTGAGGCGTCAGCGCCTGTGCCGCAATATCGGCAACCGGCGTTGAGAGCGGGTACGGGGCGATCACTTTCAGCAGCAGGTCGATGACCTCTTTATTTGCCAGGGTGAATCCGCAGCGCAGACCCGCAAGGGCAAAGGCTTTCGACAGCGTGCGCAGCACCACCAGGTGCGGATACTCTTCCAGCCAGCCTGCCAGCGTCGCCTGTGGGCAGAACTCGATGTAGGCTTCGTCGGCAACCACCAGCGCTTTACCGCGCGTCATTTCCAGCAAAGTGCGGATATCCTGCGGGTTGATAATCTGTCCGGTCGGGTTGTTCGGGCTACAGACAAACACCACTTTTACACCATCGAGATTGTCGGCAATGCCCTGCAAATCCAGCTGCCAGTTCTCCAGCGCCTGCACGTTGCGACACGCTACGCCGAAGGTTTCCGCGCTGACGCTGTACATGCCGTAGGTAGGCTGGCAGTACATCACCGCGTCTTTGCCAGGCTCGCAGAAGGCGCGGATCAGCAGTTCGATGCCCTCATCCGCGCCGCGGCTGACCAGCACCTGCTCTGGCTTCACTCCCGCATACTGCGCGTAGTTTTCAATAACGGCCTTTGGCTGACACTCCGGATAGCGGTTCAGCGTTTGCTGCGACAGTTCAAACTGCACCGCCGTCGGGAATTCGTTGGCGTTCAGCCAGACATCCCCTTTACCGCCCAGACGACGCGCCGACTGGTAAGGCGTCAGGCGACGGACATTTTCGCGGGCTAACTCTTCAATGTTCATGCTTGCTCCTTCAGGGCTGCAACGCGCAGCGTAACGGCATTTTTGTGGGCGGTCAGCCGCTCGGCGGCGGCCAGGGTTTCAATAGTAGACGCCAGTGACGCAAACCCTTCGCGGGAGAGCTCCTGCACGGTCATGCGTTTCTGGAAATCCGCCAGGCCCAGGCTCGAACAGGTAGAGGTGTAGCCATACGTGGGCAGCACGTGGTTGGTGCCGGAGGCGTAATCGCCCGCGGACTCCGGTGACCAGTCGCCGAGGAACACCGAGCCCGCGCTGGTAATGCTGTCAACCAGATCGCGCGCGTTGCGGGTCTGAATGATCAGGTGCTCCGGGCCGTACTGGTTGGAGATGGCAATACACTGGTCCAGGTCGCGCGCCACAATCAGTCGGCTGGCCGCTAGCGCCTGACTTGCCGTGTCGGCGCGGGGCAGGTCGGCAAGCTGGCGTTCAACGGCTTCGCCCACGCGTTTCGCCATATCGGCATCCGGCGTCAGCAGGATGACCTGCGAGTCCGGGCCGTGTTCCGCCTGAGAAAGCAGGTCGGAGGCCACGAAGTCCGGCGTTGCGCCGCTGTCGGCAATCACCAGCACCTCAGACGGGCCGGCAGGCATATCGATGGCCGCGCCGTCCAGACGCTGGCTGACCTGGCGCTTGGCTTCGGTCACGTACGCATTGCCCGGGCCAAAAATTTTGTCAACCTTAGGAATAGATTCCGTGCCAAACGCCAGGGCCGAAATCGCCTGCGCGCCGCCCACTTTATAGACCGCCTGCACGCCGCAGAGCTTCGCCGCATAGAGGATCTCGTCGGCAATCGGTGGCGGTGAGCAAAGCACCACTTTCTGACACCCGGCAATGCGCGCGGGTGTTGCCAGCATCAGTACGGTGGAGAAAAGCGGGGCAGAGCCGCCAGGGATATAGAGGCCAACGGATGCAACCGGGCGCGTGACCTGCTGACAACGCACGCCGGGCAGGGTTTCGACATCCACGGTCTGCAGCTTTTGCGCGGTGTGGAAGGTATCAATGTTTTTCACCGCGACGGCCATCGCCTGCTTGATATCGTCACCCAGACGATTGCTGGCATCAATGATTTCCTGCTCGGTAACCTGTAATGCACCGACTTCCGTCTTGTCAAACTTCGCGCTGTATTCACGCAGCGCGTCATCGCCACGGGCTTTGACGTTATCCAGAATCTCCGCCACGGTGCGTGAGATGCTCTCAGAGGCGGAAATCGCCGGGCGCATCAGCAGCTCGCGCTGCTGTGCGTCGCTACAGGTGTTCCAGTCGATGATTGTGTTAAAGCTCATGGCCATTACTCCATCATCTTCTCAATAGGCAGCACCAGGATGGAGCTTGCGCCCAGCGCCTTCAGTTTTTCCATGGTTTCCCAGAACAGGGTTTCGCTGCTCACCATGTGCATCGCCACGCGCTGCTGATCGCCCGCCAGCGGCAGGATGGTTGGACGCTCAGCGCCCGGCAGCAGGGCAATCACTTCATCCAGACGCTCGGTTGGGGCGTGCATCATGATGTATTTGGACTCACGCGCCTGAATCACGCCCTGAATGCGGGTCAGCAGCTTGTCGATCAGCTGCTGCTTGGCGTCGGCCATGTCGCCGTCGCGCTGAATCAGGCACGCTTTAGAGCGGTAGATCACTTCCACTTCGCGCAGACCGTTGGCTTCCAGCGTCGCGCCGGTAGAGACGAGGTCACAGATGGCGTCCGCCAGACCCGCACGCGGCGCCACTTCAACGGAGCCGTTCAGCAGGCAGGATTTAAACTGCACGCCTTTCTGGTCGAGATAACGCTTTAACAGGTGAGGGTAAGAGGTGGCGATACGTTTGCCGTTCAGCGCGGCCGGGCCGTCCCACGTTTCGTCAACCGGCGTGGCCAGCGACAGGCGGCAGCCGCCGAAGTCCAGACGACGCAGGGTGAAATAACGCGGATCTTCGCCCTGCGCGCGGCGGGTCAGCAGCTCTTCTTCCAGCACGTTTTCCCCGATGATGCCGAGGTCAACGACGCCGTCCATGACCAGGCCGGGAATATCGTCATCACGCACGCGCAGAATGTCGATGGGCATGTTTTCAGCCAGAGCAATCAGGCGCTGGGTGTGCAGGTTAATTTTAATCCCGCAGCGGGCCAGCAGTTCGCGTGAATCGTCGCTCAAACGGCCTGATTTTTGAATAGCTATGCGTAAGCGTGAGTTATCTAACATTCTTTATTCCTCGTTAACCTGTTTTAACCTGTCTGAATTCGGTCCAAAAAAAAGCCCCCGGAAGAAGATCTTCCGGGGGCTTTTTCATGCGTTCATGCACCACTGGAAGATCCAAACGTCTTCCAGCACACATCGCCTGAAAGACTAGTCAGGATGATGGTGATGATGGTGGTGTTTAAATTGAACGCGTGTCATATAAATTCTCGATGAATGCTTATTCATTTGATGTCTTTTAACCTAAACCAGTTGTACGACATATTGCAAGGGCTTTTTTTGATCATTAATTCATTTCATATTGATGCTATGAATTGTGTGTTCTGCCGGGCTGGCGTAGCCTTATAAAAGACGAGTGAGAGTCAGGAGAATTCGCATGAAAAAGGTCGCGATTGTCGGTTTAGGGTGGCTGGGAATGCCGCTGGCGATGTCATTAGCCGCGAAAGGCTGGCAGGTGACCGGGAGCAAAACCACGGCGGATGGGGTAGAGGCAGCGCGCATGTGCGGTATTGATGGCGTTGAGCTGCGCCTTGAACCGGAGCTGGTGTGTGATGCTGACGATCTGGACACGCTGATGAACGTCGATGCGCTGGTGATCACGCTCCCCGCGCGGCGCAGTGGCCCGGGCGAGTCGTTTTATCTGCAGGCGATGCAGGAGATCGTCGACAGCGCGCTGGCGCACCATGTTCCGCGCATCATTTTTACCAGCTCGACGTCGGTGTATGGCGAAGTTGAGGGCGTGGTGAAAGAGAGTTCCGAGCGCCGTCCCGTGACGGCGAGCGGTCAGGTTCTGAAAGAGCTGGAAGACTGGCTGCATAATCTTCCCGGCACGCAGGTCGATATCGTACGTCTGGCGGGGCTGGTGGGCCCTGGCCGCCATCCGGGACGCTTTTTTGCCGGTAAGTCTGCGCCAGACGGCCAGCATGTCGTCAATCTTGTGCATCTTGACGATGTTGTTGCTGCGATTGAGCTACTCTTACAGGCTCCGAAAGGTGGACACATCTATAATATATGTGCACCTTCTCATCCGGCACGCAGCACGTTTTACCCGCTGATGGCACGTCAGCTGGGTCTGGCTCCGCCGGTTTTTGGTGAGGCAAAGGATGACAGTAAAGGCAAAATTGTTGATGGCAATCGCATTTGTCATGAGCTGGGGTTTGAGTATCAGTATCCCGATCCGCTGGTGATGCCCATGGAATAAGACCCGCAGCGGAGAAGATCGCGCACCAGAAGGGGGGCGAGCATGAAACCGCTGCTGGATGTTCTTATTATTCTGGATGCTCTGGAAAAAGAGGGGAGCTTTGCCGCTGCGTCAGCAAAGCTCTACAAAACCCCATCTGCGTTGAGCTATACCGTCCAAAAACTGGAAAGCGATCTCAATATCCAGATCCTCGATCGCTCCGGACACCGCGCACGTTTCACCCGTACCGGGCAGATGCTGCTGGAAAAAGGTCGCGAAGTCCTCCATACCGTTCGTGAACTCGAAAAACAGGCCGTAAAACTCCATCAGGGTTGGGAAAACGAGCTGGTTATTGGCGTGGATGATACCTTTCCGTTTTCTCTCCTGACGCCGCTGATTGAAGCCTTCTATCAACACCACAGCGTGACCCGGCTTATCTTTATCAACGGCGTGCTGGGTGGCTCCTGGGATGCCTTAACGCAGGGCAGGGCGGACATTTTCGTCGGTGCGCTCCATGAGCCTCCCCAGCTGAGTGATTTTGGTTTTGCCCGGCTGGGCGTGCTCGAGCAGGTATTTGCCATAGCGCCTCATCATCCCCTGGCTCAGGAACCCGAGCCGCTTAACCGTCGCGTGATTAAAGGCTACCGCGCCATAGTTGTTGGGGACAGTTCTCGTCCGGAATGCTCGGTTTCCTCGCAGCTGCTTGATGAGCAGGAGGCTATTACCGTTTTCGACTATAAAACCAAGCTGGAACTGCAAATAAGCGGCCTCGGCTGCGGCTATTTACCTCGCTATCTGGCGCAGCGGTTTATTGACAGCGGCGCGCTTGTTGAAAAACAGGTACTTGCTCAAAGCAGTAATGAATCGGTGTGGGTAGGCTGGAATGAACAAACTGCCGGGCTGGCCAGCGCCTGGTGGCGAGACGAGATTTTAGCAAATAGTGCTATCGCCGCCGTTTACTCTCAGCCCGGCGTCCAGAAATCAGCCAGTTAGCAAAAAGAAAAACGGACCGGGCGTTGCAAAGTATTGCCTTTTGTATCCGATGTGGGGCAAAATGCCGCCGCTGCAACCAAATGAATAATCGACGATATAAAAGGCGTCGGTTATTTTTTTTTGCATGTACGAAACGAAACTAAAAACCAAGAGGCCGGGCTTCGTACCGGATAGATATTTACTAAAATCCGACAGTTGTTGTCGCTGAGGAAGAAAGAAATGGGGCAATTTTTCGCTTACGTGGCGGTTATCACCGTAAAGGAGAATAACTATGTCGCATAACGCAACTCCAAACACCTCTCGCGTGGAATTACGTAAAACGCTTACGTTGATTCCGGTTGTTATGATGGGCCTTGCCTATATGCAACCGATGACGCTGTTCGATACATTCGGTATCGTATCAGGCCTCACAGACGGTCATGTGGCAACGGCGTACGCCTTTGCGCTGGTCGCCATTCTCTTTACTGCGCTGAGCTACGGTAAACTGGTTCGCCGTTTCCCGTCTGCAGGCTCTGCCTATACCTATGCCCAAAAATCCATCAGCCCGGCGGTTGGCTTCATGGTGGGCTGGTCATCTCTGCTGGACTATCTGTTCATGCCGATGATCAATATTCTGCTGGCAAAAATTTACTTCGAAGCGCTGGTGCCTTCTGTTCCATCGTGGATCTTCGTTGTCGCGCTGGTGGCCTTTATGACCATCTCTAACCTGCGCAGCATCAAGACCGTGGCGAACTTCAACACCCTGATTGTTATACTGCAGATGGGTATTGTGGCGGTTATCGTTGGCCTGATCATCTACGGTGTTTCTCACGGTGAAGGTGCAGGTACGCTGACCAGCACGCGTCCATTCTGGTCTGAAGGTGCGCACGTTGTGCCGATGATTACCGGTGCGACGATTCTGTGCTTCTCGTTCCTGGGCTTTGACGGTATCTCTTCTCTGTCCGAAGAGACCAAAGATGCTGAGCGCGTGATCCCGAAAGCGATTTTCCTGACAGCGCTGATTGGCGGCCTGATCTTTATCGGAGCTTCCTACTTCCTGCAGCTGTACTTCCCGGACATCTCTCGCTTTAAAGATCCAGATGCGTCACAGCCTGAAATCATGCTGTATGTAGCGGGTAAAACCTTCCAGTGGGGCGTGCTGATCTTCTCCAGCGTGACCGTACTGGCGTCCGGCATGGCGGCACACGCAGGCGTTTCTCGTCTGATGTACGTGATGGGCCGTGACGGCGTATTCCCGACCCGTTTCTTCGGCTACGTTCATCCGAAATGGCGTACTCCGGCGTGGAACGTGCTGCTGGTTGGCGCTATTGCCCTGCTGGCGATTAAATTCGACCTGGTGACGGCGACCGCGCTGATTAACTTCGGTGCGCTGGTGGCGTTTACCTTCGTTAACCTCTCCGTGATCTCACAGTTCTGGATCCGTGAGAAGCGCAACAAAACGCTGAAAGACCACTTCAACTATCTGGTGCTTCCAGTATGTGGTGCCCTGACCGTGGGCGCGCTGTGGGTTAACCTGGAAGAGAGCTCTATGGTGCTTGGCCTGATTTGGGCGGGTATCGGCCTGATTTACCTGGCCTGCGTCACGAAGAGCTTCCGTAACCCGGTTCCTCAGTACGAAGACGTCGCGTAATGACTTGCCGGGTGGCGCTAGCGCTTGCCCGGCCTACAAAACGACACACCCGTTGGCCTGTGCCAGCGGGCAAAAAAAAGCCGGAGACATCGCCTCCGGCTTTTTTTATACCCCTCGCTCAGACAATCTCTTGAGCGTACTGGAACAGGGATTTCAACAGCGCCTGTTTCTCAGCATTCCCCTCATACTGGCCATAAAGCATTTCCAGCTCCTGGGCATAGCTATTAAGGAACTCAGGGGTAAAGACATTGCGACGATGCTGCAGCCAGCGATCCTGCTCAGCCTCGTCCAGCGTGCCGGGGAAGTTACGCGCGCGGTAGTTAAACATCAGCTTTTCGATGCGTTTATCGGCAAAGGTGATATCCAGCGCCGGCAGGTTACGCGGCTCGGTTTGCAGAACGATATTCATCGCCGCGCGGTCGGCATCGCTGAAGAAGCCGTTGTAGAGCTGGGCATCCACGTTTTCAGACGGCACGAACGGCTCCGCCTCGGCAAAGATAGCAACTACTTTCTCGCGCACCTGCGGGTTATCGCGCAGCACTTTCAGGTTATCAAGGCAGCGCTGACGGTTAATGCCCAGTCTGTCCGCATCTTCCGGGCGCAGCGTATTCGCCTGCGCGAGTACCGGACATTTATTGATATGCACCAGTTTGACCGGCACCGCGGGCAGATCGCCGAGTTCATTTTTCGGGGTATAGAGCCGTTCGCGCAGGGTATCGCTGTCGAGCTCCAGCAGCGGCGAAATATCGCCGGCTAAATCCACCATGATGACCGCATTACGGTTGTCCGGATGCCACGCCAGCGGGGCGACCCAGCTGGTATTACCGCGCCAGGCACCAAACATGCCGGAAATATGCACCAGGGGTTTCATCTGCGGCACGTCGATAAGGGTCATCAGCTTCTGCTTGCTGCGGTGGCTCAGCAGATACTCAAACAGCCGGGGCTGCGCGTTTTTCACCAGCTTCGCCATGGCAATGGTGGCATAGACGTCCGCCATCGCGTCGTGGGCATTGCTGTGCTCGATGCCGTTGGCGCGCGTCAGGTGTTCCAGCCGGAAGCTGGTCAGCCCTTCCTCGTTTTCCGGCCAGTTAATGCCCTCAGGACGCAGGGCATAACAGGCGCGCATGATGTCGAGCAAATCCCAGCGTGAATTGCGGTTCTGCCAGCTCCAGGCATAGGGATCGTAGAAGTTGCGATAGAAGATGTTGCGCGTTACTTCGTCATCGAAGCGGATGTTGTTGTAACCGACCACGCAGGTATTGGGGACGGTAAACAGATCGTGGATGCGTCGGGCGAATTCTGCCTCGTTAACGCCTTTCTCGCGCGCTTCCTGAGGCGTGATCCCGGTGACCATGACCGCCCCGGGCTGCGGCAGGTAGTCATCAGCCGGTTTGCAGTAAAAGACCTCAGGCTCGCCAATAATGTTGAATTCGTCGTCGGTACGGATGGCGGCAAACTGCGCCGGTCGGTCCAGCGCCGGGTGCGTGCCAAAGGTTTCGTAGTCATGAAATAAAAAAGTCGGGCGAGCGGCAGAGTCAGACACCAGTAATACCATCCTGTTAAAAAATGACGTCACTATGGTAAACGATCGTGCGGTTCAGACCGAATAAAAAGCACCGCTGTCGAGCAAATTTGCGCGCCAGCATCAGAGAAAAATCTGTGCTCTGTCACATTTTTTTGCAATTAAGCCAGGTAACGACATCAGAACTCCCGTAAAAAGGTCATCGATTTTTAATGACCTGAGGATATACCGTTGAAACGCCGTCTGTTTATTGCTGTTTCTTTACTCGCTTCGAGTGTCTCATCTGCTTTTGCGGCCGAACCACTGGATTTTTCGCCGCAGCCTCCGGCCATTCAGGCTGGCTCCTGGGTGCTGATGGACTACACGACTGGTCAGATCTTAACGGCGGGCAACGAACATCAACAACGTAATCCGGCGAGCCTGACCAAACTGATGACAGGGTATGTGGTTGATCGGGCCATTGATAGCCATCGCATTACGCCGGACGACATTGTCACCGTCGGGCGTGACGCGTGGGCAAAAGGCAACCCGGTTTTTGACGGCTCGTCGCTGATGTTCCTGAAAGAGGGCGATCGCGTCTCCGTGCGTGATTTAAGCCGCGGTCTGATTGTCGATTCCGGCAACGACGCCTGCGTGGCGCTGGCCGATCACGTGGCGGGCGGTCAGCCGCAGTTTGTGAAGATGATGAACGACTACGTGCAGAAGCTGAACCTGCGCGATACGCACTTTGAAACCGTCCACGGGCTGGACGCGCCGGGCCAGCACAGCTCGGCCTATGACCTGGCCGTACTCTCCCGGGCCATCATTCACGGCGAGCCTGAGTTTTACCATATGTACAGCGAAAAGAGCCTGACCTGGAACGGGATCACCCAGCAAAACCGTAACGGCCTGCTGTGGGATAAAACCATGAACGTGGACGGGCTTAAAACGGGGCATACCTCGGGAGCGGGCTTTAACCTGATTGCGTCCGCCGTTGACGGCCAGCGCCGTTTAATCGCGGTGGTGATGGGGGCGGACAGCCCGAAAGGCCGTGAGGACCAGGCCCGGAAACTGCTGCACTGGGGGCAGCAGAACTTCGATACGGTGCAAATCCTGCATAGCGGTAAAAAAGTGGGGACAGAGCGTATCTGGTACGGCGATAAGGAGCAGGTGAAACTGGGCACCGACCAGGATTTCTGGCTGGCCTTGCCGAAAGCGGAAGTGCCGAACATCAAAGCCAAATACGTGCTGGATAAAAAAGAGCTGGAAGCGCCGATTGCTGCGCATCAGCGGGTCGGGGAGATCCAGCTCTATGACCGTGACAAGGTGGTGGCGCACTGGCCGCTGGTGACGCTGGAAGCCGTTGATAAGGGCGGACTGTTCTCTCGCATGAGCGATTATCTCCACCACACGCTTTAACCGCTGATGGGCAGACTGGCAGGGTTGCGAGTCTGCTCACATAATAAACACTCCTCGTTTGCCGATAATAGTAATCCAGCTTTATAGTGTATAAATATACAGTAATAAATGGAGGCAGCATGGACTACAGCATCAAGCAGCAACAGAAACGTAAGATTGCCGGTTTTCATTTGGTCGGACCGTGGGAACAAACGGTTAAACAGGGCTTTGAACAGCTGGTGATGTGGGTGGACGGGCGCCACATTGAGCCGCTGGAGTGGGTTGCGGTCTACTACGATAACCCCGACGAGGTCCCGGCAGAAAAACTGCGCTGCGATACGGCCGTTACGGTACCGGACGATTTCGTTATCCCGGAAAACAGCGAAGGCGTCATGATGACGGAAATCGCGGCCGGGGATTATGCCGTGGCGACGGCGCGCGTGGAAAACTACGACTTCGCCACGCCGTGGTATCAGTTCTTCAACTCTCTGCTGCAGGACAATAAGTACCAGATGGCGCTTAAACCCTGCTTCGAACGCTATCTCAATGACGGCAATGCAGACGGCTACTGGGATATCGAAATGTATATCGCGGTAGAGCATAAAACGGCTTAAGCCTGCTAAATGAAGGGTTTTTCAGCCGGGAGCGATCCGCCCGGCTGAAAACACAGTACAATTGTGATTTGCCGTGTAGCTGGAGAGCGGGTGTGCGTCCCGACAAATCATTAACCCCTTTTGAAATTCGGTTGTACAAACATTACCGCGTGGTGCACGGGTGCCGCATCGCGCTGGCGTTCGTATTGACGTTTGTACTGGTCCGTTTGCTTGATGTTCCGGAAGGGACGTGGCCGCTGATCACCCTGGTGGTGGTGATGGGGCCCATCTCGTTTTGGGGGAACGTTGTTCCGCGCGCCTTTGAGCGAATTGGCGGGACGGTTTTAGGCTCGGCCCTTGGGCTTATTGCCCTGAAGCTGGAGCTCATCTCATTTCCCGTGATGCTGGCATGGTGCGGGGCCGCCATGTTCCTGTGCGGCTGGCTGGCGTTGGGCAAAAGACCGTATCAGGCCTTGCTGATTGGGATTACTCTCGCGGTGGTTGTCGGTGCGCCCGCCGGGGATATGACCACCGCGCTGTGGCGAAGCGGGGATGTTATCCTGGGATCACTGCTGGCCATGCTCTTCACCGGCATCTGGCCGCAGCGCGCTTTTCTGCACTGGCGTATTCAGATGGCGAACTACGTCACCGCCTTTAACCGCGTCTATCAGGCCGGTTTTTCTCCGAATCTGGTCGAGCGTCCCCGGCTGGAAAAGCATCTGCAAACAATCCTCAACGACGTGGTCAAAATGCGCGGCCTGATCACGCCCGCCAGCAAAGAAACCCATATTCAGAAATCGATTTTCGAAGCCATCCAGACGGTAAGCCGCAATCTGGTCTGCATGCTTGAACTGCAAATCAACGCCCACTGGGCCTCGCGTCCCAGCCATCTGTTGATGCTTAACGCGCAGACTCTCAAAGAGACCCAGCAGATGACGCAGCAAACGCTGTTGACCATCGCCCATGCGCTCTATGAAGGGAACCCGCAGCCGATACTGGCCAACAGCGAGCGGCTGAATGAGATCGTCGCGGAGCTGAAGCAGCTCATCAATGAGCGCCAGAGCGATAACGTGGCGGAAACGCCAATTCATGGCTACGTCTGGCTGAGCATGGAACTGGCGCGGCAGCTTGAGCTGTTATCGCACCTTATTTGCCGGGCGCTGCGCAAATAAAAGGCGTATGTGACGGCTGCTGCTTCGATTCAGCAGCAATTGGGGTTATGATAGCTTTAAACGATATACTCATTGTCATTCGCAGCCGCTGTCAGTAAGGTTATTGTTACAACGGTTGCCTTAACGAATCCGAATCTCACATTATCAGGGGTGTAAAAATGGAAACTACCAAGCCTTCGTTCCAGGATGTTCTGGAATTCGTCCGCCTGTTCCGCCGCAAAAACAAGCTGCAGCGTGAAATCCAGGACGTTGAGAAGAAGATCCGTGACAACCAGAAACGTGTTCTGCTGCTCGACAACCTGAGCGACTACATCAAGCCAGGTATGAGCGTTGAAGCTATTCAGGGCATCATCGCCAGCATGAAGAGCGACTATGAAGACCGCGTTGATGACTACATCATCAAAAACGCTGAGCTGTCCAAAGAGCGTCGCGACATCTCTAAAAAGCTGAAAGTGATGGGCGAAATCAAAAACGGCGAAGCAAAAAGCGAGTAATCGCAGCGAATAATGAAAAAGGCTCTCTGGTGACAGAGAGCCTTTTTTTATGATTCAGAACGCGGCTGTAGCTGATAAATCCAGGCCTGAACCTGCTTGCCTTCAAGGGTGGTTACCATGACCTCAACCCGATCGTAGCCGTCTTCAAACTCGTCCAGCATTTGCCAGTTTGCGGCAAGGTTATCCGAGATAAACAGATAGCCTTCGACGCGGGGGCCATCAGGGTGGAGCAGAATTCCCGGGAAGTCCGCCGCGGCGCCCCAGCCGCGTTCGTAAAACGTGCCGGATACGGAACCGGCCAGCCATTCGCCGCCGATGTTTTCAAGAATATGCGCATTAGAGTGGCCCGGGCGCAGCGTGCCGTAGACAAACAGAGCGTTCATTTTCCCTCATCCGCAAAGCAAAAAGCCTGCTTTAAAAGCAGGCTTTTTAAATTTGGCTCCTCTGACTGGACTCGAACCAGTGACATACGGATTAACAGTCCGCCGTTCTACCGACTGAACTACAGAGGAATCGTTGTGGAGGCTTATCTTAGCGGCGAAAAAACTTTTGTCAAACCTGATCTTAGGGAAAATCGACTGATTGCTGATTCTGTCGTCAGTTTGTTGTAAATCCACCCATCTTTTTCTGGAAAATACTTTGCAGGATTAGCATTTGTCCCCCATCATTTGAAATGGAGTTTCAACTTTTCTCGCTAAGGTCCATTTTGAACGTCACTGCCTCCTTACGCCAGGCGATAACGCGCACGCCATGGTATGCAAAACGTAAAAGCTATCGTGTCCTGTTCTGGCGTGAAATCACCCCTCTTGCCGTGCCTATCTTCCTGGAAAATACCTGCGTTCTGCTGATGGGGGTTTTGAGCACCTTCCTGGTGAGCTGGCTGGGTAAAGAGGCGATGGCTGGGGTTGGGCTGGCGGACAGCTTTAACATGGTGGTGATCTCGTTCTTTGCCGCCATAGATCTCGGGACGACGGTGGTGGTGGCCTTTAGCCTCGGCAAGCTTGATCCCAAACGTGCACGCGAGGCGGCCCGCCAGTCGCTGATGATCATGACCATTTTTTCGATCGTTCTGGCGGCGGTGATCCACTATTTCGGTAAAGAGATTATCGATTTTGTCGCCGGGGAGGCCACTAACGAGGTTAAAGACCTGGCGCTGACCTACCTGGAAATGACCGTCTTAAGCTATCCGGCGGCGGCCATTGCGCTGATTGGCAGCGGTGCGCTGCGCGGGGCGGGCAACACCAAAATTCCGCTGCTGATCAACGGCGGGATGAATATCCTGAATATCATTATCAGCAGCGTGCTGATCTACGGCGTGTTCTCGTGGGAGGGGCTGGGGGTCGTCGGTGCCGGACTGGGGTTAACCATTTCACGCTATATCGGTGCGGTAGCCATCATTGGGGTGCTGATGGTGGGGATCACCCCCTCGCTGCGTCTGACGCTAAAAAGCTATTTCCGCCCCTTTAATTTCGCGATTATCTGGGAAGTGATGGGGATCGGCATTCCTGCGAGCATTGAATCGGTCTTGTTCAACGGCG
This sequence comes from Enterobacter cloacae complex sp. ESBL7, assembly GCF_041679625.1. Lineage (NCBI taxonomy): Bacteria > Pseudomonadati > Pseudomonadota > Gammaproteobacteria > Enterobacterales > Enterobacteriaceae > Enterobacter > Enterobacter cloacae complex sp. ESBL7. Next base: position 527,934 of record NZ_JBGORN010000002.1, read on the forward strand.
GGAAGCTGCTCACGCAGATGTTTGTCGCCGGGATGGGCACCGACGTTATCGCCGGTAACTTTATCGCCTTCTCTATTGCCTCGCTGATTAACCTGCCGGGTAACGCGCTGGGTTCGGCATCGACCATTATTACGGGTAAACGGCTCGGGAAAGGGCAGATAGGCCAGGCGGAGCGGCAGCTGCGGCACGTCTTCTGGCTGTCGACCATTGGGCTGACGCTGATCGCCTGGGGAACCGCGCCGTTTGCCGGGCTGATGGCCTCGTTCTATACCCACGAAGATGACGTTAAAGAGGTCGTAAAGATCCTCATCTGGCTCAACGCGGCCTTTATGCCCATCTGGGCGGCCTCATGGGTATTACCCGCCGGGCTGAAAGGGGCGCGCGATGCCCGCTTTGCGATGTGGGTATCGATGCTCGGCATGTGGGGATGTCGCGTTGTCGCGGGGTATACGCTCGGGGTGATGCTTGGATGGGGTGTGGTCGGCGTCTGGCTGGGGATGTTCCTCGACTGGGCTGTGCGGGGTGCGCTGTTCTACTGGCGGATGGTCAGCGGACGCTGGCTGTGGAAATATCCGCGAAAAAATGCCTGACAATTGCGCGAAGTGGAGAATAATTCGGCAAACGATCGGAAATGTGCATTCTGCCTTTGACATCCCGGGGGAGCATCGATAATATGCGCCCCGTTCACACGATTCCTCTGTAGTTCAGTCGGTAGAACGGCGGACTGTTAATCCGTATGTCACTGGTTCGAGTCCAGTCAGAGGAGCCAATTTAAGGGAAGCAGACGTTCACTGACGTCTGCTTTCTGCATTTCTATCAGTTGGTTATCCCTCTTCAGTCGTTCACCCTCGTTCACTAAAAACCACTCGAAGCCATATCATTTTGATGGTAAAAATGCTGGTAATGCTGGTTCGATTTCCCTTTTACCAACAATCGAGGGGATGTTTTCATGTCACTGACTGATATTAAAGCAAAAAATGCAAAACCCCTTGAGAAGGAATACAAGCTTACTGATGGCTTTGGTATGTTCCTTCGTGTTACCCCTAAAGGTTCGAAATACTGGCAAATGGCCTACCGTTTTGAAGGGAAGCAAAAACTCTTCTCTATTGGTGTTTACCCTGCTGTTTCTCTTTCTGACGCAAGACAGCGCCGTGATGAAGCCAGAAGGCTTCTTGCTCAGGGCATTGACCCTAATGCAAAGAAACAAGCAGAGGTTAAAGAACTAAAGGCCAAGCGTGATAAGACACGCACCTTCACTGTGGTGGCTAAAGCTTGGTTCTCCACGAAAACAAAATGGTCAAAAGATTATGGTGACTCCGTATGGAAGCGCCTTGAAACCTATGTCTTCCCGACTATTGGCGATAAAGATGTTGCTGAACTGGATACGGGTGACTTGCTGGTTCCGGTGAAAAAGGTTGAGGCACTTGGTTATCTTGAAGTTGCCATGCGCATTCAACAATACATTACGGCGATCCTCCGCCATGCAGTCCAGCAAAAACTGATACGCCATAACCCCGCCTATGATATGGAAGGTGCAGTTCAGAAACCACAGACTGAACACCGCCCTGCACTGGAGCTGGAAGAAATCCCACAACTACTGAAAAAAATTGCCGAATACAAAGGTCGCAGGTTAACCATACTGGCTATTCAGCTCAACCTGATGATTTTCATTCGTTCCAGTGAGCTTCGTTTCGCTCGCTGGTCTGAAATTGATTTCAAAAGTAAGTTATGGGTGATCCCCGAACAGCGGGAAGCAATTGAAAACGTGAAACATTCGACTCGTGGTGCCAAAATGAAGCGTAAGCACTTTGTTCCCCTTTGTAAGCAAGCCATGAGGATACTGAAAGAGATCCGACAACTGACTTATGAAGAAGGCAATGATGACGGATTAATCTTTACTGGCTGTTATGACTCGTTTAAACCTATGAGTGAAAACACCATCAACAAAGCCCTTCGCAATATGGGCTATGACACGAAGCAGGACATCTGTGGACACGGTTTTCGCACACTGGCCTGTAGTGCCTTAATTGAGTCCGGTTTATGGTCAGAAGACGCAGTAGAGCTTCAGATGAGCCACAAGGAAAGCAATAGCGTCCGTGCAGCTTATACCCACAAAGCCAAGCACCTTGATCAGCGCCGCCTGATGCTTCAGTGGTGGGCTGATTTCCTTGATGCTAACAGCAATTCCATGATCAGGCCGTTTGAATTTGCGAAAACAGAAGAAGTAGTATAATCCCTTATTTTTCAATCCCTCCGGTAAACAGCTGGAGGGGAAAACCTTGCCTTATGTATGTGATAGCGTTAGATTATCTGACCACATCAGGTCGTTGATTATAAGGGTAACAATGGAACTGGAAAGTGTTGTAAAAGTTGCTGCTATCTGCGCATCTGTTGCTGCATTAGGAAATTTAGCTACTGCAGTTTTTTCATATCTGGCAACAAGAAAGACAACGAAAAATCAACGAGAGTTAACACAGCGACAGATCATTCTCCCATTATGGGATCATATTTCTGCCTTAAGTAAAATTAATCCTCAAAACCCTGTGACAGTTGATGTCGTTAAAAATATTAATGCTTTAGAACTTGTAGCACTCTGTTGCGAAGCAGATATTGTTGATGAAAAAGTTATTTTCAGAACGTTTTCTGAACAATTTATTCAGCACTTTGAAGACATTAAAAGCTGTCAGGATGTAGGTGATGGGAGAAGCGGTACGTCACTCATCAAAGAAAACCGGGCTGCAGAAGAGTTTTATGACCGTCTGAATGAAGCGAGAAAATCAACCGGGAGAATAAAATGAAGGATGATTTAGGTTTACATACAAAAGAAGCGATACGGCATTTATTATTGGCACTGAGACACGAACACCCTGAAATATTGAGAAACGGTGGTGATATACGGTCAGAGGACAGTAGAGATTTCTTAATTACTATATCAAAACTAGAAGTAGTGCTTGAGTCTTATCAGGGAACAGAGTTCTTTAAATCCCTTTCCATCTCGGCTCTTGGGGCTGGTGCTCCTTGCCCTAATTGTAGAGGAACGGGTAAGGTTTAATATTTTATTGTTGAACCCTACTCTTTAATAAGTGAAGGGCTTTTTATAGCCCTTCACCACAGTAAGATGAACAAAGAGGATAGATGAGCATAGGTTATTTAAAATGCTTTACTAAAAGGGGCTTATTTTGACACAAGATAGCATTATAACAATAGTAGGTACTATCGTAACCATACTCAGTATGATTATTACCATATGGCAAGCCTCTGAAGCACGTAGTTATAAAAACCAGATAAAATCAGACATTCGGAAAATAAATTTAACCAATATTTCTGATTCATTAAAACGAGCACAAGAAGAAATAAGGAAACTTCCCACGGCTTCCCAAGATATAAAGCGTGGAATGCGCCCGATTGAATTAATCCGTAAAACGCGAGAACATTTTGATATAGCCCTGAGCACTATAAATGCCAATGGACCAGATGGAAATATCCGAACACTCATTATTGAAGCCCAAAAAAGGTTAAACTCATATGAAATTTCGATGAATAAAGGATCCCCTAATCCGCAGGATGTTCATGAGCTTCAGGGTAAAATACAAGATGCCGTATCTATAACCAGTACAGCAATTTATCAAATGGAGGGTAAGATATGAATATAGAAGAAATATATAAAGAACTTGAGAAGCTTAAATATCATGTACGTATTCTTGGCGAGACTATTGATTATCAAGCCCACCCGGTAGAGTCTTTGATTCTTTCTATGGATTGGAATGAAGATGATATCGATAGTGCGCATGACATCTTCGAAAAATATGATCGAAAAATAGAAAATAAGGAAGAGATAGAGTGGTCAGAATTTGAATATGAACTGAGAAATAAGTTTAACATTGGATATCAAACAGTTAAACAAATAGTCATTTCATTTTTTAACAATCACCAATGGACCGATGTTTGTTATGGATACGCTATGAGTTTTGAGCCTTATACCCCTGTAGAGTTTCATCAGATTACACGAACTAACAAATAAAAAATGCTTACAAGGGCCTTTTGGCCCTTCTTATTTTAGGTAAAGAAACATCAGTAAAGATAATTTATTTAATAACAATAACTATTTTTCCTATTGTCTGGACGTGAAAACAATAAATTATCATTTTGAATATATCAAATTAATTAATCAAATTATACTATCGCGCCCTCTGGGGCTTGTTCAACACTTCACCCGCTCAAAACAAGTTTTAAGCAGGTTCACTGTTATATTACGTCTTCCTTCCCTTCATACTCGCCAGAAATAACAGACCGTTCTTTCTAAACCTTACCTTATCATCAGGATGTAAATGAGGGATATCTAATAAAACCCCTAAAACCAGTTCCTTATCAACAGTAAAAATGTCACAATCAAGAGCTTTGGCAACTTCAGCCCCCAAAATAATTTTCTGCCGTGTTTCAATCTGCTTGGATTCTTGCTTAGACTTATATTTCAAACGATTTAAATGCATCTGTGCCGAAGCTATTTTTTGCTTAATTGTTTTTTCTATTCGAGGTTTTTTGCTTTTCTCATTACCGTCAAGAACATCTCCCTGTTTACTCATCAGAACTCTTCTCCTTTTTCCATTCATTCATATAAAATGAAAGAAGTATATAAAAAACATTATCATTTCCATTATCAACGGTATGCCAGAACAGCTTGCCGGGGAAGAAGCCGATTAAGTTCGTCATTGAGGTGTTTTCTTCGAGATACATGAGTGAGTACAGGTAAGCATCCAGAGACACGCAAAATTTATAATAAGCTGGGAACGATACGTTGGTATGACGTTCAAGAAAGTAATCCATAAAGCAACAAAAATAGAATAGCTCATCGTCAAAGTCATCATTGTTGATTTGTATCCGTTTTTCAAATCCAGAGAACGACTTTTTCACCTCCTCTATCTTATTAAAATCCAGCCCCATGAAGTTAATGTATTTATGTGCCATTTATTTGTCCTTTTATTATTTAATGATTGCTCCTTGCAATACAATTAAAAAATGAAAAGGTCAAATAATATGACAGTAATGTGTTATAAATACTGAAACAGCGCCGTATGATTGTTTAAAACAATCATCTGCTGAACAGGCTTGTCCTGTTAATGATGGGATTTATCCCGAAACAATGGTGTTTTTGTTTTAAAAATGAGATATCAGTGAGCTAAAAATAAAATTATGCAACACAAACGAGTGCAGCCACTAACATTGAATGTCTGATTCTCTCTGCGTTACTTATTTTATCAGAACAATGAAAAACATTTTACCTGTTGTTTTTAAACTCTGATTTTGAGCCTTAACCTGTGAATTGTGCAACACATAAAATATTTTGTAACTTTCACCATTTTATCTTAAATTCTGCTTTCCCGCCTTACGGCGGGAGGGGAAACACTACTTTTGCCCTTACGGGCGTTATCTAAAGCCAAAATATTCAATATAACTACGCTACCTCAGCCGTTCATCCGATTCTAGCCCTGTTAATTTCACAGTCTGTAAAACTAGAGTTATTATTTAACTATAGAAAAACTTAATACATTGTCGTTATTTTTAGCTCCTTCAGGAGATATAAAAATAAAGCAATGCCCACCTATACACTCACTTCGTGAGCGTGTGGGGTCTACCGACGGTTGCTGCCGCAGGCTAACACCGTTTCCTTCGGAAACAAGGTCAACGTCAACACCAGAGTTTTTCTTGCGAAAAACTAAAACCAGCATAGTCGCATTGGAGATTTATATTTTGGTTTGATATTGAAATTTATATTGAGGTTGTTTTTATTGTATGGCTATTTTTCATCTTTATTTTAAAATTGTGAAACGTTCAGAAGGCAGATCTTCCGTTGCGAAAGCTGCCTATCATGCTCGTTGTAGAATCACAGATGAAAGAACAGGTGATACGTATGATTATAGTCGCCGTAATGATTTATACGGGCATTTCATATTAGCTCCTGCTAATGCTCCTGCACACATCGTAAAAGACTCTACAGCATTGTGGAATGAAGTTGAAAGCGTTGAGCGCCAGCACAACGGTCAAACATCCCGTTATTTCGATGTTGCCATACCTGCCGAGTTAACCAATGATGATAAGAAAAAGCTTGTTCTTGAATACTGCCAGAAAAATTTCGTTGATAAAGGCATGATTGCCGATATCGCTTTTCATGATCTTGATAGCGATAATCCTCATGCTCACGTTATGTTAACATTAAAAACCATAGGCCCTGAAGGTTTTGGTAAAAAAGAAAGAAGCTGGAACGACAGAAAAATGTCTGTTTTATGGCGTGAATCATGGGCATCGATGGCTAACAGCTACCTCGCTGCCGCTGGTTCATCAGAACGTATTGACCATCGCTCTCTCCAAGCCCAGCATGAGGAAGCTTTAGAAAAAGCAGCAGTAGCTTTAGATAATGAAGAAAAAGCGCTATGGCTTGCTAAAGCCGCTGAAACAAACCGTCCTCCAATGAAGCGTATCCATAGTGCCAAATGGCGTAGTAAAGCAGCACAAGAGCAAAGAGCAGCAGAACAGGCTGTTCGTGATGCTGCCAAGCAGGAAGCGGTTGAAGTCTACAAGACTTTCAGCGAACTTGATCTTGAAATCGTCGTTGATGTCAGAAGCTTTACGATTACACATCTTGCTGAACCAGAAGAGATTGTATTACCTAAAACACACCCCGGCTCTTCTACTGATGAGAATCAAAGACCTGTATTGGTAGCACCAACTCCTCATACTCGTATGCGTGGCGTTAAATCTTACAGTGATAAAACAAAAGTCAGTAAGGTCGTTGCTGGTAAGAAACCATTGGTAAGTATCTCTGATTCCAGAACAAATACTACCCTGAAAACATCCTCCTCTAAAAACCAAAACAGGCCATCCAGAAGCGCCCCTGAACGTGTTAAGAGGAAACAGACTACTCCACGTCAGGATAATATTTTTAAACGCTTCACAACTCTTGTCATTGATTTTTTTAAACAGAAGTTTGTATGGGCTAAAGAAAACAAATCCCATATTGATCTTATCAGTGAAGAACATGATAAACGTATTGCTGAAAACTACGTCTTTGACGAGGTATTAGGCCGTCATATCTCTCGCATTGAATATGAGCAAAAAGCCAAGTTTAACCAAGATGACTATATACCAACGCCGGATGAGACCAGCCGCTTCCCAAGTCATCCTAAAAAAGAACTGCCTGAAAGCGATCATAGTCTGGATCTCACACCACCTGTACCATCCAGACCACCTGAGCATTCGAGCAGCCTTCCCCCAAGGCTGAGGCCATCGAGTTATCGTAGTAAAAATTAGAGCTTTCAAATAATGAACTTCATAAAAAACAGTAATGAGATAATAATTAAATATATGAATGAAAAAGCAAGCAAGACCTGCCTAGTTTTTTTGTTTTTATTAATTATAAGTGAAGATACTCGTTCTGCTTGATATACTATTATAGAAACACGCTCTTCAATATTTCTTTCAATATTTTCTATCTCATTATAATTAACGTTTATTGAATCATTACCATTGAACTCCTCAAGTTCTTTCGTCTTAATATCAATCCATTTTTTAAAATTTTCATAAATATATTTCTCATAAGCATGAAATATATTTGATAGTTTTTCATGATTGCATTTATTACTTAAACCCTCCCATGCAAATATAATATGGGAGTTTCTCTCGTCTGCATTATTAATATCAGGATAGGTATCCTCTGAAAAAATAAAATGTATGCCTTTTTCGTTACTCTTTATACCAAAGGCATTTGTTATAATAGAGGAAATTAAGTATTTATTATTTTCTTGGTCATGAGATTGAAAATAACCATATGCTTTTAGCCCAAATTTCCTATCATTATAAATACAAAGCGTGTCTCTACCGTTTACTGGGAGAATAACAGCAAAATTGAATGGAATATCATTCAAAATCAAAGGTTCAAAGAAATTATTTTTCATATACATTCACCTTTATAAATTCAATTATGTCATTTAATGCATATGTAGTACTTGAAGTATTGTCAATGGCCTCTGAAACATTTTTATTTGAATATTCTATGCATTTTTTATTTTTACCAAAAACATGACTCCAATTAATTATTGCTTTTTTATAAAACCTTTCATATAAATCATAATCACGAGATAAATCAGACTTGTTTATTAAAAACAAAGTTGGGATGTTCTTGTTACTCCCCTTTTCATTATATGATGAACTCAAATCTTCGATTAATTTAACGTTCGCATTAATCCTTTGTTCATTAATAGCTGTATCATCGCTACTTTCATTATGATCTAGCAAGAAAATGATACAATCCGACAAATGCATAACGTCATTTATCTGTATAGTGCTTTCACCACTCATGTCGTAGAAAAAAACATCCTTTTTATCCCCGATGTTTTTTAACCTACCATAGATACCCTGCGTCCTTTTATTTAATGGTTTATTATAAAAAACAGTGTCAATTAAGGTTGTTTTCCCCGTTCTTGATAAACCTAAAACAGCAACTATAGGGATTATATCTTTATAATGATTTAAATCATTGTAAGAATAGACTTTATTATAATCTTTTTCCTTAAACCGCTTATTAACATAGATGAATTGAGATTGTATAAGAATAAAAATGGCTGAAACAACTAAGAAAACATTTAAAACTAAAGCGTGTTCTTTTATTAATTCTTGAACATCATTTTTTTGATAAGAATAAATGAATGCAAGTAATGTAATGATAACTACATATGTCCAGACACCTATTGATATCATAATATTCTTGGGTTTACGTTTAAACACTATTGCCTCTGAAATCCATTCGCAAAAAAAAATCAGGTATTTTATTATATTATTTTCACTATTGAAAAGCAAGATATATATACTATAGGTCTTATATCATGAACTCATTTAAATGATTTTATTATGAGAATTAATTTTATTGATAGAAATAACATTTATTATGTCCATCAGATTTTATTTATATTATAAATCTGAGGATTTGTTAAAGTATTAGAAAACACATAACAACTGCGCCCCTTAATATGCCATCCGAAATCTTTTTCTCTACATCTCTCTCTGTTGTAACTTATTAACATACAAGCTGAAAAATCGTATGAGGTGATAAGCAAAGCGATAACACGGTCTCTCCAACAATAATCTGTAAATTTCATTTTATTGGAAGTTATGGAATTAATCTCTCTCTTTCTGAGCCGTCCTTAAAAAATGGCCTAAGGGCGTTCATAGTTTGGAACTTACTCCACCAATGCCATCCTGAAAAAATACATTAAAGCTAATACCTTCCGGCTACAGAGAACAATAATAAAATACTCTTTTTAATTCACCGTCAGTTATGTATATTATCTAGATTAATATACTCACTCTACCAAGGACACATGTTGTTAACGATTACCGAAATCAAAGATGAAGCTACAATGTTTCGAAAATTGATCGAGAACTGTGACAAAAAGAACACCAGCCTTGTTATAGACTGTTTTCCTGTTATGAGTTGTAAACTTTCTTCGATGCTTCTTTCTTATCACTTCCTGATGTTATGGCCTGAACTTGAAATAAAAGGAGTCAGTGCAGCTACAGGAAAACATGATCGGATAACCCATTACTGGCTTGAAATCAATGATATTGTTGTTGATATCACAGGGGACCAGTATAACATAATCAATGATCGAGAATTAAATACTGAAATTATAAATAGCAGACCATTCCCGCCAATACATGTCTTACACAAGGATGAGAGCTACCTTAACAAGATATTCAAAACAAAGGAAATACATACTTTTGTTCATGGTTTTCCTGATATAGCTGATGATTTCATCGATGAGATGATTTGTGGGTATAGCCAGTTATTAAATCCTATATAGCTTAGAACTTTCTAAATAAGTGGAAGCTGACTATTTAGGTATTCATCTCAAGAAAACGTGAATCCAGAATATCACCCAATCTTAACTTTAAATAAAAAACCATAGTATAAGTTGTTATCTATGGTTTTTTTTAAAATTATAATAGCTTAAATACCCAAATCACTATAAACACTAGCTTTATAATAATATGGCCCTTTATTTGTGCTTGTGGAATAAGTCGCACAATAGTTATCTAATGCATGTTTGATGATTTTGGGCTGAAACGAAACAGACATAGTAAAGTGATTTGCATCCAATAATGGTTTAGGAATGAAATCATTATTCACAGTCCTGCCACCATCCAGATTAGCGATGACCACAGGAAGGTTAAACTCAAGAATGAGATCTATTTCATGTGCAAGGAATGAGTCGCCATCACCACCTTTTTTCTTGGCAGTTGAACTTCCAAGAAGTACGATTTGTTTGGCATTTTTCATTCGTTCACGAAGATTTTTCTTTATTGTATCTGGTTTACTTGTGTCTCTCGACACAAACAAATCATGAGCATCAAAGAAATTGAAATCGATATTTTCATTCGCTTTCCATGCTTCCATCAAACGGTAATAACTAATATCTTCGCTGGCAAATGCAACATAAGTCTTGTTTCTGTAACTCATCTGAAATCCTTATCTAAATTTTCTTTTGTGAAATTATGACTATACAATGAGTTGTTCACATAGTAAACTAACGAATTCAACATATTTGTTACAAAAAGAAACTACAAGCAGGAAGTGATAGAACAATACTGGAGATTACTTTTAACATGGCAAAAGTACAATTTTTAGACAAGCGCATTAGGAAAATATTCTCAGGTTATACGTCCACGATTAGCACAGCATTTTCATTAATCTTAATTTTTTTAACTATTCCTGCCGACCATAAAATTCGATATGGTTTTTTATTTATTCTGTCATTGTTAATTTTGTATTTTTTTTTATGGATAAGATCCAACGATCTCAATGAGGTTAGTCTGGATATTGAAGGTAGCACGGTAACAGTCAAAACAGGAGACTTGTTCGAGCAAGAGGGCTTTAAGGTAATAGCTTTTAATGAGTATTTTGATACTCAAGTTGATGATGTCGTGATTTCACGAAACTCACTTAATGGTATTTACATTAACTATTATCTTAATTCATCCATTCCTAATTTAGATGCTGCCATTAAGGAGTATAACCACGATGAATGTTGTGTTTTAAACGTTAATCATGAACGCAAATCAGGTAAGCAGCAGCGCTATGCTTTAGGAACTATATTCGTTAATGACGAATATTTATTGACTGCTTTTTCTAAATTTGATGCTCATAATCAGGCATACTTAACAATGCCTGATTACTTAGGTTTTTTGATAAACTTCTGGGATCAAATAAACAGAATATATGCACAGAAATGCGTTTCCGTGCCGATCTTTGGATCCGGGATAACCAGATTTAAAGAGCATAAAAACATAGGTGATGAAGAACTTCTCAAAATAATGTTATGGACTTTCAGAATAAGCGAGATGAGATTTAAATATCCAGCAAAGCTGACAATAGTTATCCATAAGGATAAAATAGATCAGATAAATTTACTGGATATCAAATCGGCAAGAAATGGACTTTAATTGAAAAAATAATACATGGGTGAGTTCCCCCATGTATTATTAAAATTTGCTATCACATTCTTCTTCTGAAAACAACATTATCAGAGAAGATAGCCTTGCCAGCCACAAACCCCACGATGGCAATTATCGGAAGGCTAATAGTCGCCCCAGCCATACCTGATGACATACCAATCAGAGCTGACAGTCCAAAAGTCAGCAGGATAACCACGAAAGCATACCAGCCGGGGTAGGCTCCGTATAAGACAGTCGCCATGCAGCCGGTGCAGACATGAACCCCACGCTGGCTTTCCTTCAGACAAAAAGGACACTGAATCGTATTATTTTCCATGAGCGTATCCTTTAATTAGTTTTCCAGCCGTTGCTGGTTTTAACAAGGGTCATAGTGCCATCAACTGGCCCATTCATTCCCTTAACATCAGAAAATGCGCTCTTATCCACCCAGCGTGGAACATCTACCAGTTTCCATGTATACGAAACCCTCACAACCTTTTGGTTGCCATTCCCCGGTTCTGTCCATTCCTTTACTTGATCGACAACACGACGGCCAATACAAACACCTTCTTGTGTATTCCAAATCTTGGCTGCTTTACCTTCATCTGTAATACCCAGCACGTTATCGTCCCAGCCTTTATTGAAGGCCATCAGCCCCTGCTCAACAAGCGCATCGAGGATAACAGAGCCTGTTCCAGTGCCAGTCTCATCAAATCGTGGTTTAGAGAGCCGAACAGGGAAATTGACATTGTTATCTCTCAGAGAAAAACAGGATTTTGATTGACCAATCTTCGCGTTGATCGCTTTCTCAAAGTCACCTTTTTCACCACAACCAGCAAGAGCCATAACAGCACCTGCCACAAGTAGAATTTTCTTCATTTTCATATCCAATCAGTGATAGTGGATGAGGTTGTCTAGCGTATGAATCAAGCGCTACGTGGGTCTTAGCCGGACTACAGGCAACGACACCAACAAAACAACCTGTTTAACCAATTGATAGGATTGAATTATTTTTACTGTTCGTCATATCGTTTATATCGATCGAATGCAAAACAATCAATAGATTAAATCTATCATAAAAACACTATTGATCGATTTAATCAATTAAAATACCGATCAATCAATCGTTTTTAATCGCTTGTAACTATTAAACTATGTTTATCGATCTTTTTTATCAATTGATTAGGGCAATGTGATACTACGGACCACCATAGTTGGAGTGCTTTGGTTGGATGTTCAAAGTAACAAGGAATGAAGCAACACACTAGGAACAAGGTGCTGCTTATACCGATTAGTCCTATCTGCTTTCACTTCAAATGACTCAACTCATCACAACTCTTCTTATAACCGTTATCACAGGATGCCTTAAACAGATCTATTGCCTTTTCTTTGGATTTATTTACCCCCTGACCATTTACATACATAATAGCCAACTGATATTTCGCCACCAATTGATAATCGTTCCCAAGATAATATATAGCTTTATTGGTTAGTGTGGTTGAGAGGGTTTCAAAATAGTTGAATGCTTTCTTGAAATCTTTATTGAGATAAGGTTCCTCACCATTAAGATAATAATATGAAATATCTCTTATGGCTTTGAAATTCCTACGCTCTGCCGCTTTCTTGAGATATTTTAACGCTTTTCCTTCATTGGTGTTATTAGTGTACTCATAGAGAGAATATGGAGCATCACGATTACCCTGTCGATCAGCTTCAATTAAGTAATTAAATGCCTTTTCACGGTCTCTCTTTAAACCATTACTCCCGCGTAAATAAATGTAGCCGATATCATACTGTGCATACGGATTACCTTCTTTAGCTGCCTTTTCAAGGTAATACATCTGCTTTTCCCGATCGTATTTTTGTATTTCATCTCCTTCATAGATCAAACTTAATTTATATGAGGCATCAGCATTACCATCATTGGAGAGCTGTTCCAACATCTTTTTGTTATTTTCATGAAAACGACTAAATCCATCATCGGCTTCTTTTAAGTCTTGAATGTCAGCATTCTTATTTTTTAACATAGAGTTAATATTTATAACAGCACGATACTCTCCTTTTCGTGCTGCCTGAAGAAATAATTTCTTAGCAATTTCGACACTCTCATGTTTTATATTTTTCTCTGTGTAATAAATTACTCCCAGTCCATTTAAAGATGAAGCATCACCGCTTTTAGATGCTCGCTCCCACAACATCTTTGCCATCTTAATATTTTGGGGAAGACCCTCACCTGTATAATACATTTTCCCTAAATTATATTGAGCCTGTGTATCACCATGTTCAGCTGCTTGCTGGCACACTAATACATCAACTTGGCACCTATCATAAGCCTCGTTTCTCTCCTGCATACTTTGTGCGTAAGCCGGAGCACCAATCAGAAATCCTTCTAAAAAAACAAACCCGATATAAAGACTTTTTTTCACCATTCCAAACAATCCTGTGAATTCATATTTCATGACAAAGAAAATTTAAAATGCTATTTTAGTCTGCAGCCTTAATCTCAACTGTATAAGTTTTATCAAATTTTGCAACATGTGAGAACATTCCACCACTGACACCACCAATAATACGAATAGTCAACAAACTAGTTTTCTTAGGTGTTCCTCTCACCTCTATGCAATTGCTATTATAAACATCGCCGTCACACGGTTGAAGATGTATTCCATTATAGGAAGTCACAAACTCTCCGGTGGGAGTAATAATATCCCCTACGACTCGATTATAATCTGAAACCACATGTCCACCCAAAATAGTTATTTTGTTGTAATATGGAATCCCAACGGTGGCATCATTGAGCTTTCCTTCATCAGGAATAAATTCAGCATTCAATGCACATGACGATAACATTAATAAAAAAGGAGAAAAAAGAATAGACCTCATTTTATTTCAATGGTTTAAAAACCATCCCCCCGAAAAATCCATTAATAAAAAACTGAAGGTTTTTACCTTCTTTAATTCCCACATTACTCCTCCACTATGAAAACATGTCATCTAGTCAAGAACGCTGCGATTTCTGGATTCTAAATACTATTTTATCTCTATAATTTAATTTTCTAGTTTGACTCTGAGATTGTAGGTTTTACTAAAGCTGGTTGATTTTGAAACCATGCTCCCATACATCCTCCCGCCAATATTTACTTTTATTATACCTCGTTTGGTTGGCGTTCCAAAAATCTCAACACAATTATAGTTATCACTAACATGTGGTTCAATAGTCGTATTTTCACTATAAGATGGTTGGCAGTTTCGCAAATATAAACCTGTATCATTTGGTACAATAAAACCGATTTTCCTTTCCAATCCCTCGCCGCCAATAACCACCCCGCCTAATATATCTATTTTAGCCATGTATGGGACACCAACCACAGCTTCTTTTAAATTTATACTATCAGGAATGAACTCTGATTTTGGAGTTAGTAAACTACATCCCGACAAAACTAATACTGATGAGATAAAAGTCATTTTTTTAAATTTCATGTTATTTTAATGGCTTAAATACCATACCTCCAAAGAACCGGTTTATAAAAAAATCAAGACTTTTTCCTTCTTTAATTCTCCCATTAACTCGTCCCCATGAAAAGAAGTCTAAATGAATGTTGTTATCGCTACATTGTATTACAGGTCCATTCCAAACAATCCAGTGTGTAGGTACGGTCATTCTCTCAGACTGACTCCCTTCTAATATACCATCATTAATTAATGTGATAACCCTATAGCCTTTTTTAACATATTCATTTAATTCACGTATCCCCTGAACTCCAGCTTGAGTAATCCCGACATTACTGAATGTTTTTTCATATCCGGCTCTTTCAAACCACGATGATAATGTATCCCACAAGGTTATCCCAGCAACAGGAGAGTCCAATGTATCGAAATTTAATACCGCATTTTCTGAATCTCGCAATCCAACTAGTGTCATCCAATCAACACCTAAAATAATAGCCCCATAATTATCATAAAAATCTCCAGAAGGATGCTTACAGCCATCTCCGGGAGCTATTTCCAGATGACCAATTTTAGTTTTCCCATATTTCCACAAATCTCTTGCGGCTTGAGCATACACATCAGGCCGATCTTTCTGTAAACAGTAAAAAAATGCCGCCGGACCACAGGTGCTTGCACCTCCTTGGTTCGGGTAATCCTGCCAGTTATAACGCCTGTTGATTTGTGTTTCTATTTTATTTTTCTCAAATGGATCACGAACATCACCAATCGGATATTCTTTCGCAATAAACGGACGGGATGGTATGGTGATTTGAACCTGCTGAGTATGCCCTCCCTGATTTTCCGGGCGTGGAGTCCCCTGTGTTTCAAAATAGCAGGGATTTTCACGTTTGACAGGCGACCATGCGTTTCCCGAAGCAAGTTCTCCCAACGTATACATTCTGGTAAAAGGCGTTGGCGTCATACATAGGGTTTTCAGCATTGTCTTTCTGTAAATCGTGACCTCCATGATAAAAATAGTAGAAAGATCATCCGTAATATTTTGGGTCATGTGATCACGGGTTTCATAATTGCTCTGTAAGGGCTGTTGTTTTACATCGATAATTATTATTTTATTTCTTTTTGAATCTACTCTGTATACAAGAAAATCATATAAAATATTGCAGGCTGCAACGTTCGACTTAATGCGGGTGCTTAAATGATACACAGGCATAATTAATGCATTTCCATATTAATAGCGACTATTTGTGCGGACTCATGACTATACCACCCGGTATCACCAAATTCATTAGTAATGCCAGTCTCAGTAAATCCGTCTGCGAACAGTAATGTGTAATGATGATGTGCCATTGCTGAACCCGCATCATTCATACAGTGGAACTGAATCATATAATCATTTTTTGATTCATTTGCAATTGCACTTTGACGTTGTTCACAGTAAAGACTTAATAATTCGCCTTCACTATTGGCAGAAGAAATGCTATATCCGACACATCCATCATCATAACCAATAAACTCAAAAGCTCCCGAAGAGGCTATCAGTCGGTTAACACCAACAGGACAACGACACTCGACAATATCCCCTTCAATACAAACGGGTCTGTCTTCAGCAAAGACATTAAAGGGCTGAGTCCGGCGAATGACACCGGAAGTTTTACATTGCGGACAGAACGATGTTGAGCCAATAAACGCGACCGCTTTACTCTGGCAAAATACTGTTCTGGCACCGTTGAGAACCCTTCCTCCGGTGGTGGTCTGGTCACCTACGGTGATGATTTTAAATCTCTTTCCTGACACGATCCTCAACACTCCATGAAATATGGTCGGGAATAACGGCAGAATACCATTCTGGCATTCCTGCCCGATGATTACAGGTGAACATGGTCGTTCAGAATATGCAGGCTGATATCGTCTGCTGATTCTGCGTAATGCCATCCAGTCAGGCCACTATCGTCTGTCATACCCGCTTCGGAACGCCCATCCGGGAACATCAGGGTGTAACGACAACACGCCATCAACCGTTTCTCATCGTCAACACACTGAAACCGGATACAGCCCCTTCTATTGTTGTCCTGTGCCTGTTGTGAAGGAATAGAATTATCTCGGGTATTGCGGGACGTCAGAGAAGAGAGTGTTGTGCTGGTGTATTGAGTAGCTGAACCATAGACATAATGATCGGAGCAACAACATAGCACCTTGTCGCCTGTTGCAGCATAGGCTTTCCTGTCTTCCGTCCAGTCCTGCGCGGATGCCATAATTTCGAAATACCCACTACATTTTCGACATGAGGCTTTGTCTCCAGTGCGGGCAATGGCTTTATTCCCCTCAAACCAGCTTGCAGTAGCGGAGATAATCTCTCCATAGGTGGTTTTATCACCGAGACATACAAGCGCTCTGCTCATTCTGATTGCTCCATGAAAACATTTAAATGGATGCCTCTGGCACTGTCAGCAAAATGCCATGCCGTCATCCCATTATCGTCAGTTTTTCCTTCCTCGGTGTGTCCGTCGGGGAACATAAGCTGGTATCGGTGTTGCTTAAGCAAGCTTCCGTTATCGTCAGAACACTGGAAATTAATTTTGTTTAGGCTACTGTTTTTCGCGCTGTTTATTTCATTCAACTGGTCAACAGGAATCGCGCTCCGCGTGATTATTCCGGGAGCAATGAGATAATTAATTCCTGCCGGGCATCCACACCTGACAGGTGCCCCATCCACAGCAACAGAGATACTGTCCTGAGTCTGATGGGCATTGCCTCCGACTATTTCCCCAACCTTATCACATTTGGGACAATAGGACGTTTTGTCGCCAAGATGAAGTTTATATCTGCCATGCACCGAGCTTCGGGTAAGTGAAGCATAACAGGTTGCCCCTGTTGATGTTTTATCGCCATCGAGGCCAACATTTTTACCGTGAACGATGTTTGCCACCAGTCTTATCCTTTTTCTGTCAGAAAATCTCCCGGTAACTGTTCACCTTCACGGTGAAGCAAAACCTCACTCGATTGTGGGGTGCTGATGATCTCATCCCCGTTGTTCAGACGGCTACCCACCAGCGCGACACTACGACCATTAACTTCACTCATCCTGCCAGAACCTGTCACAATTTTGGCAGTTTTGCCATCAGGATAAACGACATCATCGCCTTCCAGAGCGACATTAACTTTACGCCCATCTGGAAGCTGGATTTCACATCCATTGTAGTTAGTACGCACAATGCCCCCTTCTCTGGTAAGGCTACCATCTACAGCAATACGGTAAATGGCATTCACAGGGTGTTGGCGGCGATAATCCTGCTGGCCATCAATGATCCTTCTCGCCTCATCGTTCATTGCTACCAACTGTTCGGGAGTGAACGGTGATTGATCCATTGTTGCCAGCAGTTCCGGGGTCAGTTCATTGTTGTATTGACGATCCATTTCCTTTTCCTTGTCATTTCTATGGTTTAGTTGATGCAATACTAACCTATTTTTAATTTGACTTAAAAGAGATGTTTATCATTCGGTTACAAAAAATGCCCTCGGAACAATGGTGGTGGATTTAGCTCTGTGCATTAATGAATTTACTGTCACTTTACTTATCCCGCAGAGTTCAGAAAATAACCTTCTGTAGCTGTTTATCATTTGCTCTCTGTCCAAATCACCGTCAGCTTCTGACAGGAAGTAATAACCGTAATCTTTAATGTAAATGTTTTCACCATTTTCCAGCGTGAGGTTTATTCCTTTTTCATTTTCCTCCATGCTGGTGATCAAACAGGTCATAAAGGGAATGTTTTCTTTCGCTTTAAAGATGTTTATTATTTTTATAGCTTTCATTGTATGCTCCTCCTTATCTTATATAAAAAATACCATTTCCTGTTGAAGAAAATCCAATTTAACTTACTCTTCAGAACAGGTTTACTGCTTGTTTATTACTCTCTTTTGAAAAGATATTTATATTATGAGCTAACGCTCATGTGCTGCCGCACGGCTACGCCCTGACGCTGATATCAAACAGGATTTAATGGCTAACACATTTCCGATTATTTAATTGCAATATGGAAAGGATCCTTTTTTTGAACATCAGATCCTTCTTTCGATATATAGCATTACCGAGATAACATATAGCACTTGCTCTTAAACGTATAGGAAAACTAAATTTTCAGAAGCAGCACTTAGTGATTGTCCAAAACAATCACATTGCTGAAACAGGGTTCATCCCTGTTAATGATGGATTTATCCATAAAGAATTGCGGCGTAGCCGCTATAACGTAGAGGAAAAACAATTGTATATTTACTAAAAAATCAGCAGCGCTTCGTGATTGTATAAAACAATCACTTGCTGCCCATAACATCAAGTAAAAACAAAGCAGAAAAATAGACGGTGCCATTTAACCGGCACACTCCCCGTTAAGGTTATTAAACATATTATAGTATTAAGGAGGCGTAACCTATTATATTTAAAAGAGATTTCACGCAAAAAGTTTCCTGTACGGAAATTTAAGTTTCTTCTGTGGAAACTGAAGTTTCCTGTACGGAAACCAAAATTTCTTCTGTGGAAACTTTTTTATAGTTAAAACTCCCAGAAAGAAGTGAACGCTATTTCGCAAAAGTGTATTATTTTTCCTTTTTTCACATTTATTTTTGACAAAAGTATATCCTGCATTATATAGAATAAACATAAAAACAATAAAAGGATAACCGATGAGCATTGATTACAATACAATAATGACCTCCAGCAGTGAAGAAGTGGAAGAATATATAAACAGAAATCATTTCACAGACAAACAGAAACTGGAGATTTACAGTTTTTATAACAGAAACAGAAAAGATAAAATAACCGTAAATGTAAAAAAAGAGAGAGGTTCTGATATTCAACCGGGAATATCCTATGTCCATGCTTTTCTTGATAATCTGGAAAAACTCGGAAAAAATATGTCTGGTGCAGAATACACAATAATGATCCGCTTATGTAAACTCATGCAGCATGGAAACCTCATTGCCAGTATATCTCAGTCGGCACTCGCAGAAGAGCTTAATATGAGCAAATCTAACGTATGTAAATGCTGGAATAAGCTAATAAATAAAGGAATTCTGGTCAAAGAAGGGAAGCATACCATGATAAACGCAAATCTCTTTCTGAAAGGCCAGTACAGAACATTAAATGCCACAAGGAAAGAATATGTTAAGAAGTCGCTGAGAACGACCAGTGAAGGCATAGAAGACGTATTCGTCACCGTTTATAAAGATGCGGTACTTACAAACAACGCAGAAAAAACCATCGATAAAGGAGATGATAAACCTTTACTTTCTACGCCCGACGAAGATATTGACTGGGACTCTGTTTCAGAAGACAGCATATTTGATGATTATTCTCAAGAAGATGAGTTTGATGAAGAAGAAAACATATAAAACTTTTGCCTATATATTAGGTCATTTGACACTTACACCATATCTCGTAATATAAATATATACATTATTTTATTAACGAGGTTTTATATGAGAAAAGTAAAAACAGACAACAGTGATTTAATCCAATATTTAGATACAGTAAAAGAACTAAAAAATCATATTCCGATAGAGGAATACCGAAATGAATATCGTAAACTATGCTCTGATAATATTCCGTGGATTAAGATTCAAAAATTTAAGTCTGCCCATACCGAACTTCGCAGACTGGATAAAAAGAGAGAATCTCTTATTGAATGCTTTATTGATGAACTTAACCCGATAAGCAGTTCAAAAGCTAACACATCAGCGAAGTCATCAGGTAATCTTGATCTGTTTAACGAACGCGTTCTCTACCGTAAAGCAATCTCAGAAAAAAGTGATGAAGAAATTGTTGCCTTGGTCGTAAAACAGCGTACAGAAGCCGCTCTGGAGTTTCAGCGTTCTATTGAACAGAGCCTTGAGCAACTCTCTCACATCTCGTCAGAGTTCGCACCATCAAGCCAGAAGGGCAAGAAAATGTCTCTTTAAGAAAAAATCTATGTTATTCACTTGAAATAGGGTGTATTAGATTGGTCAATCAGTAGTATTTACTATATTATTTAATGGTTGGTATATTTTGGGCTGTTCAATCGCATCCTATACATTAACTTTATAAATCCCCATTTTAAACACAGGAAGGCATCGTATGAGTGAAACTCTCAAGGCACTGAACAATATCCGTACACTTCGTGCACAGGCCCGTGAAACAGATCTGGCAACTCTGGAAGAGATGCTGGAAAAACTGACGACTATCGTTGAAGATCGTCGTGAGGAAGAAGCGTCTTCACGCAAAGAGCAAGAAGAGCGTCAGGCTAAGCTGGAAGCCTACCGCCAGAAACTGTTAGATGATGGTATTGACCCGGCGGAACTCCTCGCAGCAGTTGGTTCATCTCAGACTAAAGCCAAATCAACACGCACTCCACGCCCTGCTAAATACAAATATACGGATGAAAACGGTAATGAGCAGACTTGGACAGGTCAGGGCCGTACTCCTAAAGCAATGGCTGCTGCTATTGACGCAGGTAAAACACTCGAAGACTTCGCGATCTGACCACTCTATGACCGTCAATTTATTTTGGCGGTTTTAATTCAAAGTCCTTAAGCACCGCTTTCGACGCTTCCACCGAAGTAGTCAGGCTATGTAAAACCGGAATCCATTCCGGCATTACACTATTAATATACTCATACATCCCTCTAAAGGATCTTTTTCTGATATTATCTCTTTATATCCAGATTCCAGTTCAGCACACCATAATCATCCATAGATATTCCTTCCTCCAGATTTCTTATCAACATATCCTTAATATACATACCATGATAAAACATTACTCTATTCAATAACTCTGCCATATCGATATATTCCTTTTTTTCGTTCCCCGTACCAAAAAGGATTTTGTAATAATCAAACTCCTTTAGAACCTCTAACATATGAACACGTAGCGCAAAATCAACGGCATCCTGCTCCTTAACGAAAGTCATGACATTTTCATCATTTACACTTGCCATACCGTAAATCTTGTTTACGTATAACATTAATGTCACTGATATTGCAAAGATCATCGTTTCATCTTTTTTACTCATTTTGTTTTTTTTCATTTATATCCTCTCTTATTGATATTTAGTATTTAATAAAAAGTAGTCGCAGGTATTAACAATACATCCAAGCATTACGTACAAGCCGTTCTGCTACTTCTTCGTAGTTAACCTCTTCAATATTCCCATGATGGCCTTCCTGCGCGGTTAACTTGTCAAAGTTATGACAAACATGATTAATCGTTATCCTTATAAATGCACTCATAAAATCAGCATCATCGACAAGATGCGAAATGCTGTCACTACACATATCCTGCATTGTTTTCCAGCTCGCTTCAAAAGAACGCTTTGCAAGATCATAAAACAACTCAGTAGATGTATTTTTACTTTCAATATTTTTAGTCATGATTACTCCTCATTTTTACATGATATATTTTAACTTACTCTTATTTTCAGCCCCTGAATACGGGGCTAAAACAAAAAACTACTTTTGAGAATCTTTCATAAAATCCATTTCTTTATGAAATGCCTTTAATGCTTTCAATATAAAATCGTTATCAATGAGTCTTAGTGATAACTTTACATCAAAGAATGTATTCCTTACGACTTTAGGGAACATCTGTTTTGCTACTTTAATACTGTCCTTATAAGTATTCATCATAAAAGCTTCTTCATGCTTGAGTTGTTCTACTTGTTCAGGATGGTTCTGAATAATAGAACTCACACGCAATTCAAAGCATTGTTTAGATAAATGCAGTAATATCTTGTTTGCTTCTTTTTTCAGATCTTTATTCATGATTTCTTCCTCTTTATTTAATGCCAAGTTTAGGATAGATTTTTTTGAACTCTCTATAAGAGTATTTTAAATCTTCCATAACTTCATCAATCAAAAAAATACATTCCCCAACATTATTGTCTCTCACCCACTTGAGGAAGTCTGGTTTTGTGATATAAATAATATGATCCATAACCATATTCATATATTTTTTATCATAAAGATGACGTTCAAATTGATCACCCATTATCTTAAACATGTTTTCCACATAAAGAGCTAAGTTATCCATTGCCATTCTTGAGAAAACTTCAGTTTTATCATTATCAAAGATAAATGATATTTCAGGCACATTTATATTTTTCATGTTATTTTCCTTTTATTAGTTAGATGTATTACGAGAAGCAGTTATAGCTTTATAAATCCACTCATCAACTTCGCTTTCAATGAAAGCAACAGCTCTTTCACCGATTTTTATTTGTCTGGGGAATTTCCCCGCGCTGATAAGTTTATAAATCCACGTCTTGCCGAACCCGGTTTTCCTTATTACTTCTGATAAGCGAATAAGTTTTAAAGTTTTATCTGTTTTGTTTTGAACCATGTTTATCTCCTGTGTTGTTCGATGGAGATAATTCTAGGATTTTGGCTGGTTCTAAACTAGGGATGTTCACCAACCGTGAGTTTCGCGGAAATTTTTGGAGGGATACTCTTTATAGGGACGTTCGCAGGTTGTGAACATCCCTTGTGTTTACTTTTTGTTTTTATCCGTGGCTTTATCGTTAAATGTTATCACGTCAGTGATCTTCCAGTCCTTTAACATATTGTTTTTAATATAAAAATCATTTAAAACCTTGAAGTACTCATCGTTATCAAGATAACTTTTCGCGTAATCATAATCAGTATCTTTGATGTTATCACGGCTCCGAATCCCACCAGTACCATGTAGAATGTCAGCTAAGATGTTGAAAGGTATGTTCTTACCTTCGTTGTAGAGCTGTTCCCATGAGATCAAATCCATCAAAGGGATGACTTTGTAATCAAGTATTCTTTCAAAGGTCTTATGACCAAACCGAAACATTCGTTTAGGTGGCTTAGGCGTTTTTAGGTGCTTTTGCCATAGAGCAATCAGTACTTTCAGGTGTTCTGCGAGATCGTCACTGCTGGCTTCTTCCAAGTCAATTTCAATCAGCATCTTGTTAGCAGGGTTCATGCCCCCTTGTTTAAGATACTCAGAGATGTAGTCCGAACTCACTGCAACAGGGTCTGTTTGCTCAGAATTCTCCAGCCGATACATAGCCCGCCCATAGTTGAACAATTGAACTCTGCTCATTGGTCTTACAGCATAGCTATGTGACAGTCTGTGATTGCCTGAAATCCAGTCCGATTGAAGTATCACATCACCACATCGGATTTTGGCATCATGGTATATAGCTTGCATTTGATTATCTTTGCCTGCTGTTTCCCATTGTTGCCTTGTTTTGTAAGCCAACATCCGTCTTTCAAGCTCTGCATAGATTTGTTCTAGGGTGAGGTCTTTCAGGCCATCATATCGGCGTACATCAAACCAAGATAATGCAGTCCTGATTTCTTCCATTTCCTTTTGTGTAGTCATTATTCTACCGATTGCTTTTAAGTTTCATAAAAGTTAACCCATTCAACATGATAGAGAAAGTGGAAAAGAGGGGCGGGTTTTCAAAATGGTGTGAGAGCAGATAAGTGATCTTGGATGTAAGTGCTTTAATCTTGACTAAACATCGTTTATTTACTAAAAATTAACTAATTGTTTTATATCAATTACTTTAACAAAAATAACGACAACATCATGTTGATAGATAAAGTTAAATCAGATTCGTATAGTTAGATGGTTATGACAACAACCAATTGTTTTTAATTGACATTTTATTGATAAGAAAACAATAATGATGGTAAATATGTTGGTAAAAATATATTTAACTTTAACAAAGTCAGTAATAACAGGAGATACAGATGAAGTTCGAGTCCAGTCAGAGGAGCCAAATTTAAAAAGCCTGCTTTTAAAGCAGGCTTTTTGCTTTTCTGCGCAAGGTAAATGCAAAACGGCAACCTTGTTGCCGTTTTTAGTGTGTGCACCCTCTCCCGTGGGAGAGGGTTGGGGTGAGGGCACCAGACCGCACGAAATTACACACGAATCGGCGCCGTCGCCTCAACCAGCCACGGACGCGCATCGCTATTCACCAGAGGTGAAAGCGCCTCGCGTACCTGCCGGTGATACGCATCCAGCCACTGCTTTTCCTGCTCGCTCAGCAGATGCAGCTCAACCTGACTTAAGTCGATCGGGATCAGCGTCAGCGAGGCAAATTTGCAGAAACCCGGACGGCTCTCCACAATCTCCACCTGGTTTTCAATACGAATACCGTGGCTATCGCCCAGATAGTAGCCTGGCTCGATAGTCATGATATTGCCCGCCACCAGCGGCCACGGGTTAACCTTTTTGGCGATGCGATGCGGGTTCTCGTGGATCAGCAGCTGGTGCCCCACGCCGTGTCCCGTGCCGTGATCGTAATCCAGCCCCATCTCCCACAGCGGGCGACGCGCAAACGCATCCAGCTGATGCCCCTGAGTCCCGGAAGGGAACTGCAGGGTAATGAGCGACAGGAAGCCTCTCAACACGGCAGTGTAGTGCAGGCGCTGCTGCGGATCGACGTTACCCCACGCCAGCGTGCGCGTGGCATCGGTGGTGCCATTAGCATACTGGCCGCCGGAATCGTTCAGGTAAAAATGGTCATGGCCGATGGGCTTATTGCTGGCCTCGCTCGAATGGTAGTGGCACATCGCCGCATTGCTCGAAGAGGCGGAGATGGTCGCAAAACTCTGCTCGATGAACCCGGGCTGCTGTTGACGGAACGCGAGCTGCTGCGCCTGCGCGTCCAGCTCGGTGAGCGGTTGTCCTGCCGCCTCGCGCAGCGGCACTTCGCGGCTCAGCCAGGCGAGGAAGTTGACCCACGCGGCCCCGTCCCGGTGATGGCACTCGCGATAGCCTGCCAGCTCGACCGGGTTTTTAGTCGCTTTCATCAGGGTGATGGGATCGGTCCGCCAGACAATTTCTCCCCGTGGTTCAACGGCGAAGCGCAGGGCAACCGGCGCGGAATCGGCATCAATCATCACCCGTTTGCCTACGGCAATCTGCTGGCAGCGTTCAATAAAGGTATCCTGCGGCGCAACGGTAAACGCATTGCGCACACCGTCAGGCAGGGCGCTGAGCTTATTGTCGTTAACAAACCACTCAACGCTACCATCACGGCTGAGCAGGGCGAAGGAAAGAGGAACCGGGCTAAAGGGGATATCTGATCCACGCAAGTTTAGCAGCCAGGCGATGTTATCCGGCAGCGTCACGGCGAGGAAATCAGCATTGTGTTCTGCCAGCACGGCGGCGACGCGCTGACGTTTGTCCGCGCTGCGTTCGCCGCTGTGTTCAACCGGCATCTCACGGATAAGCCCCGCCGGTGCGGCAGGGCGATCGGTCCATAGCGTGTCAAACGGCGAGGCCTTCAGCGGCACCAGCTCGCACGGCGTGGCAGACAGTTGCTCAAATTCCGCGTTGGTCATCAGCAGCGCGTCAAAACCGATGCGCGTTCCTGACTCAACGTTTTCTGCCAGCCATTCCGCCAGCGGCTCGTTGTGCAGGTGGTGGATCTCAACCTCATCCGTATTGACCTGAACGCGCGCCTGAACCTGATAGCGCCCGTCGACGAACAGCAGCGCTTTGTTTTTCAGCACCAGCGCCACGCCGGCCGAACCGTCAAAGCCCGTCAGCCAGGCCAGCTTTTCGTCGTAAGGCGCGCAGTATTCGCTCTGCCAGGCATCCGCCCGCGGGACGATCATCCCGTCGAGATGGCTGGCCTCAAGCCAGTGGCGCAGGGCAGAGAGCGGTGATGTGCTGGACATTGTTTTTCCTTATCGTGATTAGCGGAATGGCGGCTCGTTGAAGGTGCGCAGCTTGCGGGAATGGAGCCTGTCACCTTCTGCCCGCAGCAAATCAATGGCGCGAATACCAATCTGCAGATGCTCGGAGATTGCCCCTTCGTAGAAACGGTTGGCCTGGCCCGGCAGCTTAATTTCACCGTGCAGCGGCTTATCGGAGACGCACAGCAGCGTGCCGTAAGGAACGCGGAAGCGATACCCCTGCGCGGCAATGGTGGCGCTCTCCATATCGATCGCCACCGCGCGGCTCAGGTTGAACCGGAGCGCGGAGGCGGAGTAGCGCAGCTCCCAGTTGCGGTCATCCGTTGTGACGACCGTACCGGTGCGCAGGCGCTGTTTAACCTCTTCGCCCGGCATGCCGCTGACCTCTTTGGTGGCGTCATACAGCGCGCGCTGTACTTCGGCGATGCTCGGGATTGGGATATCCGGCGGCAGCACCGCATCAAGCACGTGGTCATCGCGCAGATAGGCGTGGGCCAGCACGTAGTCGCCAATCAGCTGGCTTTCGCGCAGGCCGCCGCAGTGGCCAATCATCAGCCACACGTCCGGGCGCAGTACCGCCAGATGGTCGCAGATGGTCTTGGCATTTGACGGGCCAACGCCGATGTTAATCAGCGTGATGCCCTGGCCGTCTGCGGTGATCAGATGCCAGGCGGGCATCTGGTGCTTTTTCCACGCCAGGTCGGAAATGGCCTGCTCGGGCGCTTCGGTTTCAGCGGTGATCCAGATCCCGCCCGCGCAGGACAGCGCGATGTACGGGCTCTCCGGATCGAGGATCTGACTACAGCCCCAGCGGACAAACTCGTCGACGTAGCGGGTGTAGTTGGTAAAAAGCACGAACGGCTGGAAATGTTCGACTGGCGTACCGGTGTAGTGGCGCAGGCGCGCCAGGGAGAAATCGACCCGGCGGGCATCAAAATGCGACAGGGGAGAAAATTCTGCCGGGTGATAAATCCCGTCGGCCGTCTCATCGCCAATCTGCGAAAGTTCCGTCGTCGGGAAGTGGCGGGTCAGCCCCGCGCTCATGGAGCGGTCAAGCGTTAACGCCGAACCGTCAATCACGTACGGATACGGGATCTCATGCTGCGAGGGCTCAACGGCAATGTGCGCGCCGTAATCCTGGTACAGCAGCGTGAGTTGTTCTTCAAGATACGGTCGGAACAGCGAAGGGCGGGTGACGGTGGTGCTGTAGCAGCCGGAGTGGGTAAAGCGCGCGTAGGCGCGGGTTTTGGGATTACTGCTGGCGCTGCCGTCCCAGGTCACAGAGAGCGATGGATAAACAAAAAGGCCCTCGGTTCTGGCCTTTTGGTCGGGAAGTTTCCCTGTTTCGATATATTCGCTGATGGCGCCGCGCAGCGCGTTGACGGACTGTTCATACAGCGCGTCGAGTTTTTCCAGCGCCTGAGCCGGGGTCAGGCTGGAGCCCTTATTATTCATCTCTGTCTCCTTGTTCCACAGGTGTGCGACTCTACCCGATAGTATGTCACACGCCTGTGAAACAAAAGGGAGATCAGCCGTGGCTCGTCTCTTTCATCAGCAGCGCCGTCGCCGCCGACAGCAGGCAGCCGGCCAGCAGATAAATCGCCACGCTGTGCCAGTTGCCGCCGGAGAAGGTCACCAGCGCGGCGGCAATAAACGGCGTAAATCCGCCGCCGACCACGCTTGCCACCTGATAGCCCACGCCCGCGCCGCTGTAGCGGTAGCTTGCGCCAAACAGCTCGGTGAACATCGGCTGCTGCACACACACCACCATGTCGTGAGCGATATTGGCGAGCATGATGGCGAAGAAGACAATCCAGAAGATCGACTGCGCCTCGAGCGCCATAAAGAACGGCCAGGCGCTGAGGGTGCCAATCAGCGCCCCGGTGATGTAGACGCGACGGCGGCCAAACCTGTCAGCCAGCCAGGCGAAGCAGGGGATAGTCAGACAGCTTATCCCGCCGACCAGCAGGCCAATATTGAGGAACAGCTCGCGCGGCAGACCGAGGTTCTGCGTCGAGTAGTTCAGGGCAAACGCGGTGACGATATACATCGTCAGCAGCTCGCACAGGCGCAGGGCGATAATTTTCAGAAAAGCGCCAGGGTGCCGGACGAGGGCTTCCATGACCGGAAGACGTCTGTTCGTGGCCGGTTTTTCCTGCTGCTTTTCAAACTCAGCCGACTCCTCCATCCCGTTACGGATCCACAGCGCGGCGATGACCAGCACGATGCTGAAGATGAACGGAATACGCCAGCCCCAGCTCAGGAACTGCTCGTCGGTGGTGAGCTGGCTGATTAGCGATACCAGCCCGGTGGAAAGCAGAAGGCCCACGCCGTACCCGACCTGTACGCCGCTGCTGTAAAACGCTTTCTTATTTTTCGGCGCGCTCTCTACGGACAGCAGCGCCGCACCGCCCCATTCGCCGCCTACGGCGAAGCCCTGGATGGCGCGTAGGGTGACCAGCAGTACCGGTGCCCACCAGCCAATGGTGGAAAACGAAGGGAGAATACCAATCAGCGCGGTGGCGATCCCCATCATCCAGACGGTGAGCATCAGCATGCGCTTGCGGCCCAGGCGGTCGCCGAAGTGGCCGAAGATCACACCGCCCAGCGGGCGAAACAGAAAGCCGACGCCGAAGGTGGCAAACGCGGCAAGCGTGCCCATCGCAGGGCTGACCTGGGGAAAAAACTCGCGGTTAAACACCAGGGCGGCAGTGATGCCGTAAAGCAGAAAATCATACCAGTCGACGACGGCACCCGCGAAGCTGCCTAAGGCTGCGCGGCGGGCACGATTGAGCGAAGGTGTCTCCTCGTTGGGACGATCGGAGATGAGGGTGGAGTCCATAGTTGTCCTGTCCGTACTGATTTTTAATTATTGGTATAAGAAAAGGTCACTCACATAGCGGCCGTCATATAAACGGAACCTATGAGACTACCGCGACAGAACGCCTGAGAAAACGTTTTTATCTTTCCGGATGGTGCTGAATAAATAAATTTCATCCCCGCCTGCATCGAGATAATTGTGTCTTCTGGCTCCGTTAAAGGCTGAATGGTTTACAGTAATAGTGACCGCTGCGTAAGTTAAGCTGAGGGAATAACGATGCAACGCACCTTTTCGGCATTCTGGATGGTCCTGTTTTTATTCGTCGCACCGCTTCATGCGGAGCCCAACGTCTATGGTGAACAGCGTATCAGCGGCTGGTGGAATGCGCTGACGGATGATATTTCGCAAACCTGGGAAGAGCCTCAGCGTTACGATCTGTACCTGCCGTTTCTGAGCTGGCACGCTCGCTTTATGTACGACAAAGAAAAAACCGACAATTACAATGAAATGCCGTGGGGCGGAGGCTTGGGCGTTTCCCGCTATAACGAAGAGGGCAACTGGAGCGCGCTGTTCGCGATGATGTTCAAGGACTCGCATAACGAATGGCAGCCCGCGATGGGCTATGGCTGGGAGAAGGGCTGGTATCTGGATGATGCCAAAGATTTCCGCCTTGGACTCGGTGCCGCGGCGGGCATCACGGCGCGAGATGATTTTGCAAACTATGTCCCGCTACCGTTCATCTTCCCGCTGTTTTCGGCCGGGTATAAGCGCGTTACCGTCCAGTTCACCTATATTCCCGGAACCTATAACAACGGCAACGTGCTCTTTGCCTGGCTGCGCTTGGGCTTCTAAAGGGTGATCACCTTTTTTGCCACGGCGTTAGACAATACCAGCATGGAGAACAGAACTGAGGTGACGAAGGTGAGCACAATCAGCGCCAGCTTCATACCGAGAGAGGTCACCGGTATCAGCGCCGTCAGCAGATGAAACACCGAGTAGTGCACAATATACACGCCGGTCATCGTTTTGCTGATGGCGGCCAGAATGGACTCCTTAAATTCAGCATTGCGGCGAAAGCGCACGCCGTTCGCCGCAATCACCAGCGCGATGATCAAAATGTAAATCTGCGAGCCGGTGAGAATAAAGGCGTTTCTGTCCGCCTTGAACAGCGCGAAGAAAAAGTGGCGCTCGTAAAACCAGGTGAAGAGGTAGATAAACGGGATGGCGACAACCGCCGCCCTGACGACATTTTTGCGGCTAATCCACTCGGCAATTTTCGGGTCGCAAAAGAGTTGCCCCGTCAGATAAAACAGCAGCCATGTCCACAGCCGATACTGCGGTGAAAGAGAAAGGGCGTGCGTTCCAGGATAGAGCGCTGACAGCAGATCGTATCCGTAGGAAAAGAGCAGCAGGGCGGCAATCGAGCCGCAGAACAGCCTTCGCCGCTGGCTGAGCCACTCCACCGCCGGGTGGAAGGTGTAAATCACCACAAACGCAAACACGAACCAGGGCTGGATTAAATACCCGCGCTGATAGGGCTCCCACAGGTAGTAGATCGTAATCCAGAACAGAAAAACAATCACCAGACTTTTAATTTTACCCAGCTGCCAGCGGGTGCCGTGCCGTGATTGTCCGTCGAGATAGCCCGCAACGACAAAAAACAGCGGCGTGGCAATCGTCGAAATAAAGGTTAAAAACCCCAGGATCCAGTGATAGTCATAATCATAATGATCCCAGGTGTTGTAGATGGTAAAGAAGGTCACCGCCGTCATACAGCCCAGCGTCTTGATAATGTTCAGCCCTGTCGCATTCATTGTTGTTTGGCTTCGTCCTTACGATGGAAACACGCATAGATCACGGGGAGTACCAGCAGCGTCAGGATTGTAGCAAACCCCAGTCCAAACATAATCACAACGGCCATGCTCTGGAAGAACACATCCAGCAGCAGCGGAGCCAGGCCAAGTACGGTCGTAAACGCGGTGAGCAGGATGGGGCGCAGACGCGAGGTCGCGGCGTACACGATCGCGCTGTGCTGATCCTGCTGCGTTTTCTGCTGCTCGATCTCTTCCACCAGCACGATGCCGTTGCGGATGAGCATTCCGCTCAGGCTCAGCAGACCAATCAGCGCCATAAAGCCAAAGGGAATGCCGGTAATTAAAAATCCCGGCGTGACGCCAATCAGCGCCAGCGGTACGGTCAGCCAGATGGCGACCGCATTTTTCACCGAACTGAACATCAGCACCGTAATGACAAACATCACCAGATACCCAAGAGGTAGCGTAGTGAATAGCCCCTGCTGCGCTTCGCTGGAGTTTTCCGCGTCGCCCCCCCACTCGATGCTGTAGCCGTGTGGCAGGGGAAGGGCATCTACCTGCGGCTTCACCCGGGCGAGAATGTCCCCGGAGGTTTGCTGGCTCAGCGGGTCCGGGTCCGTCTGCACCGTCAGCACCCGCGAGCGGTCGCGTCGAAGGATGAGCGGATCTTCCCACTCCAGCGAGAAGCGGCTGACGACGTTACTCAGCGGGATATACTGCTGCCGCGTCTGGCTCCAGACCAGCACGTTGTTCAGGTGACTGGCGTCCAGCCGTTCGCTCTCAGGCGGGCGCACCACGACCGGAAGCAGGTCACTGCCTTCCCGGTACAGCCCCGCCCGGCTGCCGGAGAAGTTCATCTCCAGCGCGTTATCAACGTCCTGCTTATCTACGCCAAGCTCGCGGCCAAGGGCGGCAACGTACTGTGGGCGGATCACCTTGCTGCGGTTTTGCCAGTCGTTCCTGACGCTGCCCGTGGCCGGGTCGCGCGTGAGGATATCGTCCACCTGGCTGGCAATCAGGCGCAGCCGGTCAGGGTCCGGGCCTTTAATGCGCACCTCAATGGCGCTGTCGCCGGAGGGGCCAAACATCACGCGTTTGGTGCTGGCGTTGACCTGCGGATAGTTTCGCGCGATGTACTCGTCCACGTGGCGCGTCAGGGCGGAGATGTTGCGCTGGTCGTCCATGCGCACCATGATCTGCGCATAGTTGCTGTACTGGCGCTGTCCGCTGTAGGTCAGAATAAAGCGCATACTTCCCTGACCAATGGTTGAGACGGTGGTCTCCACGCCAGGCTGGCCGTTAATGGTTTTTTCGATATCGCTGGTCATTTTCTCAGTCCACTTGATATCGGTACCGTAGGGTAACCACAGGTCGACAAAGAAAATGGGCGTATTAGACGACGGGAAAAAGTTTTGCCGTACGGCGCCGAAGCCCCAGACAGACGCTGCCAGCAGCGCAGCCATCACAATGAGCGTCGGTGCCTTATGGTGCAACAGCGTGTTAAGCAGGCGCTGGTAGGCGCGGTAGAGTCGTTTATCGTAAGGGTCTGATTCGTCGGTTTTATCCGGCGCGCTGTCGTTTTTAAACAACCACCACTTAATCAGCACCGGGGTGAGGGTGAGCGCCGAAAACCAGCTCAGCATCAGGGAAATCAGCAGCACCTGGAACAGGGATTTACAGTATTCCCCGGTGGAATCCTGCGACAGCCCGATAGGAGCAAACGCCAGGATGGCAATCACCGTCGCCCCCAGCAGCGGCAGGGCGGAGCGGCGGATGATGTAGTTTACGGCGGTTAACAGCGGGGAGCCCTGCTGTCGGGCAATCAGCACCCCTTCGACAATCACGATGGCGTTATCCACCAGCATGCTGAGGGCGATAATCAGCGCCCCAAGCGAGATGCGCTGTAGCTCAATGCCACACAGATACATAATCAGCAGCGTGCCCAGCACGTTAAGGGCGAGAGAAACCGCAATGATGATCCCGCTGCGTACGCCCATAAAGATCAGCAGCACGCCGATGACAATCGCCAGCGCCATCAGGAAGTTAATAATAAAACCGTTAACGGAATGGCCCACTTCAGCGGCCTGATCGTAAAACAGGTCTATCCGTATGCCTGCCGGTTTTTCCGCCGACATCTGGTTTAGCTTCGCCTCCAGCGCGTGGCCCACGTCGATCACGTTCACCCCGGGAATAAACGAGACGCCCATGGTGACGGCTTTTTTGCCGTTGGCATGGTAGATACTCGCTGGCGATTCGTTCAGCCCGCGCGACAGCGTGGCGATATCCCGCAGACGCGTCGCCGCCCCGGTGCCGGAAGGCGTGATGATGAGATCCGCCAGTTCATCAAGATTCCCGAACTCGCCGGTCGGGTGCAGGCGAATGGATTCGGTGCCGGAGGTGATTTCTCCTGCGCTGGAAACAACGTTAAGTCTGCTGAGCAGGGCGGAAAGCTGGTTCAGCGTAATGCCGCGCGCGGCCATTTTGCTCAGGGAGATATCAATGTTGACCTGCTGGCTAATCGCCCCGCCGATGGCGACCTTCGCGACGCCGGGTATCAGAATTAACTCCCGGCGCAGCTGCTCCGCGTATCTCACCAGTTCAGGGTTACTGAATTCATTCCCGGAAATGGCGAAGAAGAAGCCGAACACGTCGCCGAAATCGTCATTTACAAAGGGCGTAACGACGCCGGGCGGGAACTGACGCGAGGCATCGCCCACGCGGCGGCGCAGTTCATCCCAAATCTGCGGCAGCTCGTTCGAGTGATAGCGTGACGCGATGTTAACGGTGATTTGCGACAGACCGTTTGACGAGATAGAGCTGACGTTATCCAGATAAGGCAACTGCTGAAGGGCATTCTCCAGCGGAAGCGTCACCTCTTCTTCAACCTGCTGAGCGGATGCGCCGGGGTAGTGGGTGACCACCACTGCGGTTTTGATGGTAAAGGCGGGATCTTCCAGCCTGCCGATATTCAACAGGGCAAAAATCCCCCCGATGCCCAGCAGCAGGATCGTTAGCCAGACGCGAACAGGGTTATTGATAAATTGACGAGAGATATCCATTACAGTCCCCGTTCACGCGTCCAGATTCGCACCGGCTGGTTAGCATGGAGCTCCCCAACGCCCGCGGCCACCACGCGTTCGCCCGCCTTAAGCCCGCTGGTAATCACCACGCCTTCGGTGCTCACTTGCCCCACGCTGACCTTGCGGTCTTCGAGATGGAGCGCGTCGCCTTCGCCCGTTACGACCCAGACGTGCGGCTCATTGCGCGGGCTGTTGTCCGGGTTAAAGACGGCCTCAACCGGTACGACCAGCGCCTGAGCGCCCGCGCCCGCCGGAAGGTTGGTTAAATTGATGGTCACCGTACCGCTTACGCCGCCGACGGCGGGAAAATCATCTGGCCGCGGCATGGTCAGTATCACCTGCCAGGTCAGGGTATTGCTGTCGCTGCTGCCCGAGTGCTCTTTGTAGACGGCGGTAAATTCCCGATCCGGAATGGCGTTAATTCTCACCACGGGGCGATACTGCGCGTTGCGGATATCAAAGGTCTTAAACAGATTTTCAGGGATGCTAAACACCACGTCCAGCAGGTCGGTGCGGGTTAACGTCGCGATGGGCTGACCGGGGGACACTACCTGATGGTTTCGCACGTGCACGCTGGCCACCGTCCCGCTGAAGGGGGCGACGAGCGTCATCTGATTCAGCTCTTCCCGGGCAATCTGCAGCGCCGCATTCGCCGAATCGCGGTTCGCACGCTGCACGTCCATTTCCGCTTTCGAAATCGCCTGCCGGCCCGCCAGCGTCTGGAAGCGATCGAACTGCCTCTGGGCCAGCGTCGCCGCCGTTTGTCT
The DNA here is from genome assembly GCF_041679625.1 of Enterobacter cloacae complex sp. ESBL7. NCBI lineage: Bacteria > Pseudomonadati > Pseudomonadota > Gammaproteobacteria > Enterobacterales > Enterobacteriaceae > Enterobacter > Enterobacter cloacae complex sp. ESBL7. Next base: position 563,060 of record NZ_JBGORN010000002.1, read on the forward strand.
GTCGTTAACCCGCTGCTGGGCTTCACGGGCGTTCAGTCTGGCAAGCTGTTGCCCCTGCTTGATGGCTGCGCCCTGACGCACATCCAGCGCTTCAATTTGACCTGCGCGCTTGAAGGAAAGGTCTGTGGCATCGCCCGATTCAATGCGGGCGGGGAAAACGCGCTGCTGGGCGTGACCGGGAACCGTCACCTCCGCCACTTTTACCATCCTGGGAAGGGGAGAGTCTTGCTTCGGTTTCGGGTCGCACGCCGTGAGCGTTAACAAAACGAACGGTAAAAGAGAGAGGTAGCGGTTCACTGTATTCCCCTAATAAATAACTGTTTTATTTATTCCATAACCTGGACAGGGGTGACACTATTCTGCCAGAACAGTGACGACCATATAGGTAAATAAACCAATCGCCGTGCTGGCGATAATGGCAAGCGCAATAAACATACCCAGACGGATCAGGCTTAAACCATACATACATTCCTCCATGAGCCGGAAGCGGTAGCTGACTATGAGCATAGTCGGCGAAAAGATAAATGTTAAATAACCATTATCAGTGGGGAAGCGCTAAACCTGATATTCCTGTGCTACGTTTAATGTTAATCATCTTTTTTTTCCGTAACTGGCATTAAGGGCAACCCCCTGCATTTAATGCGTTTTTTTCTTCATTCACTCTCGTGTTGGTTATAAAAAGGATGCTCGATATGTATAAAAACATTCTCGTTCCGGTGGATGTCTACGAGACAAGCCTTGCGGATAAAGCGTTGCAGCATGCACAGTTTCTGGCGCAAAGCGCATCGGGTGACATTCATTTGCTGCACGTCATGCCCAAATTTTCAGCCGAACTGACGCGTGGTTTTATTTCAGATGCGCGCAAGATGGATGAATATATGATTAATAATTCAAAAGAAAAGCTGTCTGACCTGGTCAAAAAAGTAAATCTGCCAGAAGAGCGTGTTCATCTCCACGTCCGTAGCGGGAATGTTCGTGATGAGGTTATTAAGCTGGCGGATGAACTTACCGTCGGCGCGATTATTGTCGGCTCGCGAAATCCAAATATTCAAACCCATTTGTTAGGATCGGAGGCGGCAAGTATTGTTCGTTACGCACATGTTCCTGTTTTCGTTATTCGTTAATTACAGAGAAGCAAGGTGATTTCTGAATAGAACCTGAGGAAGGAACGATGAAAACAGGAAAACCTGAACGTCCGTATTATCAACAAACCGTTGACGAAACCCTGTCGAATATTCACTCCACCCTGGAAGGCCTTAGCGGCACTGAGGCATCAGCCCGACTGCAGCAGCACGGTGAGAATGCGTTACCGCAAAAAAAGGGCAAACCCGCCTGGCTGCGCTTCCTGGCGCATTTTAACGACGTATTGATTTACGTTCTGCTGGTGGCCGCGTTGCTTAAGCTCTTCATGGGCCACTGGGTAGACATGTTTGTGATCCTTGGGGTTGCCATCATTAACGCGCTGATTGGCCATATCCAGGAGAGCAATGCTGAAAAATCGCTGCAGAGCATTCGCAATATGCTCTCCAGCGAAGCCGTGGTGGTACGACAGGGGAATCATGAAACGATCCCCACCACGGCGCTGGTCCCGGGAGATATCGTTGTGATCCGCGCCGGGGATCGTATCCCTGCGGACCTGCGCGTGATTGAAGCGCATAACCTTCGCGTGGAGGAGGCCATCCTGACCGGCGAATCCACCGTTGTTGAGAAAAACAGCGATGCGTTAAGCGGGGAACTACCCTTAGGTGACCGGTATAATCTGCTCTACTCAGGCACTACCGTTAGCTCCGGCGGCGGTAAAGGCGTGGTGGTGGCAACCGGGGGCGAGACCGAGCTGGGCCACATCAATCAGATGATGTCCGACATTGAAAAACACCGCACGCCGCTGATGGTGCAGATGGATAAGCTCGGTAAGACCATCTTCATCACTATCCTGGTGATGATGGTGGCGCTGTTTGTCTTTAGCCTCCTGTTCCGGGATATGCCGGTTTCTGAACTGGTGCTGTCGCTTATTAGCCTCGCCGTTGCCGCCGTACCGGAAGGCCTGCCGGCCATCATTTCCATCATCCTTTCGCTTGGCGTACAGGCCATGGCGCGTCGCAAGGCCATCATTCGCAAGCTGCCTACGGTGGAAACGCTGGGGGCGATGACGGTCATCTGCTCGGATAAAACCGGCACCCTGACGATGAATGAAATGACGGTCAAAGCGGTGATTACCGCTGACACGACCTATCGCGTAGAGGGCGACAGCTACGAACCGGTGGGGAATATTCACCCCGTAGATGACCCGACGCCCGTCAGCGTGACGCAGGGTTCCCTGCTGGAACGCTACCTGCGCACCATTGATCTCTGTAATGACAGCCAGCTGATCAAAGACGAGCAGGGGCTGTGGAAAATCACCGGGGGGCCAACCGAGGGCGCGCTGAAGGTGCTGGCGGCGAAAATCCCGCTCCCACCGGTCGACACCGAAATGCGCAGTAAAATCCCGTTTGATTCACAGTATAAATACATGTCCACCCTGTACCGGCTGTGCGATGAAGAGGTGATTTTAATCACCGGCGCGCCGGACGTCCTGTTCCGCCTCTGCCAGTACCAGCAGACGAATGACGGGCTGCAGCCGTTCGATCAGCCTTACTGGGAAGGGAAGATTGAAGAGTATGCCCGTGAAGGGCTGCGCATGGTGGCTGCGGCCTGGAAACCTGCCCACGAGGGACAACGCGAGCTGGATCACCCGGACCTGCATGACGGCGTGATCCTGCTGGGTATCGCAGGAATGATGGATCCGCCGCGTCCGGAGGCCATTACCGCCATTGCCGACTGTCTGCAGGCCGGGATCCGCGTGAAAATGATCACCGGCGACCACCCGCAAACGGCAATGAGCATTGGGCAAATGCTGGGGATTGGTAACGCCGCAAGCGCTATCACCGGACGTGAGCTGGAGGCGATGGACGATCGTCAGCTGAGCGACGCCGCACAGCAGTACGATATTTTCGCCCGAACCAGCCCGGAGGATAAATTCCGCCTTGTGCAGGCTCTGCAAAGTAAACAGGAAGTCGTGGGCATGACCGGGGATGGCGTAAATGATGCCCCCGCGCTCAAGCGGGCGGATGTGGGTATCGCCATGGGGATTAAGGGGACGGAAGTGACCAAGGAAGCCGCCGACATGGTGTTAACGGATGACAACTTTGCCACCATTGCCAGCGCGGTGCACGAGGGGCGTCGGGTTTACGATAACCTGAAAAAGACCATTCTGTTCGTTATCCCCAGCAACATCGCGCAGGCCCTGCTGATTATCATCGCGCTGCTGGCGGGGAACCTGATCCCGCTGACGCCGGTCCTGATCCTGTGGATGAACATGGCGACGTCGGCAACGCTGTCGTTTGGCCTGGCGTTTGAAGTGGGTGAGAAGGACATCATGAACCGGCCACCGCGCAAGGCGAATCTCCATGTGATGGACGGCTATGCCATCTGGCGCGTCGTGTTTGTCGGTCTGATGATTGCCATCAGCGCCTTCGTGCTGGAAGCCTGGCTACAGCCGCGCGGCTACTCGGCAGAATTTATCCGCACCGTGCTGCTGCAAACCCTGGTCACTGCGCAGTGGTTCTACATGCTCAACTGTCGCGTGAATGACGGCTTCTCGCTGAGCAAAGGCCTGCTGGCGAACAAAGGGATTTGGATCGTGAGCGGCGTACTGCTGGCGCTACAGCTTCTTATCATTTACGCACCGTTCATGCAGATGCTCTTTGGCACCGAAGCGCTGCCGTTCCGCTACTGGGTCATCACCTTCCTGATTGGTTTTGTGATGTTCCTTATTGTCGAGGCGGAGAAAGTGCTGACGCGCAGGTGGCGCAAAACCGAGGCGTAATAGCGTAAACTGAGAAAGCCTGCCTGAGTCCGGGCTTTCTCTTTTTTGAGCGCAGAAAACTATGATTCGACTTACCTGGTTCGTCCTTGCGCTGTGTGCCGCTGTACCCGGTGCGTTTGCCGTAACTTATACGCTTCCGCCGGAAGGCAGTCGTCTGGTAGGTACCCCGATTATCATCACCGTTCCCGAAGGCAACACGCTGCCTCTGGAAGCCTTTGCCGCGCAGTACGGGCAGGGGCTGAGCAACCTGCTGGAAGCAAACCCGGGCGTGGATCCTTTTTTGCCCAAACCCGGCACCCGGCTGGTGATTCCTCAGCAGCTGATTTTGCCTGACACCGTCCGCGAGGGCATTATCGTCAATGCGGCGGAGATGCGTCTCTACTACTACCCGCCAGGCGGTAACACCGTTGAAGTGCTGCCCATCGGTATCGGTCAGGCCGGGCGTGAAACCCCGCGTAACTGGGTGACGGCCGTTGAGCGTAAGCAGGAGGGGCCAACCTGGTCTCCAACGCCGAACACGCGCCGTGCCTATGCGGCAGAAGGGAAAACGCTGCCGGCATTCGTGCCCGCCGGGCCGGATAACCCGATGGGGCTGTATGCGATTTATATCGGCAGGCTGTATGCCATTCACGGCACAAACTCGAATTTCGGCATCGGGCTGCGGGTAAGTCAGGGCTGTATTCGTCTGCGTAATAACGACATAAAGTATCTTTTCGATAACGTTCCCGTGGGAACCCGCGTGCAGCTTATCGATCGGCCTGTAAAGATGACCACGGAGCCGGACGGCAGCCGCTGGGTGGAAGTTCACGAGCCATTATCACGTAACCGTGCGGAATTTGAGTCAACCCGGAAAGTGCCGCTGCCTATTTCAGCCGCGCAGCGAACGCAGCTGATAAACGAGGGCGCGGGCGCTGAGCTGGAACGGCGGTCGGGGATGCCGGTTAAGATTGGCATGTGAGGGCCATCTTTCCAGGCACAGAAAAGCAAAAAGCCTGCTTTAAAAGCAGGCTTTTCAAATTTGACTCCCCAGAATCAGGGAGTAAGGGGCAAATTTAATACACAACGATAAATAGTTGATGATATTCTTGACGTATTTCCCCTTCCGCAAGGAAAAGCTAATGAGTGCACTTTCTCTCTGTATTGAATGCTGGCGCAATATTACCGACCAGACCTATGACTTTTCCTTACAGTATCGATATCGCTTTAATCAGGAAAAATCCGTTATAGAAGTTTCTCCCCGGGATGACGCTGTTCCGGTCAATTTTTTTGGCGTCAATGCTGAAGTGGTCTGCCTGACTGGAATAAATGGCAGCGGTAAAACTGCTGTCATGGGCATTCTAAATCTAACAGGGATGAAATTAGAGCGGGGGCAGCGTGTAGATACTGGCGAGCAGGCAATGCGACAGGCTTTCACCTATATCTTTAAACATTCAGCGTGTCTGTATGTGATACAGGTAAAACAGGGTGTGATTATCAATTTATGGAAAGCGCGTTGCAATGACGTCGTTGGCTCAATGGCGCTCCACTGTGAATCTATATCATCAACACCTATCGCTAACACCTGGTATTACGCATCAAATAACGTTCAGTTGAGCGTTGCGTTCAGTAAAATTTCCCGCCACGATTTATCGATTGCGCAACGCCGTCGATATAATAGCTATGCAGCTCCCTATGAAATTTATCATGCCTACCAGGCAATGGATTATTTTGAACTAAGGGAGAGTATCGCTCCACGCTTTTATACCTGGCGTGTTCAGGCTTCCTGGTATCAACATTTTCAGGGAGTAGATGTAAAAATAAAACAAGTCAATCAGCGCTTCTCGAAGAACGTTTATTTGGCTTCGCTTGTTGTATTGAAGCTTTTTTGGTTGATGGTGAGTTATGCCGAAGAAAACACAGGTTTCTGGAAAGAGGCTAATGTATCATTACAGCTACTGGATATCATTCCTGAGCGTATGGAACTGCTTGAAGATATTGTTCAACTTAATTCAAATGCGAAAATACTTGAGTTGCTGGAGAAATTTGAACCATTGTGTCAATCTCTCTTTTTAATCGACACCTATGCATTGGTGAAATTCTTATCATATATTCAAAAAGGCCGTAGTAGTCAAAAAGGTACCGTGCGGTACGAGTTTGGTCCTTCCGAAAATTATGAGAAACCGTTTAACCATGTTCTTCCTGTTTTGCTGAAAATAATGATGCTGATGAGGGAGAAGGTCCCCGAATGTCGGTTTACGATTGATCCGCCCTTCAGCACGGGAGAATGGAAGCTCGTTGATCTTTATGCTACGCTACAACGTAAAGCTGAGGACGCCCGACTAAAATCTAAAAACATTCAGCTACTGCTTGATGAACCAGATTCTGATTTACATCCTAAACGACAGGCACGTTTAATTAAAACGGTGCTTGATATACTGTCTGCCTATCCAGACGTTTATTTTCAGCTCATCATCTCCAGCCACAACCCGATAGTAATTTCAGATTTGCCCCGGGCAAGTGTCATACCCGTTGCGCCAGGCCCTGAAGAGCTGGGTAAAACATTTGGAAGTAATATTCATGATTTGTATAAACATCGCTTTTTTGTGGAGCAATCCGTTGGAGAGTTTGCCAGCAAAAAAATACGAGATGCGCTGAAGAATCCGGATATAGATGAAACAACATTACGTTTTTTGATATCTGAAGTCGGAGAGCCTGTTGTGACGTACGCGCTTCAACGCAAACTGGACAAACCCGCTCTGCTGGAGAGACGTGAAATTGAACACTTTATCTCACAGTTGACGGATGAACAGCGTGCTATGGTCAGAGGAAAACTTAGTGAGAAATGATACGGCTTTTCTTGAATGGTGCGTGCGAAGTAAATTCTTCGAAGGATTCAACAGACCATCACGAGGAAAGGATATACTGAGGGATACTATAATTGCCGTTTTTTTCGCAGGGATAAAGGAAAATTATCTGGCATTTAACAACGCTATCGCCGAAATGCAGAAATGTAAAACATCGTCTGATAAACTTAAAAAGTTGCGAAGTATACTTCAGAATCCGCAGTTTTCATGCGTGAGAGCTGCAGTTCTAATTTCCCCATGGCAAAAAAAAGTATTGAGTGCACAAAGCGTTTCTTTTGAGAAGGCGCTTACAAGTCTACCTGCGGCTTATAAAGTGGTTTTTGATGACTGGATGAAAGAAAATTATACTTGTTTTCGAGATTCAGTTTCAGCACCGCGTTTTGCCGGAGCATTAAATACCCCTGTTTGCCCATACTGTGATAAAGCCTTTCTGGATGTTACTAAAAAATTTTACGGTGAGCTTGATCATTATTTGGATAAATCAACTTACAGCTATTATGCCTTGAACATCTATAACTTTGTCCCGGTATGCGCTGTTTGTAATAAGAAGAAAAGCAAAAAGAAACTTGAGCATTTCCATCCCATGAATGAAACTCTTGACTCAGTTTTTCAGTTTTGTTTATCCGATAGCGACAGAGTTATTGCGCTCTCAAATTACCAGGTGTTAAACGTAAAGATAAAACAGCGTTTCCTGGTGGGAAAATCTGATGCGCTAAAGGAGCTAAATGAGACGTTTGCGCTTGATGATCGTTATGAGAACATGATAGCAGTGGTGGATTATCTGGCACAGCTTAAACGTATTTACACATCAGACTGGCTTAAAGAGTTGCAGTCTATGTATGACCTCACCTTTACTCAGACAGAACTCAGACAATTGCTGCTGGGTCAGTTTAATTTCAGCCAGCCGTCGGTTCGATTACAACCGTTAACCAAGCTTATTGACGATCTGGTAAGAGATCTGGACGTGTTTAACGATAACATTCTGGACTGATTCACAGCCGTAGACATATTCTGACCAGACAAAGAGGCCTCTTCAAAGGCCTCCAGACTGTCTCACCAGAAACGGAAAAAGCCTGCTTTAAAAGCAGGCTTTTCAAATTTGGCTCCTCTGACTGGACTCGAACCAGTGACATACGGATTAACAGTCCGCCGTTCTACCGACTGAACTACAGAGGAATCGTGTGAACGGGGCGCATATTATCGACCTGCGTTCGCCTTGTCAAAGGGTGGATCAACGCCTTTTGATCGTTTGCTGACAAAATCGGCAAAGTGATGTTTTTGGCAGCGGAATGCACCGTCATGGTGCGGGTATACCCCTAATGGGGCAGATCATAAACTGCTGTTTCGGTAATAAAACCCCCCTCCATGATTAGGTTTCCTTATTTTCAGGCGCTTAGCGAACAATTTGGACCGCCTGGTAAAAGTGGCATTCATATTGCAAAACCTGTTCAACAACGACAGCCGGTTCCGGCACAGCATTTCGAACAGGGGGCAAAATGAACTTAAGACGACTGAAATACTTCGTAAAAATCGTCGATATCGGCAGCCTGACTCAAGCGGCAGAAGTGCTGCATATCGCGCAGCCTGCGCTGAGCCAGCAGGTGGCTACTCTGGAAGGCGAGATGGATCAGCAGCTGTTGATCCGCACCAAACGCGGCGTCACGCCAACGGAAGCAGGCAAAATCCTTTATACCCATGCGCGCACCATCCTCCGCCAGTGTGAACAGGCGCAGCTGGCGGTGAATAACGTGGGACAGACCCTGAGCGGGCACGTGTCTATCGGCCTGGCGCCGGGAACGGCCGCGTCCTCTATTACCATGCCGCTGCTGCAGGCCGTCCGCGCCGAGCTGCCAGAAGTGCTGGTGTACCTGCACGAAAACAGCGGCTCCGTGCTGAATGACAAACTGCTCAACGGCCAGCTGGATATGGCGGTCCTTTACGATCGCTCCCCGGTCGCCGGCATCACCAGCCAGCCGCTGCTGAAAGAAGATCTCTACCTCGTGGGCACCCGTGACTGTCCGGGCCAGAGCGTAGACCTTACCGCCGTGGCAGAGATGAACCTTTATCTGCCGCGCGACTACAGCGCCGTGCGCGTGCGCGTGGACGAAGCGTTCTCCCTGCGCCGCCTGACGGCCAAAATCATCGGCGAAATTGACTCAATCTCCACGCTCACCGCGGCCATTGCCAGCGGAATGGGGGTGACGGTTCTGCCGGAATCCGCAGCCCGCTCGCTGTGCAGCGCGGCAAACGGCTGGATGGCGCGGATCACCACGCCTTCGATGAGCCTGCCGCTGTCGCTGAACATGTCTGCACGCGGTTCGCTGACGCCGCAGGCGCAGGCGGTAAAAGAGATTTTGATGTCGCTGGTCAGCAAGCCGTCGCTTGAGAACCGTGAACTCCAGCTCGTGAGCTGATATTCCATAAAAGCATAAGATGCTGGTTTTTATTATTTGTTCTGCAGCGCGGCTGACTCTAACAATAGAGCTATGTCAGATGCGCCGGAGTGAACCGTGAATTTCCAGCAACTTAAAATTATCCGTGAGGCGGCCAGGCGGGACTACAACCTGACCGAGGTCGCCAATATGCTTTATACCTCTCAGTCCGGCGTCAGCCGCCACATCCGCGAGCTGGAAGAGGAGCTGGGCATAGAGATCTTTATCCGTCGCGGCAAGCGGCTGCTCGGCATGACGGAGCCGGGTAAGGCTTTGCTCACCATCGCTGAGCGGATCCTCAACGAGGCCAGCAACGTGCGTCGTCTGGCGGATCTCTTTACCAATGACGCCTCGGGCGTACTCACCATCGCCACCACCCACACCCAGGCGCGCTACAGCCTTCCGCCGGTGATTAAAGCGTTCCGCGAACTTTTCCCCGACGTCCGTCTGGAGCTCATCCAGGGCACGCCGCAGGAAATCGAAGTGCTGCTGCAAAACGGTGGGGCGGATATCGGCATTGCCAGCGAACGCCTGAGCAACGACCCGCTGCTGGTGGCCTTTCCCTGGTTCCGCTGGTATCACAGCCTGTTACTCCCGGTCGATCATCCGCTGAATCAGGTTTCCCCTCTGACGCTGGAAGACGTTGCGAAATGGCCGCTGATCACCTACCGCCAGGGGATCACCGGACGCTCGCGCATAGACGAGGCCTTCAACCGCAAAGGGCTAACGCCGGACGTGGTGCTGAGCGCGCAGGATTCTGACGTGATCAAAACCTACGTCGAGCTGGGTCTGGGCATTGGTCTGGTGGCGGAACAGTCCAGCGGAGAACGCGAGGACGGGAACCTGGTGCGTCTTGATACGCGTCATCTGTTCGACGCCAACACCGTATGGCTTGGCCTGAAGCGCGGGCAGCTGCAGCGCAACTACGTGTGGCGCTTTATCGAACTCTGCAACGCCGGGCTGTCGGTAGATGAGATTAAACGCCAGGTGATGGAGCCGGAAGAAGTGGCGATTGATTATCAGATTTAGGTGCTGATTTGCCCGGTAGCGCTGCGCTGACCGGGCTCATCGCTTAGCTGAACGGATATTTTTTAAAGACCGCCTGTGATTCAAATGATTCGGCAACCGCCTGAATCCCTCTAAAATCCGCTGCGTTAACGACGTGCGGGATCATCGACTGAATAAACGTCCAGACAACCGTGCTCGTGACGGCAACCTGATCGGGAACGGCGGAGGCCGGACGCGTCTCCAGCAAGGCATTCCATTCCCTGCAGGCCGCCAGCAGCTGGGTGGTAATGCGTTCGACCCATAAAGCGTGCTGCTTTTCCACCGGGCGCTGGTGGTGTTCATACACATTTTGCACGGCTTTCTCCGCGGCGGCGAGGATAAAGCCCAGCGTCTGAAGATCGTTTGCCAGCGCATCCGGCTCGACGGGCAGAAGTCTCCGCCCGGGTGCGGCCTGAGTCTCGAAATAATTCAATATCAATGACGAGTCCATCAAACGTATTCCGTTATCCAGAATCAGCGTCGGCGCTTTTACCGCGGGGTTGATTCGGGAGAACGCGTCGAAAGTGCTAAAGACCGACAGCGGCTGGCTTTCAAACTCAACGCCATAAAGCTCAAGGGAAATCGCCACGCGCCGTACATAAGGTGAATCCATCATGCCAACAAGCTTAATCATCGTTGCCGTTTTCCTGTCTCTGTGAAATAACGCGTCATTGAAGAGGATGAACAGACAGTACAATACAAACTTCCTGGCGAATATCTTCAGTATCTTACCGTAAAGGTTAGTATTACTGACATGTGGGCAAGTTGCCGTTATAAATCCAGCGCGGATAAGGGAGAGGTTTCATGTCGAATTTTCCACCCATTGCCAGTTTGCGAAGCTTTGAAGCCGTCGCCCGTCTTGGCAGCGTGACGCTGGCGGCGAAAGAACTCCACGTTACCCATTCCGCTATCAGCCAGCAGATCAAAGTGCTGGAGGAGATGGTGGGCGTTAAGCTCTTTATCCGTCAGGGACGCGGGGTGCAGATCAACGAAGAAGGGCGGCTCTATGCCTTACAGGTACGCGAGGCGTTGAACCATATTGCGGATGCCACCCGGCTTGTACAGGTGAAGCCGAGAAAGCAGGAGCTGACGCTGGCGATGGTTCCGTCTTTTGGATGCCACTGGCTGTTGCCGCGCCTGGAACGCTTTCGGGCGAAATATCCGCTTATCACCCTTCGGATCCAGGCCTGCCTGACGGTCACCAGCCTGCAGCAGGAAGGAACAGACATCGCGATACGAATGGGGAAGGGAAACTGGGAAGGGAGCGAAAGCCATTACCTTTTTTCCGATGAGCTTATTGTGGTGGCCGCACCCGGCTATAACGACGGTGTGCTGCCCGCTACGCCGGCTGAGATTGCAAAAAGTCATATTATTTTTTCCATGGAGTCGTGGAAAACGTGGTGCGTAAATGCGGGGCTGGAGAAAGAGATCGTGCCTGGCGGTTTATGCATTAACGACTCGAATTTAATTATCGAAGCCGTTCGGCTCGGGAAAGGCATCGCGCTGGAGCGCCGCTCTCTGGTTCAGGATGCCATCACCCGGGGCGAGCTGGTCCAGTTAACCTCCATTACCGCGCCGTATCCCTGGCCTTACTGGCTGGTGAAAGCGCGGTCAACGGAGACGAAGCCGGAGGTGGCTCTTTTTGTCGCGTGGCTGGATGAGGAAGTGGCGGCCTGGCGGCAGTTGCTGGGCTGCTGAACTTTTTCCGATGCTGCTCGTAACAAAATGAATATCCAACAAGGGAGACATAGAATTACTCCGGCACGCATTCAGTATTTCCGTAACCCCACAAGATTCTGCTTTTCCATCTCAGCATAATCATCGCTATAGCTTTGCACGTATATAGCTTTTGATCTATATTGGATGGAAGGTCTTGTGTGGGCAATTAACACGACGGACAGGTTTGATCGCTGGTTCACTTCGCTTGACGATACCGATCGCGCCAGCGTACTTGCAGCACTGCTTGTTTTGCGAGAGAAGGGGCCGGGTTTATCGAGACCCTACGCTGATACGCTTAAAGGCTCTCGTCACAGCAACATGAAAGAGCTACGTATTCAGAGTAAGGGCGATCCCTTGCGGGCGTTTTTCGCCTTTGATCCAAACCGTACTGGCATCATGCTTTGTGCTGGCAATAAGGTCGGCAATGAAAGGCGATTCTACGATGAGATGCTTCTCGTTGCTGACCAGGAATTCACTCACTGGCTGGATACATTAAAAGAGAGAGAATAGCGCGATGGGAAGAACCCTTGAGCAGCTTATAGCGGATGAAAAGCCGGAGGTTGTCGCCAGCGCTCAGGCGATAGCAACGGATATTTTGCTCAACATTCATCTTGCTGAGTTACGCGAGAAAGTACAAAAAACGCAGGTAGAAATGGCGCAGGCGTTGGGTATCAGGCAACCTACCGTTGCGGTAATGGAAAAGCCCGGGCGCGATTTGAAACTCTCTTCTCTCAAGCGCTACGTTGAGGCGGCGGGCGGAAAGCTGCGGCTTGATGTGGAGCTGCCGGACGGCTCGCACTATGAGTTAGTGCTGTAGGGCAGAAAAGCAAAAAACCTGCTTCAAAACCGCCAGCATGACCGTCACTCGCGGTGATGAACGAATAGATGCAGTTATTTATGGGTAGAAGTGGGGACATGCTGCTGCATCAATTCAACGATCCAATCAATAAAAACGCGCAGTTTGGCGTTAACGTGGCGGTTCGGCGGAAAGGCCAGATACAGGGGCATTGGATCAATACGCCAGTCTTCAAATAGCGGAATCAAGGAGCCACAAGCCTGATGTGCTGCCGCCATATAGACGGGTAGCGCAATCACGCCTAATCCCGCGAGCCCGGCTTCGAGGTAGGCATTGCCATCATCCACTGCAAGCACGTAGCTGCCCGTGATTTCAATATGTTCGCTCTCACCGTGCAGTACCAGAGGATCAACCTTACCGGTGCGTGAGGACAAGAATCCCACTATGCGATGGTCCGTGTTTTCCAGCTCTCGCGGATGCGCAGGTGCGCCGAGGCGTTCCACATAGCTCGGTGCGACGTAAACACCGATTTGCAGATCGCCGACATGGCGTGCGATCAGGGACTGGTCGTTGATTTCACCGCCGCGCACGACGCAATCCACGTTGTCGCCGATCAGATCCACCACCCGGTCACTCACGCCCATGTCGAACTGGATATCAGGGTAGCGCGCGTGAAAAGCCGGTAGCGCGGGCACCAGCACCAGGCGGGCGAGAGGAGTGGGCACGTCTATCCGTAGCCGTCCCCTGGGCGTCATCGCCGAACTGGACAGGCTGTTTTCAGCATCCTCCATGTCCGCCAGCAGGCGGATGACGCGCTCGTAGTAGACCGCGCCATCAGGAGTGACGCCGAGCCTGCGGGTGGTGCGATGGAGCAGCCTGACGCGCAGGCGCGCTTCCAGCTGCTGAATAAGCTGCGTCACCGTGGTTTTGCTCATATGAAGCGTTTGGGCAGCCCTGGTGAAACTGCCTGCCTCAACTACGCGAGCAAAGGCGCGCATCGCATCGAAACGATCCATCCGTTGTTCTCTCTTTTCACCGATTGTTTGGATATTACAAACAATGATGGACAAAGTCGCTTGTTTATCCGCCCGCTACAGCAACTGTAAAGTGTCTTTATGTTCACCGGGCAGATTTCGCCCCATTACAGAGGCACAAACATGACAACACGCGAAGCCGTTTTTCCCTTCGGTCGGCAGGCGCTCTACGAGCGCAACCGGTATTCACCCGCCATCAAATCTAACGGCTTCCTGTTTGTTTCGGGACAGGTTGGTAGCCGGGAGGATGGTTCGCCTGAAGAGGATCTCAACGCGCAGATCCGGCTGGCATTCGATAACCTTAATGCTGTTCTTGCGGCTGCGGGCTGCACGTTCGGTGACGTGGTTGACGTTACCCTCTTTGTCGTCGATCCCGAGTCAAACCTCGACGCAATCTGGAGTATCCTGCCAGAATATTGGGGGGAAGCGCCTTACCCGACGTTGACCGGGATCGGCGTGACGTGGCTGTACGGATTCCAGTTTGAGATTAAGGTGATTGCCAGGCTGCCCTGAGCGTTACGGGTCTTTCCGACGGTCAAAAGACAATACAGCGGGCGCAGCTCCGATCCGGAAGCCGCCTCGCATTTCGTTTATCCGATTCGCCATAATCCTTTGAACCGCAAAAACAGTTTTCTATTATCAGCCTTCTTAGTTCCGCGCTTCGTTCCCGCCTGCACTGTCCTTCGATGGATAACGGCTTTATGGACACCTAAATACGAAAAGGAAATCACCATGAATCTGATGAATAATTGTGCACTTCCCGTCATGAATGTTATATTAAAATATAATATCTGGAGGTGCGCTATGTATACAACTCGTCTGAAAAAGGTCGGCGGATCCATCATGCTGGCAGTTCCTCCCGCCGTGCTGAAAACGCTGGAGCTGTCGACGGACAGCGAAGTCGGCATGACCATTAATAATGGCTGCCTGATTATTGAACCCCAGAAGCGGCCTCACTATTCGCTTGAGGAGCTGCTGGCGCAGTGCGATCCGTACGCTGAAATGAGCGAAGAGGAGCGGGAATGGATCGATGCGCCTGCGGTGGGCAGGGAGATCCTGTAAATGGACAGAGGGGAAATCTGGCTTGTTTCACTGGATCCGATTGCTGGCCACGAGCAAAGTGGAAAACGTCCGGTTCTTGTCGTATCGAAGGCATCGTTTAACAAGCTGACCCGGTTACCGGTAGTGGTTCCCGTCACCAGCGGCGGAAACTTTGCACGTACAGCAGGTTTCACCGTTTCACTGGAAGGGGCGGGGACAACAACAACGGGCGTTATTCGCTGTGACCAGCCCAGAACCATTGATATGGCTGCCCGGAACGGCATGCGGCTGGAACGCATACCTGACGCCGTTGTAAATGAAGTGCTTGCCAGACTGGATGCGATTCTGAGTTAACATCAGTGACGCAGAAAAGCAAAAAGCCTGCTTTAAAAGCAGGCTTTTCAAATTTGGCTCCTCTGACTGGACTCGAACTTCATCTGTATCTCCTGTTGTTACTAACTTTATTTAAGTTAACTATATTTTTACCAACATATTTACCATCATTATTGTTTTCTTATCTATAAAATGTCAATTAAAAACAATTTGTTGTTGTCATAACCATATAACTATACTCATCTTATTTTACTTTCATTATCAACATGATGTTGTCGTTATTTTTTATAAAGTAATTGATATAAAACAATTAGTTAATTTTTAGTAAAGAAATAATGTTTAGTCAAGATGGACGTTCTTACATCCAAGATCACTTATCTGCTCTCACACCATTTTGAAACCCCGCTCCTCTTTTTCACTTTCTCTATCATGTTGAATGGGTTAACTTTTATGAAACATGAAAGTAATTGGCAGGACAAGAAAATTGACTACACAAAAGGAAATGGAAGATATCAGGGCAGCCTTATCTTGGTTTGATGTACGCCGATACGATGGCCTGAAAGACCTGACCCTAGAACAAATCTATGCTGAACTTGAAAGACGGATGCTGGCTTACAAAACGAGACAGCAATGGGATACAGCAGGCAAAAATAATCAAATGCAGGCTATATACCATGAGGCGAAAATCCGATGTGGTGATGCGATACTTGAATCAAAATGGATTTCAGACAATCAGAGACTCTCACATAGCTATGCTGTCAGACCAATGACCAGAAGTGCATTGTTCAACTATGGGCGGGCTATGTATCGGCTGGAGACTTCAGAGCAAACAGACCCTGTTGCTGTGAGTTCTGACTACATCTCTGAGTATCTGAAACAAGGTGGCATGAATCCTGCCAACAAAATACTGGTTGAAATTGACTTGGAAGAAGCCAGCAGCGACGATCTCGCAGAACACCTGAAGGTGCTGATTGCTCTATGGCAAAAGCAGCTTAAAACGGCAAAACCACCAAAACGAACTTTTCGGTTTGGTCATAAGACTTTTCAAAGAATACTTGATTACAAAGTCATCCCTTTGATGGATTTGATCTCATGGGAACAGCTCTACAACGAAGATAAGAACATACCATTCAACATCTTAGCTGACATCCTGCATGGTACTGGTGGTGTTCGGAATCGTGATAACATCAAAGATACTGATTATGACTACGCGAAAAGTTATCTCGAAAAGGATGAGTACTTCAAGGTTTTAAATGATTTCTATATTAAAAACAATATGTTAAAGGACTGGAATATCATTGACGTGATAACATTTAACGATAAAGCCACGGATAAAAACAAAAAGTAAACACAAGGGATGTTCACAACCTGCGAACGTCCCTATAAAGAGTATCCCTCCAAAAATTTCCGCGAAACTCACGGTTGGTGAACATCCCTAGTTTAGAACCAGCCAAAATCCTAGAATTATCTCCATCGAACAACACAGGAGATAAACATGGTTCAAAACAAAACAGATAAAACTTTAAAACTTATTCGCTTATCAGAAGTAATAAGGAAAACCGGGTTCGGCAAGACGTGGATTTATAAACTTATCAGCGCGGGGAAATTCCCCAAACAAATAAAAATCGGTGAAAGAGCTGTTGCTTTCATTGAAAGCGAAGTTGATGAGTGGATTTATAAAGCTATAACTGCTTCTCGTAATACATCTAACTAATAAAAGGAAAATAACATGAAAAATATAAATGTGCCTGAAATATCATTTATCTTTGATAATGATAAAACTGAAGTTTTCTCAAGAATGGCAATGGATAACTTAGCTCTTTATGTGGAAAACATGTTTAAGATAATGGGTGATCAATTTGAACGTCATCTTTATGATAAAAAATATATGAATATGGTTATGGATCATATTATTTATATCACAAAACCAGACTTCCTCAAGTGGGTGAGAGACAATAATGTTGGGGAATGTATTTTTTTGATTGATGAAGTTATGGAAGATTTAAAATACTCTTATAGAGAGTTCAAAAAAATCTATCCTAAACTTGGCATTAAATAAAGAGGAAGAAATCATGAATAAAGATCTGAAAAAAGAAGCAAACAAGATATTACTGCATTTATCTAAACAATGCTTTGAATTGCGTGTGAGTTCTATTATTCAGAACCATCCTGAACAAGTAGAACAACTCAAGCATGAAGAAGCTTTTATGATGAATACTTATAAGGACAGTATTAAAGTAGCAAAACAGATGTTCCCTAAAGTCGTAAGAAATACATTCTTTGATATAAAGTTATCACCAAGACTCATTGATAACGCTTTTATATTGAAAGCATTAAAGGCATTTCATAAAGAAATGGATTTTATGAAAGATTCTCAAAAGTAGTTTTTTGTTTTAGCCCCGTATTCAGGGGCTGAAAATAAGAGTAAGTTAAAATATATCATGTAAAAATGAGGAGTAATCATGACTAAAAATATTGAAAGTAAAAATACATCTACTGAGTTGTTCTATGATCTTGCAAAGCGTTCTTTTGAAGCGAGCTGGAAAACAATGCAGGATATGTGTAGTGACGGCATTTCGCATCTTGTCGATGATGCTGATTTTATGAGTGCATTTATAAGGATAACGATTAATCATGTTTGTCATAACTTTGACAAGTTAACCGCGCAGGAAGGCCATCATGGGAATATTGAAGAGGTTAACTACGAAGAAGTAGCAGAACGGCTTGTACGTAATGCTTGGGTGTATTGTTAATACCTGCGACTACTTTTTATTAAATACTAAATATCAATAAGAGAGGATATAAATGAAAAAAAACAAAATGAATAAAAAAGATGAAACGATGATCTTTGCAATATCAGTGACATTAATGTTATACGTAAACAAGATTTACGGTATGGCAAGTGTAAATGATGAAAATGTCATGACTTTCGTTAAGGAGCAGGATGCCGTTGATTTTGCGCTACGTGTTCATATGTTAGAGGTTCTAAAGGAGTTTGATTATTACAAAATCCTTTTTGGTACGGGGAAAGAAAGAAAGGAATATATCGATATGGCAGAGTTATTGAATAGAGTAATGTTTTATCATGGTAAGTATATTAAGGATATGTTGATAAGAAATCTGGAGGAAGGAATATCTATGGATGATTATGGTGTGCTGAACTGGAATCTGGATATAATGAGATAATATCAGAAAAAGATCCTTTAGAGGGATGTATGAGTATATTAATAGTGTAATGCCGGAATGGATTCTGGTATTACATATAGCCTGATTTTTAAAACCGTCAAATTATATTGACGGCCTTAGAATGATCAGATTGCGAAGTCTTCAAGTGTTTTACCTGCTTCAATAGCAACAGCGATCACTTTAGGAGTACGGCCCTGACCCGTCCAAGTCTGTTCATTACCGTTTTCATCTGTATATTTGTATTTAGCCGGGCGTGGAGCACGGGGTGATTTTGCTTTAGGCTGAGATGAACCAACTGTTGCGAGGAGTTCAGCAGGATCAATACCATCTTCTAACAATTTCTGACGGAAGGCTTCAAGCTTAGCCTGATGCTCTTCTTGTTCTTTAAGGGCTGCATTTTCATCTTCACGGCGCTCATCAACGATAACAGAGAGTTTTTCCAGCATTTCTTCAAGCGTTGTCAGATCTGTTTCACGAGCCTGTGCGCGGAGTGTACGGATATTATTCAGTGCCTTGAGAGTTTCACTCATACGATGCCTTCCTGTGTTTAAAATGGGGATTTATAAAGTTAATGTATAGGATGCGATTGAACAGCCAAAAATATACTAACCGATAAATAATATAGTAAATACTATCGGTTAATCAATCTAATAAATTCCATTTTACACTGAATAGCACAGGATAAGTTTTACAGAGGCATTTTCCTGCGTATCTGACTTGATGGTTTGAACTCTGACGAAATGCGGGAGAGTTGCTCAAGGCTCTGTTCAATAGAACGCTGAAACTCCAGAGCGGCTTCTGTACGCTGTTTTACGACCAAGGCAACAATTTCTTCATCACTTTTTTCTGAGATTGCTTTACGGTAGAGAACGCGTTCGTTAAACAGCTCCAGATTACCTGATGACTTCGCTGATGTGTTAGCTTTTGAACTGCTTATCGGGTTAAGTTCATCAATAAACAATTCAATAAGAGATTCTCTCTTTTTATCCAGTCTGCGAAGTTCGGTATGGGCAGACTTAAATTTTTGAATCTTAATCCACGGAATATTATCAGAGCATAGTCTACGATATTCATTTCGGTATTCCTCTATCGGAATATGATTTTTTAGTTCTTTTACTGTATCTAAATATTGGATTAAATCACTGTTGTCTGTTTTTACTTTTCTCATATATACCTCGCAAATAAAATAGTGGTTATATTATATATTACGGCGTATGAGGGAAGTGTCAAATTAACAGGCTGAAGAACTATAATTATCTATTACTCGTTATTTTGATTGGTGGCTTTTTTGTAATGAATTCTTGCTGAATGACCACATCCAAAAAATTGTTTTTTATCGTAGCTATAGAGATAGTCACCATCGATTTTTCCACAAGATTTACAAAAAGAGTATTCCCATCTAAGATTGTTTTTTTGTGAGACAGAAAACCTGTCTGTCATTTATCTTCCACATGAACATTGCATATTGATTCCCCTTGTTAACTATTTCAGGACACTGCTTTCAAATGGGAGGCAGCGTCAGTCAGGATTTTTCGTGCTTCCTCATTCTCTTTGGTTCGTTTATATACTTTTCTGGGTTTATCGATTTTTATGCTGTTTTTACCGTTAGGGACAGCGTGGTTTTTTTTCTTCTTACTAAAAATAAATGCATCCGTGTAGATGTCTTTAGTTTCGGTTTCTAATACTAAACTTCGTCTTTCCTGTTTTGTAAGGTCAGTGTAGTTTTCTGGGTATTGTTCAATATCAGCAGAAATGTTTTTGGCGTTACTCAAATGTTCTTTACGTTTCTCATCAAGTTGATGACTCATGCCTTTGGCAAAAATATTGGAGTTGATATACAGGTGTCCATGATGTTCAACGAGTATTCCTTTTTGTCTGAGTTTCTTAAATATATTGGACATATTCCCGGAGGCAATATTTAAAGCCTTACAGAGTGATGACTGTGAAAGATTGATAAGGTTTCCAAACTCCATGTATTCCAAGATATAAGTTAAGACACGGAATTCATTTTTAGAGATGTCCAGATCGGAAAAAACACGGAAGTTAGATGTAAAAGCAAAGACATAAGGTTGTGAAAATGAAATCGCTTTATCGTCTTCTGTGGAAATAACGGTGGTGGATTTGATCTCTTTGTTTTTTATCAGGGTTCGCGCGATATCAATCTTTTGCTCAGTCGTTAATGCTTCAAAAAGGTGTAATAGTTCGGCGTCATTTGTGTTCATATTAATCTCTCGTGTTATTGTTATTATGTATATTTAAATACTATGCAAAAAAATGAAAGTCAATAGATAACCTATAAATAAAATAGGAGAGGTATAATTATAACATGATAATATGTAAAGTAATGTTAAAAAAACTATGTTCAAACATAGATCCCGCTATGTTCAAACATAGGTACGATCTATGTGCGCACATAGGACTTTGCTATGTTCGAACATAGCAAAAAAAGTTGTGAGGCCCTGATTTTATTGGGCTGAGAGGGTGCTTATAATTAAATAATTAGTAAGAAGTTAAGAGAGTCTGGTTTTCCTTTAATGTTATGCAAGGAACGTTTTACGCAGGGATTCAGGTTTTTCTTGCTACTTATTTTCAGCGATGTGATTGTCTTATACAATCACGAAGCGCTGCTGATTGCTTTGTTTTCCCATTTGACAGAAAAATTAGTCTCAAATGTGTAATCGGGAACGGGATTTTGCGACAACAATAATATTGCAGAGAAAGGGCTAAGCCATGAGCGACAGTTGACGGGATAAAAACATTTTCCAGATCGTGTTTTTGATTAACAGGAAGGTTAAATATATAGATATTAATTTTATGATTAAGTTTACTCCTTTTTACTGGCGGCTGTCGCCGCGATCTTTTATGGATAAATCATCATTAACAGGGTAAACCCTGTTTCAGCGAAGTGATTGTTTTGAACAATCACGAAGTGCTGCCATTGGTAATATAGTTTTCCTATGCGTTTAAGAGCAAATGCTATATGTTCGAGGATGAATTCTGTATTGAAACAGATCAAGGGCGAAGCCTGTGAGCGTTAGCTCATGAGAAAAGTGTTTTTTTCAAAATGGGTTCTGGATAATAAAAAGTAAAGCCACAATAAAGATGAAACGCTATGATTAAATCACCTTCTTACTTACTGGCGGCTCCGCCGCTATTTTTATGGATAAATCCATCATTAACAGGGATAAACCCTGTTTCAGCAATGTGATTGTTTTGGACAATCACTAAGTGCTGCTTCTGAAAATATAGTTTTCCTATACGTTTAAGAGCAAGTGCTATATGTTATCTCGGTAATGCTATATATCGAAAGAAGGATCTGATGTTCAAAAAAGGATCCTTTCCATATTGTAATTAAATAATGGAAAAATGTGTTAGCCATTAAATCCTGTTTGATATCAGCGTCAGGGCGTAGCCGTGCGGCAGCACATGAGCGTTAGCTCATAAGATAAATATATTTTCAAAAAGAATGACAAACAAAAAATAAACCTGTGCTGAATGATGAGTTAAATTTGATTTTTCAGTGGGAAGTGGTATTTAAATATATAACAAACATAATAAAGAGAGGTAAACAATGGAAAACATAAAAATAATAAGTATCTTTAAACAAACAAAAAAATACCCTTTATGACATGTATCGCAAACGATATGGAAGTAAATAAAGACGGAATAAAGCTCATGCTGGAAAGTGGTGAAAGCATCTGCATTAAAGATTACGGTTATTATGTCCTGTCAGACGCTGACAGTGATTTGGACAGAGAACAAATGATAAACAGCTAAAGAAGGTTATTTTCTGGACTCTGCGGGATAAGTAAACTGACAGTAAATTCATTAATGTCCTGAGCTAAATCCACCACTATTGTTCCGGGGGCAATTTTTGTAACTGAATGATAAACATCTCTTTTAAGTCAAATTAAAAATCGGTTAGTATTGCATCAACTAAACCATAGAAATGACAAGGAAAAGGAAATGGATCGTCAATACAACAATGAACTGACCCCGGAGCTGCTGGCAACAATGGATCAATCCCCGTTTACAGCGGAACAACTGGCCGGAATGAATGATGAAACGCGTGCGCTCATTGCCGAAAAGCAGGCGTATTGCCGCCAGCATCCTGTTAATGCCATATACCGTATTGCAGTGGATGGCAGTCTTACCAGAGAGGGGGGAACAGTCCGTGCTGCATACAACGGAAACGAAATCGAACTTTCAGACGGCAGGAAGGTTAATGTTGCGTTAGTCGGTGATGACGTTGTTTACCCTGATGGGAGAACGGCGAAAATTGTCACTGGCGCGGGGAAAATGAGTGAAGTAAATGGTCGCGGTGTAGCACTTGTCAACAGTCGTCTGGATAACGGAGATGAGATTATCAGCACTCTGTGCGATGGCCCGATGATTGTAGGTCGTGAAGGAGAAGACATGCCGGAGGATTTCCTGTCATCTTGTGAGGCGGCGTAATGGGAAATCGATCTAACTGTTATGGGCGGGGAACAGCACTGGAGGGAGATAAAACAACCACGGGTGCTGAATGTATCGCCTCTATGTCCAATGATACTGAACATGGGCGAAGGGTTGTTCGTGTTGGGGATAAAACAACCCCCTGTCCTAAATGTGGTGAGGTAGGGGTTATCGTTTCCGGTGAACCCCGTGATACCAATAATGGAAAAATAGCGGCGGTTGATGGTTCAATTGTGCGCTGTGCCTGCCCTTCAGGGTCTAACTGGATTATTGCGCCAGCAGGACAATGGGTTGGCAGAGGCCCGGATCCTTCTATTGCAGCCCTTGCTGCATTGGTTGCTGAACGTAAGGCCGCAGAAGAAGAAAGAACTAAACAACTGGCTGAAGAGCGTGACCGCAATCGGGTATTCGCCAAATCCTGCCTTCGGGGTGAAGGTTGCAATGATGCCGGAGTAGATCAGGAGCCTCATACCAATTTCGCTGCGATGGCATTTTATCAGGCAGTTCCACCTGCTGATCCAGCTTCCGATACTGATGTTCCCCAACATGCTCAGACCGCCAAGAAAAAGAAACCTGTTGAAGATATTCCAAAGCCGAAAAAGCGAAGCGCCCTGTATAAATGGCTGAATGGTAATCATGAAGAAATCGAATACCAGCGGGCAACAGCCGCAGCTACAAGTGCTGCTAACGTTCAGACGGCTGTTGAAGGTGCCAGCATTCTTGGGCTGGTAGGCGGAAGTGCCATTACGTCAGGAACGTGGGCGGTAAAACTGGGTGAGATGGCTACAGGACTTGGAAGAATAGCCGCCAGCGGTCCCGGTGCTCCTGTAGCCGCAGTCGTGATGGGAATGATGCCCGGAAGACTTAATGACGGTGAACAGGACTTTATTGACCGGATGCGTCTGGAACAGATGCGTGAAGCGCCAAGCCGCGTGCGTTATACATGGGAACAGGATGATAGAGGTAACCCGGTTCCTCATGGCTGGCATACACCACCCGGCAAAGATATGGTGCGTGTGCGTAAAATGGAGTGGGACAGCAGCCGAAAAGCGTATACGTTCACCACAGAGGAAGATCCGCGTATCACCATTATCTGGACGCCCGACAGTTCAGGTGTCAATGTTCCTTCAAATACAGGCAACCAGAACCCAGTAAGGATACCAAATCCGGTAGTTGTCGATCCGCTGCCAGAAAATACCAGTATTGAGGCAACGACCACTCCGACCCCGGAAGAGAAGAATTTTGCGGATTATATTCTTGTTCTGCCACTGCCTAATATCCCACCAATATATATTTATCTGAATGCTGATCATAAATATCATGTGGCTCCAAAGGGAAATCCTCCATTACCTGCCTTCCCAGATGCTAAAACGGCTAAAAAAAGGACCCCGGTTAAGGGCGGGGGATCATTGCGTTCAAGATGGAAAGATTCTAAAGGGCGTATCTATGAATGGGATTCACAACACGGTACGGTCGAAATTTATGATCGTTCAGGGCGCAATCATTTAGGCGAGTTTGACCCAATAACAGGTGAGCAAACTAAACCAGCAGATCCGACAAGAAAGGTAGAAAAATGACAATTGTTTATACTATTGATGCTTTCGAACGTGTAGATGAACTACTCGTCTTCGAAATCGATATACCAAAAGAAAAACTCCCGGAAATAGCTAAAGTCATGGTTTGGACGGATGAAGACTATAGTGACTTTACTGCAGGGATCGGTGGATGGGATCTTAACAGCCAACAGGTCAAGGCAATTGAGAAAATCTTGGATAAAAACTTTTTCCAAGAGGATTTGGATTTTCAAATATCAGGTGGGGAACTCTGAAATAGAGTTATCCTCGCTTAAAGCGCGTTTTCAATTATCTATCCAACATAAGCAGCACAACACACCTTGTGTGCTGCTTCGTCCTTTATCCCTTAGAACATCCAGCCAAAGCCCCCAACTGTGGCGTTCCATTGCTGACCACGACATCAATCAATTGATATGAAAGATCAATAATTTATTATTGATAGCTTGTGACGATTAAAAACGATTAATTGATCGTTATCTCAATTGTTTTAGTCGATCGATATAAATAATTTGATAGCCTATATCTATCATTTGTTTTTTATCGATCGATTTAAACGATATGACGAACAACTAAAATAATTCAATTCTATCAATTGGTTAAACAGACTGTTTGTGGATCGGGTGCGATCCGCTTCGGAGTAGGATCTCTTTTCCTTTCAATCCTGCCACGAACAGTCAGTTCGTTAACATTGATGGGATATGAAGATGAAAAGAATTTTACTCATGGCAGGCGCTGCGTTGGTTCTGGCGGGATGTGGTGAAAAAGGCGACTTTGAGAAAGCAATCAACGCGAAGATTGGTCAATCGAAAACCTGTTTCTCACTGAGAAACAACAACGTCACATTCCCTGTCCAGCTCTCCAAACCGCGATTTGATGAAACAGGGACTGGAACAGGGTCTGTAATCCTCGACGGTCTCGTAGAACAGGGCTTAATGGCCTTTGTTAAAGGCTGGGATAACAATACGCTTGGGATAACAGATGAAGGTAAACAAGCCAAAATCTGGAATGCCAAAGAAGGTGTTTGCATTGGTCGACGTGTTGTTGATGAGGTGAAGGAATGGACCGAACCGGGCAACGGTAATCAAAAAGTTGTTCGCGTCACCTATACATGGAAATTAACTGATGTTCCATCATGGGTGGACAAAAGCGCGTTCTCTGGAGTGAAAGGGATGAATGAGCCTGCCGATGGTGCCATGAATCTTGTTAAAACCAGCAATGGCTGGAAAGCGATCTAAGGGGTCTATCATGGAAAACAAAACTATCCAGTGTCCGTTTTGCCTGAAAGAAAGTCAGAGAGGCGTCCATGTCTGCACCGGCTGCATGGCGACGGTTCTGTATGGAACCTTCCCCGGCTGGTATGCTTTCGTGGTTATATTATTGACCTTCGGCCTGTCTATACTGATCGGAATGTCTACAGGTATGGCGGGAGCTACTATCAGCCTACCAATAATTGCGGCTGTTGGGTTTGTCGCAGGTAAGGCAATTTTCTCTGATAATGTTGTGTTCAGGAGAAGAATGTAATTTTTAAGGGGCTGGACATTTCATTGACCAGCCCCAGAAACTTAAACATCAGGCACTGAAGATAGGATTGTTATTATCTCCTTAATGGTTGTATCAAGCTGTTCCATGAAATGTTTTTTTAGGGGAGGCATTCGAGGTATTTCTTTCGAGATTTTATTTTGTAACTCAATCCAAAACTCCTCTTCAATTTTCAGATATTTATATGCTCTCAGACCATTGAGAGTATCTCTCGAAGTATAACGTTCCTTTATAATATGATTAAAGTACGACGTTATGTAATTACTTGAGTGCAACAAGACCTTCACTAAGTCTTCAGCATTTAATTTATTGAAAAATGGCTTAAACTGATTTTCAGTATATAAAATATTGATCAGCTCATCCTTGTTTCCTTGTGCAAGATATGTGAATATTTCATTTGCTCTGATGATTTCTGCTTGGTGCTTTAATTCGTCAGAGATAGATTTGCATTCAGACCTGAGTAAATTAAATAGTTTTCTAAAGTCTTCATCTGAATCATTGTAGTAGCTATAGCCAGTATTGTTTCCAAAGACTATATCTTCAAAAGAGCGATTATTCAAAATAGCCCAACCATCTTTATAGGTTTTAATGTATTCATAAACTGTATTGTTTATTTCATCGATTTTCTTACTAATTAGAGAATTTTTTGAGAAGTAAATTATTAAGGCTAATTTATGTAAGTAAACCTGATGCTCTTCCTTCTGAAGAGAGTCGAACTCCAAAACTAACTGATTGGTAAGAGAAATAAACTGTTCTTCATTCAGTGTGCTAAAATTCCATAATTTGAACCAGAGAGGATGTTCATTGTTTTTTTGTTGTTTAAAATATACAAGTTCATCAGTTGCTGACTTTAAATTACTTGCATCACCCTTGAACAAAATATCAGCCCATAGATCACCTACATACAAGTTCCTGTAACTAATGTCATATTTATAAAATGCATTATTAGAACCATCGCTATTGTCTTTGTCACTTTGGAATGGCTCATTATTTCTTAATTTTTCCTCACTTAGCTCACCACTTTTCATTTCTAATGATAAGGCAAAGAAAACGCGTATTAACAGCGATGAATACTCTTCATTTTTAAATTTTTCTTCATCGATATAATTTGCAATGTATCCAAAATCTAAAATACTTTGCTTTAGTTTTCTGAGATTTGTATCATCTGAGCGTATATAGATGTTTTTAATGACATCTCTATGTCTCTTTAATGGCGCACATTCTGATTCATCGAGGAAGCCATCCAAAACATTATCAATATTATGTTTAATTTGGAATGTTTTACCTATAACTTTTTCTTTGAATTTTGAATAAATATCCGTATTTTTATCCGCGGATGATTTATCCTTTTCATGTAGAATTTTTTCATTAGCTATGAGAATGACTTTAACCTTTGAAATTTCGACAAGATAATTAACATACCCGAGAATTTCTTTTAACGGGATATCAGTGCGTTCAAGATCATCTAATGCGATAATGATCTCTCCGCTATCCGTATTAGTAGAGAATATTTCTCTGAATTTTATTTTATCTAAACTTGCATTAATATCTACATCCGGTTTGCTATCGCCATTTATATCTATCTTACAACCGAGCTTTAATGCTCCTTTTAGAATATTACCTGCTAACTTAGTATATCTGTGGCCTAAAAGTGGGTGTAATGATTGGAAAATCATTTCATCAATACTGGATGTGGTTTTAAAGCCGAATAAACTTATTTTTATTATTTTATTTCCAGACTGACTATCAATGGCATTTTTATTATATTCCTTTATGAAATTTTCTATAAAATAGGTTTTCCCAGCTCCCCACCCGCCAGTAATCATGAAAGCATATTCTGGAGTGCTTGTATTTAAGTAATAATTTAAATTATCGATTATATGATTATTAAGATCCATTTTTAACAAACCATTCGCTGTAAAGTGATTTTACATTCTACATCGAAAGTTTTTTGTTGTCATTTGTTATTAATAATATTAGATATTGAAAACATGGACTTAGGAGTAAATACAATACGAATAGAGGATGTATGGATATTGCCCCTATTGACATCTCTCGATTGATTTATTATTCCCCATAGTAAAGATAACAAAAATAGCAGAAAAATGAAGCTAAATGTTTGTGATGATTACTGAGTGATCTGAGTGAATAAAACGTTTAGTTTTATTATTCTTATAAATAAAATAGGAGAAAATCATGTTCCAAACAAAAAAAGAAAAAGATCAGATGCTTTTAACTGATCTTCAACAATATATTTTACATAGTATGAAAAATGAACCGCCAATCATTGATGTATATACTGGCAAAGTTGTTGGAAATCAGGTGGTGACAATTCCTCATAGTGTTTACCTTCACCAGTTATATCAATGCCAAAAGATATTATATTTGATGCAACAGTAATAGGCACAAAAGAATACCACCAAGTAGATGCTTTGGATTTAATCAATATATCTTTTTCGTGAGTTGGACCGATGCCATCAAACCCAACAGGAAAATAAGCAGCAATGGAAAGCCCGCGTAATAAATCTGGGCTGTTTTTATAGTATTCACTGGCGGATACAATATCTAGCCCTGTAGGGGCTATAGTGATTCTGCATTTTATGTTATTGATGGAATGAAGCCTGTCATTGATTATGGTGTAATATTTTAATGTTTCAGCCTGTTTTGGAGTTATTTCTCTACCATCTGGTAAACCGTGCCCAACGGGATCTTTGTCTGTAGTCAGACTAACTGCTGAGTTTTCCATAACAACACCATTGGATGAGAGAAACCGTCCTAGCAAGATAGAACCATCAGCTACAATCTTTTCAGCAGCTTTCTGCGATGTAAAATGGTAAAGGTACTGCATTTGGTTATCCTCGTTGTTTGAATCAATAGGGATAGAACCATAGAAGGCTTCTTATAGTCAATGCAGAAAATCAGGAATGATTAGTTCTTGCCACGATAGCTCGGCTGCCTCAACCTTTGATAGCTATTCTTTCTGACCTGCTCAAGTGACATAGAAGGGGTTAGATCCTTGCTGTGATCGATTTCTGGTTGTTCCTGCTTCGGACGGCTTGGGAAACGGGTGATCTCGTCAGTCGTTGGCTTGTAGTCATCTTGGTTAAACTTAGCTCGTTTCTCATATTCAGGGCGTAGAACATGACGGCCTAATACCTCATCAAAGACGTAGTTTTCAGCAATACGCTTATCATGTTCTTCACTGATAATATCAACTTTAGTTTTAGCCCATATAAATTTACCCCTGATAAAATCAACCAAAAGGGCTGTAAAGCGTTTAAAGATATTATCCTGACGCGGAATAGTCTGTTTCCTTTTAACACGTTCAGGGGCGCTTCTGGATGCCCTGTTTGGGTTTTGAGAGGAGGATGTTTGCAGAATAGTATTTGATCCAGAATCAGAAATACTGACCGATGGTTTTTTACCAGCAACAACTTTGCTGACTTTTGTTTTATCACGGTAAGATTTAACGCCACGCATACGAGTATGAGGAGCTGGTGCTACCAATACAGGTCTTTGATTCTCATCAGTAGAAGAGCCGGAGTGTGTTTCAGGTAATACGATCTCTTCTGGTTCAGCAAGAACAGCCACAGTAAAGCTTCTGACATCAACAATGATTTCAAGATCAAGCTCACTGAATGTTTTGTAGACTTCAACGGCTTCTTGCTTGGCAGCATCACGAACAGCCTGTTCTGCGGCTCTTTGCTCTTGAGCAGCTTTACTACGCCATCTGGCACTATGGATACGTTTCATTGCAGGGCGGTTTGTTTCAGCGGCTTTAGCAAGCCATAGCGCTTGTTCTTCATTGCCCAGAGCAGCCGCCGCTTTTTCTAATGCCTCTTCGTGCTGGGCTTGAAGGGAACGATGATCAATACGTTCTGGCGAACCAGCAGCAGCGAGGTAGCTGTTAGCCATCGATGCCCATGATTCACGCCACAACACAGACATTTTTCTGTCGTTCCAGCTTCTTTCTTTTTTGCCAAAACCTTCCGGGCCTATGGTTTTTAATGTCAACATAACGTGAGCATGTGGATTATCGCTATCAAGATCATGGAAAGCGATATCAGCAATCATTCCCTTTTCTACAAAATTTTTTTGACAATACTCAAGGACAAGCTTTTTCTTGTCATCATTATTTAACTCGGTGGGGATAGCAACATCGAAATAACGGGCTGTTTGACCATTTTGTTGACGCTCGACTCTTTCAACTTCATTCCACAATGCTGTGGAGTTTTTTACAATATATTGAGGAGCATTAACGGGTGCTAATATGACATGTCCGTATAAATCGGTACGGCGGCTATAATCATACGTATCACCTGTTCTTTCATCTGTTATACGTGTACGAGCATGATAGGCAGCTTTCGCAACGGAAGATCTGCCCTCACTTCGTTTCACAATTTTAAAATCAAGATGAAAAATAGCCATACAATAAAAATAACCTCAATATAAATTTTAATATCAAACCAAAATATGAATCTCCAATACGACTATGCTGGTTTTAGTTTTTCGCAAGAAAAACTCTGGTGTTGACGTTGACCTTGGTTTTGCTTTTAGCCTGCGGCAGGCAACCGTCGGTAGACCCCACACGCTGCGTAGCAGTGTATAGGTGGGCATTGCTTTATTTTTATATCTCCTAAAGGAGCTAAAAATAACGACAATGTTTTAAGTTTTTCTATAATTAAATAATAACTCTAGTTTTACAGACTGTGAAATTAAAAAGGTAGGAATCGGATAAACGGCGGAGGTAGCGTAGTTATATTGAATATTATTGTTTTAGATAGCGCCCGTAAGGGCAAAAGAAGTGTTTTTCCCTCCCGCCTTACGTCGGGAAAGCGTAAATTAGATGAAATTGATAAAATAACAAATGCTTTTATGTGTTGCACAATTCACAGGTTAAGACCAGAAATCAGAGTCAAAAAACAAGAGGTAAAATTGTTTTAATTGATTTAATAAAATAAGTAACGCGGAGAGTATTAGATATTTTAAGTTAGTGATTGCACTCGTATGTGTTGCATGTTTTTATTTTGAGCTTGCTGGCATGATATTTTTAAAACCAAAACACCATTTCTTGTTCCAGTGATGTTATTCTCACACCAATAAATAGGTGCTTATAATTTGATTTTTAGTTTATTAAATTGTATTTTAAACATATATTAAAAATAACACGAGGGATAATAATGAAAGATAATTGCAACCTAAATAATATCGGATATGATAACATAGATGTTGCTATGGTATTTTTATCCTTCATAACCAGTGAGGCATTTATTCTCTATCATGAAGAAACTAACTGTCTAGATGGGTTCATAAGAGAAACCAAAAAAAACATGGCGTCATATATTTCGGGTTTTAAATGCGAGGAAGAGGATAAGGAAAAGCATAAAAAAAATATCTTTGAGATTATTGATATTAAACTCAAAAGGAGAGGATGAAAAATGCCATTTTATAATGGCATTTTCTGATATTTAAAACCATTCGCGAATGTCGGCTGTATATCCTTGGCTGGCTTCAATTAGTGTTTGTAAAAGACCTTCTAGTCTCTCACTTGAATATGTATGGAAAGTATTATGGATAACATCTGGAGTCTGACAATATTTATAATGGTCAAAAGACTGGAAGTTTCTACAATGAAGAGGTCTTACTTTGTAAATTGAACAACTTGCGGTTGTTAGGTCCAAAAAAGGACAGTAATTATATTTATTTGCAACTGGATTTATTTCGAAAAGCTCTTTAGGTTTTCTTCCTAAATACTCTCCTATAAGGATTGCTTCCATTGCAGTAACTGAAACTGGTATTTTACAACAGTGGGCACATCCTTTTTGACAAATAGAATATGAAGGAACACCATCTTGCTCTCTGATTTGGTCTGCCAAATCAAGAATAATTTGTGTTCGTTCATTATTGTTTACTGCAAGTGAGTATTTTTCTATTAATGAATTAATCTGCATTACATCATAATTTTTAGACGCTTTCATTTTAATGCCATTAAGTTTAGGATCATAGTCTTTCAAACGAGACTTTATTAAAGCACTATCTGGTATGATTTTCATAAAAACCTTATTGGTGATGGTGAGTTGATGTTAAGTTACTCCATATAAATAAATTTTGCAATAAAGATGGTGTTGAAATATTGTTAAGGTATTATGGTTTTCTCTTTTAACATCAGAGGTAATCTGAAGTAAATAAATTTTATTTATTTATATTTCCTTTTTTAATTGGATGGTATCGGGTATTTTAAGTTAGTGGTTTAAAACCAAAGCATCATTTATGAACCCTGTTCCAGCAATGTGATTGTTTTGAACAATCATATCGCGCTGCGTAATTTAATCTGGAATACAAAGCATTCAATCTTCTGCCTATGATTTGACCTTTTCTTTTTTTAATTGTATTTCATGTTTCTGACAACTAAAAGGAAAAGTAATTATGGATACAGATGATAAAAACAGAAAGCCAAGAACAGAAAAAACAATTAAGCAAAAAATAGCATCAGCTCAAATGCGTCTGAATCGCCTTAAGATTAAAGAAAAATCTCTATCCAAGAGCGCTGAGACACGCTTAAAGATCATTTTGGGTGCTGAAGTGGCTAAAGCTGTTGGCTGCAAAGTAGAAGAAGTGGATAAAGAGCTAATATTAGGTCTAATATTACAATCATCGAATATTAGTGCTGAAGATAAAGCAAGGTTAAAATTACGAGGGGGAAGGTTTCTTGAGGATATGGTTGGTAGACAGGAATGAACTATCTATGAAGTTAATAGTCTAGGGAACGACTATATGATTTTATTCTCTAGCTGTGTTAGGTGTTGTGAATAGTATAAAAATAAAAATGCTATTATAACTCCCAGCCCAATGGGTTGATTTAGTGATCCCATGTGTGGGTATAGTAGTTTATATTCTATAGATAGTTCTTCTAAGGGGATGTGAAAGGGCTGGAAAGCCCTTTCCTTAAGTGGAACACATATCTTTTCAGAAAATTATTTTTTTTCGCTCTAAATCATAAAAATCACAAAGTAGTGCTATAACGGATTGTGATGATGCTGGTAGTGTTGAGGGGGAAGGTATATTATCTTGATAAGCAAAAGATTCGAATTGCTTTGCCATTTCAAACAATGAGTTATTGACATTTGGCCTTGAAAAATATTCAGCAAGTATTTCTGACTTTATACTATCCGATAGTTTTTTAAATTCACACTCTAGTGAGTTTTTTAAATTTGAATTTGGGATAACACTTTCGGCTAATGCGGAAATTATACTCCCCACTTTCTCAGTGAAATCTTTTCCTGAATTACCAAATTTAAAACCAAGATCCAAAACCGCTTTTCTCTTATCATGCTCACATGTTTGATATTCGCGCAAAATATAGTCTAAAGAAATAAGGAAATGTGACGTTGTGATATAAATCGCTCGCCATAAAGATATTGATGCTTGTAATTCAGTTGACAATCCAAGTGAACATTCAAAAAAATATTTTAAGTCCTTGAGATAAGCATTACAACTGTCAAAACTTATGTTGTCGATCAGTCTGGATTTTCCTTTTTCAATTTTACCTTTCCAGTCGCCTCCGATTTTATTATTGGATGCAATATCTAAATTGCTGAACAATGTCTCTTCTGTGATTCGTTCTGATTGACTTTTGTTACTTTTATACAATCTTGTCAGAAAACTACCATCTAAGACTCGGATGTGATGTTTAAGACCAAAATCTAAGACGTCAGCACGATTTTCGCTTGTGACTATCAGACAATCATCCAATCTCAATATTTTTGATACACCCTGAGCCCAGAAGAAACGTTCGATAGCTTGTGGGGTTTTTTTATTTTTT
Source organism: Enterobacter cloacae complex sp. ESBL7 (assembly GCF_041679625.1). NCBI lineage: Bacteria > Pseudomonadati > Pseudomonadota > Gammaproteobacteria > Enterobacterales > Enterobacteriaceae > Enterobacter > Enterobacter cloacae complex sp. ESBL7. Next base: position 596,746 of record NZ_JBGORN010000002.1, read on the forward strand.
ATGTCAACATTTATTCTAGTTCTTATCAGTGGAGATTCCTTCGAAAAAATTAAAAGATCAATATCTGTTACATCAAAATTTTTATATTTAAACTTAATGCCTCTTACCACATAAAAACCTAGTCCTAAAAAATAGTTTCTAAGAATCTCTTCTGTTTCATAACCTTTTGATAGCTTAATGCTCATGGATTCAGCCCTCCAGAACGAATATCATCGAGTAGATTTCTGGCTTGTATTTTAACCGCTTCAGTACAATTTTTTCGGATGATTTCTCTGTTTTTTTCTGGGCCAATATATTCAGTGACTTTTGCTCCGGGAATGTTCATAACTGCTTCAGCAGTAATATCTCCATTTTGAATTACAGATAACGCAAGTTGTCCTACTTCGGGCTTAAGCAGCCTCATACCGAATCGCCCATTATCATAAGGTATTATTTTTAACACGCCCTTGTACTCTAGTGCTTGATAATCATTTCCAATAGCAGTAGCTGGACCAACTTCCCCGCCATTAATTAGCTTTTGCATCAGCAGTGATATTTGCTGAATACGCCCTCGGTAATATGAACTTATCGTCATTCCATAAGTTAATGATGCGACGAATGCCTTAGCCAAATCCAAGGCATCATCTGCTATTGAGTCAGTGAATTTTGAAAAGGCGCTTGGTCTTGTAACAAAATAACTTCTACCTGACTCATTACCCACAACACTTACATCAAATAAAGCTATTGACTGCAGTTTTATGAAAAGTTCGTCACCAAGAATTCTTTTAGCTGTTTCTAATGGAATGCATCCCGAGGCTTCAAGACGTCCATTAAATTCTACTACCTTGGTACTTTCAGCACCGGATAAAGAAGATAGAATAATATTTGTTTTTTTTATGTCTTTTTTTCTGAATAAATTTCCATTGAATAAAAGTGATTCATTTTTAGATATTGTTTCAGAATCGAAAAATGTTAGTCCACAGCCAGTTGCAATCGTCTCTTTTGCTTCTCGACCAGAGATAGAATAATTGTCAGATATGTATTCCTCTGCGAATTTAGCAGTCAGTGGGGCATCTGATGCCTTTTCTGAAATATCAATTATTGCTTCTTCATGGCTGTCATGACTGCTTTCATTAAAGATGGTTGCAGTATATTCGAGAATGGTTTGCCCGGTAAGGGCTAAAACTTCAATACCTCCTTTTCCTTTAGATAATAAGCGCTGATTCTGTAGTTCATTTAATATTGCAGGCAATTCCGTTTTAGGACTAATATAGTTAGCTTTTGAGAGTGCTTCTAACTTTTTGGTACTGAGTTGTTCTTGTGTGCTTGCTGAAATAGCTGATAGGAAAAGACCACATTTTCCGGCAAAACCGATTGAATCAAAATCTTGATTAGTTGTTGTTTGTATTTTTTTTGCATGGTGGATGATCCATGCTCCTTTGATTTTTCGTTTCATACTACTATCTCCATAATCCTTCAAACATAGATAGATTGATAGCTATGGTTTTACAAAACCACGTATATTATATTTTAGTAATTTATTTTTGCCAATACAATAAATTTTTATTTGAGATATCATCAACAAAAAATCGTCGGATAATACTTTTATAGACGGCTTTTATTTATGTTTTGCTGAGAAAGTTACATCAGGATTTGATTGTAAGATACAGTTCGTTGTCATAAACGAAACGTTCAAATAAGCTAACTATTGTTCTATCATTGTATAAAATGAAAGTGCTTCGTATATAATTAAAAAAATTTGAAAACAGCAAGATTTTCATTTTCAAAATATTATCATTCGATTCGGTAAGAATATTCTCCATTGTTCTCCAGTCAATTCTACAGTTTTCATCTTCTGGTATGCCATCTTTTAATTTTTTGTTCTCTAATATTACTGGAATCTTCAAGAAAAGAGATAATGACCATGCTTCTTTATGAGATTTGACTGTGCTATTAATTGCACAGTTGATTGTTTCATTGCTTACATTGATTGCATTTTTATTGATTTCATGTTTACTGAGAAAAATATCTTCATGTTTTAAATTTGAGTTTGTTTTTTTTTGATAGCAATCCCTTAAAAATCGATTGCTGGGGATTACTATTTGGTAACTTGAGGGGCCGATGTAAAAATAAAAATTTAAAATTTTATTTTTTTTATATGAGTTTGTATTTTGTAATGAAACTATTAGGTTTTCATTTATCGGGATGTCTAAAAATGTATTTCTTTCAATCAATAGAAGATTGCTTGTTTTTATTTTTTCTATAATTTCTACGCCTTTATATAAATTGATAACAACAAATGGATTGTTGGAGTCATCCATTAAATAACTCTTCATGATGGAAAAATCTGATATCATATCGTAAGGCATGATAGAAAACGCCATCTTTAATATAGCTTTAAATACTTTAATTTTATTAAATCTTTGTTTTTTGTCTTTTATAATTACGTCATCTATACCTAATTTTATGATGTCGGTATTCATTAAATTAACATACTGTGAATTCCTGTCAGGAATGCTAACTATTTTGTGATTCAATCCTTTTGGATTGTCAATAATATATTCAAATCGTTTTGTCTCTTTGGGGATAATTTTAGAAAAAGCGCGTTCGATTCCCATAAATTTAGCTAGTTCAACTTCAAAGGCTGAGAAATATTTGTTGCAGGCATCACATTCATATTTTAAAAATATTTTTTTATTTCCGAGAAGTTCTGATATTGCGTGAGCATCATGAGCAAATAGTTCAGGCTTAAAGCCTTTTCCGCAAAATCTGCATTTCATAGGACTACCATTATCTATGTAATGATGATCTTCATTTACATCGTGTGTGCCAATGTCGGTAAAGGTTTTTATTTTCATAATAATATCAAAGCGGAATAATTGTAGTAGAATTCTGCTGCTGTTAGTAAGCTAGCAGCAGCAGAATACCTCATACGCTTCTTATTAAGAGAGCATTACAAGGATTAGCTCTAAAAAAATAATTATCAGCTTGATAATAGATTTTAACTTTTCCATAAGGAAAGTCCCTTATTTAAATTATATGCCATGCGGCAAAGTCAAAAAATAAGGGTTAGAGTTATAATAAAGCTATCATGATTATTTTACAAAGTAAAAAGATTTTTGGGTATGTTATCTACAATTTATGAGCAAACTCAAACGGCCTTACCATACCGTTGCTGTTCGCATCCAGATAATCAGCCCACCATTGGAGCATCAGGCGGCGCTGGTCAAGGTGTTTGGCTTTGTGGGTATAAGCGGCGCGGACACTATTGCTTTCCTTGTGACTCATTTGAAGCTCTACAGCGTCTTCTGACCACAAACCGGACTCAATTAAGGCACTACAGGCAAGTGTCCGGAAGCCATGACCACAAATGTCCTGTCGGGTATCGTAGCCCATCTTACGTAGCGCCTTGTTGATGGTGTTTTCACTCATCGGTTTAAAGCTGTCATAGCTACCCGTGAAGATAAAACCATCATCATTGCCATCTTCATAGGTGAGCTGTTTAATTTCTTCCAGCAACATGATTGCCTGACGGCAGAGAGGGATGAAATGTTTACGCTTCATCTTGGTGCCACGGCCTGAATATTTCACCCCTTCGATGACTTCCCGCTGTTCGGGGATAACCCACAGCTTGCTCTTGAAATCGATCTCTGACCATCTGGCGAAGCGTAGCTCACTGGAACGAACAAATACCTGCAGGTTAAGTTGAATCGCCAGTGTGGTGAGTCTGCGGCCTTTGTAGGTATCAATACGTTCAAGTAGCAAGGGAATCTCTTCAAGCTCCAGAGCAGGACGGTGTTCAGTTTCAGGTTTCTGTATGGAGCCTTCCAGATCGTAAGCCGGGTTATAGCGGATAAGCTGCTGTTGGACGGCATAGCGCAGGATAGAGGTGACATATTGCTTAACCCGTGTGGCAACTTCCAGATAACCAAGGGCTTCCACTTTTTTGAGGGGGACTAAAAGATCGCCAGTGGTAAGCCCGGTAACGTCTCTGTTGCCAATATCCGGGAAGATGTAGGTTTCAAGACGGGTCAAGACAGTGTTCTGGTAATCTTCAGACCATTTCTTTTTGGTAGAAAACCACGCCTTGGTCACTGCTTTGAATGTTCGGGTGTTATCACGCTTTGCTTTTAGCTCTTTAACTTCGGCCTGTTTCTTTGCATTAGGATCAATACCCTGAGCAAGAAGCCTTCTGGCCTCATCACGGCGTTGTCTTGCATCAGCAAGTGAAACAGCAGGGTAGACACCTATGGAGAAGATTTTTTGCTTCCCGTCGAAGCGGTAAGCCATTTGCCAGTATCTGGAACCTTTAGGGGTAACGCGAAGGAACATACCAAAGCCATCGGTCAGCTTGTATTCCTTATCAAGGGGTTTGGCGTTTTTTACTTTAGTATCAGTAAGTGGCATAGCGGCATCCCCCGTTTGTTGGTAAAAACGCAATCGAACTACCATTACCAACTTTTTTACCAGCAAATGGGTATGGCTTCGAGTGGTTTTTAGTGAACGAGGGTGAACGTGAAAGAAGGGATAACCAACTGATAAAAATGCAGAAAGCAGACGTCAGTGAACGTCTGCTTTTCTTAAATTGGCTCCTCTGACTGGACTCGAACCAGTGACATACGGATTAACAGTCCGCCGTTCTACCGACTGAACTACAGAGGAATCGTGTGAACGAGGCGCATAGTAGCGACCTCAGTACGCCTTGTCAAAGGGTGAAAACGCACTTTTCATTTGTTTGCCGACAATTTCAGCAAATCGCTGATTTTATAGCAAATTCGCGTTGAAATTACACAGCAAAATGCGCCGCCCGCAGGCGGCGCGCAGGATCAGAACAGTACGGAGTAGTTCAGACCAAACGTACGTCCGCGGCCTTTATAGGTATACAGCCCCGGTGCTCCGTAGGTTGGGCTATACAGCCCCGGTGCGCGCTGGCCCCAGGCGGTGGTGTAGTCTTTGTCCAGCAGGTTTTCCACGCTGAAGCTGACCTTACCCACCGGCAGGGCGTAGCTGCCCAGGAAGTCGACCGTGTTATAGCCATCGATCTTCTTGCCGTCGGAGTCTGACACGTCAAAGGTCTGCGTGCTCTGCACGCGCAGGGTCCAGTCGCCCGGCGCCCAGTTGACCCATGCGCTGGCTTTCGACGGGCTGGCGCTGTCAACCGTCAGCTTCTCCCATTTGCCGTTTTCGCGCGTTTCAGACTTGATGGCGTTAAAGTTCGCACCGGTGCTCCAGTCGCTGTCGGTGAAGAAATAGTCCACCTGACCTTCCACCCCGTAGATACGACGCTTATCGTCTTCCAGGTTGATGGTCATATCCGTCTTGTTAATGGTGATGGTTTTATCCGAGAGCGAGTAATACGCCGCGACCTGCGTGCGCAGGTTATCGCCGGTGTAACGCCAGCCCAGCTCATAAGCGTTGACCTTGATACCGTCCAGCGTCGAGTCGTTCACGTTGACGCTGTTCAGCAGGCGATAGTGACCGTTGCTGAGCTGATAGGTGCCGGAGCCGTAGTACTTCGCCAGGTCCGGAATTTCGAAGCCCTGGGAGAAGTTAAACCACAGCTGCTGCTGTTCGGTCAGGCGACCGAGGATCCCGGCGTTAAACAGGAAGTTGTTGTAATCGGTTTTTCCGCCCGGCACCGCGTCGGCGGAGGTGGCTTTCCCGGTGGCGATGGCCTGCTGCTGGGTATAACCGACAAAGTCGTCCACCTTGTTTTCGGTGTACTGATAGCGCACGCCGCCGCTCAGGGTGATGGCGTCAATGTCGTAGCTGGCCTGCAGGAACGGGGCGAGGTTGGTGATGCTGTAGCCCGGGTAACGGCCCACGTTGTAGGCGTTATCCAGCTCCATGCCGCCGCTCGCCGCGGCCTTGCTCAGGTTGAAGAACTGCTGGTTGGCATCGAAGGTTTCGTGGTCGGCATCCACACCCCAGGTCAGCGTCAAATCGTCCACCGGCTTGCTGTTCAGCGTCAGCTTGCCGCCGTAAAAATCGGTTTTCTGCTGGGACGCGCCGATGCTGCTCACCACGCCTTTGGTCAGGGTCGGGAACGGATAATAGGTCAGGCTCTCGTCGCGATAGTAAATCTGCGCGACCAGATCCTGGCCCCAGAAATCGGTATTGGAGTACTGCAGGTTAATCAGATGGCGCTCGGTGCCCGGTACGCGGTCAGAATCGAGATTATCTTTGTTGTACGCGGTCGCATCGCCCGTTACCGCCGAGAAGTTCTTCCCGAGATACAGGCCATGCTTGCCGTCGGACTCGCTCTTGTAGTACTGGGTCGTCAGCTGCAGCTGCTGGCGATCGTCAATGTTGATGGTGCCTGTGCCCATCACATCAATACGGTCGGAATACTGGAGGCCGGTCTGGGTGTTATCGATAATCACCTCGTTGCCTTTGCCGTCATACCAGCCGCCGTAGCGCTGATACGACACCGACAGACGACCGGAGGCATTGTCGTTGCCGCCGCTTACGGCTGCCGACACGTTCTCATCGCGATCGTTGTGGCTGTTAAACCCGCTCTTTGCCCCGGTCTGGAACTCAACTTCGGTATCCGGCTGGCCCTTTTTGGTGACGATGTTCACCAGGCCGCCGGTGCTGCCGCCACCGTAGAGCGAGGTGGCGCCGGAGATCACTTCGATACGGTCAATGTTGAACGGATCGATAGAGTCCAGCTGGCGGCTGTCGCTGCGGGACGAGTTCAGGCGAACGCCGTCCACCATCACCATCATGGAGCGGCCGCGCAGGTTCATGCCGTAGTTGGTACGGCCCTGGCTGCTGACGTCCATGCCCGGGATCAGCTGCGCCAGCACTTCTTTAATCTCTTTCCCGCCCTGAACCTGCTGCTCAATTTCAGCCCGTTCAATGACCCAGGTGGTCTGCGCCATCTCCGCCACGCTGCGGTGCGCGCGGCTGGCGGAGACCACGATATTTTCTTCCTTTTGTTCTTCCGCCCACGCAGAGGTAGAAAGCATTGCAAGCAAGCAAGGATTTAAAACCCAAAGATGAGAACGTTTCATTGTTATGTTGATCCTGATTGTGTGTGTCAGTACTCGGTTGTTTTTGCTAACGATTTAAAAACCGGGCTGTTCTCCGGGCTGGTGGTGCTGCGCCAGTGGATAACGCCGGGTGTGGTAGCCAGCTCAAACGGCTCGTCGGCGTGCGCGCGATTAAGAATTCGCGCCGCGCGCCAGGCCATCAGGCTGAGCTGGGGTTCGGCAATGCCGAGACGGTGCATCCCGGCATTCACGGCGAACAGGCGGTTGCTCTGCGGGCCGTCCCATTCGAGGGTGAAATCGTTGTTAATGCAGAAGGCTTCGTCCGTATCCAGATGCAGGCGGTGAGACAGCGGCGCGAGGAATGCGGGTTGCACGGCGCGGTAGCCGGTGGCGAAAATCACCACGTCGCTCTCCAGCTGCTCGCGGCCGCCGTCGAGGTGATGCTGAATGCTCAGGCGATGGCCATTTTCCTGGCGCGTCAGGGACGTCACCGAGCGGGACGGCAGGAGATGCGCCCAGGGTTTTTCACGCAGCACTTCGAAGCGGTGGTACATGGCGCGGTAAATCGCCAGCAGGGACTCGGTGGTGATCCCGTCGGACGTCATCTTCTGCTCGTGCAGCATCTGCCGACGGGCCTCTTCACCCAGCGTGGAGAAGCTGTCCACGTACTCCGGCGTGAAATACTCGTTGGCAAAGGCGGCTTCATCCAGCGCATTATAGTTATTGCGGCGCGATACCCAGTTCAGGCTCAGCGGCTGGCCCCATTCGCCGCGGAAGATATTCAAAAACAGGTCGGCGCCGCTCTGGCCGCCGCCGACGACGGTGACGCGCTTGCCCGCGAGATCCGGCGTGCGCAGCATCATCTCGCTGGCGTGGAAGCAGGTATCGTCCTGCGCGGTGACGCAGTCAGGCAGGTTGATCTGCTTGCCAATCCCCACGCAGACGTGGCGCGCCAGGAAACGGTCGCGCTGGGTCACCACCTCAAACAGGCCGCTTTTCTCATCAAAGCTCACCTGCTGTACCTGCTGGCTGAAGGCGAGGTTGGTAAGGTTTTCCGCCGCCCAGCACAGGTAGTCCGCAAACTCTTCGCGGGAGACGGTGCGCTGCTCGGTGGTCAGGAAGCGGTAGAACTTTTTGCGCTGCACCAGGTAGTTCAGGAAGCTGTGGCGGTTGGTCGGCTCCACGGCGCTGACCAGGTCCTTCAGGAAGCTGGTCTGCATGTGGCAGTCCGGCACCATCATCCCCGGGTGCCAGGAGAAGTGCGGTTTACGCTCAAGGAACAGCGAGCTAAAGCCGTCCAGGCCTTCGGCCAGAGCGGCGATGCTGAGGTTAAACGGGCCAATACCAATGCCGATGAAATCATAGGTTTTCATTGCGCTGACTCCCGGGAGGCGAGAAAAAGAGGGTTATCAAGGTCGGTGACGTAGTTCGGCAGCATGCGGCTGCCGCCGTCGTGTTCGGAGAAGGTCAGTTTGACCGGGTTGAGGATCACACGAATAATCTGCGGCTTGAAGAGATCGAATTTGGCGAAGCGCTCTGCCAGATCCGGGTGCGCCGCCATATAACCCCGTAATACCCCGGCCAGAATCTGGTAGAAGCGCGTTTCGCTCACGCCGCTTTGCAGCGTGAGGCGCGAGATAAAGCGCAGCACCGTCACAAAGTTACCGGTTTGCAGGTCGTGAATAATGTAATCCGCGCTCAGGCGCGCCGTGACGGCCTTCACCTGCTCCGGCAGGCTCTGGGCCTGCGGGAAATCCTCATCCACCAGGCGCATATCGCCCTGGAAATCTTTCAGCAGGATGCGCTGCGGGACGTAATCCTTCATCACCAGCGTCACGTTCTGGCCGTGGGCGATCAGCGCCACGCCGTAGCGGCAGAGCAGGTGATAGAACGGGATCACCGTTGCCTCAAACAGCTTTTCAAGCCACGCGTCGGCGCTTAGCCCCGAGTGTTTAATCCACGCGTCGATCAGCGGGCGCCCGGCATTGTCGGTTTCCATCAGCGCCGCCATCAGCACCGCCTGTTCACCGTCTTCTACATAGCAGGACGGATTCTCGCGCCAGATCACCCCCAGCATCTCCTGATAGCGGTAGGGCGCTTTCGGCAATGCGGCATAGCCCGGATGCGACAGATAACCGGCGGCGGGTTCGCCAAGCACCTGCGCACCGGAGCGGGCAAGCGTAGCGTCGGTAGCGAACTGCTGCTGCAGCCAGCGCGAAGCCAGCGGCCCGGCGGCAATGTATTTGCCCGGGATGCCGCGATAGCAGGAGGTGTTGTAGATGGTCAGCGGAAGCTTGATGTCATACGGCGCGCGACGGCTGGCGTTAGTGAGCGTGCGCAGGGACTGCTGCGCCAGATACTCGTCGCCAAATTCGCCCAGCTCAACCATCTCACCGCGCGCCAGCTGCGCCAGGAAATGAATGGCGATCTTCTGCTGCCACTGCCACGGGTGCAGCGGCACCGGCAGCCAGCCGTCGTTGAGACCCAGCGCGTGCCAGCGGGCGTCAAAGCGAGCGCGCTCGGCGCTGGCCAGCAGGGCGCTGATATCGCAATCGGCGTCGCTGCTCCAGACCAGATGCTCCCGCTGAACGGCGACCCAGTGCAGGCGAAAACGTCCGCGATACTCAGGCGCGTACTGACGCAGCGCGTCCAGGCCCCAGCCGCGGCGACCTTTGTTGAAAATAAACTTCGGGTGACCGCTCATCAGACACTGTAATTCGTCCGGGTCGAGGTGGATCAGCGCGTCCGCGTCCAGCGCTTCACGCGCCTGCAGCAGCTGCATGTCGCCGCGCAGCGTGGCGTAGAGATCTTCCATATGCTCTGCCGTTTGCGCGTCGCTCATCTCCAGCACTTTCGCCAGCTGCAGCAGCGCGCGTTCCGCTTCCACGGCATCGCCGCTGGCGACGATCAGGCTGTCCGGGTCGATATGCAGCCAGCCCCAGATCCCGCGCGTGGCGCGAAACTGCCAGGACTCGTTGCCCATGGCGATGCGCCAGCCGTTCGACGAAACCGGCTCAGCGCGCAGGGTGCGTTCGTACTCCAGCTCGGCGAGGATCTTCGCCACCATCTCGCGGTTCACTTTCTGCCAGAGCGCGTTCACAGTTCCACCTCGCTGAAGAAGCGGTGGCGCTGGCTCATGATGAGGCGCGAGCGCTTGTGCGGGAAGTCGAACTCTTTCACCGTCTCGAAACCGGCGGAGGCCAGATGGCGGAACAGGCGCTGGTTGTCGAAGCGCGGCTCGGCGACAATTCGCGCGGTGCGCGGTTCATCGAGATACAGATAGTGGCTCAGGCCGCGCAGCCAGCTGCGGATGTACTGCGCGCCGCGCCAGTTCTCTTCGCCCACCAGCATGTGCAGCCCGCGGTCAAACGACTGCCAGCGGTAGTGGCGGCCAATGCGGTCTTCTGGCGCCCAGTAGAGCTCAAAATAGCCGAACGGCTGGTCATCGAAGCAGCCGATAACCGGGTAGCAGTAGGTCGAGTCAAGCTGACGGCGCAGGTAGTTTTCCTGCTCGGCCTGCGGGCCAGCCATCTCCCAGAAGGCGTTCACGCGCGGGTTGTTCATCCAGCGCGTAAAGCGCTCGCCGTCCAGCGCCACGTCGACCACGCGGAAGCTGAGGGTGCGCTTAATTTGCGGATCGTAACGACGGTACACTTCGCCCTGCGGGCGGTGAGGACGCAGCGGGAAGTACAGCTGACGGCTCTCATCAAACTGCATACCGCCGCTGGCCTGCGGCCGTTCGCCTTTCAGCCACAGCGGCAGCTGCCAGAAGGTTTCGCGTGCCAGATAGTCCCCGTGGGCCAGGCTAAACAGCGCCTGCGCCTGGGGGGCATCCTGCCAGGCTGCCCAGGGCAGGGTAATGCCGGTCAGCGCGGGCGCGGCAACAAACAGCTGATCGAGTGCTTCGACCAGCCAGCCGTCCGGGATCCCATTCAGACGCTCGAGCACCGCGCTGCCGTCGAGACCCAACGTCAGCGGCAGCGCGCGATCCGTTGCGGTGCAGCGAAAGCCGTAGCCGGAATGGACGATATTCGCGATTGCCATTACGCCTTCTCCTTGTAAAACGGGTTGCTAAAGTCGAAATAGATCACCGCCGGATCGACGATGGTGTTTTCATTGCGATCGTGCAGGTAGCAGAAGAAGTTGCCTTTGCAGTTCCAGGTCGGGCTGTCGAGCACGTAGTCGAGGCAGCGGGTCTGCTTCGCCGTGCGGCGCAGTTCGGCCAGCGCGTCGCGCACGCGGGACATCAGGCTCTCCTCACTGTCGAAACCGGCGGCGGCGAGGGCGGCGGTGACGGCAAGGGTAGAGTTCAGCAGCAGGTAATAAGGGAAGTAGCGCAGCAGCTGGCTCTCACCGAAGCGGTTTTCCACCTCGGTTTCGCCCGCTGAATTCAGCCACGCGTCGGCCCCTTCGGTCCACGCGCTGCCCTGGCAGTCGCGGTAAATCAGCCCGACGGGGAAATCCTGCTGCATCTCAACGAGGATATTTTGCTGGTGCGCCAGCAGGACCAGACCGTAGTCCGCCTCGGCGCTGAACAGCGGGAGCAACACGCGGTCGCAATAGGCGTCCAGCCAGCAGCGGGCGGCCTGGGCGAGGGGTAAATCCAGACGCTGGCTCAGACGGCGCACCGCGGAGGCCAGCAGGCTGTCGCCGCCGTCCGGCGCGGCCTGGGTCAGGCTCACCAGCACGTTGGTCTGGGTGTCTGGCGTATCGAACAGCAGATTGACGCGCAGGGCCATCAGGCTCTCTTCCTGAATAACGCCGCTTTCGTCACGCAGCCCCGCCCAGCCGTCTTCCTGCATCACGCGCATGGTCGGGTAGCGGGCCTGTAATTCTTGCCAGCGTTCCGTTTTCGCCAGGCGCGCCAGGCGCATTCCGCGCTTAACTTCTTTGACCGACAGCGTGCGCACGGAGTTGGTCAGGCGCACGCTGAGGGAGAACTTAATCATGTCGCTGTTGGTTTCGCTGTACAGCGAGCGGGAGGAGCTGGTGGGCAGCCACTGCGCGCCCGCTTCACCCAGGTCCTGCAATGCACCGTTTTCCGCCAGACGCTGGCACCAGTCCTGCTCCAGCAGATAGTCGGCCTGCCACGGATGCATCGGCAGCAGCCAGCGGGTGTCGGTGAAGTGGCCGAGCAGCTCAGGCGCGCTCTGGGCCGCGAAGCGCAGCAGACGCTCACGCAGGGAGACGTTCAGGCTGTCGCCGGCAACGAGCGCGCTCTCAACGGCAAACCAGCGCAGCGGGAAGCGGGAGGCGAAATCAGGAAGATAGCGACGCGCCTCTGTTTCGCTGAACGGCTCGTGCGACTTCGGCGCAGGGTGAAACGCGTGGCCGACCAGCAGCGCCTGTTCCGCGTCGGCAAACGTCAGCGGCTTATCGCGCAGGGTTGCCCAGCCGTGGCGCAGATCGATTGCCTGCCAGGTGTGCGCATGGCTTTCGAGAACGCGCTGCTTAAAACGCGCCAGCGTATCGGCATCCAGCGAGCCTTTAACTGATGGTTTTTCAAGAATTAAATCAACCAGCTGATTAAATGTGACGGCGTCACCGTCATCACTGTTGCTCTGAAGAAGCGTTGCCGGGAAACGATACTGATGATGCTGGGTGGAAGAGAAATAGCGTACCGGAACCCGAAGAGCCTGGGTTTGGGACAGCGGGATGTGAATGTTCGGTAACGCATCCGCAGCGGTAGCGGGGAGATAGCGCCAGTCCTTCGTTTCACGCAACAGGGCGTTTAAAAAACACTGGGCTGCAACGTCTGTACCGGCAGAGCGGGGCAGAGCACGCATAGATGTACCTCATTCCATGATTGATAATAATTCTCGTTATGATATTCATTCTGTTTACAGTCGCAACCATTTTTGCAATATTTGTTTTCATAAACTTCATGATTTCCACACATTTATTGACACTATGTTCACATTCTCATGCGCGCTGACTCAGAAACATTGACCGAAAAGGTCACCTCAAAAGCCAACTGGCCCCTGGCGTTATGTGCGGGTTTATTAGGTATCGGGCAAAACGGCCTGCTGGTGATGCTCCCGCAGCTGGTAACCCTGACCGGGCTGTCGCTCTCGGTCTGGGCCGGTCTGCTGATGTTCGGATCCATGCTCTTTTTACCGGCCTCGCCCTGGTGGGGACGCCAGAGCGAGCGGCGGGGATGTAAGGCCGTGATGGTGGCCTCGCTGAGCGGCTATCTGGCCAGTTTCGCCGTCATGGCGCTGGTGGTCTGGGCGATGGCGGCCGGAAGGCTGGATACCGTCTGGGGACTGGCGGGACTGATTCTTTCACGTCTGCTTTACGGACTAACGGTCTCGGGGCTGGTGCCTGCGGCCCAGACGTGGGCTATTCAGCGTGCGGGGCTGGAGAAAAGAATGGCGGCGCTGGCGACGATAAGCTCCGGCCTCAGCTGCGGACGTTTGCTCGGCCCGCCGCTGGCGGCGCTGATGCTCAGCGTCAGCCCGGTCGCGCCGCTCTGGCTGATGGCGATCGCGCCGTTAATCGCGCTGATGCTGGTGCTTCGCGAAGCCGCAGACCCGCCGCTGCCGCCGGTGGCGCACCAGGCGACCCGCCTGCAGGCCTCCATGCTGCCGTTCCTGCTCCTGGCGCTGCTGCTGGCGGCGCTGGTCAGCCTGATGCAGCTTGGCCTGTCACCGCATCTTAGCCCCCTGCTGGAGGGCAACGCCCGGGAGATCAGCCATCATGTTGCGCTTCTGCTGAGCCTGGCCGCGCTGGCCACGCTCGCGGCGCAGTTTCTGGTGGTCCGCCCGCAGCATTTCACCCCGGTGACCTTGCTCTGCATCGCGGCGGTGTTAATGGTTGCAGGGCTTGGGCTGATGACCGTCGCCGGTTTAACGCTGTTCTACGTGGGGATTGTTATCACTTCACTCGGGGCGGCGATGGCCACGCCGGGCTACCAGCTTCTGCTGAACGACAGGCTGACCACCGGGAAAGGCGCGGGCGTCATCGCCACCAGCCACACGTTAGGCTACGGCGTCAGCGCGCTGCTGGTGCCTGTAGTGACGCGCTTTTACGGCGAGCAGTCTTTGACGGTGGCCGCATGGGGAATGGCAGTGCTGTTTTTAGCGTTGAGCATAGGGGTACGGTCAACCGAGCGGACCCCTTCCGAAAAGCCTTAATGGATCTGGCGGGAGGAATGGCCGCCAGACTCCTCATTTTGCCGCAGACGCTGGAGCGGATCCTGCTGATAAAACTGGCAGAAACGCTGCCACAGCGCCGGGAAGCGGGGCGCGAAGAGCTCGGGCGCGCTGAAGAAATACTCCGAGAGCACCGCAAAGCACTCGGCCGGGTCGGTTGCCGCATAGGCGTCAATGCTGGCCGCGCTTTCGCCCACCAGGTCTATTTCATCCTGAATGTTATCCATCGCCGCGTGCAGATCGTGCTCCCAGCCCGCCACTTCGCGAAGCGGGATCAGCGGAACTCCGCTGGCGCGATCGCCGTTGCGGGTATCGAGCTTATGCGCCACTTCATGGATAACCAGATTAAAACCGGACGCATCGAACGAGTCCTGAATGTCGAGCCAGTTGAGGATAATCGGCCCCTGCTGCCAGCTTTGTCCGGACTGCACCACGCGCTGGTTGTGCACCAGCCCAATGTCATCTTCCCACTCGTCATCGACGATAAAGGGGGCCGGATAGATCAGCACTTCGTGGAAACCGTCCAGCCACTCGATACCCAATTCCAGCACCGGCAGACAGAAAAGCAGGGCGATGCGCGCGTTTTTCAGGGGATCGAGTTCGAAACCCTGCAGTGGAACCAGGCGTTTTTGCTGTAAAAAACGATCCGCCAGCTGAACCAGTTTCGCTTGTTCATCCGGCTTAAGATTAGCCAGAACAGGGATCGTCAGCGCGTCATCCCATGGCAGCGCCATATCCCGGCCAGCTTCATTCGTTTTCCAGGGCCACTTTATCATCGCTTTGCTCGCAAACTCGTCACTTGAACAAAAATGGGAAAGTCAGGTTTGGTTAAGATGCCAGAAAATCGCTCACTGCGACAATTCCAGCCTGAATAAACTATCATTCGTACGTAGCGGTGGGTAGCGGTTTACGGGCATCACCTTCATTTTGTGAAGTCTGTCGTAGCCTGAATCCACAGGTTCAGTGAAGAAATCAGTACGGTATTGAAAAGATGAGCGATTTCAAAGGTAACAAGCAGGACCTGCCCAGCCGTGCGTGCGCGCACTGCCAGCGGCCCATGACGTGGCGCAAGAAATGGGCGAAATGCTGGGATGAGGTCAAATACTGTTCCGAGCGCTGTCGCAGGAGCCACCGTTGACCGAACTGCGCCTGATCCTCGGCGATCAGCTTAATCCGCACCACAGCTGGTTTGATGCCTGTAATCCAAATGTCATTTACGTGATGATGGAGCTGCGGGCAGAAACCGCGTACGTGCTTCACCACGCTCAGAAAGTGATCGCCATTTTTGCGGCCATGCGCGCGTTTGCCTCTGCGTTAAAGGAGAAGGGGCATCGGGTGAGGTATGTCCGGCTATCTGACGACTCAAACCGCGGCGCGCTGGAAGACAATCTTAACGCGCTTGTCGCGCATTACGGCGCCGACAGGGTGATATGGCAGGAGCCCGACGAATGGCGCCTGGACACGCAGCTGCAGGCGTGGGCGAAAGCGGCGTCCGTCGAAACGACCTGCGTCAGCAGCGAGCATTTCTTCACCACCCGTGAACAGGTGAGCGCGTTCTTTGCGCCACGCAAAAGCTGGCGAATGGAGTACTTTTACCGGGAAATGCGTCGTCAGCACGGCATACTGTTAACCTCAGAAGGCGAGCCGGAAGGGGGAAAATGGAATTTTGATGCTGAAAACCGCAAACGCTGGTCCGGCGAGCCGCCCGCGCCGGAGGATTCGCGTCCGCGCCACGATTATTCAGCCTTATGGGCGGAGATCCAGCGCTGCGGCGTAAACACCTTCGGCGAACCTCAGGCCGGGAATTTTCGCTGGCCGCTCAACCGTTCGGAAGCTAAAGCCAGGCTGGATGAATTTATCGCTCACGTGCTCCCGCAGTTCGGCGCCTGGCAGGACGCGATGCACGCGGAGGAGCCTTTTCTTTTCCACTCGTTAATTTCATTCGCGCTGAACACCAAAATGCTTAATCCGCGGGAAGTAGTGGCTGCCGCCCAGCAGGCATGGCGTTCGGGCCATGCGCCGCTGCCTGCCGTTGAAGGGTTTATCCGACAAATTCTCGGCTGGCGGGAGTACGTGCGTGGGATCTACTGGTCGCAGATGCCGGGCTATCGGGAGCTGAATGCCTTAGACCAGCACGCCCCGCTGCCGGACTGGTTCTGGACCGGCAGGACGCAGATGCGCTGCCTGGCGCATGCCGTTGGACAGTCGCTCACCGAGGCTTACGCCCACCATATCCAGCGCCTGATGGTCATCGGGAACTTTAGCTTGCTCAGCGGCCTGTCGCCGCAGGCGGTTCATGAATGGTATCTGGGGGTCTATATTGATGCCTTTGAATGGGTAGAGCTGCCCAATACCCTCGGCATGAGCCAGTTTGGCGATGGCGGATTGCTGGCCAGTAAGCCCTACGTCTCGAGCGCGTCGTACATTCACAAGATGAGTAATTACTGTCAGGGGTGCCGGTATCAGCACACCCAGCGTACCGGAGAGCTGGCGTGCCCCTTCAATGCCCTTTACTGGGATTTCTTTGCGCGCAACCAGGCGCGTCTGGGTAACAATCCCCGCCTGGGCATCGTCTTTAAACAGCTTGCAGACATGAAGGAAGAGGAGCGGCAGGCCATTGCCGATCGCGCCGGGTATATTCGCCTGCATCTCAACGAGCTCTGACGTATTTCACCACCGCGCCGGTTGCGGCGGGTTAATAAGACGCTATTATTTTTGACTTTGTTGCGTATTCCCTGACAGGACATCCAGACGCCATGCCCGTGAATTTTGACCTTAACGATCTTTATGCTTTCAGAGCGTTAGTGGAATACGGTAACTTCCGTGTCGCTGCTGAATCTATCTGCTTATCCCAGTCGGCGCTGAGCCGCAGGATTGAAAAGCTGGAAGCCGCGCTGGGAAACCGGCTGTTTGACCGTACCACCCGCCGCGTGGCCTTAACGTTATACGGGCAAAACTTTGCTGAACGCTCCGCGCAGCTGCTCGACAACGTTGAGTCAATGCTGGCGGATGTCGATAAGGTCAGCGAAGAGCGGACGGGGCTGATCACGGTTGCCACGGTCCCTTCCGCGGCCTGTTACTTTATGCCTGATGTGATTCGTCGTTTTCAGTCTCGCTATCCGCGCGTTCGCATTAAGCTCATCGACAGCAGCGCGGGGAATGTGATTGACGCCGTGGCCCGAAGCCAGGCGGATTTTGGTATCAGCTTCGCAGGAAACCTGCCGTCTGACATCGAATTTTTCCCGCTGGTGGAGGATGTCTATGTTGCGGCGTGCCGAAAGGATCACCCCCTGGCGCAGAAGAGTCACCTGACGTGGCAGGCCTTTTACCAGCAGGATTATATCTCCCTCGATAAAACGTCAGGTAACCGTAACCTGCTCGATCGGATGCTGGGGGATATCGTTCCCGAACGCCCCAGCGTCTGCGAAACGCGCCACGTTACCACGATGCTCGGTATGGTAGAGGCGGGGATCGGCATTGCTGCCGTTCCCGCCATGTCGATGCCGACGTCAGAGCACACGCTGCTGACGCATCTGCCGCTGGTGGCGCCGGAAGTGAAACGCACCGTGGGGCTTATCCGGCGCCGGGGGCGCATCCAGTCCTACATTGCGGCTGAACTGGAAAAGCAGATCACCGAGCAGTATCGCCGGACGTAACGGGGATCATCCCCGTCTTCTGGATGACGGCCCTGGAGGGCGGTGAGGCGAGATAGGTCAGCAGCGCTTTCCCCTCCGCGGGATGTTCTGCGTGACGGGTGACCGCACCCGCGAAGCGCGTGATGTACTGCAGATTATCCGGGATTTTCCCGATAAAGGTGACGCCCTGAACCGGCAGCAGCTCGCTGACCTGCTGGAAACCGACGGCGTATTTTCCTTTCGCCACTTCTGAGGCGACCGGGATACGCTCGACCATTGTCGCTTTACCCGCCACTTCTTTTTCAATCCCCATTTTTTTGAACAACGTCTGGCTGACGTACCTGCCGCTGGCGCTGTCAGAGTAGGCGATGGAGCTGGCCTGCAGCAGCGTTTTACGCAAAGCCGACTCGCTGCTGATATCAGGGACATCCGCCCCTTTTTTCACCACCATGCCAACGGGGGAGTCCGCGAGTTCCGTTCGCGAACCCGCCTGGGTCTGACCGGCTTTTTCAAGCTTCTCCAGCGCATCGCCCACCATAATCACCACGTCGGCTTTCTCGCCGCGCGCCAGTCGGTTTGGGATCGCCTGCGGCGTAGCGCCCATTGAGGGGCCGGGGATGATCACAATTTTATCCCCGGTCCGGCGTTCATAGTCCGGAGCCAGCTTTTCCAGGGCAGCCTTGAAGCCGCCTGAAATCATGACCTTTACGTCCTGGGCACAGGCATTAACGCTCAGGAGCGTCAGCGCCAGCGCGCTGGCGGTAAAGCGATAGGTGCGTTTCATACTGCCCCCTGTGACTTGACGGTGTTTTGCAGCGATACCGCGCGGCGGCGGTAGAGGTAGAGCGTGGCCAGCAGGGCGCACACGGCAGCGAAACTCATCCAGTAGCCAGGCGAGGCTTTGTCACCGGTGTATTCAATCAGCGCGGTGGACATGACCGGGGTAAAGCCGCCAAAGACCGCTGTTGCCAGGCTGTAAGCCAGAGAGAACCCCGCCACGCGCACTTCAGCAGGCATAATCTCCGTCAGGGCCGGGATCATTGCGCCGTTGTACAGGCCGTAAAGGAAGGAGAGCCACAGCAGCACGCTCAGCATCATGGAGAAGCTGGGCGCGCTCGCCAGCAGCGTCAGGGCGGGATAGCTGGTCGCCAGCGCCAGCAGGGCCATGGCAATCAGCACCGGCTTGCGCCCGAAGCGATCCGACAGCGCGCCGCCCACCGGCAGCCAGATGAAGTTAGAAATCGCCACCAGCAGCGTGACCAGCAGGCTGTCCGAGGCACTGAGCATCAGCACCTTTTTGCCAAAGGTGGGGGCGTAGACGGTGATCAGGTAGAACGCGGTGGTGGTCATCGCCACCATCAGCATGCCTGCGACCACCACCTGCCAGTTGCCGAGCAGCGTTTTAAAGACCTGACGCATCTCCAGATGCTGGCGGCGCGCGCTGAACTCTTCCGTCTCCTCCAGCTTGCGGCGCAGGAAAAAGATAAACGGCACGATTAAGCAGCCGAACAGGAACGGGATGCGCCAGCCCCATTCGCGAATGGCGCTCTCCTCCATCAGGGCATTCAGGGCAAAGCCCATCGCCGCGGCGACCATAATGGCGACCTGCTGGCTGCCGGACTGCCAGCTGGTATAAAACCCTTTGCGGCCCGGCGTGGCGATTTCAGCCAGATAAACCGAGACGCCTCCAAGCTCCGCACCGGCGGAAAAGCCCTGCAGCAGACGGCCCGTCAGCACCAGCAGCGGCGCCCACAGACCGATGCTTTGATAAGAGGGGATAAGCACGATCAGGAACGTCCCCGCCGCCATGATGGAAAGCGTGACGATTAGCCCCTTTCTGCGACCTACCTTGTCGATATATGCGCCAAGCACAATGGCACCGATGGGGCGCATCAAAAAGCCCGCGCCGAAGACGGCGAAGGTCATCATCAGCGACGCAAATTCACTGCTCGCCGGGAAGAACGTGTGGGCGATGTAGGTGGCATAGAAGCCGAACAGAAAGAAATCGAACTGCTCAAGAAAGTTGCCGGACGTCACGCGGAGTATGGCGCCCGCTTTCGAGCGTACGGTTGCAGGTGAGGTTGAGGAAAACATGGTTATCTCCAGTTTATTGTTGACGTTTTACGCGTCTGTTTTTGAAAACTGGATCAGGATGAGGAAATAGATAAGCGCAAATGCCGCATCGGCTGATGCACGTTTTGCATGAATAGCCTTCGCGGGATCAATACAATTAATGACAACAATAACTTAACAATTAATTGATTTTTTATTCACCACTTTTTGCTAAGTGGCTGATATCACGGTTTTGTGACATGACGCAGGCTCATGTCTTTCTGCGACTGCCGGGCAGCGTTGCGCCACCCGGCCTGTCTCAACCTAGCGCTGTGAACAACCCGCGCACTGTTTGTTCTGGATCTGCTGGAAGAAATCGTTGCCTTTGTCATCCACCAGGATAAACGCCGGGAAGTTCTCGACTTCAATTTTCCAGATGGCTTCCATTCCCAGCTCCGGATACGCGACGCACTCCAGGCTCTTAATGCTGTTTTGCGCCAGCACCGCCGCCGGGCCGCCAATGCTCCCCAGGTAGAAGCCGCCGTGCTTATGGCAGGCGTCGGTCACCTGCTGGCTGCGGTTGCCTTTCGCCAGCATGATCATGCTCGCGCCGTGGGATTGCAGTAAGTCCACATACGAGTCCATACGGCCCGCCGTGGTCGGGCCGAGTGAGCCAGAGGCGTAGCCTTCCGGCGTTTTGGCCGGTCCTGCGTAGTAGATCGGATGGTCTTTAACGTACTGCGGCAGCTCTTCACCGTTGTCGAGCAGCTCTTTCAGCTTCGCGTGGGCAATATCGCGCGCCACGATGATGGTCCCGTTCAGCGACAGGCGGGTAGAGACCGGGTGCGCGGAAAGCTGCGCCAGGATCTCCTTCATCGGCTTGTCCAGATTGATGCTCACTACGTCGCCTTCGCCCTGCTGGCGCAGTGATTCAGGAATATACTGACCCGGGTTGTGTTCCAGCTTCTCAATCCAGATCCCGTCGCGGTTGATCTTCGCTTTAATGTTGCGGTCTGCGGAGCAGGAGACGCCCATGCCGATTGGGCAGGAGGCGCCGTGGCGCGGCAGGCGGATCACGCGGATATCGTGGGCGAAGTATTTACCGCCGAACTGCGCGCCGAGGCCGAGGTTCTGCGCTTCCTGGAGCAGTTCCTGTTCGAGCTGAACGTCGCGGAACGCCTGGCCGTGTTCGTTACCTTCGGTTGGCAGCGCGTCGTAGTAGCGCGTGGAAGCGAGCTTCACGGTTTTCAGCGTGGCTTCCGCTGACGTTCCGCCAATCACAAACGCGATATGGTAAGGCGGGCAGGCCGCAGTGCCCAGGGTGCGCATCTTCTCAACCAGATAGTTTTTCAGCTTCGCCGGGGTGATCAGCGCTTTGGTTTCCTGATAGAGGTAGGTTTTGTTGGCAGAACCGCCGCCTTTTGCCATGCACAGGAATTTGTATTCGTCCCCGTCCACGCTGTAGAGATCGATCTGCGCGGGCAGGTTGGTGCCGGTATTCACCTCTTTATACATGTCCAGCGCCGCATTCTGCGAGTAGCGCAGGTTATCTTCAATGTAGGTGTTATACACGCCCTGGCTCAGCGCCGCTTCGTCACCGCCGCCGGTCCAGACGCGCTGGCCTTTTTTGCCCATGATGATCGCGGTGCCGGTATCCTGGCAGGTTGGCAGCACGCCTTTTGCGGCAATTTCAGAGTTACGCAGGAACTGCAGGGCAACGTATTTGTCGTTCTGGCTGGCTTCCGGGTCGTTGAGAATGGCGGCAACCTGCTTCTGGTGAGAAGGACGCAGCATAAACGCGGCATCGTGGAAGGCCTGCTGCGCCAGCAGGGTCAGGGCTTCCGGCTCCACTTTCAGCACTTCCTGACCGTCGAATTCGGCAACGGAGACGTGCTCTTTGGTCAGCAGGTAGTATTCGGTGTCGTCATGGGAAAGAGGGAAGGGGTTCTGGTAGATAAATGGTTTGTTTGACATAGCGTATTGCTCCACAAAAATAAAACCGCCGGAGGAGAAGTCCGGCGGTCAGGAATCAGAACATCATGGACATCCACGGATAACCAATCAGCAGCAGGGCCGCCAGGAAGATGGCACCGAAGATGGTGCCGAGGCGCCAGTAGTCTTTGGTTGGCAGGTAGCCGCTACCGTAGTAAATCGGGCTTGGGCCAGTACCGTACGGGGTGATGATCCCCATGACGCCCAGCGAGGTCACCATCAGCAGAACGAACACTTCCATATTCATGCCAGGGATGGTGGAGGCGATGGTCAGCATCGCAGGCAGCAGCGCCGTGGTGTGCGCGGTGGTGCTGGCAAACAGGTAGTGCAGCAGGTAGAACGCCAGCAGCAGGACGACGGTCGCCACGCCCGGAGAGATACCGCTCATCAACAGACCGCCTTCTTTACCTAACCAGCTGATAAAGCCGGTCGAGGAGAGGCCATCCGCCAGTGCCACCAGGGTAGCGAACCAGACGAAGGTGTTCCATGCGGCCTTGTTACCGGTGATATCGTTCCACTCCAGCACGCCGGTCCACAGCATCAGACCGACGATGAGCAGGGCTGCCATGGCAGGCTCAATCCATGCGGCAGCGAAGATCCACATCAGCAGCGCGCAGCATACGAACACCAGCAGCAGAATTTCATTGCGGGACAGTTTGCCGAGTTTTTCCAGCTCGCGGGTCGCCCACAGCGGCACTTCGTTATTCACTTTGACTTCAGGTGGGTAGAACCAGTAGGCCAGCAGCGGCATGGCCAGAATCAGCAGGATACCCAGCGGCAGGAAGGCGAGGAACCAGGTGCCCCAGGAGATATCAATCCCAACCGTACTTTTCACCAGCGCCAGGGCCAGCAGGTTTGGCGCGAGGGCGGAGAGGAACATTGAGCTGGTGATACAGGCTGCGGTGATCGCCACCCACATCAGGTATGAACCAATCTTACGCGCGCTTGGGTCGTTAGGTTTTGAACCGTACAGCGGCGGCAGGTTAGCGATAATCGGGTAGATGGTCCCGCCGCTGCGCGCGGTGTTGGACGGGGTGAACGGTGCCAGCAGCAGGTCAGCAAACGTGATGGCGTAACCGAGCGTCAGGCTGCGACGGCCGAGATACTTCACCAGAATCAGCGCCAGACGGCGGCCGAAGCGGGTTTTGTCATAGCCTGCGGCGAACATAAAGGCACCGAAAATCAGCCAGACGGTAGAGTTGCCAAACCCGCTCACCGCCCACTTAAAGGAGGCGCCCGCCAGCTTGAATTTCGGGTCAGCCAGCTGATCGGGGCTGAACAGCACCCACTGACTGCACAGGGCGATGGCAACCACGCCGGTCAGGCCGATCACCGCACCCGGCAGCGGTTCGAAGATCAGACCGACGATCACGCCGACAAAGATGGCGAAGTAGTGCCATGCGTAAGGCGGCAAGCCTTCAGGAACGGGAACAAACAGCAGCAGTACCGCGACGATGACGGGTAACGCCATCATCAGCAATCGTTTTGCGTTTCCATTTGATGCCTGGTTCGCCACAGGGGGCGTTACAGCAGTTTTTGTATTCATAGTTTCACGTCTTAAGTTGTCAAAAATTCGGTCGCACTGAAAAAGCACTTTATTTAGTTTCTTTGCTTTTTTTAGTTATTAAAGGTGCTTTCTTGTATTTTCAGTAATAGCGATTTAACGCGTTTTCGTGTGCGCTAAATTAAAAAAAAGATGATGTTTTTATATTGCGCTTTTGAATGCCATAACTATTGATCGCGATCAAAAAAATAGAATTACAGCGTTATTTTTATGCTTTTATTAATAACCACTCTGGCGTATGTGGTTATTGCCTGTTTTTTGCGTGTTTTTTATCATTTCTTTAACAAAATAGATTTTGGTGTCATTGTAATGTATTGTTTTTATTGATTTTGTATGTGTTAAGGTGAATTGGTTTTACCATTCATATTTTAACGGTTTTTAAATTATTGTGAATGACTGAATTACAATCGCTAACACCAATGTGTTATTTGTGTTATCGCAGGGATTAAATAGTTTTTTAACTAACGTAATAACTTTAGAAACTAAAAAAATCATTATATTAATATCATGACATCGGCAAATAACGACGAAATAAAAAATCAATCCGATAACGAATTCTTAATTTTTAAAAGTTTGGAGTTTCTATTATGAGCACTAACGAACGCATTCTTAGCCCCTTCACATTACCGAATGGTACTGAACTGAAAAACCGTTTGTTAATGGCCCCTATGACAACCTGTACCGGCTATTTTGACGGCACCGTCACCAGCGAGCTGGTGGAGTACTATCGGGCCCGTTCCGGCAGCATTGGCACCATCATTGTGGAGTGTTGCTTCGTCGACGATCTCGGTCTCGCCTTCCCGGGTGCCATCGGTATTGATAATGACGAGAAAATTGCCGGGCTGGCGAAAATTGCGGAGGCCATTAAATCCAAAGGAACTAAGGCGCTGCTGCAAATCTACCACGGCGGCCGCATGGTCGACCCAAAACTGATTGGTGGCCGCATCCCGGTTGGCCCGAGCGCCGTAGCCGCGCCGCGTGAAGGTGCCGCAACGCCGGTTGCTCTGACCGCTGAAGAAGTGGAAGGCATGATCGGCAAGTTTGGTGAGGCGGTGCGTCGCGCCATCCAGGCCGGTTTCGACGGCGTGGAAATCCACGGGGCGAACACCTATCTGATTCAGCAGTTCTACTCCCCGAATTCAAACCAGCGCGACGACGAGTGGGGCGGCAGCCGCGATAACCGCGCGAAGTTCCCGCTGGCGGTGCTGGACATTACCCACAAAATGGTGCGCCAGTACGCGGACGACGCGTTTATTATTGGCTACCGCTTCTCCCCTGAAGAGATGGAAGTCCCGGGCATCCGCTTTGACGACACCATGTATCTGCTGGAAAAACTGGCGGCGCGCGGCGTGGACTATCTGCACTTCTCCGTCGGCGCTACCCTGCGTCCTTCCATCGTCGACACCCAGGATCCCACCCCGCTTATCGAAAAATACTGCGCGATGCGTTCTGAAACGCTGGCGCAGGTTCCGGTCATGGGCGTGGGCGGCGTGGTGAATGCTTCAGACGTGAATGAGGCGCTGGACCACGGTTACGACCTGATTGCCGTTGGCCGCGCCACCATCGCTTATCCGGACTGGACCGACCGCATCGCGGCCGGCGAAAGCCTGGAGCTGTTTATGGACAGCACCCAGCGCGAGGCGCTGAGCATTCCTGAACCGCTGTGGCGCTTCTCGCTGGTAGAAGCGATGATCCGCGACATGAGCATGGGTGAATCCAAATTCAAACCGGGTACCTTTGCTGAGAAAGTGCAGGATGACGCTAACGAGCTGGTGATTAACGTCAGTCTGGAAACTGACCGCATTGCGGACATCGAGCTGGCCTCCGGCCCGAGCGAAGACGTTGAGTTTGTAACCAGCTTTGAAGAGATCCGTACCCGCATTCTGGACGCCAATACCCCGCACGTGGATGCCATCACCGGCGCAACCAGCCAGAGTGAAGCGGTGAAGAAAGCGGTCTCTAAAGCGATGCTGAAATCCAGCAAAGCGCTGGCCGCGGAAGAGGGCGTTGACCCGAACGAAACCCGCAGCGTGGACGTGGTCGTTGTCGGCAGCGGCGGCGCCGGTCTGGCGGCGGCGATTCAGGCTCACGACGAAGGCGCGAGCGTGCTGATTGTCGAGAAAATGCCGACCATCGGCGGGAACACCATTAAAGCTTCAGCCGGTATGAATGCCGCCGAAACCCGCTTCCAGCGCGTGAAGGGCATTCAGGACAGCAAAGAGCTGTTCTATCAGGAAAGCCTGAAAGGCGGCGGGAACAAGAACAACCCGGAACTGCTGCGTCGCTTCGTCGAAAACGCGCCGCAGGCAATTGAGTGGCTGGCAACGCGCGGCATCATGCTGAACGACATCACCACCACCGGAGGGATGAGCATCGATCGTACTCACCGTCCAAAAGACGGTTCAGCGGTAGGCGGCTACCTGATCAGCGGCCTGGTGCGTAACGTCAACAAACGCAACATCGAGGTGATGCTGGATACCTCCGTCAGCGACATCATCTTCGAGAACGGCGAAGTGACCGGCGTACGTCTGACCACCGAAGAGAACGAAACCGTCACCGTGGCAACCAAAAGCGTGATTGTCGCCACCGGCGGCTTCAGCGCTAACAGCCAGATGGTGGTGAAATACCGTCCTGATCTGGAAGGGTTCGTTACCACCAACCACAAAGGGGCAACCGGCGGCGGCATCGCGCTGCTGGAGCGCATCGGGGCCGGTACCGTGGATATGGGCGAAATTCAGATTCACCCAACCGTAGAGCAGAAAACCTCGTACCTGATTTCCGAATCCATTCGCGGCGGCGGGGCGATTCTGGTCAATCAGAAAGGGGAACGCTTCTACAACGAAATGTCGACCCGCGATAAGGTCTCGGCGTCAATCATCGCGCTGCCGGAGAAATACGCATACATCGTCTTTGATGAGCACGTGCGTGCCAAAAACAAAGCCGCGGATGAGTACATCGCGAAAGGTTTCGTGACCAGCGCCAGCTCGCCAAAAGCCCTTGCTGAGGCGCTGGGGATGGATCACCACGCTTTCCTCGCGACGCTGGAACGTTACAACGGCTTCGTTGAAAAACAGCACGATGATGATTTTGGCCGTACCACCGCGCTGCGCGCGCCTATCAACGAAGGGCCGTTCTACGCCATTCAGATTGCACCGGGCGTGCACCACACCATGGGCGGCGTGACCATCAACACCGAAACCTGCGTGCTGGACAGCAACCACAACGTGCTGCCAGGCGCGTTTGCGGCCGGTGAAGTGGTCGGCGGGATCCACGGCGGTAACCGTATCGGCGGTAACGCAGTGGCAGATATCATTATTTTTGGTACGCTTGCAGGACATCAGGCGGCTATGCGTTCGAAAAAGCAGTAAGACCCCTGTGTTGTAGGCCGGATACGCCCAGCGCTATCCGGCATTTTCCCCGGCGGCGCTGTGCTGGCCGGGGCTACATCTGAGGACTCCAGCCATGCCTGATAGCCATCGCGTTTACAGCTACTCCGCCGTCCTGATGGGCTCACCCATTCTCCTGAAACTCTTCTCCCACGACGAAGCCCTCGCGTCCCGCGTGTTTCGCCTGATCAAACAGTACGAAGATCTGCTCACCGTCAACCGCGCGCACTCGCAGGTGATGGACATCAACCATGCGGCTGGCCAGCATCCGGTTACCGTCAGCCGGCCGGTGTTTGAGCTGATCCGCTGTGCCAAAGCGGCAAGCCTGTTCAGGGACAGCGCCTTTAACCTGGCGATAGGTCCGCTGGTGAAGCGCTGGAAAATTGGCTTTCAGGGGAACAGCGTTCCGCCTGCCGATGAAATCGCGTCGCTGCTGGCGATAACCCGTCCTGAAGATGTCATTCTTGATGAGGCCAGCAGCAGCGTGTTCCTGACCAGAGCGGGGATGGAGATCGATCTGGGGGCCATTGCCAAAGGCTATATCGCCGACAGGGTGCGTGATTACCTGCATAAAGAGGGCGCTGAGCTGGGGCTGATCAACCTAGGCGGAAACATTCAGACGTTAGGCTCGCCGGAAGGGGGCTGGAGCGTGGGGCTGAAAAAACCGTTCGCCGGTGATGCGCTGATCGGCACGATGACCGTAGAGAACCTCTCCGTCGTGACGTCGGGAACGTACGAGCGCTACTTTGAGCAAAACGGCAAGCGCTATCACCATATTCTCGATCCGCGCACCGGGTATCCGCTGGACAACGAGCTGGACAGCGTAACGATTGTTTCGAAGGACTCCATCGACGGCGATATCTGGACCACTCTGATGTACGGTATGGGCGTAGAGAAGGGCTGTGCCGCCCTGCGCGCGCGCCCCGATATTGAAGCTATCTTTGTGACCAAAACAAAAGAAGTGGTGTTCTCTTCAGCACACCACTTCCGCTTTACCCTGCTGGATAACGACTACCGCGTTACTGACAGTATTGCTTGAGCAGGCCGGTCTGCTCCGGCTGGAGACGGTAGCGATACACCGGACGTCCGGTGGCACCGTAGTGAATGCTGGTGAACAGAATGTTGATTTGTGCGAGCCAAATCAGGTACTTGCGGCAGGATACGCGGGAGATATTGACCGCGCTTGCCAGGTCATCGGTAGAAAATTCCGTCTCCGGGTGAGCGTCAATCCACTGGCAAATCGTGCGCAGCGTTTGCGGCGTTAACCCCTTCGGCAGCTTTTTACTGTCCGCCAGTTCCGGCGCCCCGCCGTGGATCAGCCGGTCGACGTCGGCCTGCTCATAATACTGGTGCGAACCCATCAGGCTATGCTTTGCCTTCCAGCCGTTCAGCGCCTCTTCAAAGCGCGGGAACTGGAACGGCTTGATCAGATAATCCACCACGCCGTAGTGGATGGAGGTCTGGATCGTGGCGGCGTCGGCAGCCGACGAGATCATAATCACATCGATTGGGCGACCGGATGCGCGAATAACGGGCAGCAGATCCAGCCCGTTATCCTGCTGCATATAGACATCCAGCAGCACCAGGTCGACAGGCTGCCCGGGGTTATTAATGATGGCCTCGGCCTGGTTTAGCGTGGAGGCGACGCCGCAGCAGCTAAAACCTTCAACACGGTTGACATACAGACGGTTGAGGTCGGCTACCATGGCGTCATCATCGACAATTAATACATTTATCACGCGATATTCCTCTCGCTATCCCAGGGGATGTGAACAAAAAATTGGGTAAATACGCCTGGCTCAGACTCGACGGTGATATCGCCGCCGAGGTTCTGGATTTGCTGGCGAGCAAGGAACAGCCCAACGCCGCGGTTTTCACCTTTTGTTGAGAAGCCCTTTGTAAAAATAGCCTCCAGCTGAGCGGGTTCAATGCCGGGGCCATCGTCGCTGACTTCGCAGCTGAGCCAGCCATTCTGATAATGCAGCAGCAGGCCGATCTCACCTTCCTGCTGTCCTTCCATCGCGTCGAGCGCGTTTTCAATGAGGTTACCCAGCACGGTGATCAGCACCGCGACCTGCTCTTCGCTCGCGGTATCCGGTATCTGGCATTCATCCGCCAGCGTCAGGGTGACGCCCGCTTCTTTCGCCCGATTGATTTTACCCAGCAGGAACCCGGCAATAACCGGGGATTTTACCTTGCTCTGTATCGTACCGATATCCGTCTGGTAATTATGCGCCGTCTGGATGATGTACTCTTCCAGCTTGTCGTAGCGCTTCATGTGCAGCAGGCCCAGGATCACATGCAGTTTATTCATAAACTCGTGCGTGTGGCTGCGCAGGGCGTCGACGTAGTTGACCATGCCATCAATACGCTGCATCAGCTGGCTGATTTCCGTTTTATCACGGAAGGTGGTGATGGCGCCGATTACCCGATCCTGACTTTTAACGGGCACCATGTTGCACAGCAATAGACGCCCGTTACAGCTGATCTCCTGATCCTGGCGCGCGACGCCCGTCTTTGAGACTTCGCGCAGGCTGGCCAGCAGGGGGGCGCTGGCGTTTTCGGTCTGCTTGCCGGAAGGGAGAAGCAATATTTCTCTGGCGGTCTGGTTGATCATCGTCACGCGCCCGTGAATATCGACGGCCAGCACCCCCTCGCGAAGCGACTGCAGCATCGCCTGACGCTGTTCGAATAGGGCGGAAATTTCGTAAGGTTCGAGCCCGAACAGGATGCGTTTCAGTACCCGCACCAGACCCCAAATCGCCATGGAGCTCATAAAAATACTGAATAAAATGGTCCAGACGGCGTTGAGCCGCCCGCGAGCGATCTGCTCTTCAACCTTTTTCAGGGAGATACCTACCGCCACCACGCCGATCTGCTCGTGCTGGCCGTCGTAGACTGGGGTGAAGACGCGAAGCGCTTCGGCGAGCGCACCCCGGTTTACCGATACGTTCTCTTTGCCTTCAAGCGCGGGAGTTAAATCGTCACCGATAAAATGCAGCCCCAGCAGCGCCTCGTTCGGGTGAGAGTAGCGGATCCCGCGCATATCGGTGACCACGGTGAACAGCAGATCGTTTCGTTTCGTCACCGCCTGGGCGATGGGCTGAATAATATTCTCCTGCGGTGCCTGCATCAGGCCGCGCTGGATCTCCGGGCTGTTGGCCAGCGTTCTGGCAATACCCAGAGCCGTATCTTTTACATCATCGCGGGTCGCCCGGGTGATTTGCACGGAGTAGAGCGCAAAGACCACCAGCAGCACAGAGGCAATAATCGCGCACACCATCAGCGTGACCAGGGTGTTCAGCTTCATGGGGCGCTTGCGCGTCGGAAGGAAAGGCTGCAAATCGCTCATCAACACTCCGCGATGATTAAGAAAGGGGTAATTATCGCCGATGACGCGCTTTTCTTAAAGCCATGTAAAGGCGTGGATTTGGTCCTCTTTTCGTGACCCTCCTCGCAGGTCATCTATATAAAACACTTTATAGTGTGTGGGTACTCATAATAAGGAGGCTGTTTATGAGCGTTATGCTTACCGGTTCGGTCAAGGAAAGACGGCACGCCAGCACGATGAATATTGATAGATTGTCCACGCTGGACATGCTGAAAGTCATTCACCAGGATGATGCACTCATTTCTGCTGCGATTACCCCCTGTTTAAATACTATTGCCCGCGTGGTGGACAACGCCGCCGCGACGCTCAGCCACGGCGGTCGCCTGATCGTCGTTGGCGCGGGGCCGTCAGGGCGCGTAGCGCAACAGATTGCCGATGAATATGCGCCGGGCAAAACCCCTGTAATGGCCGTTACGGCACAAGAAGGGGAAGGGAGCTACGAGCGCGGCGTTGCCGATCTGCAGGCCATCAAGTTTGGTGAACACGATATGATGCTGGCCGTGACCGTCAGCGGAAAAACGCCGTGGGTCTGGGGGGCAATGCGCCATGCGTGGTCGCTGGGTTCACCGGTCGCTATTGTTACCGGTGATGCGCAAAGCGAAGCCGCGCAGCTGGCGAGCATGGTTATCGCTCCGGAGCTGGGGGCCGACGTCGTCGCAGGCTATATCAACACCAAAGCGGGGATCGCGCAAAAAATGATCCTCTCGATGATTGCCACCGGGCTGGCCGTCCGAACCGGACGGGTTTACAGCAACCTGCGGGTGGATCTTGAGGCAGGCACGACCAAATGGGCTGAACGGCAAATCGCCATTGTGATGGAAGCGGGGGGATGCACACGGGCGGAGGCAAAAGCCGCGCTGGCGAGCTGTAACCATAACTGTAAAACGGCGGTATTGATGGTGCTGACAGGGCTGGATGCGTGGAAAGCCCATGAACTGCTGGCGCAAAATAACGGGTTTATCCGCGTGGCGCTGCAGGAAGCGCCGTAAGATCTTCAGATAGTAAAAAGGCCGCAATTGCGGCCTTTGGTATTTTGGGGAATTAGAACTGGTAGGTCATGCCTACGCCAACGATGTCATCAGTTGAGATGCCATTGGCTTCGTAGAAGCTTTCATCGTTGTCCAGCAGGTTGATTTTATAATCAACGTAAGTCGAGAAGTTTTTGTTGAAGCTGTAGGTCATACCGAGATCGATATAGTTCACCAGATCCTGATCAACATAGTCGTAATTATTACCTGGGTTGTAATCATTGCCGCCAATGTCTTTACCTTTGGAGTAAACCCATGCCAGAGACGGACGCAGGCCGAAGTCGAACAGGTACTGCGCGACGGCTTCAAAGTTCTGAGTCTGGTTGGCGATACCAACGTTACCATATGGCGTCATGTTGCGGGTTTCCGCATACATCATGGCCAGGTAAACACCTTGCGCATCATATTTTGCGCCAATTGTCCAGGCTTCAGCGCGTTCGCCACCTGCATACGGGCTGTAGCGGTTGTAGTTACCTGCACCGTATGCAACCTGTTTGTTCGTGCGGTCGGAAGATGAATATGCCGCACCCAGGCTCAGTCCGAAGTCAAAATCATAGGTGGTAGACATACCAAAGCCGTCGCCGTTCTGGAAACGAACATTGTCATGGCCATTTTTCGTGCCTTCCTGACCTTCTGTTGCATCCTGACCTTCATTCGCACCCTGATACTGCAGCGCGAAATTCAGACCCTCAGCCAGACCGAAGAAATCCTGGTTACGATAGGTTACCAGACCGTTAGCACGACCGTTCATAAAGTTATCGGTCCAGGTGTAAGAGTCACCGCCAAATACAGGCAGCATATCGGTCCAGGCTTCAACGTCGTACACGACGCCGTAATTACGGCCATAATCAAATGAACCGTATTCACCATATTTCAGGCCAGCATACGCCAGGCGGTTAAACGATTTGTCACCCGCGCCCTCGGTATTATTAGCGAAGGTTTTATATTCCCACTGGCCGTAACCGATCAGATCGTTAGCGATCTGGGTTTCGCCTTTGAAACCAATCTGCACATAGGTTTCGTCGCCGTCGTCGCCAGGGTTGTCAGAGAAGGTATGACGCGCGTCGACTTTGCCGTACAGGTCAACTTTGTTGCCGTTTTTGTTGTACATTTCAGCCGCATTGGCTGCGCCTGCCATTAATAACGCGGGTACCACAATTGCCAGAACTTTTCTTTTCATTATATATTCCCTTCAAGCATAATTTATATGAATATATGTAATCACCCTCCGCAATTACAGGCTTGATACTATTCCAGGAAGTGTTATTTAGTTTCAAAAATAAATGTAATTAAATCCTATGAAATATTGCCAAACATTTCTATTAATCTCTTTATTTTTCTGCTGAATTAATTCATTGAATTTATACGGTGTAATTATTATTAAGTATTTCGTGGCTCTATTTTTAAATTGATTTAATTCGTCTATGTTATAATTCATGCACTTTTAAACAACAGGATATGACGATGGAACTTGCCCGGTGGCAGCAGCGATTTGAGCGCTGGCTTGAGGAAAACCACAGCACCGACGATACCGCACATGATATTTCGCATTTTCGTCGGGTCTGGATGACGGCGCAAAAAATCATGGCTGATCAGGCGGTGGAGCCGCTGGTGATCCTGACCGCATGCTATTTCCACGATATTGTCAGCCTGCCGAAAAACCATCCCGAACGCGGCCGGTCATCCCAGATGGCAGCGCGCAGGACGTGTGACATTCTGCGCCGCGACTTCCCTGAGTTTCCGCCAGAGCACGCAGCCGCCGTTGCGCACGCGATTGAGGCGCACAGCTTCAGCGCCGGGATTGCGCCACAGAGCATGGAAGCCAAAATTGTGCAGGACGCAGACCGGCTGGAAGCGTTAGGCGCGATCGGCCTGGCGCGCGTCTTTGCCGTCTCGGGCGCGCTGGGCGTGCCGCTTTTTGATGCAGACGATCCCTTTGCCGATGCGCGTATCCTTGATGACCGTGCGTTTGCCCTCGACCATTTTCAGACCAAGCTGCTGCGATTGCCTGATACAATGCAAACGGAAATGGGCCGCGAGCTGGCACGTCACAATGCCGATTTCCTGATCCAGTTTA
Source organism: Enterobacter cloacae complex sp. ESBL7 (assembly GCF_041679625.1). Lineage (NCBI taxonomy): Bacteria > Pseudomonadati > Pseudomonadota > Gammaproteobacteria > Enterobacterales > Enterobacteriaceae > Enterobacter > Enterobacter cloacae complex sp. ESBL7. The sequence continues at coordinate 629,999 of NZ_JBGORN010000002.1, forward strand.
TGGCGAAACTCAGTGCCGAATTACACGGCGACTGCATCGGGCTGGATAGCCAGGTGTTGAGCCGCTTCCGTCGCAGTTTGCGCAACTGAACTGTGGTAATCTGTTTCCAGTCTTTACTCTCCGGTTAAAAGAATGCAGGAAAATCGATCAGTGACAGAGCCCGCGCCCGAGCAGGCTGAGAAATCAACGGCAACGGTGCAGGCGTTGCTGCGCCAGCTGTTGGATATCTATGATGCTAAAACGCTGGCCAATCTGCTGGTGGCGCACGGCGAGAGCCACTGGAGCCCGGCGATCCTTAAGCGTCTGCTGACCAGCGAACGCGCAGGGCGTCGCCTGAGCGAAGGCGAGTTTCGTTATCTGCAAAACCTGCTTCCGCGTCCTCCTGCCGCGCACCCGAACTACGCCTTCCGCTTTATCGATCTGTTCGCCGGTATCGGCGGCATCCGGCACGGTTTTGAAGCTATCGGCGGACAGTGCGTGTTTACCAGCGAGTGGAACAAACATGCCGTCCGGACCTACAAGGCCAACTGGTACTGCGATCCGCACGAGCACCAGTTCAACGCGGATATCCGCGATGTCACCCTGAGCCATAAAAGCGGCGTGAGCGATGAACAGGCCGCCGAGCACATCCGCCAGACGATCCCGGCGCATGACGTGCTGCTGGCCGGCTTCCCGTGTCAGCCCTTCTCGCTGGCCGGTGTCTCCAAAAAGAATGCCCTTGGACGTGCCCACGGCTTTGCCTGCGATACCCAGGGAACGCTGTTTTTTGATGTGGCGCGCATTATTGACGCCCGTCGCCCGGCCATCTTTGTGCTGGAAAACGTCAAAAATCTAAAGAGCCACGACGGCGGAAAAACCTTCCGCATTATTATGCAGACCCTGGATGAGCTGGGGTATGACGTGGCCGACTCGCAGGACATGGGCGCGGACGATCCTAAAATCATTGATGGGAAACATTTTCTGCCCCAGCATCGCGAACGTATCGTGCTGGTGGGTTTCCGCCGCGACCTCAATCTCAAGGGGGATTTCACCCTTCGTGATATCCCGTCTTTGTATCCCGAGCGTCGTCCTACCGTTGCCGACCTGCTGGAACCTGTCGTTGACGCAAAATTTATCCTTACCCCGGTGCTGTGGAAATACCTCTACCGCTATGCCAAGAAGCATCAGGCGAAGGGCAACGGCTTCGGTTTTGGGATGGTAAACCCCAACGATCCGCACAGCGTGACCCGTACGTTGTCCGCTCGCTACTATAAGGATGGGGCAGAGATCCTGATCGACAGAGGCTGGGACAAGGCGCTGGGTGAAAAAGATTTCGACGATCCGCACAACCAGCGCCACCGTCCGCGACGCTTAACGCCGCGGGAATGCGCCCGGTTGATGGGATTTGAGACCCCGCAGGGTTACCGCTTCCGCATTCCGGTTTCGGATACCCAGGCGTACCGCCAGTTTGGTAATTCGGTGGTGGTTCCCGCGTTCGCCGCCGTGGCAAAACTGCTGGCCTCGCGCATCAGACAGGCGGTGGCACTCCGTCAGGGTGAGGCCGTCAATGACGGATGTTCACGATAAGGCCACGCGCAGCAAAAATATGCGTGCCATCGGCACGCGTAACACCGCCATCGAAAAGCGCCTGGCCGGGCTGCTGACGCAGGCGGGGTTTGATTTCCGCGTGCAGGATCCCGCGCTTGCGGGTCGCCCGGATTTCGTCATCGATGCCTGGCAGTGCATCATCTTTACCCACGGCTGCTTCTGGCATCACCATGACTGCTACCTGTTTAAGGTCCCCGCGACGCGCACCGATTTCTGGCTGGATAAAATTGGCAAGAACGTCGAGCGCGACAGTCGGGATCTCACCGCGCTGATTGCGCAGGGCTGGCGGGTGCTGATCGTCTGGGAATGTGCGTTGAGAGGCAGATTAAAACTGAACGATACCGATCTGACCGAGCGGCTGGAGGAGTGGATCTGCGGCGGCGGCCAGACCGCGCAGATCGACATGCAGGGTATTCACCTGCTTACGGTTTCTCCACCTCGCAAGGCGTGACCACCGGTTTTGCGGGCAGTAAATATTTGCCCAGGGTGACCAGCACGACGGCAAAAACAATCACCCCTAATGCCAGCCATTCAACGGAAGAGAGCGTTTCTCCCCCCAATCCCGTCCCGAGCAGCACGGCCACGACCGGGTTGACGTAGGCATAGCTGGTGGCAACTGCCGGCGAGACATTGCGGATCAGGAACATATAGGCGTTAATGGCGATGATGGAACCAAACAGCGCCAGGTAGCCTACCGCCAGAAAGCCCGACAGCGGCGGCAGGGTCGTCAGCTTTTCTCCCGTCAGCGTGGAGGCGAGCAGCAGTACAATCCCGGCGGCGAGCATCTCAATCGCGCCCGCCATCATGCCGGTCGGCAGTTCGATACGCGAACCGTAGACGGAACCAAACGCCCAGCTCATCGAGCCAATCAGAATGATGATTGCGCCCCACGGATTCCCGCTCAGGTTACCGCCGCTGTTCAGCAGAATGATGCCGGCAAGGCCAATACCAATCCCCAGCCATTCCAGCTTGCGGGTGCGGATACCAAAAAGACGGCTAAAGCAGAGTGTAAACAGCGGTACGGTGGCAACGACCACGGCGGCGATCCCGGACGGTACGTTCTGGTGCTCGGCAATCGTTACAAACCCATTCCCCACCGCCAGCAGCAGCAGGCCGATCAGGGCGGCATTCAGCATCGGGCGCAGCGGGGGAAGCTTATGCCCGCGCAGCAGCAGGAAGGCCAGCAGCAGCACGCCAGCCGAGAGAAAGCGGACGCCCGCCATCATCAGTGGCGGCCAGCTTTCCACGCCGATGCGAATGACAAAGTAGGTTGAGCCCCAGATGATGTACAGCGAAAAGAGTGCCCCAATGAGCGGTAGCAATTGCCGGAAACGCATAATCCCTCACGACGAAATAAAAAGGTCGCTGATAGTAAACGCGAAAACTATCTCGCTGGCGAGCCCTTTAATTGTATGGCAGATGTGAATTTTTTGTTGACGTGAGGTGGGTGTTTCCGGGTTTGCGCTTTTGCTCCATACTATTCACCTAATTACCAAAAAATGAAGGATTAAGATTTTGGCAGGAAGTAGCTTATTAACATTGCTGGATGATATTGCCACCTTACTGGATGACATTTCAGTGATGGGGAAACTGGCGGCGAAAAAAACCGCAGGCGTGCTGGGAGATGATTTATCGCTTAACGCCCAGCAGGTGAGTGGGGTGAGGGCTAACCGCGAACTGCCGGTGGTGTGGGGCGTGGCAAAAGGCTCCTTCCTGAATAAGGTGATTCTGGTCCCGCTGGCGCTGCTGATCAGCGCGTTTATTCCCTGGGCCATCACGCCGCTGCTGATGATTGGCGGGGCGTTTCTCTGCTTCGAGGGCGTAGAGAAGGTCCTGCACTCCTTTAGCGCGCGCAAGCAGAGCGATACGCCGGAGATGCGCCAGCAGCGTCTCGAAGCGCTGGCCGCTCAGGATCCGAAAACCTTCGAGCGCGATAAGGTCAAAGGCGCTATTCGGACCGACTTTATCCTGTCCGCAGAGATTGTCGCCATTACGCTGGGCATCGTGTCTGACGCGCCGCTCCTGAATCAGGTTCTGATCCTCTCCGGCATCGCCATTCTGGTCACGGTCGGCGTCTACGGCCTGGTGGGACTGATCGTCAAGCTGGATGATATCGGCTACTGGCTGGAGGAGAAATCGAGCGCGGTGGCAAGAGGCATCGGCAAAAGCCTGCTGGTGCTGGCCCCGTGGCTAATGAAGAGTTTGTCGGTGGTGGGCACGCTGGCGATGTTCCTCGTGGGCGGCGGGATCGTGGTGCACGGTATCGCGCCGCTGCACCATGCTATCGAACATTTTTCCTCGGCGCAGGGGGCCGTTATCGCGGCGATTCTGCCCACGCTGCTGAATCTGGTGCTGGGCTTCATCATTGGCGCTATCGTGGTTGCAGCCGTGAAGCTGATTGAAAAAATACGCGGCACGTCGCACTAATTGTTACCCGTTATGGGGTGCAAAAAGACCATTCCTCGTCTAAATTGAAACAGTTTCACCCTGATACAGGAGGCAGGTATGGTCTTTTTGGTCAGTGATGAAGTTAAGCCTAAGAAGGGCGGCCCACGTATGATTGTGACCGGGTATTCCAGCGGAATGGTGGAATGTCGGTGGCACGATGGCTATGGCATCAAGCGGGAAGCATTTCGTGAAGATGAGCTTCAGCCGGGGGACGGGCAGCACCAGCGGGACAAGGCTTAATCACATAACGCCCGGCTTTGCCGGGCGTTTTTATCTCCAGTACCGGGTGTAAGGCAGCGATCAGGGAGTGTGTGTGCAGCGCGATACCTTTGTTGTAAGACAATCTTTTTTGCAATGGCTGCATAAGCGTAGCAATCCGGGGTTGATTGTTAATCTCTGTTTTCTGGTTGTTCTGGTATTTTCGACTCTACTGACCTGGCGTGAAGTGGTGGTACTGGAAGAAGCGTACATCTCCAGCCAGCGTAACCATCTGGATACGGTCGCCAGTTCGCTGGACAGGCAGCTGCAGAACAGCGTCGACAGGATGCTGTTGTTCCGTCAGGGCATGCATGATGCGATCCAGACGCCGCTGGCATTTGATGTACTCCAGAATGCGGTGTCACGCTTTAGCTCAGTCCGCATGCTCCCCACCTGGCAGCTTGCCGTTGATAAAAAACGCACCCTTCCCATTAACGGTGTCTCGGATGCCTTCGTCGAGAAAACCACGTTTCTGAATCGTGACGCCGAACGCCTCAGCCACGAGATTTCTGCCACGCTCGAAGTGGGGTATCTGCTCAGGCTGGCGTCGTCCAGAGCACAAACGGAAGCGCGCGTGATCTACGTCTCCCGCGCCGGGTTTTTCATTTCCACCGATACGCCGGACCAGGCGGGCGACATTACCTCCCGCTATTACCATCTTGTCACGCAGTCCTGGTTTACCCAGCAGTCAGAGCGGAACAATCGCGCTCGCGCGGTGCGCTGGTTCATCTCCACCCCCTCATCCTGGACCAATGATGAACGAATGATCACCGCCAGCGTCCCCATCTATTTCGATCATTACTGGTATGGCGTCGTGGCGATGGATTTTACGTTGGGCACCATGCAGCGCCTGCTGGCCGATGCGACCGAAGACCGAACGGAAGGGGAGTATCAGCTGTACGATACCCGGCTCAATATGATTGCCACCTCTGCCCATACGGAAAACGCGGTTAACCATTTTGACGAACGCGAAACGGCGCAGATTGCGCAGGCGATTGAGCACGCCACCGGCGGCGGGATCCGCCTCGGAAGCCGTTTTGTGAGCTGGGAACGACTCGATCACTTCGACGGCGTTGTCCTGCGGATCCACACCCTGCACGAAGGGGTACAGGACGACTTCGGCAGCATCAGTATCGTGCTGGCGCTGATGTGGGCGCTCTTTACCGCCATGCTGTTGATCTCGTGGCTGGTGATCCGCCGCATGGTGAGTAACATGTACACGCTTCAGCACTCGCTCCAGTGGCAGGCCTGGCATGATCCGCTTACCCGGCTGAATAATCGCGGCGCGCTGTTCGACCGCGCAAAATTGCTGGCGGAAACCTGTCGCCAGCAGTCGCTGCCGTTCTCGGTGATTCAGATCGATCTCGACCATTTTAAAAATATCAACGACCGCTTCGGCCATCAGGCCGGAGATAAAGTGCTCTCCCACACGGCAGGGCTGATTGCCAGCACGTTACGCAAGAATGATGTGGCAGGGCGCGTAGGCGGGGAAGAGTTTTGCGTCGTCCTGCCGGGGATTGGTCTGGAGGAGGCGAGAAGCGTCGCGGACCGTATACGTTGCCGGATCAACAGTAAGGAGATCCTGGTGAAGAAGAGCACGACCCTGCGCGTCAGCGCGTCGCTGGGGGTCAGCAGCGCGGATGAAGCGGGTAACTACGAGTTTGAACAGCTGCAGTCCGTGGCGGACGTCCGGCTGTATCAGGCCAAACAGAGCGGGCGTAACCGGGTCGTCTGGCGGGATTAAGAGAGGAAGTGATCCAGCCCCTCCTGCCAGCCCGCCGGGCCGGGCTGTCGGGTGTGATAAACCCGGGCAGGGTTATCGTCCCTTAGCGTGATGCCCTCACGGTTAATGCCCTTAATCACTACCGCGAAGTCAACGCTGTCGAGCAGCGGCGCATCATTGGGACCGTCGCCGAGCCCCAGCGTGGTGGGTTCAATCTCTTCCAGCTCGCGGTATTGCTCAATCAGCCAGTTCACCGCAACGTCTTTGCCGCAGCGGGCGTCCAGAACATGCCAGAAGCGTGCGCCCTGCAGGCATTTCAGGCCGGCATTCGCCAGCTCCTCTTCAAACTGAACCATTTTCTCGTCGGTATCGCGCCAGATGAGCGTGACGGACGCTTCATGCTTGCGGGCAAGCGCCGAACGGTAGCGCGACAGTCCGGTCCACTCGCTGATAACGTGCTCATCCACGTCGTCAAAGGTAGTGAATTTATAGCCCGACTGCAGGCGAATTTGCTCGATCCGCGGGCGAATATCCCGGTGCGTCATACCCCTGATCTGGCGCTGAATTCTATCCCAGCGTACGTCAGGCTGAATCACCGCGCCGTTCTCGGCAATAAAAGGCAGGCCTTCAAGCCCCAGATCCAGCTGGAGATCCAGCATCTCTGCCGCGGTCTTGCTGCTGCAAAGAATGACCGGAACCTGATTATCCAGCAGCCTGTCCAGCCAGGTCATGGCGGGTTGCCACTCATAGGTGTGAATATCCAGCAGTGAACCATCCAGGTCAGAGAAAATCAGCAATGTATCCCGCAGTGAAGGCATAGCGACTCCTGGTAACAGATGCGTTTCGATCTAAGAAAATTCCTAAAAAATAATGAAGGCGAAAACCGGAGAAAAGAGGAATGCTCCTGGCAAACCCGCATTCGGCGTGTGTTATTGCTCATAACGAAAAGCATTATGTTAAAAATATTATATTCATCGTAAGAATATATGCTTGTCAGCCAAATTCGTTGGGGATAGTGTGGCATGTACATCAGATTTCCTGGTGTAACGAATTTTCAAGTGCTTCTTGCATAAGCAAGTTTTGATCCCGGTCATCCCCATGGCCGGGATTTTTTTCGCCCTACCGATTGGCTTCAGACACGCTAAAGTCGTGAATATCAAGCTCGAAGGCCTCCGCCAGCTCGCGATAGGTGTGATAATCCCTTCCGTTGACAATGACGCGGTCCGAATTGTCGTCCGACCGGCGGACTTCTGACTCACTGATCTCATTGATGGCGGCCAGCAGGGCATCGACATCCACCTCGACTTCGCGCTTGATGGTGTCGCTGTACTCTTTATCGGTCTTCATTACGGGGTTCCTCTTTCAGCCGTGTCCAACGGTAAGTATAGACTGTGTATAAAAACGCCAATCACGCCGGGCGGCGATGTGCGTTTTTGCGTTTTGTTCTACACTGGCTCAAAACCAGAGGAGGAATGTATGAAGGTCAACGATCGGGTAACCGTTAAAACGGACGGTGGGCCGCGCCGCCCGGGTGTGGTGCTGGCAATTGAAGAGTTTAGCGAAGGCACAATGTACCTGGTATCGCTTGAAGACTACCCGCTCGGCATCTGGTTTTTTAACGAACTGGGGCATCCGGACGGCATTTTTGTCGAGAAGGCGGAGTAGCACGGCGTCGGGTAGCACATCGCGTGCCCGACAACCTTTCCAGAAGCAAAAATCTCTGGCCAGGCCAGAGATCAAAGGTAGGGTGCACAGGTCTTAAGCGACTAACGCATGTTGACGAAAATCCCGTTCGTCACATTATCGGTCAGGCGTACCACGTGGTAGATCACTTGCTTATTATGCGTTTTAATTTTCCTTTTAATATTTCCTTTGTGTGACGAAACGGTTTTCGCTTTAATATTCATCTGGTCAGAGATCTGAATAGTTCCTTGTCCCGCCATCCACATTCGCAGCATACTTGATTCAGTCCTGCTTAATGATAGGGTGGGTAAGTTAACCGCTCCTACATTTTTAACTTCTTTATTCAAATAATCACCCAGAATGTCATCCAGCGACTCGGGTTTAATCGATTTAGAACTGATCAATAAATTTTTACGGACCAACAAATACTCATCGAAATGGATATTCGCGATCGCCATAAAAACAATAAACAGGGTTTTTGGATGCTGATTAATGATTTGCTTAATGTGCTGACTGTTGGCTGGATCGTGAATGAAACAGTCCTCATTAATAAACACCACGCCTGGTTTTAGTTCGTCACAAGCGGTTGCGAGTTCGTCAACGGTGTGTGCATCGTTGATGTCTCTCTTTCTTACCCCTCTGCTTGCCAGGTACCCGGTTAACCCTAGCCGGGTGTAGCTGCATAAATCCATAATGATCGTTGACATGGCATACCCTCACTCAATGCGTAACGATAATTCACCATCTGCCTGAGAGCTCAAAACAGCCATACGGGATGGAAAAAAATAATAAACCTGTGAGCATGACAAAGACTTTCAGGCGGACTCACTATCCCGTAAAGTTACGTATAATTTGCCAGGAATCTTCTTAAAGTAAAGTAAATATTAAGTATTGTGAGATGGTTAGAAACAATTAAACCGCGTCAGATATATCCTGGAAGATGTTTTACGCGTTTTATTTTAGGAATATCCTCAGAAAGACAATAGCAACAGTGAGGGCTATTATTTACGTGGCAGCTCGCTGACAATATCCGCTAACAGGTTGAATATCTCGCCGAATAAATGTTCACAGAAGGGAGCGATAAGTGGCATCAGTAATGACATTAATAAAATCCCAACCGTTAGCGTCAGCGGAAAACCAATGACAAACACCGAAAGCTGCGGCGCCATTCGGTTGAGTAAACCTAACGCCAGGTTGACGGTCAGCAGCAGGGTGATGATCGGCAGCGCCAGCATCAGCCCGTTGAGGAAAATCAGCCCCGCAGCGCGAGTAAGCGCGAGGAAAGCGTTGCTGTTCACCGGATTTTCGCCAATCGGCAGCGTATGGAACGTATCCACCAGCATGGAGATAAGCCAGAGATGGCCGTTGAACGACAGGAACAGCAGCATGGCGAGCAGATCGATAATACGCGCCAGCACGGGCATGTTGAGATGACTGCCAGGGTCAACAAACGTGGCGAACGATAGCCCCATCTGCAGGCCGATCAGTTCCCCTGCGGTACGCACCGCGGCAAAGGCGAGCTGCATGGTAAAGCCGACGGCGACGCCAATCATCACCTGCTGCAGGGCCACCCATACCGCATTCGCCGAGAAGATCGGAATATCCACGGGGGGAAGAGAGGGCGCGACGATAATGGAGATGATAATGCCCAGCCCCACCTTGACGCGCTTGGGTATCGATTTCTCACTGAGAATCGGGGCGGTGGATATCAGCGCCATGATGCGCAGCATCGGCCAAAAATAGACGCCGAGCCACTGAACCCACTGGTCGCTGGTGAAGTGCAGCATCGTCAGGTCAGCCGATGATGTACGGCAGATTGGTAAACAGGTTGCGCATATAGTCCAGCAACAGGTTCAGCATCCACGGCCCGGCCACGATAATCGCCACGAACACGGCGATGATTTTCGGGATGAACGACAGCGTCATTTCGTTAATCTGCGTGGCGGCCTGCAGGATACTGATAATCAGACCGGTAACCAGCGCGACAAGCAGCAGCGGCGCGGCAACGGCAATCGCGATTTTCATCGCTTCCGTGCCCATCATCATGACCGATTCGGGTGTCATTGCCGTTCCTTAACTGTAGAAACTCTGCGCCAGCGAACTGACCAGCAGCTGCCAGCCGTCGACCAGTACAAAGAGCATGATCTTAAAGGGCAGGGCAATGGTCGCGGGCGGCACCATCATCATCCCGAGCGCCATCAGGACGCTGGCGATCACCAGGTCGATAATCAGGAACGGAATAAAGATGGTAAAGCCAATCTGGAACGCAGTTTTCAGCTCGCTGGTGACATAGGCAGGCAGAAGAATACGCATTGGCACCGCTTCCGGTCCCTGCATCTCGCCGGTGTTGGACAGGCGGGCAAAGAGGGCCAGGTCGGCTTCGCGCGTCTGGCGCAGCATAAATTCCCGCAGCGGCTGAGCGCCTTTATTCAGCGCCTCCTGCATGGAGATTTTGTCTTCGCTGAACGGCTGATAGGCGTCGGTATAAATCTTGTCGATCACCGGCGACATAATGAAAAAGGTCAAAAACAGTGCCAGCCCCAGCAGAACCTGGTTTGGCGGCGCGGAAGGGGTTCCCAGCGCGTTTCGCATCAGACCAAAGACGATGATGATGCGGGTGAAGCTGGTCATCATCAGCAGGATGGCCGGAATAAACGTCAGCGAGGTGATGAACACCAGCGTCTGCACCGGAAGCGACCAGCTTTGTCCGCCGCCCGCGAGAGGGGTGGAGACCAGACCGGGTAGCTGTGCATAGACCGCGGGAGCAAACAGGCCAACGCCCGCAAGCGTCAGGGATAACAAACGGCGCATCAGGATCTCCCGGAACGCTTAAGCAAACTCTTCATGACGGACTGAAAATCCGCAGGGGCGTCTGCGCGCTCGTCCACCACAACAGGGGCGGGCGGCAGCTTATGTAATACGCTGATGTTTGAGGCCGTGACGCCCAGGACCAGGCGCGCATCGTCTACCTCGACGATGACCACGCGCTCGCGTGGTCCCAGCGTGGTGCTGGCGCTGACCTTCAGGCCGCGGGCACCGGCGGTTTTACCCGCCAGGCCAAAGCGCTTCGCCAGCCAGGCGGCGATAAGAATAAAGGCAATAATACCGAACAATGCCCCGCTCACCTGGAGCAGAGGCGAGCCGGGAACGGCAGAAGGCTGTGATATTGTTGCCTGGGTTTTCATGCTTAACGGCTCAGACGACGCATACGTTCAGACGGGGTAATGATGTCGGTGATGCGTACGCCGTATTTATCGGCAACCACCACCACTTCCCCCTGGGCAATCAGATAACCGTTGATCAGAATATCCAGCGGCTCGCCGGCCAGACCGTCAAGGGCCACCACGGAACCCTGCGTCAGGCGCAGCAGCTCTTTAATGGTCATGCGGGTGCGTCCCAGCTCAACGGTCAGCTTAACCGGGATATCCATAATCAGGTCGATGTCCTGCAGCGTGCCGCTGACGTCACCGCCGCCGAGCTGCTGGAATACGGCATCCGCTGCACTTTTGGCCGGGGGTGCTTTTTGCTCGTTTAACGCGTCAGCCCACAGATCGTCCAGTGCTCCGCTGTTCTCATCGGACGGATTGTTCATGTCACTCATTTGGGCTGTTCCTCATTCAGCGAATTCAAAATCGGGTTGATCAAGTGCTCAACGCGTAACGCATACTGACCGTTAATCGTGCCGTACTGGCTTGTCAGCACGGGGACACCATCCACATGGGCAATAATGCGGTCGGGTTTTTCTATCGGCAAAACATCACCGGGTTGTAATTTCAGGATCTGAGATAACCGCAGCGGGATATCGGCGAAGCTCGCCACCAGCTCAAGCTGCGAATGCTGGACCTGGCGGACCAGGTTTTCACGCCAGTTCTGGTCTTCGTTGCGGGAGTTCTCCAGCGGCGGGTTCACCAGCAGCTCGCGCAGCGGTTCGATCATGCTGAACGGCAGGCAGATGTTGAACTCGCCGGTCAGGTTACCGATCTCCACGTGGAACGGGGTGTTAACGACGATATCGTTCGGGGAGGTGGTGATATTGGTAAATTTCACCTGCATCTCAGAACGGACGTACTCCACTTCCAGCGGGTTAATCGCTTTCCACGCGTCGCTGTAAGATTCCAGCGCCAGCTTCAGCATGCGGTTAATGACGCGCTGTTCGGTATGGGTGAATTCACGACCTTCTACTTTGGTCGGGAAACGCCCGTCGCCGCCGAACAGGTTATCCACCGCGATGAACACCAGGCTTGGCGAAAACACCACCAGACCGGTGCCGCGCAGCGGCTTCAGATGAATCAGGTTAAGGTTGGTTGGCACCGGCAGGTTGCGGGCAAACTCATGATAAGGCTGAATGCGGATCGCACCCACCGTAATATCCGGGCTACGACGCAGCAGGTTAAACAGCCCCATACGGAACTGACGTGCAAAACGTTCGTTAATGATCTCCAGCGCCTGCAGACGTTCACGTACCACGCGACGCTGGGTATTCGGGTCATAGGGACGAATATCGCTATCGCCGCCAATACCCGGTTTAGGATCATCATTGTTATCGCTGTCGCCGTTGAGCAGCGCATCGATTTCTGCCTGAGAAAGAATACTGTCGCCCATGTCGTTACCGCAGAATGAATGCTGTATACAGAACGTCAGTGACTTCCTGCTTAGGTTGGCCGTTTACCAGCGGGGTCGCCAGCGTTTGTTTAATGGCGTCGACCAGCTTTTGCTTACCCACATCGGTAGCCAGCGCCGAAGCGTCCTGACGAGAGAACAGCAGCAGAAGGCGGCTACGCACTTCAGGAAGGTAATCGTTCAGACGTGAACGGGTGGCTTCATCTTTCAGGCGCAGCGTAATGCCAACATAAAGCACGCGATCCGCATCACCCAGGTTGACGGTGAAGGTATCCAGCGGGAAGAACACTGGAGCCGGCGGAGGCGGTGCTTCAGCTTTGGCTGCAGCGGTGGTCGGTTCCTGCTGCATACGCCAGTAACTATAGCCCGCGGTAGCGCAGGCGGCGAGCGTGATCAACACCAGCAGCGGGATCCAGATGGAACGCTTACTTTTTTTGGTGATAGCGGAGTCAGTCATCTGATACGAGCTTCCTGTTTCGGTACAGCTTAATAAGGTGATTATCCCGTGTCCTGCTGTCGTCAAAGCGTGGAAAAGACGGGGATAATCACGCTACCTCTGGCGTTTAGGCGAAGATGTCTACGGCACTATTACCGCGCGCTGCGGACTGCAGGGCGGCAGGAACAGGCAGTAGCTCATCGCTCTCTTCATTAAAACCGCCGGTGTTGCCGGAACGCGAAGCCTGGTGCTGCTGCTGGGACGAGGACTGCTGCTGCCCGGCGAAGCTCTCGCTGCTGACGCTGCTCTGCGCAAGCTGAATGCCGTTTTCCGCCAGTGAGGTCCGCAGTACCGGCAGCGCGGCTTCCAGTGCCGCACGAACATGGCTGTGCGCAGAGACCATCTGCAGCTGGGCCTGGTTATCATCCAGCTTAAGCGAAATTTGCACCTGACCCAGATCTTCCGGGTGCAGGCGCAGCTCTGCCGTCTGCTGGCCCTGCTTAGTGAACAGGGTGATGTGCTGGCTCAGGGACTGCTGCCATTCGTGGGTCCCCAGAGGCTGGCTTAATACCGGCGCGCTGGCGACGGTGGCGGCCGTCTGACTGGTTGCATGGCTGGACATAATCGGTGCCAGAGTAGCTGTTGGTGATGATGAGGACGAGCTGGCGAGCTCCTGCTTCTCTGCCGCCGCGGCCACGGCCGGTGTAGCAGGCGCGTTGCCCTGCAGGGCCGGCTCGTGATTTTTCACCTGGTTCTGATAAGGCGTAGCACTCTGCGCTTTATCGTGGCTTCCCGCAGACGCGTTCAGGGACGGTTGGCCCGCGCCGTTTTGCGAAAGCGTCGCGGAATTCAGCGTTGAGGTGGCGGAAACGCCCTCGCTGCCTGCCGCGCGAGAGGCGGTAGTTTGCTGCTGGTGCGGCAGCATCGCCATCAGGGCGCTTAATCCGGCAAGCTCTTCTTCGCTCAGCTCGCTTTTACCGTCATCTTTGCTGTTCGCCGCATTGAGCGTCTTCAGCGCGTCGCCCTTAGACAGCGGCACCAGCCCGGAAACCAGCGTATCAAGCGACGTGACGGGCGACGTTTCATCGCCGTTCAGCGCGGTCTGGCGCGAAAGCAGGTCGGCAATTTTGGCCTGCAGGGTGGTATCCCCTTTGGCGTCCTGAGCCACTTTTGACAGCTTACTGCCGGCGGCTTTCAGATCAGCCAGGGTCAGCGGCGCATCTTTGCCCTTGCCCGTTGCGTCCGACAGGGCGCCCGCCAGCAGAGAGAGAAAGTCCTGTGCACCGTCGGTGCCTTTCCCCGTTTGCGTGCCGCCTGACAGGTCGCTGTCGCTCATCAGCAGTTGTTGCAGTGTGATCATTCCGGTTTCCTCATTGATGCGCGCTGGGCAAACTCATCCATTTTCTTCTGATCCAGACGGTTTTCCGCCAGGGTCGTTGCCGCGATCTGTCTGTCCTGTAAAGTCTGCCAGGCCTGCAGTCGCTGCTTCTTCTCGCGCCAGAAATTCAGCGCGGTATCGACTTTCTGGGTCCACTGGTTAAGCTGCTGGCGATGCTGATCTATCGCCTTCTCCAGCGTCTGGATAAACTGCTGATAGTTAATCCAGCGCTGGCTGCCAATGCCCTGTGTCATATCGGTATTGAGGTTGGTGCGATATTCATGCTGATAGTCGATCAACATCTTCAACTGTTCTTCAGCCTGCTGGCACCCGCGTCGCATTGCGCCTAGCTGCAATGCGGCATCATCAACTTCTTTTTCAGCCAGATCTTTCAGCGTTGATAACGCGCTGTTTTGCGCCATGACCTTCGCCCTCCACCTGTGTTACACCTGCGGGAAAATCAGCTCCAGTGCCTGAATTGAATCTTCCCAGTCGGCGCGTTCAAAAATGCCTTGTTGCAAAAATGCCTCCAGCTGCGGCCACAGGCTAATCGCCTTGTCGAGCATCGGGTCGCTGCCTTTGGCATACGCCCCCACGCTGACCAGATCGCGGTTGCGCTGGAAGCTGGAAAGCAGTTGTTTGAAGTTACGCACGCGGGCGTAGTGCTTCTCGGTTATCAGCGCCGTCATTGCGCGGCTGATAGAGGCTTCAATATCGATGGCCGGGTAGTGCCCGGCTTCGGCCAGACGGCGCGACAGCACAATATGACCGTCAAGGATCGCGCGCGCGGAGTCGGCAATCGGGTCCTGCTGGTCATCGCCTTCCGTCAGTACCGTATAGAACGCGGTGATGGAGCCGCCGCCGCTGATGCCGTTCCCCGCGCGTTCCACCAGCGCAGGGAGTTTGGCGAATACCGAAGGCGGGTAGCCTTTGGTCGCCGGTGGCTCACCGATGGCCAGCGCGATTTCACGCTGCGCCATCGCGTAACGGGTCAGGGAATCCATGATCAGCAGCACGTGCTTGCCGCGGTCCCGGAAATCTTCGGCGATACGGGTGGCATACGCGGCACCCTGCATGCGCAGCAGCGGCGACACGTCTGCCGGTGCGGCGATCACCACCGAGCGGGCGCGGCCTTCCGCACCCAGAATGTTTTCAATAAAGTCTTTTACTTCACGACCACGTTCGCCGATCAGCCCCACAACGATCACATCGGCCTGGGTATAGCGCGCCATCATGCCGAGCAGGACGGATTTACCTACGCCTGAGCCGGCGAACAGGCCCATACGTTGTCCACGTCCCACGGTCAGCAGGGCGTTAATCGGGCGCACGCCGGTATCCAGCACATGCTCGATAGGGGTACGCTGCAGGGGGTTGAACGGTTGGGTGATCAGCGCGCCGGTTTCGGTGGTGTCCGGGGAGGGCAGCCCGTCGAGCGGTTTCCCGCTGCCGTCCAGCACGCGGCCCAGCAGGGCAGGGCCAAGCGGCAGCTGCTTCCCGCTTTGCAGCCCATCGCCAGAAATGTTTTTGGCATACACGCGCGCGCCGGGCAGAATGCCTTCCACCTCTTCAAGCGGCATCAGGAACAGGCGCTGGCCGTTAAATCCGACCACTTCGCTTTCAACTTCACGCGTTTCCAGTCCATCCTGACGCTCAATGACGCAGGTCGCGCCCAGCGGAAGCTGCAGGCCGGTGGCTTCGAGAACCAGGCCGGTGGCGCGCGTCAGTCGCCCATAACGACGAACAGATGGCAGTTGCGCCATCTTCGTCTCAAAGTTGTCGAGCGTGGTGAGCCAGCGGGTGAGGCGCGCGGTCATCAGACGACTCCCGGTGCCGCCAGGCGGCACAGTTCCTGCCAGCGGGTGGCGACGCTGGCATCCAGATCGCCTTCATCGGCAGAGACTTTGCAGCCGCCGTGATGTAGCGACGGGTCGCCGCGCAGACGCCAGCCGTGCAGGTTAAGCGTCGCGCCCAGGCTCTCTTCAACGCGCTGCAGGTCGTCCGGATGGACGCGCAGCTGAGGTTTCCCGCTGAACAGCGGCTCCTGCTGAAGCAGACCCTGAATTTGTTTGATAAGCGCGGTGTTATCCACCACGGGCGTCTGGCCGATGACCTGACGCGCGGCTTCCAGCGCCATCTGCATCAGTCGCGAGGCAATCACGCTGTCCAGCGCGTCAAGGGTGTGCTGGAAATCGCTGACCAGCTGCTGCATGCGGGCATGGATCGGCGCCTGCTGCTGGCGCGCCTGATCGATACCGTGCTCTAACCCTTTCGCCAGACCTTCCTGATACCCCTGCTCGTGGCCTTTCTGTCGGCCTTCGTTCAGACCGGCGTTATAGCCCTGCTCGTGCGCCTGCATTTGCAGCTGCGCCAGCATCTGGGCCTGCTGCTCCTCTTCGGTCAGCTCGGGCTGCTCGACGTCAGGGTCAAGCTCTTCGGTTGCGATGACGGCCGGCGTGAACTCGGAGAGGGGAGGCGCCAGATCGTCCGGCGTCCAGCGCTTCCAGGGCAGCTCATTAGACATAGGTGTCGTCTCCGCTGCCAATCACCATCTCGCCGGTTTCCGCCAGACGACGAACAATAAGCAGAATGGCTTTCTGTTCGTTTTCCACCTGAGACAGACGAACCGGGCCGCGGTTGGCAAGGTCGTCGCGCAGGATATCGGCCGCACGCTGAGACATGTTGCGCAGGAACTTCTCGCGCAGCGGCTGCTCGGCACCTTTGAGGGCGATAAGCAGCGACTCGGAATCCACTTCCTGAAGCAGGCGCTGGATGCTGCGGTCGTCCACTTCGACGAGGTTTTCGAACAGGAACATCTCGTCGATGATTTTCTGTGCCAGCTCGCCGTCGAATTCGCGAACCGCCGTAATGACGGCCTCTTCCTGCTGCGTTTTCATCAGGTTGATGATTTCCGCCGCCGTTCTCACGCCGCCCATTTTGCTGCGCTTGAGGTTCTGACCGTCGAGCAGGTTGTTCAGCACTTCGGTCAGCTCCGCCAGCGCGGCCGGCTGGACGCCGCCGAAGGTCGCGATACGCAGCATCACATCGTGACGCAGGCGCTCTTCGAACAGGGCCAGAATATCGGCCGCCTGACCACGTTTGAGGTGGACAAGGATGGTGGCGATAATCTGCGGGTGCTCGTCGCGGATAAGGTCGGCGGCGCTCTGCGGCTCCATAAAGTTGAGCGTTTCGATACCGCTGGCGGTATCGCGCGTTTCCAGAATGTCTTCCAGCAGGCTGGAGGCACGCTCTTCGCCCAGCGCCTTGACCAGCACGGAGCGCAGGTAGTCGTTGGCGTTAATGTTGAGCGCGGCAAACTGTTCGGCTTCCTGTTCAAACTCTGCCAGCACTTCGGTCAGCTGCTTGTTGGAGATCTGACGCACGTTGGCCATGGCCGCACTGAGAATTTGCACTTCTCGCTGGGAGAGGTGTTTAAACACCTCTGCCGCACGATCTTCGCCAATGGTCATCAGCAGGATGACGCTTTTATCGGTGCCCGTAAGCGTATTACTCATGTTCGTTACCCATCCACTGGCGGATGACCAGCGCCACGACGCGCGGATCGTTATCTGACATTTCGCGAATGCGCTGGCTCATGACCTCAGCGCCCATGCGCTGGTTAGCACGACGCTGCTGTATCTGTTCATCTTTGCTGAGGCGCACTTCAACCGCTTCTTCCGTTTCCTGACGCGTGTTCATCTGTTCGCGAGCCGCTTTCTCGGCTTCAGCACGGCGCTGGAGCTGCGGACGAACGCCCTTACGCCACAGCAGCCACGCGACAATCAGCACCAGCAGCCAGCGTCCTGCGGACATCAGCTGGTCGATAAACGCCTGCTGTTGCCAGAACGGCAGTTCACCGCCGGTCTCATCAACCGAGTTGAACGGTGAGTTCACCACGTTGAGGGTATCGCCGCGCTTCTCGGAGTAACCCATCG
This sequence comes from Enterobacter cloacae complex sp. ESBL7, assembly GCF_041679625.1. Lineage (NCBI taxonomy): Bacteria > Pseudomonadati > Pseudomonadota > Gammaproteobacteria > Enterobacterales > Enterobacteriaceae > Enterobacter > Enterobacter cloacae complex sp. ESBL7. The sequence goes on from NZ_JBGORN010000002.1 coordinate 648,064, forward strand.
CTTCACGGGTCAGGTTTTCAATCTGCTTCATCTGCTCGGCAGTCAACGGCAGCGGTTTGCCGTCCGCCAGCGTTTTGTAGTTCACCACTACCGCAACGGAAAGACGCTGAATATCGCCCACGTTCAGTTTAGTGTGGCGAATCGTCCGATCCACTTCGTAGTTCGTGGTTTCGTTACGGCTGCTGGTGCGCGGACCGGCGTTACTGGTCGTTGAGGTGGTCTGCTGATTATTTTGCTGACCGTTCTGCTGATTGGCCGGCGGCGTAGAGATCGGTGCCGCGTTAGCCGGGGCAGGCTGGTTAGACAGCGCGCCCGGCACGCCGCCCGGGTAGGCACCGCCGACCTGCTCGTTCGAATTGATCTGGCGTGAACGCATCACCGCCTGAGCCGCATCGCCGTTCGGGCTGTACTGCTCTTCAGTTTGTTCTTTGTTCGCGAAGTCGATCTGTGCGGTTACCTGCGCGTGCACGTTGCTGTTACCCACCACCGGGCCGAGGATCGCTTCAATACGGCGCTGGAGACGGTTTTCGACATCGGCGGCATACTTCAGCTGCGCATCATTCAGATCGCGACCGGCGGTATTGGACTGCGTCAGCAGGTGACCGCTTTGGTCAACCAGCGTCACGTTACCCGGCGGCAGACCGGCGACGGCGCTGGAAACGAGGTGCGTCACCGCGCTGATTTGCCCTTCGTCCAGCGCGCGGCCGGGTTCAAGGTTCACGGTAACGGAAGCTGAGGGTGATTTCTGTTCGCGGACAAATAAAGAAGGTTTAGGCATCGCCAGGTGCACGCGGGCACTCTTCACCGGGCCTAATGTTTCAATGGTGCGGGCCAGTTCACCTTCCAGCGCACGCTGGTAGTTCACCTGCTCGCTGAACTGGCTGATACCGAATTTTTCCTGATCCAGCAGCTCAAAGCCAACCGCACCGCCCTTCGGCAGCCCCTGCTGAGCCAGACGCAGACGCAGTTCGTGCACCTTATCAGCCGGGACCTCCAGCGCACCGCCATTATCGGCAAAGCGATAAGGGATGTTCATCTGGGTAAGCTGGGTGACGATGGCACCGCCATCCTGATCGGAAAGATTGCTGTAGAGCGTCCGGTAATCAGGGCTTTTCGCCCACAGGACCATCGCTACAAGGATCGCAATTGCGGCAGCGCCTGCCACGATCAACGGAATTTTAGGATTCGCGCGAAGGCGGTTCATCCACTCGAGTGATTTATTCTGCGGCGCTGTCGATGCTGTTGCACTCATTGCGCACCTCTTAAATCCTGGTGGTTTACGTTATTCGTGTAGAGAAACAAAACTGACTCCCGGGTCGGCAAACACGACAAAAGTTCCATATTGATGGCCCTGCCATTATTTGATGATTCGTGATTTTCTATGCGTCAAATAACCTGGTTTTTTCATGCTATTTACCGCCATTATCTTATTGACAAGCTGTTAGTCTTGACCGCGTAAAAAACCATCCAGGGGAGAGTCATGGCTATACAGGGCATTGAAGGGGTAATCAGTCAGTTGCAGGCAACGGCGATGACGGCCCGTAATCAGAATGTGGCAGATCAGCAGCCGAGCATCAGCTTCGCGGGGCAACTGCATGCCGCTCTTGACCGTATCAGTGATACCCAGACCGCCGCGCGCACTCAGGCAGAGAAGTTCACCCTCGGTGAGCCGGGCGTGGCGCTGAATGATGTGATGACCGATTTGCAAAAAGCCTCGGTTTCCCTGCAGATGGGGATCCAGGTGCGTAACAAGCTGGTGTCTGCGTATCAGGAAGTGATGGGGATGCAGGTTTAAGACCTGTCGATCTTCGCTGGCAGCCGCAGCGCTTTAATGCCACAATATTTTTTTCTTCGAATGCAGGAAAGATGATGAAAAAAATAGCAATTGCTGGCGTGCTGCTGGCACTGACCGGGTGCGTTCAGGTCGATAATTATAACGACGTGATCAAGCATCCTGTCCCGGCGCATCTGGCGGGATACTGGCAGTCGAAAGGGCCGCAGAGCAACATGGTCAGCCCGAAGGCGATTGCCACGCTGGTGGTGACGGAAGAGGGCGATACGCTGGACTGCCGTCAGTGGCAGCGCGTGATTGCCGTGCCGGGTAAAATCATGCTGCGTTCAGACAGTTATTACAACGTGACGCGTAAGCTGGATATCTATCCGCTGGAGCGCGATGGCTCGACGCTTGAGTATGACGGGCTGGAGCTGCAGAAGGTCGACCGCCCAACGGTTGAGTGTGCCGATTACCTGAGCAAGAATCCGCTCGAGAGTAAGCTGCCCTGAGGGTAAACGCAAAACGGCAACCACCTCGTTGCCGTTTTTGGTGTTTGCGCCCTCTCCCTGTGGGAGAGGGACGGGGTGAGGGCATCAGGCCCCACGTTTCCCGTTCTACAGCGCATCCTCTATCACCCAAACGCTGACGCTCCCCCCATTACAGGTAAACGTCCCTTCGCCATCCGCCGCCGTGGTGATGGTTTCTTCGCGATTGCCGAGAAAATCCCGCCACGTTTTGTTGCCGTAGTTTTCCCCCAGGCAAATCACTTTTTCACCATCATCCCCGTTCGACATCACCACCACGCAGCCGGGATCGTCTTCCGTACCGCTGCGGCTGAAGGCGATGCAATTTGGATGGTCGAAAAACAGCGTTTGCACGCCGTGGGCAAAACGCTGGCGCGCGAGGATCAGCTCGTGAAGCTGCTCAATGACTGGCATATCAATATGGTACGTTTCACCGTCTCCTCCCGCGTCGTCATAGCTTGCGCCGAAGAGATCCGGATAAAAGACGCTCGGCACGCCATTTTCCCGCAGCAGGATCAGCGCGTACGCCAGCGGTTTAAACCAGGCTTCGACCGGTGCTTCAAGCGCCTGCAAAGGCTGGGTGTCATGGTTCGCGACGAGGGTGACCGCATGAAACGGATCGGCTTCTACCAGGGTGCCGGTGAAGATTTGGCTCATGTCGTAATCCCGGCCCTGACGTGACGCCTCGTGGAATTTCATCTGCAGAGGGGCATCAAACAGCATGGTTTTGCCTTCGACCTGGTCAATATAGGCCTGAAGTTTATCCACCTCATGGGACCAGTATTCCGCCACGATAAACAGCGGCTGGTCGGCGACTTCCTGGACGTGCTCAATCCACTCTTTGTAAAACCAGGCGGGAATATGCTTGACGGCGTCCAGACGAAAACCGTCGCAGCGCGTCTGTTCCATGACCCAGCGGGCCCAGTATTTGATCTCCTCGGTCACGGCGTGATTGCGAAAGTCGATATTTTCGCCCATCAGATAATCGAAGTTACCCATCTCATCATCAACCTGATCGTTCCAGCCTTCGCCGGTGTAGTCGTTGACGATTTTAAAGATGCCGTCTTCATCGGGGTTTTCAATATGGTCGACGCCGCTGAAGCATTTGTAGTCCCAGATAAACTGTGAGTACTGCCCGGCCCGGGCAGGGAAGGTGTAGCGAGTCCATGCTTCGCATTCAATGACCTCGTCATCGATTTGCGTGCGGTCCTGTTCGTTCACGCGCTGAACGCGCACGGGTTCTTTTTCATCGGCGCCCATTTTGTGGTTGACCACCACGTCCAGCAGCACGGCAATGTCGTTGCTTTTGAGGGCATCAATGGCCTCCAGCAGCTGCGCCTTGTCACCGTATTTCGTGGCGATACTGCCTTTCTGGTCAAACTCGCCAAGATCGAACAGGTCATAGGTGTCGTAGCCGACAGAATACCCGCCGGATGCCCCTTTACAGGCGGGCGGCAGCCAGATCATGTTGATGCCGATTTCGTTAAGATTGGGAGCTAACGCCGTGACCTCTCGCCACAATTCACCGCCAGCAGGGTAGTACCAGTGAAAACATTGTAACAGGGTGGGGTTTTTCATCATCCTTGCTCCAGAAGCCATTGGCAGACTTCTGGAGTATGGATGAAGAAATCATAGTTGTGTGTCGCGGGTAAAACTTTCTGGATAAAGAATATTCCCTGACAGCTTTCCATAGGTAGACGTGATGGATTGCTGTTTACCGGTTTGATCAATCAGATTGCGCAGTTCGTCCATCCGGACTTTCAGCAGTGCCTTTAGCGCATTCTCATTTTCAAGGATCATTTCCAGCAGCGCACGCGCTTGCTCAACCTGAGCCGGAGGGCATGACATGATGGGTGTCTGCGAAATTTTTTCCACCAGTTGAACGTAATGCATTTCCTGCTCGATAAGCGCATCCCATTGACCAGAATGTGCGAGATTTAGCATAGCAATGCTCTGAGCATGTAACGCCTGCCAGTGGCTAAGCGCTGCGCTGGGATTATTCATCAAAATTATCCTGAAATAGAGGACGCATTGGGGCCGATTTGCTTCCACGCATCCGCAATGTTGTTTAATAAACCCTCGACTTCAACAATTGCGTCTACGTCGTTACTGACATTCGCCAGCAACAAACGTCGAACCATATATTCGTACAAGGAGGCAAGATTACCGGACAATTCGCTCTCAACCTCCATGTTCAGTCCTGCTTTCAAACCGTTGTCGATGATGTTGATGGCCTTGGATAAGGCTTCGCCTTTCTCACGAATTTGTCCGGCTTCCATGAACAAACGCGCGCGAACAAGGGCGCTATGCGCCCCGTCGAACAACATGACAATCAGCTGGTGTGGACTGGCATTCATGACTGCGCTTTCTACTCCTATCTGCTGATAGGATTGAACACCAGAGGTCTTATACATATCCACTCCTGAAGGCTACGACTATTTTTGTGAGAACTGTTGGGTCAGGTAGTTGGCTGTACTGGTCATTTTGGTGACTAATACGTCCAGACTGGTGAACTGGGTTTTGTAACGCGCCATGGTGGCTTCAATTTGAGCATCCATGGCATCGTAACGTTCGCCCAGCGTTTTCAGCGTTTTGTTGATCCCGTCTTTCGCGTTCTGGATCACCCCGGCGCTGCCGGTACTGGTGCTGAGCATGGTGGTCAGCGTGTTGTTCATCTGGGTCGCCATACCGGTTTTCTTTCCGTCACCGACAAAATACTGCTGTACGGCGTTCGGGTTGTCGGTCAGCGCTTTTTTCAGCTTATCGGTGTCGACTTTCAGGTTACCGACGGTACCGTCCGAGCCTTTCACCGGATCCTGGGTGATCCCCAACTGGGCCATGATCTGAATGGAGCCGGCCTGCACTTCGGTCAGCAGGCCGCGCAGCTGGGACTGAACCCCGCGCACGTTCGCATCACCGACCAGCGCACCGTTGCTGGTAGACTGGCTGCCGGCGCCTGCATCAACCGGAACATACTTCGTCAGGCTGTTAATGGTGGACTGCAGCGAGTTATACGCCGTGACCCAGTCGGTGATCGCCTTCTGGTTCGCATCCGTTGCGCGAGTCACCTCCAATGTTTCATCTGCCTTGCTTTCTGCTTTCAGCGAGAAAGTCACGCCAGGCAGGGCATCGGTAATGGTATTCGTCTGGCGCTCAATCGAAATGCTGTTCACTACCACAATTGCGTTTTGAGCTCCGGTGTTCACCGTCAGCGCGCCCGTTTTGGTGGTTGAATCATAACCAATGGCGCTTTGCAGCTTGGCGTCGCCGGTAACGTTGATGGTCATCGCACCATCCGTACCGGTGGTTTTAGATGACAGCATCAGGCGGTAATCACCGTCTTTCGCTTTAATGACGCTGGCGGTGACGTTGCCGTTCGCTTTATTAATGGCGCTCGCAATCCCGGCCAGAGACGTATCGCCATCCGCCAGGGTGACCTCTAAAGGCGTTTTCGTGCCCGGCTGGGTGATGGTGATTTTTCGCGTCGTACCTGTCGTATCGCCCAGCAAATCCGTGTTGTTTGCATAGGAGCCGGTAGTCAGTGCCTGTGCTTTTGCAACCTGGTTGACGTTGACAACAAAGGAACCCACGGACGCGTCTGCCGTTGTCGTGGCGGTAAAGGCCGTGTTGGTGCTGCTAACGGACGTTGAGTTCCAGGTAGTTGCTTTACCCAGCGCAGCGGTCGCAGTCTGCAGCGATGTCATGGCGCTCTGCAGTTTGCCGTAAGCGCTTAACTGTGCGTTATACGTTGATTGCTGGGAAGTAATCGTCGTCAGCTTGGTTCTTTCTGCTGCATCCAACTGATTATATAAATCCCCGAGTCCTGCAGAACCTATCCCGAGGTTACTGATAGTAGCCATGCATATTTTCCTTAAAATACGAAAGTAGTTCAGGACTCTTATCGGCCTCTCAACGTAAAAGTTTACGATGGTGAGAAAAAAATAATCCAAAGAATAGGCACGTCCTGGCGGGGTAAATGAAAGGATTGCACTTTAGGGTCATTATCCGTGCATTGAAAACACGAATAAGTGTGTGCCTTTTTTGTCATCTCTTTGCGCGTTAAAAAAGCATAAATAATAACGCTCTGATGGACCTTAATTGATTTTTTAAAAATAAAATGTTTAAAAATCAATGTTTTGCAATTTTTTCAAAATTGATTCTAAAGTCTTTTGGGGACCCGTCGATAACCTTGTTGACGGTGAGAGACGCTGTGAGTGTTAGGCACCGGACCTAAAACCCAATTTTTGAAGGAAACAAAATTATGGCAGTTATCAATACTAACCTGATGTCCCTGACCACTCAGAACAACCTGAACAAATCTCAGTCTTCTCTGGGTACTGCTATCGAGCGTCTGTCTTCAGGTCTGCGTATTAACAGCGCGAAAGACGATGCTGCTGGCCAGGCGATTGCAAACCGCATGACCGCTCAGATCAAAGGGATGACCCAGGCTGCACGTAACGCCAACGACGGTATCTCCATGGCGCAGACTGCTGAAGGTTCCCTGAACGAAATCAACAGCAACTTGCAGCGTGTCCGTGAACTGGCTGTTCAGGCAAGCAACGGCACCAACAGCGCATCTGACCTGTCATCCCTGCAGGATGAAGTTAAAGCGCGTCTGGCTGAAATCAACCGCGTTGCAGGCAAAACTGACTTCAACGGCATCAAACTGCTGGACGGCACTGCTGGTACTGCTGGTAAAGTTAAAATTCAGGTTGGCGTAAACGACGGCGACACCATCGATCTGGACCTGAGCGGTGCTAAAGCTGACACCACTACTCTGGGCGTGAACGCTATCGACCTGACAGCAATGACCGCTACTGACCTGGACACCATCGACAAAGCTATTGCTAAAGTTGATACCGCTCGTTCCGGTCTGGGTGCTGTGCAGAACCGCTTCACTTCTGCAATCAACAACCTGAACAACACCTCTAACAACCTGTCTGCTGCTCAGTCCCGTATCCAGGACGCTGACTACGCAACTGAAGTTTCCAACATGTCCCGCGCGCAGATCCTGCAGCAGGCTGGTACTTCTGTTCTGTCTCAGGCAAACCAGGTTCCACAGACCGTTCTGTCTCTGCTGCGTTAATTTTACGCGTGAAACCCCGCTTCGGCGGGGTTTTTTTATCTCTGCTATTTGAGAATCCGCCTGTGAAACAAATCAGTGTCACTCAACCAAAGCTGGTCGCAGATTTTTCATGTGTCGGTGGGGAATGCCGTGAACATTGTTGTCAGGGCTGGACCATCGCGTTTGATAAATCCTCCGTTAATCGCTATCTGAACAGTAAAAATGCCGCTATTCGTCAGACGGCGAAAACGGCGATAAAAGTCACCAAAAAAAACTATGACCACTGGGGTGAAGTGATTTTCCATACGGAAAGTAAAAACTGCCCGTTTATGGATACGGAAAAACTCTGTTCTGTTCATAGCACCATGGGCATCCAGGCCTTAAGCCCAACCTGTACGTCGTTCCCGCGGACAAACCGGGTCTATAAAAATGAAATCGAAAAATCGCTGAACCTCTCGTGTCCGGAAGTGACCCGACTTCTGTTGAACGATCGGGAGTCTATGTCGTTGATGGAATCTGTCATTGTTCAGCAGGACGTCAATAATGCGCCGATGATTGATTTGAAGGCAAAGGTCATCAATCTCTTCTGCCAGAATATTTTCAGCGTTGAGGGCGTCAGCGTTGAAGAACAGGTTTACGCCGTGGTGAAATTCCTCATGGTGGCTGAAAAGCTCGATAATCTCGAAGAGAATATCGGCACGCTCGAAACGGTCTATTTCTCGCTGGTTAACGAACTGGTGAGCGGTAAAATCAAAACGGAATTAGGCGGATTTAATCAGAACTACAGACTGAAATTCGCATTAATTTCGCTCATCCAGAGTTTCTTTACGAAGAAAACAGCCAGCCGCGGCGGCGCCGTGTTGAATCGTTATTTTTCTCAGCTTTATCAACAATTTGAGTCTGCGGGTGACACCGTGCCGGCAGAGAAAGTCATGGAGAACATCGAGTCCGTCTGGCGCGATGTGGCGGGCAGTTACCTGGCGACCAATGACCATTTGTTTAAGAACTTTTTTAAATACAAACTCTGGGAGCAGGGCTTCCCGCAGAACAATGGCCGCAGCATGTTGAATAACCTTTATTTAATCGTTGCGGAGTTCTATTTCCTTAAAACGTTACTTGCCGGTCAGGCGATCGTGGCGGGGAAAATTGAACAAGATAATATTATTGATGTTATTTACAGCTTCCACTCCCTTAGCCAGCATAATCAGGAAGCGGGAAAGCTCTTTCATCAACATATAGATAGCGTCAAACTGGGCGACGATCTTTCATTGTTACAACTGTTAATTTAGCCAGAAAAGTTGCCCCTGTTGTGGGCAACCTCAGAATAACCTCACTTTATCCCCCTTTTTCATCCAATTGAACGCCCTGCAGAATCGGATAATCATGCCGATAACTCAACTAACGCAGGGCTGTTTATCGTGAATTCACTCTATACCGCTGAAGGTGTAATGGATAAACACTCGCTGTGGCAGCGTTATGTCCCGCTGGTGCGTCACGAAGCATTGCGCCTCCAGGTGCGCTTGCCGGCGAGCGTGGAACTCGACGATCTGCTACAGGCGGGCGGTATCGGGTTATTGAATGCAGTTGACCGATACGACGCTCTGCAAGGAACGGCATTTACGACTTACGCAGTTCAGCGTATTCGTGGTGCGATGCTGGACGAGCTGCGCAGCCGCGACTGGGTGCCGCGCAGTGTTCGCCGCAACGCGCGCGAAGTGGCGCATGCGATGGGGCAGCTGGAACAGGAACTGGGACGTAACGCAACGGAAACCGAAGTGGCGGAACGTCTTGGCATTGCTGTTGAAGAGTATCGTCAGATGTTGCTCGATACCAATAATAGCCAACTCTTCTCTTATGACGAGTGGCGCGAAGAGCATGGCGATAGCATCGAGCTGGTGACGGACGAGCACCAGCATGAAAACCCGTTACACCATTTAATGGAAGGGAATTTACGCCAGCGCGTCATGGAGGCTATTGAAGCTCTGCCTGAACGCGAACAGCTGGTATTGACCCTTTATTACCAGGAAGAGCTTAACCTCAAAGAGATTGGCGCTGTTCTGGAGGTGGGAGAGTCGCGGGTGAGCCAGCTGCACAGCCAGGCCATTAAACGCTTACGAACCAAGCTGGGTAAGTTATAGGTGATTGATTCACCTTAAAAATGCCGCACAACGTATTGACAACCAGGAGTTATCATGACGGTGCAGCAATCTAAAAGACGGCCTTTAAGCCGCTACCTGAAAGACTTTAAACACAGCCAGACGCATTGCGCCCACTGTAACAAGTTACTCGATCGTATCACGCTGGTTCGCCGGGGCGAAATCGTCAATAAGATTGCGATTTCGCGTCTCGACACGTTGATGGACGAAGCAGCATGGCTCGAAGAGCAAAAAGAGTGGGTGGCGCTTTGCCGTTTCTGTGGGGATCTCCACTGCAAAGAGCAAAGCGACTTCTTCGATATTATCGGCTTCAAGCAGTTCCTGTTTGAACAAACGGAGATGAGCCACGGCACCGTTCGCGAATATGTCGTTCGCCTGCGCCGCCTTGGGCAACATCTGACCGTAAACAATATTTCTCGCGATCTGCTGAAAACCGGTTATCTGGATGAAAATCTGGAGCCGTGGCTGCCTGCGACCAGCACCAACAACTACCGAATTGCGCTGCGCAAGTATGCGCAATACAAGGTACAAATGCCGGGTGCCCTAAAGCAGAAAGCCCACGCCGGAACAACTTCTGATATATATTAAAAAAGAATAAGATGTAGCGCAGTCGCCTTTGACGTTGCAGGCGATTTCTCTACACTACGTAAAAATTCCACTATATCGGGGTATTTATGAAATTTGCACTTCTGGGTCGTCAGGCGCTGATGGGTGTTATGGCCGTTGCGCTGGTTGCGGGTATGAGCGTGAAAACGTTCGCCGCAGAAAACCTGCTGAATAAAGTAAAAGAGCGCGGTACGCTGCTGGTCGGGCTGGAAGGAACCTATCCTCCGTTCAGCTTCCAGGGCGATGACGGTAAGCTGACCGGTTTTGAAGTGGAGTTTGCTGAAGAGCTGGCGAAGCACCTCGGCGTTAAAGCGTCACTGAAACCGACCAAATGGGACGGTATGCTGGCGTCGCTGGACTCCAAACGTATTGATGTGGTGATTAATCAGGTGACCATTTCTGACGAGCGTAAGAAGAAATATGACTTCTCTACGCCGTACACCGTGTCCGGTATTCAGGCGCTGGTGAAGAAAGGCAACGAAGGCGGAATTAAAACTGCCGCGGACCTGAAAGGGAAGAAAGTCGGTGTCGGTCTGGGTACCAACTACGAAGAGTGGCTGCGCCAGAACGTGCAGGGCGTGGATATCCGCACCTATGATGATGACCCGACGAAATACCAGGATCTGCGCGTGGGCCGTATCGACGCCATTCTGGTTGACCGCCTGGCAGCGCTGGATCTGGTGAAGAAAACCAACAATACCCTGGCGGTAGCGGGTGATGCGTTCTCTCGTCAGGAATCAGGCGTTGCCGTTCGTAAAGGTAACGAAGACCTGGTCAAAGCGATTGATTCCGCGATTGCTGACATGCAAAAAGACGGCAGCCTGAAGGCGCTCTCCGAGAAGTGGTTCGGTGCAGACGTCACCAAATAAGTCTTTGACGTAAAAAAAGGCGCTTTTAAAAGCGCCTTTTTTATTTCTTTCGCGTCTGCGTGCATAATGAAAAATATCACATTTTGTCAGAGTTACCGGAGAACCCATGTCACTACAGAATTTAACGCGCTTTCCCCGCCTGGAGTTCATCGGCGCGCCGACGCCGCTGGAGTACCTGCCGCGATTTTCTGATTATTTAGGGCGCGATATTTTTATCAAGCGTGACGACGTGACGCCGATGGCGATGGGGGGCAATAAGCTGCGCAAGCTGGAGTTTCTGGCGGCTGATGCACTGCGCGAAGGCGCGGATACGCTCATTACTGCCGGTGCTATCCAGTCCAACCACGTTCGTCAGACGGCGGCAGTGGCGGCAAAGCTCGGGCTCCACTGCGTGGCATTGCTGGAAAACCCGATTGGCACGCGGGCAGAAAACTATCTGACCAACGGTAACCGCCTGCTGCTGGATCTGTTTAACGTGCAGGTCGAAATGGTGGAGGCGTTGACCGACCCGACCGCCCAGCTCGACGAGCTGGCGACGCGTCTGGAAGCGCAGGGGTTCCGCCCCTACGTTGTCCCCGTCGGCGGTTCGAACGCGCTGGGCGCGCTGGGGTATGTGGAGAGTGCGCTGGAAATCGCGCAGCAGTGCGAAGGCGCGGTAAGCCTCTCCTCCGTGGTTGTTGCGTCCGGCAGTGCGGGCACGCATGCCGGGCTGGCGGTGGGGCTGGAACAATTGCTGCCGGACGTCGAGCTGATTGGCGTGACGGTGTCCCGCAGCGTCGCGGATCAGAAGCCGAAAGTGGTCACTTTACAACAGGCGGTAGCCGCGCAGCTGGAGCTGAAGGCAAAGGCCGATATTCTGCTCTGGGACGACTATTTTGCGCCGGGTTACGGCACGCCTAACGAAGAGGGCATGGAAGCGGTGAAGCTGCTGGCGCGCCTCGAGGGGATACTGCTCGATCCGGTCTATACCGGCAAAGCGATGGCCGGACTGATTGACGGCATTGCGCAGAAACGCTTTAAGGATGAAGGGCCGATTTTATTTGTCCATACCGGCGGGGCGCCTGCGCTGTTTGCCTACCATCCTCACGTCTAAAAATCAGGTCGAAAAATAATAATGCAAGAAAGTATTCAACTGGTTATTGATTCTCTGCCGTATCTGCTAAAAGGTGCGGTATTTACGTTACAGCTCAGTATCGGCGGGATGTTCTTCGGGCTGGTGCTGGGATTTGTGCTGGCATTAATGCGCATGTCACCCATCCTGCCGGTACGCTGGCTGGCGCGCTTTTATATCTCCGTATTTCGCGGCACGCCGCTTATCGCCCAGCTCTTTATGATCTACTACGGCTTGCCGCAGTTTGGTATCGAGCTGGATCCGATCCCCGCAGCGATGATTGGTCTGTCGCTCAATACCGCGGCGTACACGTCAGAAACCCTGCGAGCGGCGATCTCCTCCATTGACAAAGGGCAGTGGGAGGCGGCGGCCAGTATCGGGATGACGCCATGGCAGACGCTGCGTCGGGCCATTCTGCCGCAGGCTGCGCGCGTGGCGCTTCCACCGCTCAGCAACAGCTTCATTAGCCTGGTGAAAGATACGTCCCTGGCGGCAACGATTCAGGTACCGGAACTGTTCCGTCAGGCGCAGCTCATTACTTCGCGCACGCTTGAAGTCTTTACCATGTATCTGGCCGCCTCGCTGATTTACTGGGTGATGGCGACGGTGCTGTCTGCTCTGCAAAACTACTTCGAAAACCAGCTTAACCGCCAGGAGCGTGATCCAAAATGAGTGCTATCGACGTCAAAAACCTGGTGAAAAAATTCCACGGTCAAACGGTGCTCCACGGAATCGATCTTGAAGTAGAGCAGGGTGAAGTGGTGGCGATTATCGGACCAAGCGGTTCGGGAAAAACGACGCTGCTGCGCAGTATTAACCTGCTTGAACAGCCGGAAGGCGGCACTATTCGGGTAGGGGAGATAACAATTGATACTGGGAAATCCATTAGCCAGCAGAAAGGGTTAATTCGCCGCCTGCGCCAGCATGTCGGCTTCGTTTTCCAGAGCTTTAATCTCTTCCCGCACCGTACGGTGCTGGAGAACATTATTGAAGGACCGGTCATTGTAAAAGGTGAATCGAAAGAGGACGCGACGGCGCGCGCGCGCGAACTGCTCGCTAAAGTCGGGCTGGCCGGGAAAGAGACCAGCTATCCGCGACGTCTGTCTGGCGGGCAACAGCAGCGCGTGGCGATAGCGCGAGCGCTGGCTATGCGCCCTGACGTGATCCTTTTTGATGAACCGACCTCTGCGCTCGATCCGGAACTGGTGGGTGAGGTGCTGAACACCATTCGCCAGCTGGCGCAGGAAAAACGGACGATGGTGATCGTGACGCATGAAATGAGCTTTGCACGCGATGTGGCTGACAGAGCCATCTTCATGGATCAGGGGCGGATTGTGGAGCAGGGGCCGGCGAAAAGACTGTTCGCTAATCCTCAGCAGCCGCGAACCCGTCAGTTCCTTGAAAAATTCCTGATGCAGTAGCATTTTTGCACTAATTTGCTCCAGAAATTTAGGCTGGAGCAAATTATTCTCCCTTCGGGGGCAGTCGTTTGTTTTTTTATTCCATCCGGCCCGGATAAACCTTATCAATAGTAAAGTTAATTGTGCTAATGCCGATATTTTGTAGTTAGAAAAAAGTTTTATGTGTTAGGTTATATTCACCATAATAATGATTATCTTTTCAGAGGCTTCATTTAGTAAGTATGAAGGATTCAGACTTTTTCACCTGGCGACGGGATTGCTCCCTCCGGTTTCAGGAATTGGCGAATACCGATGAGGTATATCGAGAGCTAGAGCGGCAAACTCAGGCGCTGGAATTCGATTATTACGCGCTCTGTGTGCGACATCCCGTGCCCTTTACGCGCCCTAAAATCTCTTTGCAGACCACTTATCCAAAGCCGTGGATGGCGCAATATCAATCCGCGAACTATTTCGCTATCGATCCTGTTTTAAAAGCGGAAAATTTCATCCAGGGTCATTTGCCCTGGACAGACGCATTATTTGCCGAGGCGCAGGAATTATGGCATAGCGCCCAGGACCACGGTTTACGCGCGGGAATAACGCAGTGCCTGATGCTGCCTAATCATGCGCTTGGCTTCCTGTCTGTTTCTCGTACTAGTGTACAGGAAGGGCCGTTTGCCCGTGAGGAAATAGAACTGCGGCTGCAAATGCTGGTGCAAATGGCCTTAACTTCTCTGATGCGTTTTGAAGATGGGATGGTTATGCCACCCGAAATGAAATTCAGCAAACGCGAGCGCGAAATTCTGAAATGGACTGCGGAAGGGAAGACGTCAGCGGAAATAGCGATCATTCTCTCTATCTCTGAGAATACCGTTAACTTCCATCAGAAAAATATGCAGAAGAAATTCAACGCGCCCAACAAAACCCAGATTGCGTGCTACGCGGCGGCAACGGGACTGATCTGACAGGATAATACGTTCTGCGTGACAGACGAACAAACGGCTGAATGCACTGCATCCAGCCGTTTTTTGTTACTGGCGGTAGGCTTGTTTGATTTGCTTAACGGTGTTAGCAAATACCGCAGATTCAGCCTGGTCTTCCATCTCCGCGATTTGTTTTTCCATTTTAATGATCACACGACCGGCATCCGCCTGGCCCATCGCCTGCAGCATCAGCGTCAGCAGTGCTTTCAGGCAGTTTACTTCCTGTGCCAGTTCCTGGTTATTCTCCGCAGTGGCAAATTCAGGTGTGCTCATTTATTTTCCTCATTATTTAACGGCGCTAAAGCGCGACGACGAAAGTCAAGGCGGCGGAGTATACCACAAGCTGCAGCAAAAAATGCAGCGGTTGTTTTTCGTACTTTTACGTGGATGTTTAATTGCGTAAACAGAACGCACCGGTAAACTAAACCGCCGTGAAAGGCTATTAATTGTTTATGCCCGGTTCGCTTGCCGTTAATTATTGTTACAAAAATTTGAGAACTGTTTTTTTGCAGGAAAAGCCTGCAAATTTTTTGTAACTTTTTGAATACAGATGCTTAAAAAAAGCTGCAAAAGCGCGGAATGCATGGTCTCTCTTTCCACGGACTGTACAGCCTAATTTCCAAAAACGAGAGCAAAATCGAATAGCCGGTTTTTTAACGTTTTAATCTTGCGAGGAAAACCGTTAATATAAACCAAATTATCACTCAGTAGCGTTATCCCTATTCTGGAGACATTTCCTTTGATCAACGTCCTTCTTGTTGATGACCACGAACTGGTGCGCGCAGGGATACGACGCATTCTTGAAGATATTAAAGGTATTAAGGTTGCCGGTGAGGCGTGCTGCGGCGAAGATGCGGTAAAATGGTGCCGCACAAACTCGGCCGATGTGGTACTGATGGATATGAACATGCCCGGTATCGGTGGTCTTGAAGCAACACGCAAAATCGCGCGTACCTTTGTTGATACAAAAGTCATCATGCTGACCGTGCATACCGAAAACCCACTGCCCGCGAAAGTGATGCAGGCGGGTGCAGCGGGCTACCTGAGTAAAGGTGCTGCGCCGCAGGAAGTCGTCAATGCAATCCGTTCCGTGTTTGCCGGACAGCGCTACATTGCTTCCGACATTGCTCAGCAGATGGCGCTGAGTCAGATTGAGCCCGAAAAAACCGAATCACCGTTTGCCAGTTTGTCCGAGCGTGAATTGCAGATTATGCTGATGATCACCAAAGGTCAGAAGGTGAATGAGATCTCGGAGCAGCTGAATCTCAGCCCGAAAACGGTGAACAGCTATCGTTACCGGATGTTCAGTAAACTGAACATTCATGGCGACGTTGAACTGACGCACCTGGCCATCCGGCACGGTTTGTGTAATGCGGAGACGTTGTTAAGTCAGTGAGTGATGTGTTCGATTCAAAAGCATTTCTGAAAACCGTAACCAGCCAGCCTGGCGTCTATCGCATGTATGACGCTGGCGGTACGGTTATCTACGTGGGGAAGGCAAAAGATCTTAAAAAACGCCTCTCCAGCTATTTTCGCAGTAACCTGGCCTCCCGTAAGACCGAAGCGCTGGTCTCACTCATTCAGAATATTGATGTCACCGTCACGCACACCGAGACAGAAGCGCTGCTGCTTGAGCACAACTATATTAAGCTCTACCAGCCGCGCTATAACGTCCTGTTGCGTGATGATAAATCCTATCCGTTTATTTTTCTGAGCGGCGACACTCATCCGCGCCTCGCCATGCACCGCGGTGCAAAACACGTTAAGGGAGAATACTTCGGGCCGTTCCCTAACGGCTATGCCGTGCGTGAAACGCTGGCGCTGCTGCAAAAAATCTTCCCTATCCGCCAGTGTGAAAACAGCGTTTACCGTAACCGCTCGCGCCCGTGCCTGCAGTACCAGATTGGACGCTGCCTGGGGCCTTGCGTGGAAGGGCTGGTAAGTGAAGAAGAGTATGCCCAGCAGGTGGATTATGTGCGCCTGTTCTTAGCCGGAAAAGACGATCAGGTCTTAACGCAGCTGATCGCGCGGATGGAAAAAGCCAGCGCCGCACTCGAGTTCGAAGAGGCCGCGCGTATCCGCGACCAAATCCAGGCGGTGCGCAGAGTCACTGAGAAACAGTTTGTCTCGAATACCGGTGACGATCTCGACGTCATCGGCGTAGCCTTTGACGCCGGGATGGCATGCGTGCACGTGCTGTTTATTCGCCAGGGCAAAGTGCTCGGCAGCCGCAGCTATTTCCCGAAAGTGCCCGGCGGTACTGAACTGGGTGAAGTGGTGGAAACCTTTGTCGGCCAGTTCTACCTGCAGGGGAGCCAGATGCGCACGCTGCCTTCTGAGATCCTGCTCGATTTTAATCTTGACGATAAAACCCTGCTGGCCGATTCGCTCTCTGAACTGGCGGGCCGTCGGGTGAATGTACAAACCAAACCGCGCGGCGATCGCGCGCGTTATCTGAAGCTGGCGCGAACCAACGCGGCGACGGCACTCACCACGAAGCTGTCGCAGCAGTCGACGGTGAACCAGCGCTTAACGGCCCTGGCGACGCTGCTGAAGCTTCCGGAAGTGAAACGGATGGAGTGTTTCGACATCAGTCACACAATGGGAGAACAGACGGTGGCCTCCTGCGTGGTGTTTGATGCGAATGGCCCACTGCGCGCCGAGTATCGCCGCTACAACATCACCGGGATCACGCCGGGCGATGACTATGCGGCCATGAATCAGGTGCTGCGTCGTCGCTATGGTAAAGCCATAGAGGAGAGCAAAATTCCGGATGTGATCCTGATTGATGGCGGGAAAGGGCAGCTCGGCCAGGCGAAAGCGGTATTTGAATCGCTTGATGTCAGCTGGGATAAAAACCATCCGCTGCTGCTGGGCGTCGCAAAAGGGGCCGATCGTAAGGCCGGTCTGGAGACATTGTTCTTCGAGCCGGAAGGCGAGGGCTTCAGCCTTCCGCCGGACTCCCCGGCGCTGCACGTCATCCAGCATATTCGCGATGAATCACACGATCATGCCATCAGCGGTCACCGCAAAAAACGGGCGAAGGTGAAAAACACCAGTAGCCTGGAAACGATCGAAGGCGTGGGGCCAAAACGTCGCCAGATGCTGCTGAAATATATGGGCGGATTGCAAGGATTACTCAACGCCAGCATGGAGGAAATTGCAAAAGTGCCGGGTATTTCGCAAGGGCTGGCAGAAAAGATCTACTACTCGTTGAAACATTGAGGGCTCTGTAGCAACATAGAGCTAAATTTTACTGACAACAAACAGTTACCGTCATTATGCAATTTAATATCCCTACGTTGCTCACTCTCTTCCGTGTCGTACTCATCCCGTTCTTTGTACTGGCATTTTACCTGCCGGTCGTCTGGGCACCTTTCGCCTGCGCATTGATCTTCCTTATCGCAGCGGTCACCGACTGGTTTGATGGCTATCTGGCGCGCCGCTGGAATCAAAGCACCCGTTTCGGTGCCTTCCTCGATCCGGTGGCAGACAAAGTGATGGTCGCTATCGCCATGGTGCTGGTAGCCGAGCACTATCATACCTGGTGGGTAACGCTGCCTGCGGCCACTATGATCGGTCGCGAGATCATTATCTCTGCACTGCGCGAATGGATGGCGGAACTGGGGAAACGCAGCAGCGTGGCGGTCTCGTGGATTGGTAAAGTCAAAACGACGGCGCAGATGGCGGCGCTGGTCTGGATGCTCTGGCGTCCGAACGCCTGGGTTGAGTGGGCGGGAATTGGTCTGCTGTGGGTAGCGGCAGTGCTGACGCTGTGGTCCATGCTGCAATATTTGAACGCTGCGCGCGGGGATTTGCTTGATCAGTGATCGTTTCGCCGTAATTTTCAGCAAACGATCCGGGGATGCAAAAAATAACGTTGACTCATAACGTCATATCAGTAGAATGCAACGCATCGAACGGCGGCACAGCAAGCCGGACGATAATGAAATCAAGTGGTTAGAAGTTTACTTGATGACATGCGGGAATAGCTCAGTTGGTAGAGCACGACCTTGCCAAGGTCGGGGTCGCGAGTTCGAGTCTCGTTTCCCGCTCCAGATTAAAGACATGCGCAGTAGCGGGTGTCAGTTTGAAAAGTTTTACGGCGCGTTAGCAAAGCGGTTATGTAGCGGATTGCAAATCCGTCTAGTCCGGTTCGACTCCGGAACGCGCCTCCACTTTCTTCCCGAGCCCGGATGGTGGAATCGGTAGACACAAGGGATTTAAAATCCCTCGGCGTTCGCGCTGTGTGGGTTCAAGTCCCACTCCGGGTACCATGGGAAACAAAGAATAATCAAAGCAATAAGCAGTGTCGTGAAACCACCGAAAGGTGGTTTTTTTGTGCCTGTAATTTCTGTTCACTTTTTTCGTCAGCTTGACTCGCCACAGGAAAAGGACAATCCTGTCCCGTACACTCTACATCAACCATTTTTCCTTTTTTATTAAATAGATAGTCATGTTTAAAGACTGTTGTGTTTTAGTCGAGTATCTTCAAGTTTCGAATGAAACACGGTTCGCATAAATTGATGCAAATCAAACTGATTTAAGTTAATGCATTTCTAATATTAATTAATTCGCGCAAAAAAATAATAGTGATGTATCTTAGCCGTAGCGAGAAGACGTTTAATTTGATAATTGCTGGTGGCGATTCGCTATATTGTCGGATCAAACCGTCAGTCTTATGTTCACGGGGTTAAGTCCTGGCAAGGAATGTCTTTACCAGAAACACACCTATCTCAGTTAACAAAATGTATATTTTACAATAACAAGAAGCCGTATCCCTGTCGGGAAAGACTCTAGATTTTAAAAGAATTGGATAATTAAAAATGAAAAAAATAATGATAGCTGCTTTTTTATCAGTAGTGATGACGGGATGTGCTAATAATCCTAACGCCTCTGACTATGAATTATGTCAGGCTATGAGCGGTGACACGTTCACCAGCGGGTCGGAAGCGGCTCAAATGATGCAAGCCAGAATACAGGCGGGCACTTCTACGGTCAGTGCGGCAGATTGTGCGGCTATTGCACAAAGTACGGCAGCAGGATGGCAACAAAAGGCGGCTAACCTGAATGCAGCTAGCGCTGCATATAATCAAAGTATTCAACCTAAACCTACCCTGGAAACTAATTGTAATCCGACTATAAACGGCGGTTTTACCTGTACGCAGCAATAATGAGTCCTTATAGCTTAACTTTGTGATAAAACGCGTTATTCACAATCCTCATCGTTCGCGCTATATGGGTGCAAGTCCCATCCGGGTTCCATGATAAACAAAGAATAATCAAAGCAATAAGCAGTGTCGTGAAACCACCGAAAGGTGGTTTTTTTGTGCCTGATATCAGCCAGTCAAACCCCGCCCAAATACGCCTTCCTCACCTCCTGATTTCCCAGCAGCTCCTCGCCGCTGCCGCTCAGCCGGATCTGCCCGTTAACCATCACATACCCGCGGTCGGAAAGCTTCAGCGCGTGATGCGCATTCTGCTCCACCAGAAAGATAGTCATGCCGTTGCGGGCCAGCTCGCGCAGCGTCTGGAAGATCTGTTTCACCACAATCGGCGCCAGACCGAGGCTCGGTTCATCCAGCAGCAGCAGCTTCGGACGGCTCATCAGCGCCCGGGCGATCGCCAGCATCTGCTGTTCCCCGCCGGACATGGTCATCGCGCGCTGCTTGCGTCGCTCCTTGAGGCGCGGGAACAGGTCGAACATGGTTTGCATATCCTCAGCGGCAAACTGGCTGCCGATGGGGATGGTCCCCATCAGCAGGTTCTCTTCAACGGTCATATCCGGGAAGATTCGTCTGCCTTCCGGCGCCTGCGCAATGCCGCCGGACGCGACGTAGTGGGTGGATTTATGGCTGATATCTTCGCCGCCGAAAAGGATCTGTCCGCTGCGAATGCGGGGCTGACCGAAGATGGACATCAGCAATGTCGATTTACCCGCGCCGTTTGCGCCAATCAGCGCCACGGTTTCACCTTTATTGACTTCGAGGGAAACCTGTTTAAGCGCCTGAATGGCGCCATAAAACACATCCACCTCGCGAAATGCCAGCAGCGGTTCGCTCATAGGTTGACCTCGCTTTCATCCGTACCCAGGTAGGCGGCAATGACCTTTTCATCATGCTGGATCTGCTCGGGTTTTCCCCTGGCAATAACATCCCCGTGGTCGAGCACGATAATGTCGTCCGAAATCTCCATCACCATCCCCATATCATGCTCAATCAGTAATACCGTGATGTCATGATGATCCCGCAGAAAACGAATAATGCTGCTGAGCTTATGCGTTTCAACCGGGTTAAGCCCGGCGGCGGGTTCATCCAGACAGATCATTTCCGGGCCGGTGCACATTGCTCGCGCAATTTCCAGACGCCGCTGCTGGCCGTACGACATCTCTCCCGCCAGACGATTGGCGCACTCCACCAGATCCACCACTTCCAGCCAGTAGAAGGCCCTGTCCAGGGCGTCGCTTTCCGCCCGCCGGTATGCCGGCGTATTTAAGATCCCGGCGAGCAGATTGCGGTTAACGCGCATATGCTGCGCAACCAGCAGGTTTTCCACGACAGACATCTCGCGAAAAAGACGGATATTTTGAAACGTGCGGGCCAGCCCTGCGCGGTTGACCAGATGCGTTCCGCCAAACATTTTGTAGAACAGACGCTGCCCGAACTGCGCGGGGTTAATCCAGTCACCCGGCTGGAATTTTTGTCCGAGCACCTGAATAACGTTGGTTGTTTTATGGCGGGTATTAAATAAAATGTTGCCGCCGGAGGCCCTGTAGAAGCCCGTCAGACAGTTAAACACGGTTGTTTTCCCCGCCCCGTTTGGCCCAATAAGGGCGGTAATTGAGCCACGCTGTACGTCCAGGTTGACGTCGTTTAGCGCCTTAATTCCGCCGAAGTGCATCATCAGATGTTCAACGCGTAATATCGTTCCGTTCATGGTGCGACACCCTTACGCACGGCGAACCCGCTGCGGTTAATGCGGATCAAACCGCGCGGACGCCAGATCATCATCACCACCATGAGCATGCCAAACAGCAGGACGCGGTACTCGGCAAAACTGCGCAGCAGTTCCGGTGTTACGGTGAGCACAAAAGCGGCCAGCACTACGCCAAGCGTCGAGCCCATACCGCCCAGCACCACGATGGCGAGGATCAGTGCAGATTCAAAGAACGTGAAGGAGGTCGGGTTCACGAACCCCTGATAGGTGGCGAAGAACACCCCGGCAATCCCTGCGGTCGATGCGCCCAGCGTAAAGGCCGACAGCTTAACCAGAACATGATTTAACCCCATCGAGCGGCAGGCAATTTCGTCTTCACGCAGTGCTTCCCACGCCCGACCAATCGGCATCCGCGTCAGGCGGTGCTTGATGTAGAGCACCAGCATCACCACCAGGAACAGCACCGCGTAGATAAAAATAAACTTCATGTTCGGGTTATAGGTCAGGTGGAAAAACTCGTGGAAGGGCACGCCGCCTTCTTTCGCGCGTCGCCCAAATTCCAGACCGAAAAAGGTGGGGGGAGGGGCCGACACGCCGTTTGGTCCGCCGGTGAAGGTCAGCCAGTTGTTCAGTATCAGGCGAATGATCTCCCCGAACCCGAGTGTGACGATGGCCAGATAGTCACCGTGCATGCGCAGTACCGGGAAACCGAGCAGGGCGCCTGCGGCGGCGGCCATGATTGCCGCCAGCGGCAGCATGCTCCAGAAACCTAAGCCGAGATACTGGTATCCCAGCGCCAGACCGTACGCCCCAATTGCGTAGAACGCGACATATCCCAGATCCAGCAGGCCGGCCAGACCCACGACGATGTTCAGCCCCAGACCGAGAAGCACGTAGATCAGCCCGAGAATGGCGACGGTCAGCACATATTTCGTGGCGACAAACGGAAAGCAAATCGCAAGAGCAATTACCAGAGGAATAATCCAGCGCATGCGGCTTTTGTATTCCGGTGGCCGGACATATACGCCCGCGCTATCGGCTTCGAAGCGTGCCTGGAAACGGGCGCCCGCGGCGGTACCTAAAAAGGCGCTCAGCAGAAAACGCCCGAGCATGACGATGCCGACCATCCAGGCCAGCCGCTGCCCGGCGAAGTTAAAGCTGTAACCGTCCAGCACCACGCCCGCAATGGGGCCGAAAATAACCAGCGCAATCAGTCCGGAAAAAATCGCGTCCAGAATGCAGCGTTTAAGTGAAAAACCGTGTGATGTCATCATTCTCTCCCTCACACTTTGGCCACAATCGGGCGCCCAAGCAGCCCCTGGGGACGGAAAATCAAGATCATGACCAGCAGGCCGAACGAAAAGACATCTTTATAGTCCGAGTTCACCATGCCCGAGAACTGGGCTTCCGCCACGCCCAGGATAAGGCCACCGAGCATCGCGCCAGGGAGGGAGCCGATGCCGCCGAGTACCGCCGCGGTAAAGGCTTTAATGCCGATCACGAACCCGACGTAGAAATCAAAGGTGCCGTAATTCATGGTGATCAACACCCCGCCAGACCGGCCATCGCCGCGCCGATGACAAAGACCAGCGAAATAATCCGGTCGGTGTTAATGCCCAGAATGGAGGCCATCTTACGATCCTGCTGTACCGCGCGGCACATCCGGCCCAGCCGGGTATGGTTGATAATCCAGGTGAGCACCAGCATGCCGGCAAAAGAAGCAATCAGAATAAACACTTTGGTGTAGGTTATCTGCACGAAGCCGTCGCCCAGATGCAGGCGAATCACGCCGTCCAGCATGGTCGGCACCCCTTGCTGGCGCGGACCCTGGCTCAGCTGCGCGTAGTTTTGCAGGATA
Source organism: Enterobacter cloacae complex sp. ESBL7 (assembly GCF_041679625.1). Classification (NCBI taxonomy): domain Bacteria; kingdom Pseudomonadati; phylum Pseudomonadota; class Gammaproteobacteria; order Enterobacterales; family Enterobacteriaceae; genus Enterobacter; species Enterobacter cloacae complex sp. ESBL7. The sequence continues at coordinate 671,346 of NZ_JBGORN010000002.1, forward strand.
AGCGACATCCCGATGGCGGAGATCAGCGGCGCCAGGCGCGTGGAGTTGCGCAGCGGCTTGTAGGCGATACGCTCGATGGTCCAGCCGTACACCCCGGTTACCACGATGGTGAACACCAGCGTCCCGAGGATCAGCAGCGGGAACGACTGCAGACCGAAGAACGAGAGCAGCGCCAGGCCGATGGCGCAGAGATAGGCGGAAATCATATACACTTCGCCGTGGGCGAAATTGATCATCCCGATAATGCCGTACACCATGGTGTAGCCGATGGCGATTAAACCGTAGACGGAGCCCAGCGTTAAGCCATTGATTAACTGTTGCAGGAAGAATGTACTCATCTTAGCGCGCTCGTTTTATAGGCTGCGCGATGCGCGCAGCCTGATGTTTATTACGCGCCGACGGGCAGGCCCGCCGACGTTGAGCGTGACTCCGTCCCGTTACTGCACTTCCTTATATTTGCCTTTGTCGTCCCACTGGTAAACCACGTAGTCAGACACTTTCAGATCGCCCTTGCTGTCCCACGCTTTTTTGCCCATCACCGTGTCGACGGAATTGGCTTTCAGCCACTCGCTGGCTTTGGCGGAGTCCTTGCCGCCGGTGGCCTTGAAGGCTGCGGCAATGGCCTGTACGGAGGCATAGGAGTAAAGGGTGTAACCTTCCGGCTCGAATTTACCGGCGCGGAATTTCTCGATAACCGCTTTACCGTCCGGGATAAGGCGCGGATCTTTACCGAAGGTCATGTAAATGCCGTTGGTGTATTGCGGGCCCCCCGCGGCGGTCACCATCTCTTCGTTGACAATGCAGTCGCCGGAGAAGAATTTCGCCTGCACGCCCTGTTCACGCATCTGGCGAACCAGCGGACCGGCTTCCGGGTGACAGCCACCGAAGAACACGACGTCCGGTTTTTGCGCGCCGATCTTGGTCACCAACGCGTTAAAGTCTTTCTCACCGCGAGATAACCCCTCATACATCACATCCTGAACCCCGCGTTTCGCCAGCGCCGCTTTGGTGGCGTCAGCCAGACCCTGACCATAGGTGTCTTTATCGTGAATAATTACCACGCGTTTGGCTTTCAGCTTGTCGATGATGAAGTCGCTGGCAACCTGCCCCTGCTGGTCATCGCGTCCGCACATGCGGAACATATCGCTCATGCCGCGTTCGGTGATCAGCGGGTTAGTTGAGCCGGGGGTAATCGCAATAATGCCCGCGTCGCTATACACCTCGGAGGCGGGCATTGTGGAAGAGGAGCAGAAATGGCCGACCACGGCGTTGACTTTATCCTGGTCAACTAAACGGTTGGCGACGGCCACGGCCTGCTTAGGCTCGCAGGCATCATCCCCCTGAACCAGTTTGATCTTCTCGCCGTTAATGCCGCCTGCGGCATTAATGTCTTCAGCGGCCTGCGTTGCGCCGTGCCAGTACTGATCGCCATAGGTGGCATTCGGACCCGTGAACGGCCCGGCCACGCCAATCACAATATCTGCCCGGGCGGAAAACGCCGTCACCAGGCAACCGGCCAACACAAGAGAAAGAGGAGTTCTGATTAATTTCAGCGACATTATTATGTTCCTTAGCAAAGAGGTTTTTGCACCACGGCGTAAACCCGAACGCCCGACGGCGCAGCCAATCCGAAACACGAGCAAGAACAAAATGCACTAAACGAACAAGATACAGACGGCATCCTGCATATTACGGCGAGATTTCCCTGCGCAGAGGCGCGCGAAGAACGTTAAGCAAAAACGTTGCCAGAATGGTTAACCCATTGACGAGCTTGCGACATGTTTGAGTATAGAGCGCCGCGTTATGCCGCCTTGCGGGAGGAGAAGAAATTACAGCGGAGATCACATATCATTAACAACAAAGCCCATAAGTTGTGCAAAGGTCACGATTTGCACGTTTTTGCAGCAATAAAGACCTAAACTTCAGCCCGGAGAGGCGTGAGTTATGTGTTAGGATCGTTTCCTTTTGCAGGAGTGTCAGCGATGACTGAAGGCCCATTGAATGAAAGCGAAATGGCGTGGCTTGAAGAGACGTTAATGTCTTACGGTCATGATGACGCGTCCGTGATTGACGTGTCCGAACTGGACGGCATGCTTACCGCAGTGCTTTCCGGTCCTGTTGTCGTTGAGCCAGATGCCTGGCTGGTGGCGGTGTGGGGTGGCGAGAAGTACATTCCGCGCTGGAAAAACGATCGTGAGATGAACCGTTTTATCGATCTCTGCTTTAAGCATATGAACGATATTGCAGAGCGCCTGAGCGAGTACCCGGATCAGTTTGAACCGATGTTCGGTTATAACGACATCGACGGTGAGAGCTATACCGTGGTGGAAGAGTGGTGCTATGGCTATATGCGCGGCGTGGCGCTGACGGACTGGTCAGCCCTGCCGGAAGCCCTGAAGGCCGATCTTGACGTGATTGCCCTGCACGGGACGGAAGAGAACAGCGAAAAGCTGGATGAACTGTCCGAAGAGGAGTATATCGCCAGCATCGAAAGCATCCAGCCTGCGGCACTGCGTCTATATCAATACTGGGTAAACAACCCGCAGCAGCCGGAAGTGAAGAAGCCGACGGTGAACGGCACGAAGGTCGGGCGTAACGATCCGTGTCCTTGCGGCAGCGGGAAGAAGTTTAAGAGCTGCTGTTTGCACTGATACATTTTTGTGGCTTTGGTTCGTTCACCTTAAGACCAGTAGAAAATAATACGTTTTTAACCTGTGACCGAGATAAGGGGCCGTCGAGGCCCCTTATATGGCCAGGCGTATCAGACGTGAATAAGCTCAATGTTATCGTTGCTCACCGAATATCATTGATCTATACGCCTTGAGGTGCTTATTTGTATTCTGATATTGTCATATTTCTTTCTGGTATTTATTTTATCTTTTCATTTAATTCATGAATGTTTATTTTGTGTTTATTTGTGCGTTGAATAAATTAAATCCCTTATCCCTTTTTGCGAAATAATGTTTTAATGAGTGGTCTCCAGGCGTATATTTTGATTAATCTTATCGATTGATCAAAAGGATATTTGACGATGGCAGGACAATCAGACACGGTTCAACAACAGGATACCCTGAATCGTTATTTACTGTATTTCCCACGAAGTAAAACCGTTTCACCGGATGTTCATTCGTTTTGCGGGGAAGAAGAACTCAGTAAGCCCTACCGTTATACCATTCGCTTCACCAGTCCAAATCCGAACGTTGCAGTCAAAGACGTTCTGAACCAGATGGCTGAATTTATTCTGCGCGCGCCTGACCCGAAAGCGAAATCGACCTGGCACAATCAGGAATCCTGGTTGCCGGTGCGCCAGATTAATGGCGTGATCACGTCATTTTCCCGTCTGAAGTCGTCCGCTGATGAAGCCCTGTATGAGTGCGTGCTGGAGCATGAACTGGCGCTGCTGGATCAGAACTACCGTTCGGCCGTGTACATGGACATGACAGTGCCTGAGCTCGTCACGAAGCTGATGAAGGAGAGCGGGCATTTTCAGGGTTACAACATCGATTTTGACCAACTGAGCCACAACTACCCCAGCCGCGAAATGATTATCCAGTGGAAGGAAACCGATCTCCAGTTTATCCGCCGCCTGCTGGCCGAAGTCGGGATCTGGTTCCGCTTTGAAAATCACGACAAAGTACAAGGTGAAACGGTAGTGATTTTCGGTGACAGTGGTCGCCGCTATGTTTTCAGTAATAAGCAGCTGCCATACGTCCGCCATTCTGGAATGACCAGTCATGAAGAGTACGTAACCGAACTCGAAGAGCAGTACCAGCTCATCCCCGAAAATGTACGGGTCCGTACCTATAACTACCGCGATCCGTTTTCCCCACAGGCGGATAAAACCATTACCGGAAACGACATTCCTGACGGGATAACCAGCGGAAAACAGTACCACTACGCCGATCACTTTCTGGCTGCAGGTGACTTTTACGGTCAGGAGGCAGAAACAGCCTCGTTCTACGCACGCCTGCGTTATGAACGCCTGCTGAACAAACAGAGCGTACTGGGGGTGACAACCAGCGATCCGGAACTGCTGCCGGGCGTGATGTTTCATCCGACAGGGGATATTCCTGCCGGGTTTAAGCCCGGATTTCTTGTGACCACCATGACGCTATCCGGCAGTCGCGCAGAGCACTACCGCGCCATCCTGAAGGGTATCCCTTATCTGAACGGCTACAGCTACCGTCCGGACTCTCTTCCGCGTCCGGTGATAGCCGGTACTGTGCCCGGCCGTGTGGCGGCTATTACTCGCGATCCCACATATGCCGGAGTCGATGCGCAGGGCCGCTACCGCGTGAAGTTTGATTTTGATCTCGATGAAAAACGTGACGGCTTTGAAAGTGCGCTGATGCGTCTGGGCAGACCGTACGGCGGGGATGTGTTTGGTTTTCACTTCCCGCTGCTGGACGGCACAGAAGTGGCTGTTGCCTTTGAAGGCGGCGATCCGGACAGGCCGTATATCGCGCACGTCATGCATGACGGCAGCCATCCGGATTTGGTCACAAACCGCAACGACACCCGCAACGTGATCCGTACGGCTGCGTCGAACAAGATTCGTCTTGAGGACCGGCGCGGGCAGGAACACATCAAAATTTCCACGGAGCACGGTAAGGGGCAGGTCAGCGTCGGCCACCTGGTGGACGCCGAAGGGAAAAAGCGCGGGGAAGGCGTGGAGGCCCGTACCGATGACTGGATGGCGCTGCGTGCCGCTAAAGGGGTATTACTCACGACAGAGGCCCAGCCGCGCGCGGCAGGCAAACAGCTGGATATGACGGCCGCCATTGCACAACTGGAAAAAGCGCTGTCACTGGCGATGACGCTGCAACAATCAGCGGCGACGGCCGGGGCCGGGAATGTGGAAACCGATCGGCAAAACCAGCTGAGCCAGATGCTGAACAACCTCACTGGTGCGGGCCTGCTGACCTATGCCGAAAAAGGACAGGCGCATGTCACGCCAGACAGCCTGCAGCTGTCAGCCGGGAATGACCTGATTGCCACGGCAGGCAGTGATGCCAGCGTGAACGTGGTAAAAAAATTCTCTCTGGCCGTGGGGGAAAAACTCTCGCTGTTCGCCCGCAAGCTCGGCATTCAGATGATTGCTGGTGCCGGTGACATCACGACGCAGGCCCAGCGCGGCGAAATGCACCTGCTTTCGCAGAAGGATTTCACGATGGCGAGTACCGCCGGGAAGATGAACGGCAGCGCTAAAGAGGGGATGCAGTTTGTCTGCGGTGGCGGCGGGATCCGTATCAGCCCTAATGGTCTGGTCACACTCTTCTCACCGACGGGAATCGAACTGAAAGCGCCAAACCTGAAATACGACGGCCCGGAAAGTGCGCAGGTCACGGTCCCGCCGTTCAATAAGGGGGCATTTAAACTCCGCTACCAGCTGCACGCCGGAGACGATCCGGAGCAAATTCTCGCGAACAAAAAATTCCGGCTGACCAGCTCGGCCGGGAAAGTGGTGGAAGGCGTGACGGACAGCAACGGCCACTCATCTTTGCTCGATGCCGATGACCTGGACACCTACAAAATGGAGTTAATGGAATGACGGAAGCCAAACAAAGCCCGTACGCGCCACGGGTGATTTCTGAAGGGGATATCCCGGTACACAAAAGTCTGGGTGAGGTTGCCCAGACGCGCCGCGTAGGTGTACCGCGCCCGATGCCGGGGATTGTGATCCTGGTTCACGGCGTAAACGACGTGGGTGAGGCGTACCAGAATCAGGAAAAAGGCATTCTTGCGGGTCTGAGTAAACGTCTTAATCGTCAGGACTTTTACGCGCATGAATGGGGAGAGTACCGCATTACCCATCCTGGTCGTTCGCCTGTTATCCCGTTCTACTGGGGGTATAAGCCTGTTACGCATGAAGACTACCGGGCAGACCAGAAGCGGTACCGGGATGAAGTCGGAAAACTTTCTTCCGGTGCCCATCTGCCGTATGACGCCTATCAGGAAGATAACGAGACGAACAAGGCCGCGCTGGGCAATGACGGTAAGGGTTCGTTTAAGTACCAGAATGACAACCTCAAGAATGGTCTTGATTCAAATTTTGCAAAAGGTGGCGGGACGTTCGCCAATGCGACTACCAACATTCCCGATATGCTGGGGCCAGGAGCGGGAGGTTTTGGCGTGGCAGCGGTGGGATTTGCATCACTGCATATGAACGACGGGGATTACACTCACCCCATTTATGAAAACCCGCACCGAATCTATCAGTTTTTTGCTGCCCAGCGTCTGGCTGATTTAATTTTACAAATCCGAACCGAAGAGGCAACTAAACATGATGTGATTAATATCGTGGCGCACAGTCAGGGGACCATCATCACCATGCTGGCAAATATGTTGGTGAAACAGGTGGGGCAGAATCCGGTGAACTGCGTCATCCTTAATCATTCCCCTTATTCACTGGAGTCCCGCATGGCTGAAAATATTCAGCTCGGATACCAACAGACGGATGCCGCCAGGCAGAAGACATTCAAAAAGTTCTGTAGCCTGATGCATACGCAGTGGAAAGGGGGAGGAAAATTATCTGAAGACGAATTACTGGCCCTTGAAGCCTCCTGTACGCTGCGCAAACCCTCTGATAATCCGTTGCGAGTTGATGACCGCTATGGACGTAACAATAACGGTAAAGTGTATAACTACTTCTGTCCAAATGATGGCGTTGTATCGCTGGAAAATGTACAGGGATTTGGCTGGCGTGGGATCCCTCAGAAAATTGCAGATGGCATTCCTAACCTCTTCCAGCGAGTTTTTTATCAGCACGGCGAAGTAGGGAAAGTACCTGACACTAAACCCTTTGAGTTGCCACAGCGAAAAGAGGGGGATGCAAAATATTCGTTTCTCCCGAATGCCAGCTACCGCGCCCATGACGTAGTGGTAAACGGTGAAGAATTGCCGGAGCCCTTTATTTTCAAACTACAGGGTCAGGATAACCATCCGGATAATGACCCTAAAACGAGTGACAAGCCGTATACGTATTATATCGACCCGGAGAGTCCGGATGCCTACATCTCCTATTCGGCTAAAGCCAGTGCCATCAAACGCACGGATTCTGCGATGTATATGCTTAACAGTTATCAGCGTATTAGCTGGAAGCCTGGGCATGTTTTAACACCAGATGAGCTGAAGGTGGAAAGCCATGACCGGGAGCATACCGTTATTCACGGGGAAGTTACTGGTTCTAAAGATTATCCTGTGTTGTCCATTACCTGGATGAAAACCCGTGAAGAACTTGAAAAAGAATGGAAAAAAGCTGACCCGGTAAGCTACAGCCAGCATTCGTCAATTGTTATGAGCGAGTTCACGCCTTCGCACGCGATGGCGTTCGACCTGGCAATCGGCCAGTGCAAGTTATTTGACTACAAAGCCGGTAAATTCTGGGAAAGCCTGTTGCATCGTGCCGACTGGCGTGATCCGCAGAATGGTTTTCCTGCTGCTAAAGAATATTATCGGACTGGCAAGTTGGATGAACCGCAGACTAAATGGTTTATGAACAAGCCTGATAAAGTGCTGCCTAAAGGGGACTATGGTGTGGAGAATGATTATGCTGGTACCAGACCTCGAGCACGTAATATGAAGGATATTGAGTCGGGAACCGTCAGATCGGAAGATTTTGAGGAAATAAAACTATTGCAATGGGAAATGCCAAAAACCAAATCTGACAGCCAGTTGGGTAAGGATAAGGCATGAAAATATTATGGACCAACTTGGCAAGTGCCGTCATGTTGCTGGCAGTTGCGTGTCAGGCCAAAGAACCGCCAACGCAAATTATTTACCGATTTGATGACCATCGTTATCTGGAGTTGAAAGGCTGGGACTGTGAAGGTGAACTCTGGTACACGGATATAAAACGCGGTATCCATACTGAGCCTGTTAGCCAATATTACAGATTATTTACCCGTAAATTTATCCATCCATCGGAGCGATATATCGCAATCACTGGCTGGGGGGCGGGTGGTTTTATTGTGTCTAAGGATTATGGACAAACCTGGAATTCTGTGCGGTTTGCTCCTGGACCTAATGAACCAAATGGCGATGATTACGCGCCTTATGAGGACGTTCTTTCCTTCTCAGTCGTCAACGATCAGGGATTTTTACAGACGAAACACAGGTTGTATATGTCGTCAAAGCCGTTCGATGACCCTCGTTTATTGCCGGGGGGGGCGGGGATTCAATATAAACTTGGCGATGGAACAAAAGGAGATATTAAGCCCGGTTCTGGTGGGTGGGCTTGGGGAATGGTTTATATGACTAAGCAAGGGCTTAAAGGAACAGTTCAGGAACTTCAGTCCAACTGGCAGGATCAGCCCGACAAGGTTCCAGGCGTGAAGGGTTATACCGGCTGGGACCATATGCGTTGTGACATGGACGTGGGGAAATAACTCATGAAAGGATTATGTGTAGGGATTATTACTACCGCTGTTTTATTTGCGGCGGCTTGTAAGGCTTCAGAACCGCCAACACAGGTGGTTTACCGATTTGATGATCATCGGTATCTGGAGTTGAAGGGTTGGGACTGTGAAGGGGAACTCTGGTATACGGATACAAAAGAGCCTGTAATTAAAATTGTGTAATTGCCTGATTTTGATATGTTCACTCCAACAACGGAGACAGGCAATTATGGACGAAAAGAAACTCAAAGCCCTTGCGGCTGAACTGGCTAAAGGCCTTAAAACC